>DLPV01000012.1:0-8519 GCA_002477465.1 Gammaproteobacteria bacterium UBA7449 | reverse complement strand
CTTGCGGTAACCAAACTGCCAATAAAGAAGGTCGCAATCGAAGCCATTCCCAACAGCAGGGAGATTTGTGGAGACGGAAAGCTCTCACCTTGCTCTCTCAGCGTGCCGAGCAGTTCTAGCACCTTGGACAAAACCACCCCCCCAGCGACCCACCATCACCAGCGCAAACAGCAGATACAGGAAAAACAGCCAGTTACTCATGGCGCGAGTCAGCCTGTCATTGAAAAACAGTGCGGTCGCACAGGCAATCAATGACACCACAATCTAGGCCGGGAACAGTTTATCTGCAGTTCCCAGTGCGGCAAAAAGTACCAGATAGGTTTCGGCGATGGTCATGAGATTGAAGCAGTACTTGCTATCACTCGATCCAGCCTGGCCTGCTAGCTGCTCGGGAAGGCGTACCTGGCCTTTTCCGCCTGGCTATTGGCGGGCCAGCGTTGCGTCATGGTTTTGCGACGCGTATAGAAGCGCACGGCGTCCGGTCCGTAGACATAGAGGTCGCCAAACAGGGAGCGTTTCCAGCCACCAAAACTCTGGCTGGCAATAGGAACAGGCAGGGCCACGTTGACCCCAACCATACCGACCTGAATATGATCGGTGAAGTAGCGAGCGGCTTCACCATCGCGAGTAAACAAACAGGTGCCATTGCCAAATTCATGGGCATTGATGAGCTCCATAGCCGCATCCAGTGAATCCACCCTGACAACACATAGCACCGGACCAAAGATTTCATCCTGATAAATGGACATCTCGGAGGTGACGCGATCAAACAATGACGCACCGATAAAGAAGCCTGATTCGTGACCGGCTACCTCCAGACCACGTCCATCTGCCGCCAACTCTGCGCCTTCTTCCACGCCCTTTGCAATAAAGTGCGTGACGCGATCCAGGGCCGCTTTTGTAATGAGAGGCCCCATATCATTGCCGGCATCGACTCCTGGCCCAATCTTCAGACCCGCAATCTTGTCCTTCAGCAGAGCCACTGTCTTATCGGCAGTCTCCTCTCCCACACAAACCGCAACCGAAATCGCCATACAGCGCTCACCACAGGAACCATAGGCCGCTCCCATTAGCGCATTCACTGCGTTTTCAAGGTCAGCATCAGGCAAGATAACCGCGTGATTCTTGGCGCCCCCAAGCGCCTGCACTCTTTTACCGCAAGCGGAGCCACGCTGGAACAGGGACTCGGCAATTGGCGTAGAGCCAACAAAACTTAAGGCCTGCACCCGGTCATCATCGAGGATGTGCTGCACCGTATCGCCGTCACCATTCACAACATTGAACACGCCATCGGGCAGACCTGCCTCGCTAAATAGCTTTGCCAGCAGCAGTGCCGGACTAGGATCACGCTCCGACGGTTTGAGAATAAAGGTATTGCCACAGGCAATAGCCATGGGAAACATCCACATGGGCACCATGGCGGGAAAATTAAATGGCGTGATGCCGGCCACTACACCCAGCGGCTGAAACTCGGACCAGCTGTCGATATCCGGGCCAGCATTTTTGGAAAACTCGCCCTTCAGCAATTCGCTGATACCGCAGGCATAGTCCACCACTTCAATCCCGCGGCCGAGCTCGCCATGGGCATCGTCAATGACTTTGCCATGCTCAGCGGTGATGAGCTGACAGATAGGTTCAGCATTTTGCTCTAACAGCTGCTTGTAGCGGAACAGTATCTGGGCACGCTTGTTCGGCGGGGTCTGGCGCCAGGCTGGAAACGCTGCAGTTGCAGCATCTACCGCAGTGGTGACGGTAGCCTGATCTGCAAGCGCAAGCTGCTGAGTGACCTGCCCGGTAGCGGGATTGAAAACAGCAGCGCTACGGCGCTGGTCGCTTACAATCTCACCGTTGATAAAGTGGCCCAGAGTATCTGATTCTGATGCCACGACCGCTGACTCAAGGGAGCTCATGCAGGGATTCTCCAACGGCATTGATAAAACTATCTATCTGCTGTTCTGTAACAACAAAGGCCGGCGCCAGCTGCACCGTGTCAGCACCCCAGCGAATATAGAAACCTTTATCGAAGCACTTGAGACCCAATTCAAAGGGGCGCCGTAGTGGTTCGCCGGGATAATGCTCCAGGCTCACGCCAGCGGCAAAACCGTAATTACGGATGTCCTTAACATAGGGCGCACCCTTGAGTTGATGCACAGCATTCTCAAAATAGGCCGACATGGATTTCACCCGCTGCGGCAGCTCTTCCATTTCCAGCACATCGAGCGCAGCCAGGCCAGCAGCACAGGCAACCGGATGAGCTGAGTAGGTATAGCCATGGGGAAACTCCACCATGTAATCAGGTCCACCCTGGTCCATGAAGGTGTCGTAGATATCAGTCTTGGTGACGACAGCACCCAGCGGCTGTGCCCCGTTAGTAATTTGCTTGGCCAGGGTCATGATGTCGGGTGTCACCCCGAACTCTTCCGCTCCGGTGAGTGAGCCCATCCGACCCAGACCGGTGATGACCTCATCAAAAATCAACAGGATGTTGTGCTTGTCACAAATCTCGCGCAGGCGATTCAAATAGCCCTTTGGCGGGGGCAAGACACCTGACGTGCCTGACATGGGTTCTACCACTACCGCCGCGATGTTCGAGGCATCGTGCAGCAAAACCAACTCTTCAAGCTCATCCGCCAGATGGGCACCCTTCTCAGGCATGCCGCGACTGAAATCATTCTCCGGCAAGACTGTGTGCGGTATGTGATCCGCATCTACGCTCTGCCCAAACAGCTTACGATTAAATCCAATACCGCCAACACCTATTCCGCCGTAGTTGACGCCGTGGTAACCCTTGATACGACCAATAAATTTTGACTTGCCGGGCATGCCCCGACTGCGCCAGTAGCCACGCGCCATTTTCAGTGCGGTATCAATCGTCTCAGAACCTGAGTCAGTAAAAAACACTTGATCCAGGCCAGCCGGGGTCAGCTCTACTACTTTATGGGCGAGTTTAAAACTGAGCGGGTGGCCGTACTGAAAACCCGGCGAGTAATCCAGCGTAGCAATCTGCTTGCTGACCGCCTCGGAAATCTCTGGGCGGCAATGTCCAAGACCGCAGGTCCAGAGACCAGACAGACCGTCAAATACCTTCCGCCCATCCACGGTGGTGTAATAAACCCCTTCCGCAGAGGCAAACAATCGGGGCGAGCGCTTGAACTGGCGATTACCGGTGAAGGGCATCCAGTGCGCTCGCAGCTCCTCGGCGCTCAGTACGCTGCTACCTTGGAGTTCCGGCTGGGTTTCAGCTTGGGTTTCGGGATGACTTTCTACGTTATCAGGCATAGGCAAAACATACCCGAGTTACTAGGGCTAAGGGAAGCCCTTTGCGGCAGAATCCGCCGCTTGCAGGCGATGCTGGGCTGGCGTTATAGTGGTCGGGAGACACGCTAAAGCACCAGAATGACCTCCCATTGCATAGCGACAATCTTGCAATGGCACAGCAATAACAACATTTACAGCAAAAGTAATGGAGGATGTCGTGCGCAAACTTTCTCGACGAAAATTCATTGGTTCCAGCTCTGCCCTCGCCGCCGCCGGCCTCGGTTTACCTACCCAGGCCGCCCTTGCCCAGTCTGCAGCGCTGCTTCAGGATGCTGCGCCCGACTACATTGTCACCAACGCACGGGTGTTTACCAGTGATAACAGTATACCCAGCGCCGAGGCGTTTGCCGTCAAGGGTGATCGTTTCCTGGCAGTTGGTTCAAGTGATGACATTCAGGGGCTGGCTGGTCGCAGCACCGAAATTATCGACGCAGAAGGTATGTTTGTGGCGCCAGGCTTCATCGACGCCCATTCGCATCCTTCCGGCGCCGGCGTGAATGAACTGGTGCAGGTCAACGCTGATTTGAGATCTGCTTCGTCTATCGCAGAAGCGCTGCAGGAACGAGCCAACGCCACACCCCAGGGTCAGTGGGTACAGGCTTTTAAATACGACGATACCAAGCTGTCTGAGGGCCGCCCCTTGAACCGGGATGATATTGACGCCCTGGTCCCCAATCATCCGGTAGTGGTTCGTCACCGCGGCGGCCACACCAGCGTCTACAACAGCATGGCGCTGGGCTTGGCAGGTGTTACCTCTGAAACCCAGGATCCCCCCGGTGGCAGATTTTATCGGGATGAAAACGGTCGTCTTACAGGCCTGGTGGCAGGCGGCGCTCGCTCGGTGTTTAACGAGCTGATCCCTTCCGACTCAAGCCGTGAACAGAGGCGGGATGGCGTCATACTGATCTCAGAGTTGATGACCCAGGCTGGCCTTACTTCAGTGCATCAAACTGGCGGCAGTCGCAATGACATGGTTGCCTACCAGGATGCCAGGGATGCGGGCGGCATGCGCTTTCGCATGTATCTATTCCCGCGTGGCCGACTCTTCGATGATCTGGTCAATGCGGGTGTGCGCACCGGCATGGGTGACGAGGTTTTTCGCATCGGCGCGGTGAAGTTCACGGCCGATGGCTCGGCTTCCGAGCGCACCATGCGTATGAGCGAACCGTATGAAGGCAGACCTGATGACTTCGGTTTGCTGTATATGACCGAAGAAGAAATTCATGAGTCGGTGGAAAATGCACATCGCAACGATTACCAGGTCGCCATTCATGCTAACGGCGATGTCACGATTAACATGGTGCTGGATGCCTATGAGCGGGTCCAGACCCTTTGGCCCAAGGAAGATACCCGGCACCGAATTGAACACTGCTCATTGGTAAACCCTGAGATACTGACACGCATCGCCGATTTAGGCGTCATTCCTGCGCCTTTCTATACCTATGTGCATTACCACGGCAACAAGTGGGTCGACTACGGTGAAGAAAGAATGCGCTGGATGTTCGCCCATAAGTCGTTCCTAGATTACGGCATTCCAGTGGCGCCCGCCTCGGATTACACCCCTGGGCCCTACGAGCCGATGATGGCGATTCAGAGTATGGTTACCCGCAAGGATTTTGACGGCCGCGTTTGGGGCCCGAATCAACGGGTCAGCATCGAGGATGCCCTGAAGATTTGCACTATTAACGGCGCTTACGCCTCATACGAGGAAAACATCAAGGGCAGTATCACACCGGGCAAGCTGGCAGATTTCGTGATCCTCGCCGATGCGCCACAGGATGTTGACCCGGATGCCATCAAGCACATCGAAATTGTGCGTACGGTGGTGGGTGGCACGACTATGTATGGCGCATAATTCTCTAAATTGTGTATCCAGGCCAACGAGTCCTCCATCAGACTCTCTCTGCGATAGCTGCCTGAGTCTTCTTGGGTAGCTTCTGCAGCACCTGTCGATAGGAATCCTTGATCAAGCAGATCAATTCTGCATCGCCGAACTGACAGATTGCCGGATCAATCTGCACCCACTTTGCTCGTGCCAGGTACGGGGCTGGCCGAATGCCAGGAAAATCAGACAACTCCAAAAAACCATCTCCGGCTCTGAAGAAATAGCGACTACTTGATGCCAAGCCGGAACAAACAGACATCTTGCCGCCGTTTTTTAACACCCGGTCATTTTTTCTCTGAATCTGCTCAGTCACTTCCGGAAGGGCCATACACAACTTACGCAAGGAATTTGCATTCATTCTGTCACCTGTCGAATGCCTAACGCAGCCTTTTGCGGATTTAGCCAGAAGTCTAAAACTCGCCCCTCTTGACTCAACTCATCAACACCCGAAATTTCCTTCCGGGAAGGGGCAATCCATAATCCATCTTACAATACTATGGATTTCTCTAGGCATAACCGCGCTCTCAGCCATTTACTTAGTGACCTTTTCCCGGGTTTCCCTAAGATCGAGCAAGTCACGCGGCTTATAGTCGAATATACTATAGTGTGTATAAGTCTAAAGAAGCTGTACTTGAGGAAAGCATGACGAAGCCCGACAACTACGAACCTCCGAAAAAATGGATCTGGAAGAAGGACGGCGAAGGCATTTTTGCCAGCATCAATCGTCCAGTGGCTGGGGCGACTCACAGGGCCCCGCTACCGCGCGGCAGACACGCCTTGCAGCTGTATTCTCAAGGCACGCCCAACGGCCAAAAGGTTACTATCATGTTGGAAGAGCTTTTGGCCCAGGGTTACAGCGGCGCGGAATATGATGCCCACCTGATCAATATCGGCAAGGGTGATCAGTTCGGTTCTGACTTTGTGGAAATTAATCCCAATTCCAAGATACCGGCGCTGGAAGACTATAGCGATAACGGCACTATCCGACTTTTCGAGTCTGGTGCCATATTGCTGTATCTCGCCGAAAAGTTTGAGGCACTGATCCCTACCGACGCCAGACGTCGCGCCGAATGCTTGAATTGGTTGTTCTGGCAAATGGGTTCAGCACCCTATCTTGGCGGTGGATTTGGTCATTTCTATGTGTATGCCCCCGAGAAGATTAAATACTGCATAGACCGCTACACCATTGAAGTGAAGCGCCAGCTTGATGTGTTGGATCGACACCTCTCTGACAAGGCCTATATGTGTGGCGGCGAGTATTCAATCGCCGACATCGCCATTTGGCCCTGGTATGGCGCCGTTCACAGTGGATCGGTTTACGATGCGGCGGAGTTTCTTGATACCAAGTCGTATAAAAATGTAGGGCGCTGGGCGCAGTCAATCGCCAAAAGGCCCGGGGTCAAGCGCGGTCGAATAGTGAATCGAACGTGGGGGCCACTAGAGCGCCAGCTGCATGAGCGCCACGATGCGTCTGATTTTGACCTCAGAACTCAGGATAAGCTTCAGGCTGAGACTAATTCGCATCCTGAGTCCTTTCTCGACCAGGTTAAGGGCTGAATAGCTCAAAGCAACAATGGGGTAAGCACGGCAGGAAGTCCCTCAACACTGCGCTGGCGACTGAGACGATTTAGCGCACGGTGTATCAGCTGCTGCTGGCGCTTGTCTAACCGTTCAATTTTTTGCGCCAGATCGCCTTCTTTCATGACCAACTGTTCGCGGTGGGCGTGGGTACGCTGCTTAAGCGCATCTGCTATTACCAGAAATCGATTCAGTACCACATAAGGAAAATTTCGATTTTGTACTGGCCCCTGGCGCGATTCGAAACCTCCAACTGGTAGCCCCTGGATCCGGAATTCTGCGATCTGACTCGCACCGAGCCAAGCACTGGTGGCACCAATCAAGCCTCCGCCCAGAGCGCCAAGCATCAGGCTGCTGCCCGCCACCGCTAGATCCAGCGCTGCGCCCGTGGCGGCTCCCGCCATCGCCGCTGCCATGGTCAATTGCCGCCGATTCAGCCCCCATGCCACCCATTGCTCAGTATCAAACAGATTATCCTGAAGCGGCAGCTCCTCGATCTCAGTGTGAAATGCGTGATAGTAATAAAGAGATTTAAGCGCCTCATGATAGTCATGTTCGAGACCCCGCATATCGTTGAAGTATTTTGCCTCCAATGCCGGACGCAACTGCTTCGCCTGCTCCTGACTCAGTGCTTTCTGTGACACCTGATACGAGCAAAGCCTGATAAGTAGTTCGCTCATGAGCCCGGCCGCTTCCCTTCCCTGACGCCCACGGTCACGGCGATAGTCTTGCACCAATGAATTTATTGCGTCACACCATTCTTCCCGAATATGAGAGAACGCTTCCAGAATGGCCAGCAGCTTCTCGAAATCTGCCTGCATGGCATTGAATACCCTTACGATCTTGAAGTACTGAGTCAAAGCCTGCTTCCATTCATCGACGTGGGCTTCACTTTCGATGGGATTAATCAGCGCCATACTGGCCTGCCCGGTCCAACGCAGAATCTCCATTTCTGCTTCGTAATCAGCCCCATAGGGTCGAGAGCCATCGACGATATAGAGGATGGCTGCGCCTTCCATGATTGGGGTCAGCAGTTTTACCTCTTCCGGGAATTCTCGCTGACAGTCCGAGTCGTTTATGAATCGCCTCACCGCCTCAGCCCTCTGTTCTGCAGTCTCAGCGTGGGCCGCTAGCCAGGCCAGCACCCGGGTTGGACGCTGAAAGCCTGGGGTGTCATAGAGAAAATAGCGGCTGTCGCCCACTGCAACATCGAGACGCTGCACGTCCTGAGTAGTCCCGCTTGCTGCGGAAATGGAGATACTGTCATTCTGGGCCACAGTACTGACGATGGATGACTTGCCCTTATTGGGATGACCGACCACGTCAAAGGCGGGAATCATGATCCCTCCCGCTGCAATACCTCCCAGCCCGGCAAAGTGGCCGCAAAACGCCGCCATTCGGCGAAGTGAACCGGTCGGACTTCACCGAGCGCTTGTTTGCTCCACTCCACCGGCAGTATCAGGCGCTGACCCTGCTGAGGTAACAGCTGCAAAACATCGGCAAGTTCCGCCAATGGGGGTTCCCAGGATTTAACCAGCACGACTACCGAATGCTCAATGGCTAACGATTTAGACGTTGCCTCCAGTTCGATAACCTGTTCGGCCTGACCATAGACGGATTGTATTGCCTTAATGCAGTCCTTCTGATTCGCGCCCCATACCAGCAAGGTCCAGGGCTGCGACACCACCTGAACAACTTCCGCCAGTTCCGGTGCCGCTTGCACTGCCGGCGCAGCAGC
>DLPV01000073.1:821-6666 GCA_002477465.1 Gammaproteobacteria bacterium UBA7449 | reverse complement strand
CAGCAGGTTTACCTGGCTGGTGCGGGCGCCGACCAGCAGGTCAACCCCCGACACTGTTCTGACGAAACTGTTCTCCGCCTGGGCTCGAACATGCTCGACACCAATCACGATTGCCATGCTGATTGTCAGCGAAGCCAGGGTTAGCATTACACTGCCGCGACGACTCCAGAGACTACTGAGCGCGACTTCAAACATGGCTCAACTCTCTTGGCTTGATCAAGTTTATATCTGCCAGCGCCACGCGGGTTTCGAAAAAATCGGCCAGGGAATCATCATGACTGGCAAACACCACCGCACATCCCGTGGTATCGCGGATCGACAACAGCAGGCGCACGAAATGGTCCCTGGCATCGGCATCCAGGGCTGAGGTAGGTTCATCCGCCAGGATAATCTCGGGCTGGTTGATAAACGCTCTCGCAATCGCCACCCGCTGCTGCTGTCCCACACTGAGCCTGTCGGCCTGCTGTGCCAGCAAGTCTGGGTGCAGCTGCAAGGATTCAATCAGGGACCTGGCTCGCGCCTCTACATCTTGATTGGCTTGCGGCACAAAACGCGCGGCGAGACGCAGGTTAGCGCCAACGCACAGAAAAGGGATCAGGTTGAACTGCTGGAATACTATGCCAATGTGCTTAGCGCGAAAGCGGTCGCGCTTGCGCACCGACAATTCAGACAGGTCAGTATCAAGCACCTGCACACTGTTCGCTGGTGCCGCCAATATCCCTGACATCAGACTCAACAGGGTCGATTTACCACTACCGGAGGCACCCCGTAGAAACACCGATTCACCGCGCGCGACCTTAAATTCTGGCACCTTCAGGGTTGGCGCCGCGGCGCCAGGCCAGGTGTATTCGAGACTGTTAATACTAATAGCTGTCATGTGATTTTATTTGACGCGGGGTTTACTTCTCTCGGCAATTCCAACAATCTACGGACCTTGGAAGTCAACATTATCCAGTTTACACGGGAAACTCACGTAATTTTGGCCACGAGCGGCGCACTAAAACTTAATTGCCACAACAGTCTCGAGGCTTAGCGTCCAAAAACATGGACTTTACAAACTCTGACCAATTCTCGAAAATTTGGCAATCAACTACGAGCGTTATCATGCAAAAAATACTCCCTCTTCTGTTTCTGTCCATAGCACTCTGGTCTCCCCTGGCAGTGAGCCAGGATCAGGATGAAGTGCTCGCGGTCGAGTGGGTCGATCTGCTGAGCCAGGCCGATCTTGATGCCATTATGAATCCGCCCGAACTCACACATGACGGCTACGGCTGGCAAGACCAGCTGGAGGAGAGCGGCGAAGGCGATGATTACCTGAAAGCCATGCAGTCGGCGGACGTCAATCCAGATCTGATTAACAAGCGCATCCTGATTCCAGGCTTCATCGTGCCAACCGCCTACAACGACGAACGCAAAGTTACCGAGTTCTTCCTGGTACCTTTCTTTGGCGCCTGCATCCACCTGCCGCCACCACCACCGAATCAGATTATCTATATCACGTACGAGCGCGGCTTGCAGTTAGATAATTTTTATGATGCCCATGTGGTTAATGGTTTGTTGTCCAGCGAAATGGTGGAAAACGAGTTGGCGACTTCAGCCTACCGCCTTGAAGCAGAGGGCGTTTCACTCTACTCCTACTAGTCTCAGCGGCAGATCCGAGAACTAAATCTTAGCCACCCTCAGACCTTACGTCCATAAAGCTTCAAAACACCAATTTGAATAGCGCGACTGCCCGCTCACTCAAGACTCAGGGCTGACGCATTCACCGTTAACTCATTGAACCCGGGACGACCCGCAATGATCCATTGTGTATTGATGCGTTCAATCGCAGGGAAATGGGCGAAAGCCGTAACCTCCAGTTGTGATGGCAGCGAGTCTGCGCACTCGAAGGTGTACTGGACTCTAAAATCCACATGGTCAATGTTCTCAGCTTCGTCATGATCTTCATGGTCTTCATGTGCATCACCATGATCATGGTCATCGTGATCGTCAGCGCCCGCAGTAAATGACGGTATTTCCACTCCCTCAATGCGCATATCACAGCCATTGAGTTGTTCCCCGAGCAACCAGATAGCAGTTTCCAGATCTTCAGCAACAGCAGCCAGCAGCATCCATTCTTCGGATGTAGCGGGCATGCGCTCAAACCCCAACAGATTTGCACCGGGGCTGAAAAATTCAATCTGTACTACCTGACCCTCTCTCACGAAATTTAATTCTGCGACGCCGTGTTCGTGCGCACTTTGCGCAAGCACCGTAGGCACGGACCACAGACTGACCAAGAACGCGATCGTGGCGAGATTCTGTGGCTTGCAAGATCGACTGACCAGGCCTGCTTTAGCAAGTGTTAATAGAGAAAGAATCTGCATGCTTTTCTACTCGCTTGATGTCAGTTGTCGCGTGAAGATAGCACGCGGCCAATCACGACAATATTGTCACCCTCGTTTACTGGCGGGGTCCCAAAAAGTATTAACAGTATGCCAGAAGCTGGAGCCGTGATGGTTTCGAGTTCGTTGCCAAAATAGTCGGTGATTACTCCCAGGCGGGTACCCGCACTGACGTAGTCCCCACTCTGAACCAACGGATCGGCGCGCCAGATGCCATTGTGCTCGCTGTAAACCCGGGCCCGATCGCTTATAAACAGGGGGTTTGGCGGTAAATCGGGTTCGCCAGCAATCATGTTCAACTCGCGCAAGACACTTAGCACGCCTGCAATAATGGGGTCAACATATGCTCCGTCGGTCCTGGCGAGTTCACCAGACTCCACGTCCATGGCTGGAATACCCAGCGTCACGGCCTGCGCGCTCGTATAGATGGCGTCTTCGGCTGAGTCATAGGAACCGGCAAACTGGACGATGGTGTCCAAGCCAAACGCGACTGCGATTCGCCTGGATTCCTGCACCACGGTCTCGCCACCGGCTTCCGCATAGTAAGCGCTGTAAGAGGGCCGTAATTTTTCATTGCCATCACCGGCGTGAATATCAATCAGATAATCCGACCGCATCATGACTTGATGGGTCAGGGTATAGGCAATACGTTCGGTGATTGTGCCATCAGCAACGCCTGGGAATGAGCGATTGAGATTCTTGAGATCTCCCGGCCCGAAATAAATAGTGCGGCCCTGAAAGGCAGGCATATTCGCTACATGCACCACAATCAGGGTACCGGACAGGCTGGCGGGATCGATCAGTTCGGGCAAGCCCTGCATGGCCATGATCGGCGCATATTCTGAACCGTGAATCCCGGCAATAAGGGCCAGTACAGGCCCTGGCTTGGGTCCGTGGGTTATGGTGACTGGGATAAAGCTGGCCTCGGGATTGCTAGCCGTTCCGCTGCTGACCGGTATTTCTCCTGAAACTTGCTCGCCTGGCTGCACGGTGAGTTGTGCCAGTTCAAATGCGCTTACTTCATTGTCAGGAATCGACTGCGCGATAGCTCCGCTACTTATCAGGACTACACAAGCGAAGAACGCTATATAACTGCCATAGATGAGGTTCGCAGACTGTCGTAGGTTAGACTTACACATTCTTCATTAAGTCGCTGTATTGAAGGCTGTCTTTACCGCCAAATTTCAGTTTTGCGCAGGCCAGATCATGCAATCGTTTGATACCGGCGCCAAGAGCATCGCAGTTAACCAATCTAGCCACAAGCGGCAACTACAGAATGGACCGATAAAAACAGTCTTGCAACGGCTCTTAGTCAGAGTCTAACCCAGCCGCTTCTGAAAAATCAGGAATATAGATCTGGGCCAGACGCGCTTTGCTGAAGGGCACTTCCCGAAACAGCACGGGATAATAAGCACGCCGAATTTGCTCATGGTAGCCTCGCACCTGGTCTTCAAATGCCAGACTGGCGTTTCGAATTCAGCTTGCATGGATTACAGGTTGAATTGAAAGGGTCTTAAACAACCATGAGAGTGGGAGGGGCACGCGAATTTGCAACAATTGGCGTAAAGCTTGTGCGACTTGTTTCTGGAACTATCAGAGGTGCTGCAGAGAAGTTGATAACAGCTATGCCGACTTGCGTCAGCGCCTGGTCATCCTCAATAGATTGCGTGTGACAAACGACACAATCATCAACATGGGGAGAAATGTCATTGGCATGGATGTGCTGCACACTCACAGCCTGCGCTGCGAGCAACACCAATACCATGACGAGAGACTGCAGTGAATCGCGAACGCTGCACTTAACAATCAAACTGTGCGGTAGTTTGCTATGCACGGATTCAGTTTTTAGATACAGGTTGTTTTCAACAACTATAACCTAGCAAAAAGGCGGGCAGCTAAAGTATTCCGCCCGCCTGTTTCCAGGCTAGTACTCGTATCGCACACCAAGCGTCACACCGCGACCAAACTCCGGCGAGTACAACTTCAGGAATGAAGCGTGGTTTCGGACCTGTTCGTCCAGCAGATTATCTCCACGAGCGAACAGCTTCAATTCAGAGTCACCCACAGCGATGTGATAGTCGGCGTAGATTGAAACCAGAGTGTAGCCATCGGTAGCCAACTCCAGGCGAGCTACGTCTTCCTGATCATCTACACGCGTCACGTGTAGATGGGTACTCCAATTGTCACCATAGTAGCGAATTTCAGAGCCAAACTTGGAGGCAGGTATGCGCGGCACATTGCCACCGGCATCGAGATCCGCCCTTACCCTGTCACCAAATAGAGTCAATTCCGCGTTGTAGCGGTCATTCTGTGCCAGGGTGAATGTCAGCTCTGCTTCAAAGCCACTGAAGGTTGCATCCTGCTGCAGGTAGGCAGCAATCGGCGTTTCCTCCGCTTCTTCACCAGTGAAATCCAGATAGATATAGTCATCAATCGAATTGTAGTAGGCGCTGAACTCACCGGTGATTGATCCGGAATTAAGACGGTAACCAAATTCGATGTTGTTGGATTTCTCGGAATCAAGGTTTGGATTACCGATTTCCAACAGGCCTGTTGCTGCGTGTACGACCAGTTGCTCATCATCAGCATATCTGCCACAGGTATCCAGCGAAGTGTTGGAGAACAGCTCCTCAACCGATGGTGCTCGCTCTGAGCGAGCCGCCGAAAACATCAGATTGCTGCTTTCATTTACATCATAAAGCCCACTGGCACTGACACTAAACACGCTGTCGTCATAAGCGCAACGACCGCCGGGATCCACATCAGCAGATTCGAATCGAAATCCCAACTCACCAGTAAACCGATCAGCACTATATCGTTCAACGCCAAACAAGCCGACATTGCGGATATCTGATGGGGCGATAAAGGCTTCCTCACCGGTGGCACTAAATTCAGAGTCACCAATCTGCAAACCATAGACTCCAGACCAATCACCAGTTGGCTTGCGTGTCAGCACGAAACGAGATTCAATACCTTCATTACTAAAGAGCGTGCCAACCTCGGCGCCACCGTCTTCAAAAAACTCGATTTCGCTGTGCTCGTAATCGGTGATGCCCACAGTTCCGCGAATGCTTTCAATCCAGGAATTCTGGAATCTATACTCGCCTTTGAAATCATAGCGCTGCTGATCCAGGGCCAGGCGCACAAACTCTACTTCTTCCTCACCGTGCTCGTCGCCGTGATCGTCATCATGATCCTCGTCGTGATCATCATGGTCATCGTCGTGGTCTTCATCCTCGTGCTCGTCACCATGACCATGGGCGTGAGTGCCTGGCGGCAGACCGTAGTCGTTTTCTATTGTGTTGTAGGAAAAGCCGAAAAAACCTTGATCGCCAACAAATGAGAACCCGGCAGTGCCACCTTTTGCCTCGCCATTGGAGTTGCCGATAAAACCATTAGTGTTCTCGAACTCTTCTTCATCATGATCGTCGTCATGATCATCATCGTGGTCGTCGTGGTCA
>DLPV01000073.1:0-492 GCA_002477465.1 Gammaproteobacteria bacterium UBA7449 | reverse complement strand
TCGTGGTCGTCGTCATGGTCATCACCGATGAAGGCAGCGGTAAGTTCTTCGAGTCGTTCTACCCCAATCTCGTCGATAGCAAAGCCATCGATCTCCACGTTGTCGTTGTCACGACTAAAGTAGTCCAGATGAATCCCCACGTTACCTATTGAGGAATCCAGTCGAAACACAGTCTTGTTTTCATTATTGACAGAGTTGTAGTTCTGCTCCAGCTGAAAATCGGTCTGACCGGGCAAGGTCTCCGGGATTCGATTGTCGATGACGTTTACGACACCACCAATTGCGCCACTACCGTAGAGCAGAGCCGATGGGCCGCGCACGATTTCCAGTCGATCAGCCAGCAAAGGCTCAACGCCATTGCCATGGTCAGGACTGACGTTTGATGCATCGGTTAGGGCGATGCCGTTTTGCAGCACTGATACCCGGTTGCCGGTTTGGCCGCGGATGATCGGCTGACCCACCCCAGAACCAAACGATGCACTGTTTACGCCG
>DLPV01000053.1:41773-42835 GCA_002477465.1 Gammaproteobacteria bacterium UBA7449 | reverse complement strand
TAAATTGTTTTGACATCTCCGTCATCTTCCATGACGAAAACGCCATCTGATACTCTGTCTCGTTAAAACCCCATTCACTTCCATACTCTTGCTTAAATTCCAGTAAATCCATTAAGTATCCGTATACCCTGTTAGATACTGTCACTGTCCGTTCCTTTCCTTTCCCGTGAAAGTAAATTTCTGACAGATCCCGTCGCTTGTTGTGTTTTATATCTCCCCATCTGAGATTTTTTGCTTCCGTCACCCTGCATCCTGTTCCATGCATGAGAAGAATCACCGTTCTCATCACCATCCAGTTCCATTTTGTCTTGTAGTTCACGCAGTCGTTGATTGCATCCCTAGATGCTTTCAGTAGTGCGTTGTATTTCTCTTGCGGAAATGGGTGATTAGTTTGTTCAACTTTCACCTTAAGAAGAGATGGAACATATTCAATAGCGTTCAATTTGTTCTTCAAATACTGAAAAAACTGCCTATGAACTTGATATTCGTTATTCCGAGATCGTGCAGTCAGTTTCTTTCCAGTGAGATTCGCTAACTGTTTGTCTCTCCAGTCTGCGTATTCTCCCTCATAAGCAGTGACCAAGTTCCTGATATCTATATTTCTTTTGTATTTTGCGAAGTTTTCGAGTGAGACGAGTAGTTGTCTGACGCAGACCACCCTGTGTTGAGTGCAGTAACCGTTTTTCCGTCTGATTTCCATGTGATCCATGAAAATCTTGATATATGTACCGAGTTTCTTTCTGTCAGCAGCTACTGGAGCACCTTTCTTGAGACTGTCAGCAATATCTTTATAGACCTCGAATGCTTCAAGAACTGCATCCCTCTCATTAGTCGCTTTCAATGAGAGATATTGATACTTGGATTTCTGCTGATTTCTGATTCTGAGTCTGTACGAGAACACCAGCCCGCTCTTGTTCTCGTATGTGCGAAGTACAAGAACTGCTGAACCTGGAATGATTTCCCTAATTGTCTTCTGAATGAGATTTTTCAATGAGACTTACCGAGTTTTAGTAAACTTTCTAGTAAACCTCTACAGTGTAACTAATTGAATTCATTACACCT
>DLPV01000053.1:37340-41448 GCA_002477465.1 Gammaproteobacteria bacterium UBA7449 | reverse complement strand
TTTAGTAAACTATTTTAGTAAGTTTAAAATATTGATATATAACGATATATACATACCCTATTCATCGTAAGAGCAAACTAGACCCATCGTCTGCGCTAGCCATGGCCGGGGGTGTTAGCGGTGCAGCCGCAACTGAAAGCGCAAGCGCCGCAGAGGATTCTGCGAAGGATAATATCGCCGCGCAGATAGCGGATTTGCAGAAGCTGCGTAAAGACGGCGCACTATCTGATGAAGAATTTCAACAGGTCAAGGCGCGCTTGCTGTACAGTTAGCGGCTTTTGACACTTAATTGCAATACAGAGTCTTAAGATATAGTTTCAATACACAGACTTAATATATAGTTTCAATACACAGTCCAAAAACACATTTTTAATTGTTCAATTTATTAGCTGGAAAACATCCAACATGACTGAAAACACTTCTCAAGATTTGCCAGTAAGCGGATTGCAACTGCAAACACTGATCACTGAGGGCGGCGAGCTGAAGCTATCCCTGCAGCCCGTGCCGGTCACGGCGCCTGCTGACGACGAGGTGCTAATTCGGGTAGAAGCTGCGCCGATCAATCCTTCTGATCTGGGTCTGTTGGTTGGTCCCGCAGATATGAGTACCGCCGCGGCCTCTGGCAGTGCAGAGGATCCCGTCATAACGGCAAAGGTGCCCGAAAACTTTTTACCTGCCCTGAAGGCACGACTTGGTGAATCCATGCCGGTCGGCAATGAAGGCGGTGGTGTGGTGGTACAGGCTGGCAGCAGCGAGGCGGCGCAAGCTTTGCTTGGCAAGACCGTGGGTTTTCTCGGCGGCGCCAGTTATACGCAGTACCGCACCGTGAAGGTAGCCCAGTGCCTGGCGATGAACGAGGGCACTACGCCACGGCAGGCGGCAGCCTGTTTTGTAAATCCCCTTACTTCCCAGGCGATGATCGAAGTCATGCGTATGGAGAACCACAGTGCTCTGGTGCATACGGCGGCTGCCTCTAATCTGGGGCAAATGCTGCAAAAGCTCTGCAACGCCGAGGGCATAGACCTGGTGAATGTCGTGCGCAAACCGGAGCAGGCGGAAATCCTGAAAGGCCTGGGTGCGAAGTATGTGTGCAATTCCAGTGACGACAGTTTCCCGGATGATCTGACCGAGGCGCTGGTAGCAACTGGCGCTACCCTGGCCTTTGATGCAATCGGCGGGGGCAAGTTGGCCGGGCAGATTCTCGGTTGCATGGAAGTGGCTGCGAATAGAGCGGCGAAGGAATACAGTCGATACGGTTCGGATGTCTATAAGCAGGTCTTCATTTATGGTGGGCTGGATGTGTCACCCACTGTGCTGAAGCGTAATTTCGGTCTGACCTGGGGGCTGGGTGGATTTCTGCTCACTCCATTCCTACAAAAGCTAGGTGGTGAAGGTGTGCAGCGACTCCGTCAGCGCGTTGTCGATGAAATCGACACGACATTTGTCAGTCACTACACCAGAGAAGTTTCCCTGGCGGAGGCGCTTACTCTTGAAGCACTGAGCGTTTACGGCAAACAGGCAACTGGAGAGAAGTATCTGATCAATCCTTCTTTATAATAAGTATTGCCAATACAGGCCAGGGTACCGCCGATGAAAAAGAGCAACAGCAAGAATAAGAAACAAGCTCATATCACTCGCCGTGACTTCCTCAATGGCTGCGCCATTGGTGTCGCGGCCGGCTCTGGCCTGGCCCCGCTGGAGTTGATGGCCCAGGGCGGCCAGGGTGCAGTTGCTCTGCCGCCGGACTACTACCCGCCAACGCTGCAGGGATTGCGCGGCAGTCACGAGGGTTCGTTTGAAATCGGCCATGCCATGCGCGATGGACAGAGCTGGCAGAGCGCTGATGCGGGAGATGGTCACTATGACCTGGTCGTTGTGGGGGGTGGTATCAGTGGGCTCGCGGCAGCCTATTTCTACCGTAAACAGCACGGCCCTCAATCCCGTATTCTGATTCTTGATAACCACGATGATTTCGGTGGTCATGCCAAGCGCAATGAGTTCTGGTATGACGGGCGCATGTTTCTGGTCAATGGTGGCACCCTGAATGTAGAGGCGCCGTCGCAATACAGCACCATTGCAGCCGGGTTGTTATGGGAGCTTGGTATCGATCGCACGCGCTACTTCGAAAAGAACCGCGACATGTTCTCTTTTTTCCGGGATATGGGTCTTACCGGGAGCCGATTCTTTGACCGCGAGTCGTTCGGAGAGGACAAACTGGTGGTTGATTACAGCGGTATGCCTATCGCCGAAGCCATGGCGCACAGTCCGCTGAGTGAAGCGGCCAAACAGGATGTGATACGCCTGTATGAGTCCAGGGAAAACTATTTCCCCGGCTTGAGTGCTGATGAAACCCGGCAGCGCCTGGCTCAGATGAGCCACGAAGATTATTTGCTCAATGTGGTCAAGGTGCACCCCGATGTGGTGAAGCTGTTTCACTCTGCTTTTTTTGGTTCGCTCGTGGTGGGCCCGGAAGCCATTCCCGCGATCTATTTCAGGGACAATGGTTATCCTGGATTCGCTGGACTTAATCTGGAAGACCTGCCGCCTGAGCTATTGGTCAATGAGCCGGGTGGCGCCCATGGCCGCGAAAACATCGAGCGCGCGCGCAGTGGCGATCCGGATATGTACTTCCCCGACGGCAACGCCACCATCACGCGGCTATTGGTGCGGTCTCTGATTCCCTATGCGGTGACGGCGGGAGACATGGAAGACATCCTCACTGCTGCGGTCGACTATAGTCGGCTTGATCGCGACGATCAGGATTGCCGGATACGGCTCAACAGCATGGTGGTCAATGTGCAGCACCAGGGCTCGGAACAGGTCCGCACACAATACATAAACAATGGGCAGGCCTACACCGTGACCAGCGATGATGTCGTGCTGGCCTGTTGGAACACAGTCATTCCCTACATCTGTCCGGAGCTGCCGGCCACCCAAAAAGAAGCGCTTGCCTACGGGACTAAATCACCACTGGTTTATGGTGGCGCCTTGCTGCGCAACTGGCAGGCCTTTGTGGATACCGGCATCTCAAGCGTGAGTGCGCCCACCAGTTTTTACTCCAGCATTGGTTTGCAGGCTTCGGTGACTATGGGTGACTACCAGGCCCCGCGAAACCCCGAAGAGCCAATCGTGCTGCGTTTTTCCGCTTATTTCGATGTGCCGGGGCAGAACCTTAACCGCCGCGAACAGCACCTCGCCGGGCGCAAGGAGATGTTGGCCACTTCCTTTGATACCTTCGAAGAGAAGCTGCGGGATCAGATGATGCGGGTTCTGGGTCCAGCTGGTTTTGATGATGAGCGAGATATCGTTGGTCTCACCGTGAATCGCTGGCCCCATGGATACAGCTACTCCTATAACCCGATGGATGATCCTGAGGAATGGGCTTATACCTCTTCAGATGCGCGGCCCTGTGTAGTGGGGCGGCAACAGGTAGGTCGTATCGCTATTGCCAATGCTGATGCGGCAGCGAGTCCCCACACCGATGCAGCGATCAATGAAGCCTATCGTGCAGTTAGTGAACTGCTAAACACATAAGACCGGGTCGGTCTGGTGATTCCATAGAAACAAAACGCCCATTGTACTGATAGTATAATGGGCGTTCGGTATATCAATCTTTGTAGGGGCGGTTTCCTGAGGACAGCGCCGTAAGCGACTGGTGCTTAAGCTGCTACAGAGATGTTGTCTGCCTGTGGGCCTTTCTGGCCTTGAGACATTGAACTCAACGCGCTGGCCTTCGGTCAGGCTCTTGTAGCCTGAACCTTCGATGGCGCTGAAGTGAACAAATACATCTGTGCCGCCTTGACGCTCAATAAAACCAAAGCCTTTCTGTTCGTCGAACCACTTAACGGTTCCAGTAATTCTGTCTGACATAATAATTTCCAAAAAATATAGATAAATGTTCCCACTGTCGACACGAGGTCGAGTAGGAGTTTGTGCGAGAAAATGAGCGGTACTTAAAGACTACAGAGCGAGGTGTTACTAAGAAGACGTCGAAATGGGGACTGTAAATAGGGTGCTTTGTTTCCAGCTGGCGGCACAGAACAGGTTTGCAGGACCGCGGTCAACTAAAACATTTGAGAAAAGAATTGACGTTGAACCCACAGATTAT
>DLPV01000053.1:27149-36948 GCA_002477465.1 Gammaproteobacteria bacterium UBA7449 | reverse complement strand
TTAGTCGCTCGCAGGCATCCAAAATGATGCCTGCGAGTCAATTGGTGCGTCAGGTCTAATTAATTAGAAATACTGCCAATCACTTCAGCGCCGGCAATAGACACTTCCTCATCCTGCAGGGCTCGGACGCCGCTGGTAGCAATAGCGCCGATGTGTACACCGCCCCGGAATACAGGCACGCCGCCAGCAAAGGTCACGCCGCCTTCAATTTCTTCGATATCGCCTGATTCAATCTGGCTGCCATATTCCCCAGACGTTAATCCGGTCGCATTCACTACCAGGGCTTTGGCTGTGGCGAATCCGAAAGTTCGGCCGCCGGCGCCATCAATGCGGTGCAGCATCACCGGATTGTTGTTTTGGTCAGTGATCAGGATAGTGACATTCCAGTTTTTGTCGCGGGCATAGGCTTCGGCTGCCGCCATGGCCTGGGTAGCCAGATCGTATGTCATCAGACTTTCGTCATCCTGGGCGAAAGACGTTGCGGAACATAACAAGATCATGCAGGAGAGTGCGATTTTACGGAGTGGATTAATCATTGCGGGTTACCTTTCTATTGCAAATTGACAAATTTTGCTTTGCATTTATAACTTATTTAGCAGTTATAGAATTAGGATCTCAGAAATCTGATGAGTTCAGCATTAACTACATCAGGTACTTCCTCATGGGGGTTATGGCCGACATTTGGAATCAGGAACACTTCGCCATTTGGAAAGACTTCGGCTGCGTACCGAGCCTCCTCTGCAAAAGTCGGGTAGTCCTCTTCACCGCCCATTACCATAGTCTTGGTTTGAATGTGCTGCCAATCGTTTATCACCGTATCCATACCGCGCATCTGCCCCGTCAGTCTGCTCACATAGGCCATACGAGGCCAGTCACCACTGAGGCGATTGCCGTAGCGGATGCGCATATGCTTCAGGAAATCCGGATTCCAGGTGACGTAATTTTCATTACCCCATCTAAGCAGTGACGCATACACATCCTCCATATCAGGATTGGCGTCGACTTCACCTGACAGTGGATTAAAGCCGCGGCCCTGTCGGCGATCCGTCAGCCCAACCTGGTTTACGGTAACCAGATGCGTGGTTCGCTCCGGGTATAGGAAGGCAAAGCGTGTGACCATCTGTCCACCAATGGAATGGCCCACTACCGCGGCCTGTTCGATACCAAGATGATCCATCAGGCGCGCTGTGTTGGATGCCCACAGGTTGATGCTGTAAGGAATAATTGGCTTTGATGATTTGCCCCAGCCTAGTCGATCCTTGACGATAACTCGATAGCCTTCTGCCGCCAGAGCAGCGACCTGCTTCTCCCAGTACCAACCGTAATAGAGACCACCGTGGTGGAAAATTACCGTTCGACCATTGCTGCGGCCGGTGGGTGACACATCCATATAAGCCAGGCGAACGTCTTGATTGTAGACCCTGAAATTCATGTAGCTTACGGGATAGGGGTACTCGATCTCCTCAAGGTTTATTGAAACTGGACCCCAGCCTGCCGGTGCTTCAGCCGGTGGTCCGGATTGAGCTAATACAGTGCCGGTGAATCCCGAGAGTAAAAGAATAAGGAAAGTAATTCCGGCCGCAGCCAGCTTGGTTTGAAGGAACATAGCGGTGGTACCTCCTGTTAATCTTGCCAATACTGCCAATAGCGATCGTGAGGGACGAAAAATAATAGTCCAAAACGCTAACGGGTACAAAATGCCTGGGTGCTTGAGCGGAGCGCAATTCAGTGCAGTCTCACTATTGCATCACCCTATACCATCTCCCCGAAGCCTACCATGAAGGTCTTGGCCGGGGAGTTTTATTCTGTCATCTCACCTTAAGTCGTTGGATAATCGCGCTATGTCGAATACAAGCATTTATTTTGCCTTTCCAGGTGATCTGGACACAGCTTCCGGGGGTTATCACTATGACCGCCGTCTGATCGCTGAACTGCGCGAGCTTGGCTTGGCGGTGGAATTGGTCGCGCTGCCCCACTGTAATTTTCCACTTACTGAAGACGCACGATCCCAGGTTGTGCAGGTCCTGGCGAAGATCCCCGATCACGCGACCATTATTATCGATGGGCTCGCCTATGGCGTGCTTGACGAAGTGGCGGCGGCCGAGGCGGAGCGACTGCTGTTGATCGCGCTTTGCCATCATCCATTGGCGCTGGAAACAGGGCACAGTGAACGGGAGCGGCAGCTGCTTTTCGAATCAGAGCGGCGCGCACTGGGTTATGCACGTCTGACCCTGGTGACCTCTGAACACACCCGCCAGATATTGATAGATCAGTTTGGAATGGCGCCAGAGACTGTCATTGTTGCACGACCCGGCACAGACCGAGTCGAGTTTGCTGCCTGCGAGGGGAATCCGCCCCAACTGTTGACCCTGGCTTCACTTACCCGGCGCAAGGCACACGACGTCCTTATTGAAGCGCTTGCGAGTCTAAGTGTGCTCAGCTGGCAGGCGCGGTTTGTTGGGAGCACAGTTTTTGATCCCGATTGGGCCATTCAGCTACAAGAACAGGCTGCCAGACTGGGATTGTCCGAACGCATAGACTTTGCAGGTGAAGTGGATGATGCTCAGGCAGAATACAAGCGTGCGGATATGTTCGTACTACCCTCGCGCTACGAGGGATATGGCATGGTGTTCGCTGAAGCAATTGCCGCGGGATTACCCGTAGTGGGCGCTAGTGCGGGCGCGGTGCCTGAGGTTGTTCCGCCGAGCGCGGGACTCCTAGTGCCGCCCGATGACGCCGATGCTTTGGCGGATGCGTTACACAGGCTTTTAAATGGCGATACTGTGCGAGAGGGTTTGCAGGCAGGCGCCAGGTCCGCCGCAGCGTCGCTACCGCAATGGGCTGACAGTGCAAGCATAGTCGCTAAGGCATTAAGAGAGGTGCAGCGCTGATGTCTGGTTTTAGTCTCGATTGGCTCGATCTGCGCGAAGCGGCCGACCAGTGCGCGCGCGATAAAAACTTGCTGGTTGATGCCATGCGCTTTCTCGATGCCGTTCGAGAGGATAGTGAAGCAGCAGATGAAAGCAGGATAGTTATGGATCTTGGCACAGGCTCGGGTTCCACCTTGCGCGCGTTCAGCTCTGTAATAGAGGCGCAAGCAGATCTCCATACCTGGCGACTGATCGACAATGATGCTGAGCTACTGGCAGCGGCGAAACGGCGTGTACCCCAGGGTGTCAATGCCGAGACCCATTTGCTTGACCTGAACAAGATTGCTGAGCTGCCCATAGAAGGCGTCGAGCTGGTGACCTCATCTGCGCTGTTCGACTTGGTTTCAGAACGATTTGTACACGAGCTGGCGGACACTTTGCTTGCAAACTGCAAGGGAAAGCCGCCGGGTTTCTACTCAGCACTTAACTACGATGGCAATACCGACTGGACTCCGGCACATCCGCTGGATAGAGAAGTGTTAGCAGCCTTTAACCGTGATCAGCAGACTGACAAGGGATTCGGGCCAGCGTTAGGGCCGCAAGCCGTTCCGGTTATGGAACAAAAGTTTATTAAATCAGGCTTTACTGTCGCCTGTGCCCAAAGCCCGTGGCAGCTGGATGGAGGTGAGCATGAGCTCGTGCGAGAGCTAATAAATGGCATAGGCAACGCGGTAAAGCATGATTCGCTGCTGGAGCCAAACGCTCTGCGCAGTTGGATGGAGTTCAGAATGGCACACGCGGACTCGGGTACCTGTAGCATTGGGCACATAGATTTGTTGGCGCTCCCCCGACCAGGCTGATAACAGGCTATTTCCGCCGATTGCCCTGCTAAACTCGGGTTTTCCTGCGCTACAGCGCGCATAATGAAACCTGTTCGTGTAATTCGACGTATCTCATTATCACCGGCAGCTGTAAGATAGACAGTACTCCAGTCGGATAAAGCCCAGTTCAGGAGATGGCATGATGATTTCCGCAAAGTACTTAGTCGGCAGTGTGGCGGGCACTACTTTAGGCCTGCTGGCACTTGGAGCCGTGCCTGCTTCGGCAGAGATGGCAGACTGGGAAATTGACGCTGAACACTTCTCCATCGCTTTTGAAGCTGGGCATATTGGCTATCAGCAACAGCTTGGTTTCTTTCTGGAAGCGTCAGGCAACTTTCGCTTTGACACTGAGACCCAGGAACTCAGCGCTGGGCGAGTGGAAGTTGTTGCGGACAGTATTTTCAGCAACAACGATGCTCGGGACAACCACCTCAAAGGCAGGGACTTTCTCAATGCGAGGCGGAATCCGCTGATCGTGTTTGAGGCAACCGAATTCGTAGCCAAAGGCAACGATGCCGGTATTCTTAGCGGCAATCTCACTATGATAGAAGAAACCCACCCTGTAGAGCTGGAGGTGTCTCTCAATAAGCTGGCGCGTTATCCATTTGGTCATCGCAAAGAGACACTGGGTATATCCGCGAGCACTACGATCAATCGCAGTCAGTGGGGGATGGATTATGGAGTAGCGAACGATATGGTAGGAGACCTGGTTCGCTTGCGCTTCGAGTTTGAAGCGATACGTCAGTAGCGAATCGCTATTTAGCGACACATGACCCTAAGTGAACATCTGCTGGTGGCACGCTTTACGGGTTTGACAGTTAAACGTAAGATAGAGACACATGTCTGAAATTACAGTAACTCGAGTTTCCGAAATCCGTCTTCCAATTGAGCATGGAGAGTTCCAGCTCGGGTATTACAGCAATAGCCTGGATGATAAAGAACACCTGACGCTGCATATGGGGGATATCGCCAATGGCGAGAATGTTCTCGTGCGTGTTCACTCCGAATGTTTGACCGGTGATATTTTCGGTTCACGCCGCTGTGACTGCGGTGAACAGCTGGATCACTCATTGCAGTTAATTGCCGAAGAGGGCCGTGGCCTGTTGATCTACCTACGGCAGGAAGGTCGCGGTATTGGGCTATTACAGAAAATGCATGCCTACAATTTGCAGGACAAGGGCCATGATACCGTCGATGCTAACCTGATGTTGGGTCACGCGGCTGATGAACGCGACTACACGCTGGCGGCGCTCATTTTGCAGGGCTTTGGCATTACTTCGGTGCGGCTGATTACCAACAACCCGGACAAGATAGAGTCACTGGAATCCAATGGTATTGTGGTTAACGAGCGTACCGAGTTACAAAGTTTCGCCAACGCCGATAATTCGCGCTATCTCACTACCAAAGCAGAGCGGATGAAGCACATGCTGCAGGTGCCTGAAATTGGCGCCCGCACAAACGAAGAAGAGTCCCATGAGCCTCAATCGGCAGATTGAAGTTTGGCTGCATTCGCGCATCGAGTCATTTCGGCAAGCCGATAGACCCTTTATTACACTGACCTATGCCCAGAGCTGGGATGGCAGCGTCACAAATCGCTGCGGCGAAACCCTGAATTTTAGCGGCCCCGAATCTACTCAAATCACGCATCAGCTACGTAGTCTGCACGATGGCATTCTCGTTGGTATCGGCACCATCCTCAGCGACGATCCTCAGCTCACGGTGCGGGAGTGGGATGGTCCCAATCCTCAGCCAGTGGTGCTGGACAGTCAATTGCGCACACCACCAACGGCCAGAATCTGTCATCACCCCGACAAAGCCTGCTGGATTCTTACCTCGAGCGGTGAGTCAGATATATTGAGTGAGCATGCTTCGGTAATCCCTGTAGGCGATAGTGACTCAGAACGGCAGGAAGTGCCGCTCACTGCTGCCATGAAGCTGCTGAAGGAGCGTGGTCTCAACAGTCTGATGGTTGAGGGTGGCGCGACTGTGATTACAGCATTTCTCAAAGCGGGCCTGGTAGATGGTCTGGTGCTGACGGTGGCACCCAGGTTGCTTGGCGGATACAAGGCCATCGATGAGTTGCTGGCTAGTGACAGTGGTGAGCCGCTGCTTATCAAACCTATTCACACTGGTCAGGCCGGCAGTGACCTGGTGGTCTGGGGTGATTTGCAGTACGGAGACAGCGCAGCATGAAAGCTCATACTAAAGCCCAGCAGCTTTGGTTTTTATCACCCCATCGGGTGGAGGTGCGTGAACAGGAGCTACCGGCGCTGCAGCCCGACCAGGTATTGGTTGAGGCGCTCTGCTCAGCAATCAGCCCTGGCACCGAGTTACTTGTGTATCGCGGTCAGCTACCCGACACCATGGCACTGGACGAAGGTATCAGTGCTTTCGCCGGGCAGTCCGTGAGCTATCCGCTGCAGTACGGTTATGCCAGCGTTGGCCGGGTAATAGAAATCGGCGCCGAGGTTGATTCGAACTGGCGGGACAGAACAGTTTTTTCATTCCAGGCCCATGCCAGCCACTATGTCGCGGAGCCAGAATCCTTAATCCCGCTGCCACATGGTATTGCGCCAGAGGCTGCGGTTTTTCTCGCCAATATGGAAACAGCGGTAAATCTGTTGCAGGACGCCAGCCCACGCATTGGCGAACGGGCGGTGGTGATCGGGCAGGGCATCGTAGGCCTGCTGACTTCGCAGCTGCTGGCAGAATTTCCTCTCGCCGGGTTGTTTGCCCTGGACGGCGTGGAGACCAGGCGTGAATATGCCAGGCGGGCCGGGGTGACTGGCAGTTTTGATCCCCTTTCTGATACTGATCTGGCTGAACTAAACAAGAGGCTGCAGCTAGAACATGATGGGGGCGGTGCCGATCTGGTGCTGGAAGTATCTGGCTCTCCCCAGGCACTCAATCTGGCAATCGACTTGTGCGGATATGCAGGACGTATCGTGGTGGGCAGCTGGTACGGCACCAAGCGCGCCGAGGTCAACCTGGGGGAGCGCTTCCATCGCAACCGAATTCAGTTGCTTAGCAGTCAGGTGAGCAGCATTGCGCCGGAGTTGAGTGGGCGCTGGGATAAGGCGCGCCGTTTTGATGTGGCCTGGGAGTTGATCGAAAAGCGTTCCCCACAACGTTTTATTACCCACAGGCTGCCGCTTGAATCCGCAGCCAAAGCCTATGCGCTACTGGACGAGTCGCCGCATGAGGCTTTGCAGGTTGTGTTCGATTACCAGGCGTAAACTACCTTACCGAATAATTGTCAGAAGATTGTAAGAGGACTATGGCATGTACACCGTTTCAGTTAAGCGCGATCTGATCGCCCAGCATTATCTTATTGGCGGCGACTGGGGTGCGGAGAACGACCCGCACTCGCATCATTATGACGTGCAGCTCAGGCTGGAATCGGCTGAGCTGGACCAGCACGGCTACCTGGTAGACATTGTCAAAATCGAAGAGGAGCTGCAGAAGATCGTCGACTATTTTGGCGACAAAATGCTTAACGACCTGCCTGAATTTGCAGGCCTGAATCCCAGCATCGAACATTTCAGTCGGATTGTTTGTGAGAAGATGTTGGCTGGTGTTGCACCGCCGGGCAGCGGTCGTTTCACGATCAGAATCTGGGAAAATGAAACCTGCTGGGCCGCCTATTACATGGATTACTAGTTCTGCCCCTCGTAAACAATGAAACCTGCTGGGCCGCCCCTCGATAGAGACTACTGGTTCTGCCCGCGCGAGTTCAGAGCGGGTAATACCACCGCCCCGCTCAGCAGTACCAGCACATCTCGCAGACGCATCAACACGATCAGCCCGGCAGCGATTGCCAGGCTGATCTCCATGGATTGATACGCCCAGAACAGGGCGGCTTCGAGGCTGCCAATGCCACCAGGTAGCGGCAGCAGGAACGCGAGGCGAACCACGGTAAACAGAAACACGAAACTCGCCAAATCCCGAGGCGAGTCCGCCAGGTAGAGCAGGAACCAGAACTCTGCCAGCATGCCTACCCACGCCAGTATTGAAACCAGCAGAGCAAGGCTCAGTGCCATGCGGTGTCTGGCGACGATGTCCTGCAGCAGATCGCTAAGCTCCAACCAATGCGCACCCATCTGGAGTAGTCGTGGATACTGTTGCCAGGGGGCCGTGAGACGTCTGACAAAGCCACGAATGCTGGCAGGTTGGCGCAGTAAAACCCAGGCAGCTACTGCCATGGTTAACATCAGCCCGGCCAGGCTAGCGGCAATTGTCAGCCACTGCACCTCGACCGCGGTTGCCGATGCCAGTAGCGCCAGTACTGCAATAAGCAGTACCCCAAAATTCACCCAGAACTCGAAGAATCGATCCAGGCCAACGGCCATGACTGCGGCTGGCCCGGCTACGGCATATCTCTTCCAGAGCCAATAGACCTGCAGCGGTTCGCCACCGAATTGGGGGCCAGGTGTCACAAAACTAATCAATTGGCCGGCCTGGCGTACGGCGAAAATTTGCGGGAAGCTGATGGGGAGCGCCATCGCCCTGGTAATGACAAGCCAGCGACCGGTCAGCAAACCCAGTATTAATACATTCAATCCAGTCCACAGGAACCAGTTTTGAATTTGAACAGTGGCCAGGGTGTCGCGGAATCCAGACAGGGGCAGCTGGCTCAGAATCCAGGCTACCAGCGCAAACGCAGTCAGCCAGGTTAGCATGGCAATGGTTTTGGATGAAAGTTTCAAGCGCCGTCGTACCGATTGAGCCAGTGATCGTCTTCCTGCCACAGGCTGAAGCGACCAGTACCTAACAGCATTGACCACACCACGCAGCAGAACAGCGCATAGTCAACTGGCTGCATGGGATTATCAATGTAGTACCAGCCTAAGGTACCAACCAGCAACAGGCAGAAATAGCGGCCAGCCACACCGATAAGCACCATCGTCGCAGCCAGGCCAAAGTTGCCTAGCAGGATTAAACTGGGCCAGGTCTCATCGCCAAAGACCACGGGTGGATAGCCGACCTGGGTCAGGGACACGGCCAGTAAAACGACGATGGCAAGCCGTAGGGCAGGTTGCAACACGTTCTGGCTGAACAGGGTGAGACTGTTGAACTGCTGGTCAGTGTCGTCTGCCTGCCGCTTGATGCGGCCGCTGACAATGAGCCAATCGATAATGAAACCGCTAAGCGCCGGCAGCATGAAAGCAAAGCCTGCGACCAGGGTTATGGGCGGATAGAACAGAGGCCAGAGGGCGACAACCAGATAACCCATCTGAAAACCTGCCCAGGCCCGGCGATGCATGGCTGGCGGCAAGGGATAAATGGGGAGATCGTTAAATCTTCGCCAGTAAAGACCGGCATGAAAAACGTAATAGGCCAGGCCCATGCTCAGGTAGCTCCAATGCACCTGTCCATAGCTGTAAGCAAGGAAGGCCGCTACCGCCATTCCCAATGCATCGGAGACCGTGTCCAGCTCATTGCCAAGCAGGCTTACCTGGCCGCTGCGGCGTGCCACGAAACCATCGACTCGATCCAGCACCGCACCTGCAAAATAGATCATTCCCGGCAACCAGGACAGCCATGCGCCCTCGGGCCAGGGCTGCAGCAGAAATCCAGCAGTTGCGGCGATCAGCCAGGAACGCAGCAGCGTGAGGCGATTACCCCAGCCCAGATTGTTATAGAGCGGTGCTGAATCTTCGCTGCGATTGAGAGGCAGTCGGCGCCAGGTTTCATAGCAGATAAACAGCCAGATGACTGCACTTTGCAGCAACCACTGCAGTGCCGCAGACGACTGCCAGATGGCGCTCAACAACATATAGAAAGCGAGTAGCGCTACTACACCGATGCCGGTCAGCAGGGCGAGTTCTCGTTTCAGCAGGGAGAGTAGCGGCTGTTCGCCTTCACGACTGATCGAATCCGACATCAGGCAACCATACGTTTGCTGCTTTGGTTTTTCAATGAATCTATTTGTGCTTGTGAGTACGGCTGGGACTGATCCTTAGGTCATATTTTTTGCTTGAGAGCAAGACTTGGCTGGCGCGAGCTTATATCAATTGAATTTGTTGCCAGCATCGCCGAACGCCAGGC
>DLPV01000053.1:3104-26767 GCA_002477465.1 Gammaproteobacteria bacterium UBA7449 | reverse complement strand
CGGATCTCAGGTCGCAGCATCGGCCAACTTCGACAGCGCATTCAGCGCAGAGATTACTGCGCCTTCCTGCCAGCCTCGTAGATAAGTCAGGTGATCACCCGCAAACAGAAACGGCCCATCCGGTTCCAGCAACAGCGGCGATGGGTTGCTGGTGGCCCAACCGCCCAATGAATAGGGTACCTTGCTCCAGGCAACCGATATCCCCTGGCTCAGATTGGCGCGGTACTGGGAATGCACTTTTTCTCCCGCAGTGAGTGCCAGTTCGATTCGCGCGGAAGGGCTGAGGTTGCCAAAGTTTGTGGCGTTGCCGCCACCGAACAAGTAGGAGCCAACCAGAATACCCTGGTCCTGGCCAAAGCCCCCTGAGGGATACCAGATCTGCAGAATATCAGAATCCGTCCAGCTGATGCCGCCGTAGATTTGCTCTTCCTTCTCCCAAAAGCGGGGCGACTGAAAGGCAATCTTGGTTGGGTTTGCGTATTGGGTTTGTTCTATTGCTGTCTGAATCCCAGGGCTGAAGTCATTCGGAATATCGCGCAATACACTGGGGGGAATCGTGACGACGACGTAGTCAGTTTCCAGGGCTCCCTGTTCCGTCGCCGTTCGGCCTTCGATGCGAACGCCGGTGCCAGTTCTAAAAATCCCGCTGACTTCGGCACCGTAGAAAATTTCGGCCTGCAGCTGTTCGGCAAAAGCATAGGCGATGCGATCCATGCCACCTACCGGCTGCATCATGGTGGCAGCCTGGTTATAACTCTCAACAAAACTCGGCACGAAGGCGATGTTGGCATCCAGCATCACGTCGTTGCGTTCCAGAGGTGTGGCGGGCACATCCGGGCTCAGCCCGCCGCTGCGTGCTGCCAGTCCGCCGCGGGTCGTGCCGGTAAACTGAAAAAAATCATTGAGTGCACCATGGTCTTTAAGCACTGCAAGCACAAAGGCGCGTTCGCCGGCTGTGAATTCGTCATCCAACGCACCAGCGTTTAAGGATTTGGCCAGCAGCTGGGAGATATTGCCGCGCATAGCGGCGATGACCTCACGGGCCCGCACCGGCTTACCGCCAAAGGCAGAGGCGCTGTGAATATAGGCGCCGCGATTATCATTGACGAAGGCCTGTAGCGGCACGTTTAACTCACTACAGTAATTCAGCAGGTTGGCATGGTGTTGCGAGATGCGCGCCGGGCCAGCGTTGAAGTACATGTCTTCGCCACTGGCAAAGCCGCAAACCTGTTGACTGTCGGTCTCCTGCAGAACTGAACCTGCTCGCAGGGTGTGGCTGCGCCCGCCAGGCCTGTCTCTCGGTTCGATTACCGTGACCGGGAAACCCGCTTTCTTGAGTTCATAGGCCACGCAAAGTCCGGCGATTCCTGCACCCAGCACGGCGACGCTGGGTTTGGGGCCGCTGGCGAAAAGGGCCGCTTTCTCCTGCCAGTTAGCTTTATTGGTAGCAGCCTTGCTGTCTCCGGGAACCAGCAGACCCATGGCCACCATGGCCTGATACACCGCCGCGCTGCCGCCAATGCCGCCAAGTTGTTCCAGGAACTGGCGCCGAGGGGGTGTTGTTTGCTTGTTCTTCTTTTGAGTCATTGAATGTTAGGCACAAGCATTTAGGCAAAATAGTAGCGCCAGGTCTCATTTTATAATGAAGAGTATGAAAATATCTATGCGATTGACTTGGTCAGTCAAAGCAAACTTTGCGTTGTCAGTCTGGGTCCAGTTGTCGGAAAAGTTTCGTGATATGAAAAACGATTCTTGTGGTAGATCTTGAAAGCCAAGCTCTTGCCATCCAGATCGCGCGCGAAGAAAGCTTCGCCATCGTCCATTGTCAGCACACCGCTCACAATCCTGCCGTCAGCTTCCCGAACCAAGGAGTCTGCTGCAGCCAGATCCTAAACTTCAAACATCACCATATTTGTAGCCGCTTGCCTGCAATGGCCTGGGCTGGTAATTCGGCGCGGTTCAGGTCTGGCTGCGCAGTCTTCAGCATCTAGGGGATGCTAGGGCAGCGCGTAGGCCACAAGGCGAGCCGGGCTGCCGCTACCGCCGACAAACATGGCCAGGTACTGCTTGCCATCGTGTTCATAGGTGAAAGGCAGGCCAGTCTGGTTATCCGGCAGATCCAGCTCAAAGATTATCTCACCGGTGTCCTTGTTAATGGCGCGAAAGATTGGGCTGGCGCCAGCGCCGCCGGTGCCTTCTCCGACGAATAACAGTGTCTTGGTAGCCAGTACGCCGGAGCGCGTGGGAATGCCGGTTCTGGGTACATCAACACCTTCGAGCAAAGGATGATTCTTGATGCGCTCCGGGGTGTCGGCGTTAGCGATCATCCACAGGTGTTCGCCACTATTCATGTCGATGGCGGTGACGCGCCCATAGGGTGGTTTAACTATTTCCAGCCCCTGGATGCGGGGCGCTCGCACGCCGAATCCCTGGCTCAGGTCGATGTCAGAATCAGGATTCTTGGCCAATGCCAGCACCTGCAGCTGGGTGCGTGAAGGCACATACACGATCCCGGTTTCAGGATCGAAGGCCGAGTGCTCCCAGTTAGCGCCGCCAGTGGAGGAGGGCAGGCTCAGCAAACCACGGGTGCCGTCGGGGTGATCCTGCAATGAAGGTGGTGTATAGATCGTCTCGCTGAGACGAAAATCCTGCACTGCCTCTAGCGCCATGGCGCGCAGCTCTGGCGTATAGTCAATCAGGTCATCTTCGGTGAAACCCTGGCGATCGAAAGGCGCAGGGTGCGTGGGGAAAGGCTGGGTTGGCGAATACCATTCGCCGGGCACGTCCCCCTGTGGAACCGGACGTTCCACAATTGGCCAGATCGGCTCACCGGTCAGGCGGTCGAAGGCATAAATCCAGGCCTGCTTGGTTACCGACATTACAATCTTGCGCCTATTCGGCAGGTCCGCAATGATGGGTGCATTTGGCACATCCCAGTCCCATATATCATGGTGAATGAACTGATAGTGCCACTGCCGTTCGCCGGTTCTCACATCCACTGCCACAATCCCGCTGGAAAACAGGTTGTCGCCATGGCGGTCACCACCATAGTAATCCCCGGTGGGGTCTTCAACAGGAAGATAGACATGGCCGAGTTCGGCATCGCCGGAAATGGGTGCCCAGACACCCGAGTTGCCGGTCACGTCGTTACCGCTCAGCCAGGATTCGTAACCATATTCGCCAGCCGCAGGAATGGTGTGAAAAGTCCACAAGAGCTCGCCGGTATGCACATCGAAGCCGCGGATATCACCCTTGGTGTTGTACTTTGCCCGGGGTCTGCCGCCGGTGCGGTGCGCCGCGCCGACCACGATGACGTCGTTCATGATGAACGGTGGTGCTGAGATGCCGATATCGGGATAAGGGAAACGCGGATCATCGGCGTTGCGTAGGCCGACGAAGAGATCAACAACGCCATTGTCTCCGAAGTCTGGATCGGGAACCCCTGTCGCCGCATCCAGCGAAACCATCTGATAGCCCGGCGAGATATCGATTACGCGCTGCTTGTCACCATTACCGTAAAAGGCCACGCCACGGCCTGGGCCCTTGCGCGGCGCCTCATCATAGCGATCGCCCTCATCATAGCGATAAAGCCACAGCACCTGACCGCTGGTAGCGTCCAGCGCCACCACATTGCGGGTGTTGGCGATATTGGCATAGAGCACACCATTGATTTCCAGCGGCGTGGAGGGATTCGCGTAGTCGACCGTGGTGCCGAAGTTCTCGGTAGAGAATGACCAGGCCAGTTCCAGTTCGCTGACGTTATCCGCGTTGATCTGATCCAACGGGGAATAGCGATGGGCCCAGTCACCACCGTAGTAGGTGTTCCAGTCGCCATCGTCTACTGTGGTGCCCTGTTGACCCAGGCCATGAGAGGACCAGGCAAGTGCAGTGAATGCAATTGTTGGATAGATAAAGGCAGAAAGGGTGGTTTTTCTTATTGTCATTGAAGCTCTCCACTACGGTTCGCGTTTATTGTTCGCCATACCAGGTTCCAGGTTAGGCGACGGCTTTAGTTTAATTCTGTGATGTTTCTCTCGATCAGATTGTTTCTGAATTGTTCTCCAATGGCAGAGCCTTGTCTATAGAGCACTGCCGGTGTGCCTATGGGTGCTGGAATACTAAGCGGATTCTCCGCGCCTGTACTCTGATAGGTTTCACCCGTGAACGCATGGACATAATTGCCTGCCGGCAGTCGAATATCAACCTCATCTACTCCTTCATCCAATACCGGCGCGAACCAGAGCTCGTCTCCAATTAGGTATTGCTGGTAGGAGAGCGCCCAGAATGCAGGTTCATCCGGATAATGCAGGAATGGGTGACGCACCAAGGGCCAGCCTTTTTCAGCCGCTTCGCTCACCAGAGTTCGCCGATAATCGTGCCAGGCGTTGTAGACATTTGAGAAACGCGCAATGTGTTCAAGTGTTTCCTGGTCAGTGTCGAACTGATGCGCCCAAAACGGCCGCAGCCCTTCATGGGTGCGGAAGATTGCCTGGAAGGCGCCGAGTTCGATCCAGCGCAGCATCAGTTCTTTGCTGCGCCGAATGGAAACAGGAGCCCCCATTTCATCACCATCCAGTGACAACCAGCCACCCACGTCACTGTGGTTGAACGCGAAGCCTGATAGCCCGCTGGTCAGCAGCGCGGTGACAGAGGTTTTGATGCCATCGTAGTTATCCCAATTGGAGGCCTGGTCCCCGGCCCAGAATAATGTGCTGGCACCGGGACTCCGGGTAAACGCAGCTCGCATGAAGAATAGCGCCTCATCCCCCATGCCAGCTTCCTCAATCGCTTCGCGATTCAGGGTGGCCCAGTATTCCGGGTAGCGATTGTGGGCTTCGGTGGGCGGGCCGCCGGCGTAGAGTTCAGCGTCCAGCGGCAGCGCTTCGCCGAAATCAGCCATCCATCCGGAAAGCCCTATACCGAGCATTTCTTCTTTTATAACATCTTTCATCCACTCCCTGGCATCGGGATTGGTAACGTCGATGACATAAGCTAAAAAACTCGCGCCTCCAGTAGTCGCCAGAGTGCCATCAGTTTTTCGAATCAAATAACCGAGGTCACGTGCTTCTTGATAGAGACTTCGTCGGTACGAGCCTTTGCCGGAGGTTTCCACATCATGGAAATAGGGATTGATATAGCCCATCACGCGTATGTCGTCTGCGCGCAGGCTGCCGACCATGTCCTGCCAGCGGCTGTAGCGCGCCTGGTCGAGTTCCCAGTTCCACCACAAGCGAAAGCCCTGGGCTACCTGGCGCTGGCCCTGCCAATCCTGCATCCACATTGCCGAAAGTATGGCGTTTTCATCCAGCAGTTTTTTTGTGGCCTCCAGAATTCTCTCGGTGCCACCCTGAATGCCAAGAATCAGGCCCTTTGTGGACCATTCGGGGAGCGCACGCATGCGACCTGAGTAACTCGTGTAGCGCTCAATCAGATCGAGCGGTGTGGCACCGACAATCAGCCTGGCGAGCAGCTGGTTTGAGTAGGTCAGCATCGTGATCTGCTCGTCTTCGCGCAGGTCGATTACAGAGTAGTCGGCATTCTCCAGCATCATCGACCTTAGGTCTGTTGTGATGAAGTGCGGGATCGGTGCATAGGTGGAGTACCATTCGCCCGCTGCGCTAATACTGCGGCTGTCAAACCAGTCAGTGAGAGGCTGTGCTCCGCGGGATAATCCTTGTTCATCGACCATGATTGGAATGCGTTTGCCTTTGAAATCGAACGCGCTGAATTGCTCACCAAAGCCGAACACCCGCTCTTCCGGATTTGACCCAAACAGCAATCCAGTTCTGCCAATACTGTCGCTATCTACCCTGAGATCAAACTGCAGTTGACCTGCGCCAACTTCGGAAAGAGACAGGTCATAGGGAACACTGCCGACATTACCGCAAGACAGGATGCCACTAATGACAAGGGTGCCGTTGATCAAGCTGCTGCTTTCAACGCTGTGACCGCTGCAGTGTTCGCTTACCTGTTCGATGAGATGGGAATAGCCTGTGCCACTTGGTGCATCGGCGCTTGCAGTTGCCGCGAGAACAAAAGCAGTTCCTGGCATACTCAGCCATTTAGCATTGTCAGTCTGGTCGAGGGTGCTAATTGCCAGCTGCGCATTCGCAAGGCTGTTGCCTTGCCATGCAATGATAAATTCTCCGACCTGGTGTTCCCAATTCGAGAATGCAGCGCCGTTAGTGACCAGGGGTGGAGCTGGTACTAAAGGTGCGTCCTCATTCATGAACTGTCCATGGACAGCAGGACACGCAAAGGCGAAGGAAAGGAAGCAAGCCGTTCTTAAAACTGTTGTGCTAATAAATGCCGGCTTGAGATCAGCGATCCACTTAAGCATCCCCGTGTGCTCCTGCAAGACAACAAGTGCTGCAGCTAGTTGCTAAGCTAAACGGCATAACGGGCCAATCCTTCTTCGTCGAGATTGCAGCCAATGCCTGGTCTGTCTGTGAGGAGGAAATCTCCATCTTCCCAAACGAACGGCTCCTCTATAATTTCATTGAAGAAACCACCTGACTTGTAGATGCTTTCCTGTATCAGAAAATTTGGCACATTGGCGCAGATCTGAATCGCCGCTGCGGTAATCAATGGGCCACCCCAGATGTGGGGTGCCATCAACACGTAGTTAACCTCGGCTAGCGTTGCGATTTTCTTGCAGGCGGTAATGCCTCCAGCGCTGCCCAGATCAGGTTGGGCGAAGGCGCAGGCCCCTTCGGCGAACAGGTTTTGAAACTCATGGGGGGATACCAGACGTTCACCTGTTGCTATGGGAATGGATGTCTCCCTGGCAATCTCTCCCATTTCCTTAAAATTTCGCGGTGGGCACGGTTCCTCAAACCACAGGGGATCATAGGGCTCCATGCGCTTGGCCAGGCGCACTGCTGCCGACGGGGTGATCTGTCCGTGGGTGCCGATGAGAATATCTGCTCGAGTACCGACGGCATCTCTGATCGCTTCGCAGGCACGGGCAGTATGATCATATTCCGCCTGGGATAGCTCCCAGGGCGCGCCGGTTGCGCCGCCGTCTCGCGATTGTGGAATGGGGTCAAACTTGAGACCGGTAAAGCCTTCATCCACCAGGCGCGCGGATTGTTCTGCCAGAGCCTCTGGTCTCTGGGTCCAGTTGCGAATGGTCTCTGCGCCAGCAGCCATGTTCACCGTGTCATAAATATAGGTGTAAGTACGAATGCGATCCCGGTAAGCGCCCCCAAGAAGGCTATAGACCGGCACATCGTAATGTTTGCCGACGATATCCCATAGTGCCGTATCGAACGCGCTGATGATGCCGAAGCGAACATAGTCAGCATGCTGATGGGTCAGGCCCCTGACCATGCGGTGATAGAGCGTTTCTGGTTGCAGAGGATCCCGGCCTTCAAGGTAGCGCGCGAAGGCTTCCTGAATCATCAACTTGTAGCTACCGGTTAAGCCGCCAAATGCATTGAGCACTGCAGTCTCACCCCATCCGACCAGGCCGGTGTCGGTCTCCAGCTTAACGAAAAACCACGTGCCTCCGCCCCACTGTGGTGGAGGTGTCCTGATCACGTAAGGGGTGACCTTAGTCAGCCGCGGTGCAGAATTAGTGCTATTTGAAGCGCGATTGGACTGACCGAAAGCCTTGCTCACAGGCAGAGTCATAGCTAGTCCTGCGGCTTTGAGGAAATGGCGCCGGTTGTGGTTGTGATTCATTTGTTATCCCTATCTACAGTTTATTCTCTGCTCGACTATGCTTAGTGCCAATCGATTATGAGTATCGACCAGTCTTTTGATTCTGATTCTGGGTCAGGGGTCTTCGAGTCGTCTACCTTCACAGGCGGAACCATTGATTGCAGTGACCCTGAGCAAATCTACGCCCAGTCGCTCGAAGGCATCCATGTCAGAACAGCGCACATGGGTGAATCTAAGATCCAGCTCCACACCCTCACCCATACCCGCGTTTAAAAACAGCGGACGCACATCATACAGTGACCAGTTCTGTGCCAGGCTCAATTCACGCAGACTGCCGAGCCCGGCCAGAGCGCTGACGTCGGTGATGCTGTTGTTTTCCAGTCGCAGTACCTGCAGGGCATGTAGCCTGCGCAATGGCGAAACATCGTAAATCTGGTTGTTGCTGAGAAACAAATACTCCAGATGTTCCATTTGCCTGAGTGCGCTGAGATCAGATATCTCGTTGTCGTTAAGGCTGAGTTGCTGCATGCCAGGCTTGCCGGCCAGCGCGCCGATATCCTGGATTTGGTTATTGTGTGCCCACAGCAGGGTTAGTTCATCGAGGTCAGACAGTGCAGTAATGTCTTCTATTTGATTGTCGTAGATGCGCAGGTGGTTGAGTCTGGTGAGATTGGCCAGGGGGCTAATGTCAGAGATCGCATTGAGGTGAATGCGTAGCAAACGCATCTCGGTCAGGTTTGCCAGGGGCGAGATGTCAGTAATGCCATTGAACACCACGTCAGGATCGCGGCCATCGTTGTAATCGAGATAGTGCTGGAGTTGATACGGATAGAGTCCATGGACATGCAGTTGCCTGAGTTTTGTGAGTCCAGCCAAAGGACTGATGTCCGAGATTGGGTTTTCGCTGATGATCAATTGTTCCAGATCAGTTAGCCTGCTCAGTGCGCTGATATCACTAAACCAGTTGGTGTGCAGGTTCAGGTTCTTGAGCTTGCTGAGTTCGCCCACTGGTGTGATGTCGGTAACCAGGCGGTTGATCAGATTCAGCCTGGTCAGGTTGCTGAGATTCTGGAGGCCAGCGAGACTCTCAAACGGTTTTTCCGGTGACGGTCGCAGCGTGCCGCCATACACGACGCGCTCAATACTGGTGCCGACGATGAGTGTTTCGAGGCTTGCTGCTTTGCCGCAGCTTAGTGATTCCTGGGGTCCTATTTCCAGCGCGTCGCGAACCACTGCTTCCAGATCCGGGTCGGCGAAGGAGACGATGGCATCGGCTGAAAAGTCGTGACAGTGCTGAGTGGGTGTTAATGTGATCTGCGCCTGGACTGAATGACCTGACAGGCTGTTAAGAACAGCTGCCGTCAGCAAGAGTGTCAGGGTCCTGAATATCATGTTTTCTTCCTACCTATAATTGTCGTTAGTGCTGAACTCAATAGTTGATGTCGGGAAAAAGGATCTGCGGCAAGATATTCGAGCCGGGCGCTAATCAAACTCAATTTCGGTTATGGCAATACCACTCTCACCAGCCACCGAGTAGAGCAGGTAGGTTCTGCCATCTTCCTGAAAGATCGCCGGGTCGCGCATCTGGTTTACCCGTTCGTCGATGTGGCCACCCCGGGAAGGTTCTATTGGCAGATTGGCGCCCTCCCAGTCGTACTCGGGCCGCAAGACTTCGACCGGAGTTGAAGCTGTCCAGTTATGCCAGTCGTTTGTTAACTCGATTTTGGAAAGAAATATTCGCTCCGGTGCATCCGCGCGATTTGTGAAGAAAACATGCAGCTGCTTGTCCCTGATGAGCAGCGCCGAGTGGCGCATATCATCGGTGAAGAATCGGGGGCCGCTCTCAAAATTACTCAGGCCATCGCGAGAGCGGTAAAGAAACCCGGGCATGCTCATAGCATAGTAATAATCATCATGTTTGATGACCCTGAAATAGGCCCGCCCCAGGTCTTCTTCCCTGCCTTCAAAGCCGATGCCATCTGTCGAGACAGCGAGTCGGGTAAACTGCCTGCCTTCACCCCTGCCGTGGATATACATCACGATTTGCTGCAGGTCTTCGCGAACATGCACATCGGGAGATGCAATATGGGCATAGAGAGCGGCACTGCGTCCTGGGGCAAGCGAGCAGGGTGGGCAAGTGGTAGGAAAAAAAGAGTCTTCCAGTCTTAGCGTGCCAGGCGTGTGGACGGTCCATGGACCAGCCAAGTCATCGGCATAGGCCATGCGAATATAAGTCCCGCGGTGATCGGCGAAGTAAAGGTAGTACTGGCCCAACGGGTCTTCCACCCAATCCGGCACCCGTATCAAAGATGGCCCCTGAATATTGCCGCCCATGCGGGCATCCATATCCGGCGTGATGATAGGGCCATCGCCCAGCCTCGTAATCGAGATGTCTGTCGGTTGAGCGGCGGCTGCCCCCGAAAACGCGAGTAGGAATGAGAGAATGATTAATAATTTGGCTCTTATTGTTTTCATGTTGCTCAGAATAATTGGGGTTCAGTTAAAAATACAGTGGTTTAAATTCGCTGACTAGCCCGATAAGCCTTAGCGGAGGCACGAAAAATCCGCATCAGAAAGCCACTAACTAGCGCAAATACTGGGGTATATCCAACAGCCGCTGCCATCAGCCCATGAATCCGATCAGACTATCGCCACGGTGGGCTCCAGGGTTGAAAACAAAGGGTTGATAACAGGTGGTTGGCAACAGCGGGTTGTGCAACTCATGCCCGCCGTCGTAATCTTAGTCTTGGCCTGTTCAGAGTCGACGCCAACTCGCGGCAAGTCGCTCTTCACCTGAGACTTTTGTGTAGCCACATCAGCTGGCCGTGCTAATCTGGGCTTCTGACAACTCTTTATTGGAGGAACAAGCCGATGCATGTCCAGAATGCGCTAACACCAAATGCCGAACAGATGCGGGGTTTCCAGGAAGGGGATACTGATACTCCCATCTACATGCTAAACCTGCTCAAATTCAGAGAAAAAGCGCTCTACGCAGATGGGCGCGTTACCGATGCCACAGGCGCCGAGGCTTACGGCATCTATTCTCAGGAGACTGCGGGTCATGTCGAGAAGGTAGGCGGCAAGATTCTTTTCAACGGCTCGATCAGCCGTCTGATGCTGGGCGAGGTGGAAGAACTCTGGGATACCGCTGCCCTGGTCATGTACCCAAGCCGCAAGGCTATGCTCGCCATGATTCAAGACCAGGCCTATCAAGCCAGCGCGATTCACCGTAGTGCTGGTCTAGATGGCCAGCTCAACCTGGAAGTGAAAGCGGGGCTGGTGAATAATTTGCTGTAAGGTACTCAGAAGATGCGCTTGGACAAGGTGCGAAGATAGGATTAAGCTAAGTGCAGAAGAAGGACAGTAAGTCAAAAACCGTCCAAAAAATCCTAAGAAAAACAATGAGGTGAAGTACATGCTCCGGTCTATCGCCCAGTTTGCCCCCGTTGCCACGCTGTTGCTGGCGGCCTGTTCAGACAATACGCCAACCACCGGCCAGACGTCCGCTGAGCCGGAGGCCGCCGCGCCAGCCCCCATAGCCTCCGAAGCTACCCAGCCTGCCTCGACTGAGCGAACCCCAGGATTCAACTCAGACCGCAATGCCTATTTCGGTGATCTACATGTTCACACCATGTATTCATTCGATGCCTTTATCTTCGGCACCACGTCATCGCCAGATGACGCCTATGAATTTGCCAAGGGTGGCACAATTACTCACCCCGCTGGTTTCGATATGACGCTGCAGGTGCCGCTGGATTTTTATGGCGTAACCGACCATGCGTTCTATATCGGTGTATTAAGAGAAATGGCCGATCCCAGCACGGAGATTTCGCAGCATCCTGTGGCAGAAGGTATGGATACGCTGGGTGGCGCATCGGATCGTGGTGCCAAATTCCAGGAAATTTTGGGTTTCATGCGTGGCCCGGATGGTCTGGAAATAAATGATCCCGAAATCCGCAAGACCGCCTGGGATGACATCGTGGCGGCGGCTAATCGGCACAACGACCCGGGTAACTTCACCTCATTCATCGGCTATGAGTACACTGCTACCAGCAGCGAAAGTGGCAACCTGCATCGCAACGTGATTTTTCGTGGTGACACCGGACCAGATTTGCCATTCTCTCGCCTGGATTCAAGCAATCCCGAGGATCTTTGGGACTGGATGGACAGCAACCGGAATCAGGGTATCGAGAGTTTGGCAATACCCCATAATTCAAATGGCTCCAATGGCGCCATGTTCATGCTGACCGACAACAATGGCAGGCCGCTGGATGATGCCTATGCTAATCAGCGCATGCGCAACGAACCCCTGGTGGAAATTTCACAGGTCAAGGGTACCTCTGACACCCATCCGGCGCTGTCGCCTAATGATGAATGGGCCGATTTCGAGATCATGCCGCTGCGAATCGCCACTACCCTGTACAGCGAACCCAATGGCAGCTATGTGCGTCAGGCCTTTCTCAATGGGCTGAAGATGCAGGCAGAAGAGGGATTCAACCCCTATAAGTTTGGCGTGATTGGTTCCAGTGATACTCATAACGCCACCTATGCAGGTGAAGAGCATGACTATTGGAGCAAGGTAGGTCTTCGTGATGCCGATGGCGTCCTGCGTGGTTCCGTTCCTCTGCCCGAGCCTAGAGCTGATGGGGAATTATACGCCGACACCTATTTCGATACCTGGAGCGCTGCTGGTCTGGCTGGCGTCTGGGCAGAAGAGAATACCCGAGAGAGCATCTATGATGCCTTTCGAAGAAAAGAGACATTTGGCACCTCTGGTACTAGAATGAAGGTGCGCTTCTTTGGCGGCTATAACATGCCGGATGTAGATGATGCGGATTTATTGTCCGAGGCCTACGCAGGCGGTGTGCCTATGGGAGGTGACTTGCTGGGGCAAGAAGGTGAGGCGCCAAGCTTTATCGCCTGGGTCGCCAAGGACCCTAACAGTGCTCCCCTGGAAAGGGTGCAGATAATCAAGGGCTGGGTTGAGGGCGGCGAAACACGCGAAGAAGTCTATGATATTGCCTGTTCCGCCGGTGAATTAGATCCCGCGACGCATCGTTGTTCGGACAACGGCGCACGTGTCGATATCTCGGACTGTAGCATATCGACTGGTGTGGGGGCCGCGGAGTTGCGAGCCAGCTGGCAGGACCCGGACTTCGATCCTGAGCAACACGCCTCCTATTATGTCCGTGGCCTGGAGAATCCAACTTGTCGCTGGTCTACCTGGGATGCTATCAGAGCTGGCGTTGAGCCAAATCCGGATCTTCAGCCCACCATCCAGGAGCGAGTCTGGTCCTCGCCGATCTGGGTAACGCCAGTTCAGCAGTAAACCGCGTTTATGAAGGCTGCTGTAGTATTCAAGCAACCACTGCTGTGGTTTGTCATTGTCGGTCTGGCGCTGTTTGTTGCTGACAGTCGACTCAGCAATGATCGCAGCGAGATTATTGTCACTCCCGCATTAAGAGACCGACTGGCGACGCTGTGGACGACCCAGACCGGTCTCATCGCCACCGAATCCGAGCTAAACGCCCTGGTAGATAACTGGGTGAAGGAGGAGGTGCTGTATCAGGAAGCTCTGCGACTCGGTTTGGATCAGGAAGATTCGATCGTGCGTCGCCGCCTGGTGCAAAAACTCGGCTTTATTGCAGAGTCTGAGGTTGCACCGGCTCCAGAGCTTGGCCAGCTCGAACAGTTCTACCAGCAGCATCTTGCTGATTACACTCTTCCCGAACGCTACTCCCTGCAGCAACTGTATTTTCAGCAGCTTGCGGATGCCGAGCACGCGCTCACCCAGATCAACTCTGGCTCAGCGGCGCAGGAATTTGGTGAGTCCTCCATGCTGAATCCGAGTTATGCCTACCGCAGTGCGCTGGACCTGAATGCCACCTTCGGTGCCGGCTTTTCGGATCAGCTTGCCAGTTTGGAGGTCGGCCGCTGGCAAGGTCCGCTGCAGAGTGGATTCGGTTTTCATCTGCTGTTTATCAATGCTGTGCATCCCGAGCAGGTAACGCCATTGGAAGCTGTTCAGCAGCAGGTGTTGCTGGACTACCAGCGCGCGCAGCAGATCAATGCCAGGGATATCTATATAGATAGGCTACTTGAAAACTACAGCATCATTGTCGAGACGCAGTGAGACCTTTCGTACTACTCAGTCTGCTATTTGTTCCCTGGGTGAGTTCGGCCCATGAGGTCAGACCTGCCTTTCTCCAGTTAACCCAGCTGCAATCAGATGCTGGTATTGAGCTATATGAAGCTTCACTGCGCCAACCGCAGCTGGAGGGGCGTTACCTGGGGCTGCAGCTGCAAACAAACTGCGCATCGAAACCCGTCTCGGCGGGATTGACTGATGGCGCTGTAATTGAAGTATTCGAACTGCGCTGCGAAGCTTCAGCCCTGGAGTCTATTGCTATTGAGGGATTGGAGCGCACCCTTATCGACACCCTGGTGAGTATCCAAATGCTTGATGGCGAAGTCATGGAGTTTTTGATTAACGGTGATGAACCAGCCATTCAGCTCTCGGAGTCTACGCCAGGCGTACCAGTGTACCTTTCTATTGGCGTGGAACACCTTGTGTTTGGCTTCGATCATGTGCTGTTTGTCATCATGCTGCTGTATTTTGTGAATAAGCCGCTGGATATTCTGAAAGTAGTCACAAGCTTTACTGTGGCACATTCCTTGACCCTCGCGCTCTCTGCTTTCGATCTCGTGACGCTTGCTTCAGCACCGGTTGAGGCAATCATCGCCGCCAGCATAGTATTGTTAGCCTATGAGAACCTTAACGATCGACCGTCTTTGATCAAGCAATTTCCCGCTTTGATTGCCTTCGCCTTTGGGCTCTTGCATGGATTGGGTTTTGCCGGTGCGTTGGCCGAGATTGGTTTGCCTGAAAACAGTCAGCTAATGGCGCTATTTCTATTCAACGTAGGTATTGAGTTAGGTCAGCTTGCCATCATCGCGCTGGTGCTCCTGTGTTTGACGCTAATGCGACACCGGGTCTGGTTTCATCAAGTGTCGTATCAGCTGCCGCTGTATGTCACTGGCAGCATTGCCAGCTATTGGTTTATCGAACGCAGCTGGCAAATTCTTTCCTGAGTTAGTATTTCGACGCAAAGCCGCTTAGTATTGGTGTTCAACTGGAGGTATAAACTAATGAAAACAAGCAAAACAACGATCACGCTATTCGCTGCTCTGTGCGCAACCATGTCTGGCGGCGCAGTTGCCCAGCCCGACAACGCCACCCATATTCCTGAATCCGAGATCATGACCGTATTCGAACATCTAGGCGAAACCATCGACCAGCAGATTCGTGTGGTGGATATTGGCGATGACATCAATGTGGGCGTAGGCATACTCAAACGGGTTGGCAACCGCACGGAAGGGGAAGAAGTGAATGCCATCGTGCATCACCGTGTCACTGAGATTTATTACATACTGTCGGGGTCCGGTATCCTGGTGACTGGCGGTGACGAATCCAATGCGCGGGAATTTCCGGCTGATAACAGCTCCGTGCTGGTGCTGATTGGTCCCAGTGGCAGTCGTACCGTAGTGAACGGCCAGGTGCAGACAGTCAAACCAGGAGACGTGGTGGTTATTCCGGCCGGCGTGCCCCATGGCTTTCGTCATATCCAGGATCAGGTGACCTATCTCAGTATGCGTGTCGATCCGGATCAGACCCTGCCCACCGGTTATGCCCATCCTTCCTTGTCTGATTAATGAGAATTGATTAAACAATCGGGGTCAGATTTGTTGTAAGGCGCATGATTCGCAGTAAATAAATCTGCCCCCAATTATTCCCTTAAAACCAATCTAATGGTTTATGCGATGCGCTTTCTGATTTTTATTCTACTTTGTATCTTGATGTCGCCACTGCTGATTTTTGGTTTGATTTACTATACGTTGAGAATCCGACGCATTTGTGTGCGTCATAACATTTCCGGAACCGCTAATGAGCCCTATGCAAGCCGGTTAATGATGCATATTGCAGGCGCTCGGCAGGATTATGCTGCTTACAAGATCGCGGGACACCTCCCTTCCTTCGACAAACTGTCGAAGTTTCTATTGATAGAAATCCTTGGTTTTGCCAGCAAGCTTAGTGGCTATAAAGGTTCCTTCTTCGCCTATCCTGGACAACGACCTTCTACGCTAATGAGCATGATGTCTCATCGCACTGATTTCTTTGATCGTTCCATCAAGGAATCCCTGACCAGAACTGACAATCCCGCAGTTCAGTTTGTTGTGTTGGGAGCAGGCTATGACACTCGCTGCTACGACTTGTCCGAAGTAGTAGACATCCAGTGCTTTGAGGTTGATATGCCGCCGACCTTAAATTCGAAGATTGGCGCACTAAAGTCGGCGGGCGTTCCTCATGATCATGTGACTTTCGTAGAGACGGATTTCAACCAGGAAACCTGGATGGAAGCCCTGCTTGCTTCAGGGTTTGATCCCAATCTTACGACCTACGTTTTGTGGGAAGGCGTCACTATGTATTTGGTGGAGGGGGCGATACGCGACACTTTAAATCTGGTTTCCTCTCTGCCGAAGGGAAGCACAGTGGGCGTCGATTTTTTCTCTGCTGATTTGGTGTATGGAAATCCACCCTATGCAAGAATAAGCAAGGCCATGCACAAGAGTATCAAATACTACAGCGAAGAAATTCAATTTGGTGTTGCAACAGCTAAAACCCTGTCTGAAGGAATAGAAAAACTAGCGGGTGATTCGGGTTTGACACTTTCCAGATTTGAACACGTGGGATCAGAAGAAGATAAACTTCCTCCCTGGTACTTCTTTGCGCAAATTGACAATATTTAAGGTAAGGGCACAGATTTTTATTCGCAAAAAATAAATCTGTCCCCTGTTAGTCTGTCGCTATTAGTCAAATGCCTACTTATTCGGAGGCGTGCTAACATTCCTCGCATGACGTCGATTTTCTCCAGACTGTCCGTATCAATTCTATTGGCCCTGATGACTGCCTTGGTCGGGGCAGCAGAAGACTATTCGCCGCCTTTAACCGAATGGGGTCAACCTGACCTGCAGGGTGTCTGGAATTTCTCATCCGACGTGTCCATGCTGCGTCCGCCGGAGTATGGAGAGCGCCAGTTTCTTAACCAGCAGGAAATTGACGCCGAGCGTGGGGAGCCCATCCAGCGCCTGGGCAGTCGCCAGCCCATTCGTTCAGCTAACGGCGCTGAAGCTTTCTATAACGATAATATCTGGGTAGAAAACAGAGGAGGGTCTGGCAATGTGCAAACCTCTCTTGTGGTGCATCCTGAAAATGGACAATTGCCTACCCTCGTTTCAGGCATTGTGCATGAGCCTGGCGGGGAGCGAGATACCGCGGGTACACGGCCGGTGCGTTTCACCATCGGGGGAATAGGACGCGCGGGTCCAGAGGATCGCGGCGTTTCGGAGCGCTGTATTGTAGGATTCAACGCCGGGCCGCAACTCATGCCCAGCATCTACAATAATAATGTACAGATTATCCAGAATCGTGACCACGTGGTGATCCTGAACGAGATGGTGCATGACGCGCGGCTGGTGCAGCTTGGCGCTGCTGAAGAGCTGGATCCGGCCATCGGTTTGTGGTCCGGTGATTCCCGAGGGTATTGGGAAGGTGAAACTCTGGTGGTGATAACCCAAAATTTTAATGGGCTGACCCAGAGCTTCGAGGGCTATGGTTCATCCAAACACAAGACACTGGTGGAACGATTTACTCGAGCAGGTGCTGCAGCCATCGATTATGAGTTTCTTATTGAGGATCCGGCAACTTTTACTGACAGCATCAAAGTGATGTTGCCGTTAACCAAAGTTGAGGCGCAGCTCTACGAATATGCCTGCCATGAGGGCAACTACGGTATGGCTAATATGCTGCGAGCGGCGCGGGCCAGGGAAGCTAGTGCCGAGACTGATCGGGTCGCAGATTTGTTTCGGCGCTAGGATCTAGGTGATACTAAGCAGCATGAATTTGAAGACAGTCAGCCAATTTGCAATCGCGCTATTGTTAGCATCCTGCATCACCCCCAGTATTCACAACTGGCCGGAAGAGGTGCCACGGCAGTCACTTTTCTTGCGAGCTTATCGCGCGGATACCGCGAACCAGACATTGCAAACTGAGCAAGCCTACCTGGAGTGGATTCTCGGGTTCTATCAGGGGACCTTGATATACCCAACGGGATGGCTGGATGTGGAGGAGGTGCTGCTTGAAAGCACCGAGCCCGAGTCCAGGGCGCAATTGGATGAGCGCCTGGAGCAACTCGGCATCACTATCGGCGCGGAATGGGCCAAGGAAAACGAGGCGCGTTTGATAGACAACCGTATGCTCGCGCTCTGGGGTTCAACCCTGCAGCTGATGCAGGGCACCGAGGAGCGGATTGAGGCCATCGAAGTTGTGTCTGAGGATATCGATCAACTGTTTGCCGGCTCACTGCGCAAGCGAGATATCGTGGAGGCGCGCTATGCTGAGAAACTTCGCTTTGAGGTTTTTGGCGACTTCTAGTCCGATGCCAGCATCAGTGCTTACCTCGCACTCTAATAAGCTGGCTGGCTTGCATGATTACAAGCCAGCTCAACCGAAATAAAGCACTGGTTTAGATCGGATCACCCGCCGGCATTTGCAGCGCGGGTTCCGGCAGCGCGTTCTCTGCCCGCTGTTGCCAGCGTCGTATATCCGCCGCCACACCTTCCTGGTGAGCGCTTGGGTTTCTCTCTTCTTCCAGCTGGTTGGCGAGTTCGTTAAGACGGCTGGCCAGCACGGAGCGGACTTCGCCTGAGCTCTCGGTATTGCTGGCCTGGGTAATCATCTCATCCACGGCCACGCGTTGAACCACGCTGAGCACGCGCTGACCGTATTCGTCTTCCGGTGTCTCCGCGCCCCAGGTCTGCTCAATCAAGCTATCCACGACTTCTTTCAGATCAGGGTAATCACCCATGCTGCCATAGGTCACCAGGCGTGCCATACGCGCCGGATGCATCAGCTGCTGCACGGACAGATTGGCGGAGGCTTCCGCTGCGCCCAGTGCGTCGAACAATAAGCCAGCGCGGCCTGGAAAAGACTCACCCTGGGTGTGACGGTAGGCTGCAGGGGGCAGCAGGTCTAATACATTCTCGGGTAGTTTGAGAAAATCTACGCTCAAGGTGGACAACACTGCATTCAGCGCATCTCTCTGTTCATCACCGTCAATAATGGTAAACGGCGTCTGGCCATCGCCGCGCACCGCATTGCGATAGTTTGCGCCACCAATGCTCTGGGCGGCCGAGTTGAGCTGGAAGCGGTGATGCATATAAAGAGGTAGCAGGACATATTCCAGATTAGAGTAAGGCTCACCCTCTCGTATCAGGTCGGGGCTGAAGTTTTCCATACCGATGCGGCGCACCTCGAATTCATGTTTAAGTTGATCCACGAGGTTGTCACCGTTGTCCCAGACGCTGGCAAACTGATGTCCCGCTCCAACAAAGTTATTGTTGTTATGGGCCATGAATAGCAGCCCGTGGTCGATGCTTTCCTGCACGATACTCTCGAGCTCTTCTTCTTCGTTGGCGCCTGGAGGAAACTGTTCGTAGGCATAGCGCACCGACAGCTTGTCGTACTCGCCAATGCGCTGCAGATAGGCATTGGACAGATCGATTTCGCCATCATCGGTGATTTCGATCAGCGGCGCGGGATAGTCCATCACGCTCTCGCGACCATAGGAGCTGGCCAGATAATTATGGGGAAATCCCAGGGTATGGCCGACTTCATGGGCCGAGAGCTGGCGCACGCGATCAAGCGCCATGTCGACTGAAGCCGAGTTGCCGTCGCTGACAGATGACAGGTATTCAAAGCCTGGCACCAGCCCCTGGCCGTGGAGATAGTCCTGACGCAGGCGCAGGCTGCCAAGGTTCACGTTACCTTTGATGATCTCACCGGTACGGGGATCCATCACCGAGCCGCCATAGGAATAGCCGCGGGTGCGGCGATGGGTCCAGTGAATCATGTTGTAACGCACATCCTGGGCATCGGCGCCGGCAGGTAGCTCCATGACCTGAAACGCGTTAATGAAACCTGCGGCCTCATAGGCGTCGTTCCACCAGCTTGCGCCTTCAATCAGGGCGCTTTTGACCGGTTCCGGAGTGCCGGAATCCACGTAGTAAATAATAGGTTCAACAGGCTCAGACATGGCCGCGTTGGGATCTTTTTTCTGCAGTCTGTGTCTGGCCACCAGGCGCACCTGCAGGTCTTCATCAATTGCTGTGCTGTAATCCTGAATGGTCGGTCCGTTAGTGCCAATTCTTGGGTCTGCATAGCGTACGACGAAATCATCATCGGGCAGCTTCACCAGTGAGTGGTGTTGGCGCAAGGTAACGGAGCCACCGGTGGCGGCGACGCTGTTGACCAATCGGCCCGGATTGCTGCTGGTGAAAGTGAGCATAGACTCAACTTCGACATTTTCCGGGTATGCCTTGGTGTTATCCAGGTAGAAGGCGCTGCGACTCTTGTCCAGACTAAAGTTGCCCTGATCACGGCCAGCTATGGTGCCCGTGACGTTACGAGCATCCCGCAGGAAAAAATCGGTGGCATCAACCAGGGCGCGATCGTCGCTTTCAGCAACAATGTCGAATCCCCATAGCACTGATGGGGCGAAAGAATCTTCCACCGCCTGTCGTTCCAGCTCATTGTCGCTGGATGCCCGATAGCGATAGTTGGGCTGCATCAACAGGATACGGGGCCCGATACGTTTGGGAGACAGTACGTAGGTGCCGCGCAGCTGACCGCGGTCGATCCCTACCGGATTGGAACCAAGGCCGGAGGCCATGGAAACCTGATACAGGAACTCAACCTCAAGTTCATCAATCTCCCAATACATCTTGCCGGAAGAAGCATCCCAATAAAGATTGAAGTAGCCCTCCATGAGTTCCGCATTAGCTACCGTGTCTTCGATAGTCGGCAGGGTCTGGGCATGGGAAAAAGCAGACGCGGCCAGTAAAACAACCGTCGCCAGGTATCGGGCTATTTTTTTCGCCCTCAAAGAGTGCATTAAATGCATGAGTACTACCTCGGCTCGCGGGCGAGCCTTTCATTAGGTGGGGGAATTCGTGTCGGCGGAAATAAGGCCAACTGCTGATTATTGTCTTAGCTCGGTTGCTGGGATGCAACCATTGCTCAACCCTTTTCGTCTAAGCGGTAGAACCAGGCGTTCCAATTTTACCGGGCTCGCCGACCCAGTCCTGCTCGCTTACTTCCCATTCTCGCGCGAGATAAATAAAGGGTGTGTCTACCATGGCGATGATGAGCTTGAAGAAGTACTTCGCCAGCGCCAGCTGCATGGCGGTGGCAAAATCCACCACACCCCACCACACCACGATGCCATAGATCACGGTATCAATCGCCTGCGAGCACATGGTGGAGACATTATTGCGCAGCCACAGATGCCGACCCTGGGTCTTGTGTTTGATGACATGAAATATCCAGACATCAAAACGCTGGCTAATAAGATAGGCCAGCAGTGAGCCCAGCACGAAGCGTGGCGTGAAATTGAACAACGTGGCGGTGGCGGCGTGCATGCTTTCGGCAAGGCTCGCAGTTTCCGGTGCGGTGGCCGGCAGGTAAAACAGGCTCATGCTGATCATCACGATGATGATGACAGTTACGGTAAAGCCAATCATGACCGCACGCGTCGCTTCGGCTTTGCCATAGCGTTCACTCAGTAAATCGGTGGCAAAGTAAATACTAGAGTAGAGGATGACCCCCATGCTGGTTTGCAGACCAAAGATCTCCGTGAGTTTTGGCCCCTGCAGATTGGCCAGCAGCAGACTTATTACGATGCTGGCATAAAGCCCCTGGCGACCGAAAAATCTAAACAGCAAAATGGCGAAGCTGAGGTCGACGGCGATAGTGGTGAACCAGAGTATTTCCTGGTTCAGTCGGAATAACTCCGAGAGGGTGTCCATGATCATGATGTGGAAAGAACCTTTTTGTCTACGGCGGCTTTTTCAAGTTGCTTAAATTACTCAAAGCGGTGAAATTCAACACCGATAGTGCGGCCATTATCGAACACAAAACCGCTTATCTCATTACTATCATCTCGGACGAACGAGAGTGAGCCGTCACGGTTGCTGAAACTAAACTCATCTTCGCCGCGATACTCCATAGGGAATTCTCCCAACCAGCGGTGCCTCAGAATCAGGATGCCTTCATCCAGCTGTACCCGGTAAAACGCTTCCAGTTCGTCGCTAAGATAACGGCCGGTATATAGTGTTGGATCTTCCAATGGCAAGGCTGCCTCCGCAATCTCTTCCTCTTCTTCCCCTTCATCCTCTTCAGCCGTTGTGTCCAAGACATCGCCCAGGAAAGCCTGGGTGAGTGTCTGGGCCGGGGCACCGAGGGAAGGGGTATTGGTCATGAATATATAGCCTCTTTCCTGTTCTGGCAGATAAACCAGCATGGAACGATAGCCTGCGCTGGAACCGCTGTGACTCCAGCTTTCCACCCCATCGCGCTGCTCAACCCCTATGCCCAGGCCATAGTCCAGGGACTCGCCATTATTGAGAAAGCCCGATTCTGTCAGGATCTCAAAAGTTTGTGCTGTGCCGACTTGATGGCTAGAGAAATTCGCAATCCAGCGCGTCATGTCTTCTACCGTGGAGTAGATACCGCCGCCTCCCTGCAGCGTGCTGTTGTCATAGCGCTGGGTGAATTCACCCTGTTCCCGTACATAGGATGTGGCAACCCGACTAATTACCTGGCCCTGGCGATGCATAATGGTGGTATCCATCATGCCCAGCGGTTCGAAGATATTGCGGGTCATCCATTCGTGATACTGCTCGCCGGTGACGGCTTCAATGATGTCGGCGAGCAGCATGTACTCGGTGTTGTTATAGAGATACTGCGAGCCTGGCTGAAACTGCAGTTTAGTCTGGTAGCTGACCAGTTTCTGAGCGTCCTCCTGAAATATGATGTCACCGGAGCGCCTGTTTACCATGTATAGCGTGTTATATATTTCCCGAAGCCCAGAGGTATGGTGAAAGAGATTTTTTATCGTGATGGTTGCACCAAGGTCAGGAAGCGATGGCAGGTGAGTACGGATATCATCTCCGAGGCTGATTCGCCCTTGTTCGGCCAACAGCGCAAAGGCAAAGCCGATAAATTGTTTCGAGACTGAGCCGAGATCAGACACCGTATCCGTGCGCCAGGTGATACCGTGTTCCAGGTTGGCGAGGCCATAGGCTTTTTCAAAAACCACCTCGCCGGAATCGACGTAGGCAACAGCGGCGCCCGGGCTTGCGCTTGTGTTCCAGGCTTCCAGGACAGCATCTATTGCCTCTTCCAGGTTCTCCTCCTGTGCCAGGACAGCGAAGGGCTGCGCAAGTGCCAGGCTCAGTAAACAGGCAACAACGGCGTATAAACGGAACATGCTCATGGGGGTTTTCTCTCTGCTGCTGATGCTGAAAAGTGGGCTGCATACAAACTATGCGTTAAATGCATAAGTGTAAAGAGCTGCCGCGATCATCGGTGCCGCGCCGGTCATTTCCTTCAACCCCCAGAGCTATGGTATACACAGTGTCAAAGCGAAAGCCTATTCACCGTTTTTTGTGAGATTTCTTCATGCCACTACCCACGCTAGCCTCCATAATCAAGTTTCCCACTATCACCTTATCTGTCGCGATTGCTCTGTTGCTGTGTCAGGCCTCAGCCTATGGGCAATTGAATGACAGCGAGCGCGCCATGGTCGCGTTCATCGATGCGACGAACGCAGCAGCGGAGGCGGAGCTTATCGAGAGTGTGAACATAAACAGTGGCACCATGAATTTTGCCGGTGTGAGAGCGGTGGCAGACCATATGATGCCGATGTTTGAAGCCATTGGTTTCGATGCCCGCTGGGAAGATGGCGCCGCCTTCGGTCGGGCCGGGCAGCTGGTGGCCGAATTGCGTGGCGAGGGCAGTGGCCCCAAAATCTTGTTGATCGGTCATCTGGATACGGTGTTTGAGCCGAGTAGCCCGTTTCAGGAATTTGAACGCCTCGATG
>DLPV01000053.1:0-2784 GCA_002477465.1 Gammaproteobacteria bacterium UBA7449 | reverse complement strand
CCGCGGTGCAGGGCCAGGTGTGACCGATATGAAGGGCGGCAACTTCATCATGATTCAGGCGCTGCGCGCACTCAATGAAGTCGGTGTCTTGCAGGACACGGATATCACCGTGGTCATTACCGGCGATGAGGAGCTCAGTGGCGACCCGCTGTCACTGAGCAAGAAGGCTATTACCAATGCTGCGGAATATGCTGATATCGCTATCGGGTTTGAGGATGGCGACGGCAATGCAGCCACAGCCAATATTTCCCGGCGCGGTGCCTCTGGCTGGACTCTGATGGTAAAAGGGACGCCAGCGCACTCTTCCCAGGTTTTTCGCGAAGGCATTGGGCCCGGTGCGATCTACGAGACCGCTCGAATTCTGCTGCTGTTCCTGGAAAACCTGCAGCAGGAAGAAAACCTGACTTTTAATCCTGGCCGCATCATCGGCGGCACCGATATCACCCATAATCTGGAGAGCAGCAGCGGTACCGCATTCGGCAAGGACAACGTGGTTGCCGAGAACGCGCTGGTGACGGGTGATCTGCGCGCCATGTCACTGGAACAGCTGGAACGGGCGCGCACTACGATGCGCGAAATCGTGGCGGCGAATTTCCCCCACACCAGTGCCGAAATCCTGTTCGATGATGGCTATCCACCACTGGCGCCTACAGATGGTAATCGCGAGTTGCTGCAGGTCTACAGCCAGGCCAGCGCAGATCTTGGCTTTGGCACAGTGGCGCCGGTAAACCCAAGGTTGGCGGGTGCCGCTGATGTGTCGTTTACTTCAGGCCTGGTGGATATGGCGATAGATGGTCTCGGGCTTAGTGGCACTGGCGGTCACACCGTGGATGAAGTTGCACGTATGTCTGCCTTTCCCAGCCAGAGTAAGCGGGCAGCGCTGCTGCTGTATCGCTTGCAGAACAATTAGTGTTCCGTTGTTTACGCGAAAAGAGCACTGACTAAACCAGCGGCACTGAGGCTGTTTGTGGTCAAGCGCTTAGCTTAGCTCAAGGTCTCCTCAAGTTTTTCGGATGGATTCTCTGGGGTCAGTTTAAATTCCTGGCTCAGGCTTTTTGATTTCTTTGACGCTCTGATTTTCAGTAGTTTCTCGTCGCTAGATTCCCCAAACAAATTTGTTGAAAACTGCAGCTCACCGACACTTTCTGCCAAGGAGTATCTTCGTATGACAATTAGTTGTGAGATGTTTTCCTTGCTTGATTCATGATCGAGTTCCGGCGCCAGCATCAACCCGTCCAGGTAAATCGCACCGCGTGTGTCCTGTAAATTGATCCCGCGACGCAGCATCGCAACCACCGAAGCGCGCTGGGAGTTGAACTCCACCATGGATAGTGCGCCATTGCCATCCATGTCTTCTACGTTGAAGGCTGACATGGGTAAGGACAGAACCATGTAGACGCCATCGCCGACGAAGTTCAGCGTGCCATGTTGCGCTACCATAAAGTGCGCAGAGGCCATGGGTGAGAATAACAGCGTCAGCAGGCCGGAAACTGTCCCGCGTTTTATCGCATTAACAATCGAATGCATAATTCCCTCCTTGTGCTGGCCTCAGTTGCCAGGTGGTGTTCCTTGTGGCGGACCCTGCGGCGGCAACCCGCCGCCTGCGGCCATTTCGACTGCGCCGGTTACACAGCGCTGGAAATAGGGGTAAGTGTCCGTTGCGTAGTAGTGGTAAATTCCATTGGGGAACTCGGGCGTGACGCCAAAGCGGCCGTTGCAGGCATCCAGGTCTCCCGAACCGGCAACGTATCCGTAATCTTGCGAGAATGTGCCTAAAGGGTAGACCGAAACAGATGGCTGCGAACCAGGCACGGGCGAGACGAACTGGTAGCTGCCGGTGATGGTCTTGATAGGGGATGTGGCATCAGTGGCGACACTGTAGCCGTAGCGAGCGTAGATCGGAAAGCCGTCAGATGCCCACCCAATCAAGGTCATGGTGGAACTGTTGCCGCCTTGTTTGGTGATAAATCCTTCTGGCATGCCGTGATAGTGGTAGGCCCCGGTAGGCTGTACATGGGCATTATTGCTGTCGGTGCCGAAGTCGAAGCTGCTCTGGCCCAGGGCCTCCAAATTCCAGGCCCCCACATTGCCATTCAGCGTACAGTTGTTGCCGCTGTCATCACAGGTGCCGCCCGTCCCGGCCTCTATTTTCACGCCGTTCAGCACATATCCGGCCACACCGTTTGGGCCGCCGGTTACCGTGGCCTGTCCAGTTTCCGATGGAGTCAGGCTGAATGAGGCCGACACCGACTGGGCAGAGATTTGGCTGGGGTTGCCCGGATTGGGAAATGCGCCAACTGCATGATCGGGTATGCCGTTGGCAGTGAGCTGACGCTCGCCATTGGCGCAGATCCAGCTTGAGGTGCTGGTGATGGTCAGGTAATCCTGTGAATTTGGCGTGCTGTCCGCGTAATTGCAGAGAATGCCGTCAGTGGAATTGGAGAGGGGCTCCGGAGTTTCCACCAGGCGGAACACGGCAGCGGACTCAATATAGTCTAACTGTATCCGGGACGATTCCGTGCCGACGCGCACCAGGGGGATGCTCAACACATTGCCGGCGAACAGTGCCGCATTGTCAGGCGCAGTGGTGCCGGCGCCATATTGTGAGGCAGGCCCAAGCACAAATTCCACGACTTCCCCGTGGGGCATGAAGGTCAGATCGACCCTGTATAGCGCTTCGCCATAGACTACGTAGGGCAGGGTCAGGGTGCTGTTTTCATAGACAGCGGTGGCGTGCGCCAGGGCCAGGGTAAAACTTGCTATGAGAAAAATGCCGATTCTCGA
>DLPV01000015.1 GCA_002477465.1 Gammaproteobacteria bacterium UBA7449 | reverse complement strand
GAATAAGCCGGCTTGATGTCCCATCATAGTTAGAGCGTGGCGCTTACGTTTAGCAGGCGCGGCTCAATCCAAATTCCTGGAGTTTCTCCCGGCCCGCAAATGGCAACTATGATTGATTTTTTGGATAAAAGGTGGGGCCGTAGACCAAGGTCCGCGGCCAAGTCACTGTCGAATTTTCAATTCCTATTCTTCCTCTTGCTCTGTTTTGGCCATATTGATCTCGTCATCAGCCAAACAGAGGAAGCCGAGTCAGCTTCACTTCAGGCCAGTCAGACACCGGTTGCAGTGGGTTCAGATGCTGAAAACTCAATCACAGACTTATCAGCGTAACTATTTCAACCAATACAATCCGCAAACGGCCTGGGACATTATTGATCGCTTGCCGGGTTTCACTCTGGATAGTGGGGAGGATCTGCGTGGATTTGGGGCAACTGCCGGAAACGTGTTAATCGATGGTGAAAGACCTTCTTCAAAAACAGGAGGTATAGTAGGTGCGTTGAACAGGATACCCGCAAATTTGATCGAGCGGGTCGAAGTGATTCGAGGAGTTGCAGGTAACAGCGAAGCTGCAGGGCAGGCAGTAGTTGCCAACCTAATTCAAATTGCCGATGCCACTTTGGCGGGCTGGGAGTCAAAGATAGAGCAGGCCGATGACAGTACGATTTATGGTAGTTCGGAGTTAACCTGGGCACAGCCATCCCGGCATAGAACAAGAGCTAAGGACAGTAGCCAAACTTTCAGCGGAACAGCTATCTCGCTTCGCAGGCGCTTATGAGATGCCAGAATACGAAACATTCAATGTCAGGGTGGTTGGCGACTACCTGGAAATGGCATCTGGATCCTTCGATCCGCCAATGTTGGTACTACCTCAGGGAAGCACTGAGTTCTTCAGTGTAGATGATGGTGAGATAGTCACTTTTGACGTCGAAGGTGAAGAAGTGCTGGGTTTTGAAGTCTGGAGCTTGCGTGCAGAGCGAGTCAGGCAGTAGGGAGCCATGCCTAGCTATCGGATGTACTGGTGCTTGCATCAGCCTCGTCGAATTCACTAGGCACGAAATCACCTGAAAAGCTCACCAGTAGATCATTCTGAAACAAAACCGAAATTCGTTCCTGACCGCGCACGCCGCCACCAGGCTGGTAGCTGTAAATGTAGTCCCAGCGATCCTGGTAATACGGATCTCGCACCAGAGGCGTGCCCATTACAAAAATAACCTGACGCTTGGTCATCCCTGGACGTAGCTGATCGACCATGTCCTGGGTGATGATATTGCCCTGCGGGATACCAATCTTGTAAACCCCGGGAAAATCCATGGAGCCCAAGTTGTTACAAGCGCTCAGGGCTAATGCACCTAGGCAGAATAGAATGGATTTCAGGCTTAACGATTGCACGTTGGTCAGGGGCTCTAAGAAACTGTAAGTTCGGTTTTCTCGACTCAGTAGCGACTCTTTGATTGCTTTTCACCTCGTCAAGGACGGGGCATAATACATTGATTCCACTTGGAGGAAAACTGTTCGCCCACTGGCTCTTATTCTGATTAGCAATACTAAATAGACAACAAAAACAGCCAGTTAGTTTCTTCCAAGGCTTTATCCCCTGCTAATTGAGAGAATACATGACTTCCGAAAACCAGGAACTGCGTAAAGCAGGCCTTAAAGTTACTCTACCGAGAGTGAAGATTCTTCAGATACTGGAAAGCTCTGATACCAAGCACCTCAGTGCCGAGGACGTCTACAAGGCGCTGATCGAAGCCGAAGAGGATGTGGGTTTGGCGACGGTATACCGCGTGCTCACCCAGTTCGAATCTGCCGGCCTGGTTTCTCGCCACCATTTCGAGGGTGGCCATTCAGTCTTTGAGCTGATGCCTGATGACCACCACGACCATATCGTCTGCGACAGCTGTGGCAAGGTGGAAGAATTCTTCGACGAGATCATCGAACAGCAGCAGGAAAAAATCGCCAACAAGTACGGCTACAAGATTACCGACCACAGTATGTATCTTTATGGCATCTGCAAAGACTGCCAGGAAGAGTCCAAGTAACCGCCAGGATTACTGCTAAGTGAGGTTCGCCACCAGCTGCTGCGCGTGGGCCAGGGATTCGTCGCTAAAGTCATCTCCACCTAGCATGCGCGCAACTTCCTGCACGATGCTGTCCCCATCCAGAGTGCTTATCGATGTCAGGCTCGAATCTGAGCTGGAGTCCTTGCTCACAAAGAAGTGGTGATGGCCCTGACCAGCCACCTGGGCCTGATGCGTCACGCAGAGGATCTGGGTGGTATCTCCAAGCTTTCGAAGCAGTTCCCCAACCACCCGTGCCACGCCGCCACCGATGCCGACATCAACTTCATCAAACACCAGGCTGGGCGTCTCAGAAGTCTGCGCGGTGATCACCTGTATTGCCAGGCTGATTCGAGACAGCTCGCCACCAGAGGCAACTTTGATCAGCGGTTTGGGGGGCTGTCCGGGATTGGTGCTCACCAGAAACTCGATTGATTCCAGTCCCTGCTGGGAAGGGTGTTCAGATTCTGATTCGACCAATGTGACGCTGAGTTCAGCGTGGGGCATGCCCAGGTTTTTTAGTTGGGCATTGACGGCCTTATCGAGTTTTTTCGCAGCGCTGCGGCGCTGTTTGGAAACGTCCTTGGCCAGTTTAAGGAACTGTTCGCGCAGCAAACCATCATTGGCTTTGAGCTGCTCTAACTCGGTGTCGGAATTTTCAAACCGCGCGAGCTGTTCCCTTAGGTCCGCCATCAGTGCGTCGAGTTGCTTGACCGGTACCTTGTGTTTGCGTGCCAGGTCATGCAGGGCGCCGAGACGCGCATTAACTGTGCCCAGTCGCTGTGGGTCGGCATGAAATTTTTCACTAAACCCGCGCAGCTCATCGACTGCTTCGGTTAACTGGATTTCTGCACTCTCCATCAAGGTGATGGCGGACTCAAGATCCTTCGCCTGTTCTCCCAGGCCGCGGAGCCGCTGCAGGATTTGAGTGAGCTGATTTGCCAGCGAGTTATCTTCACCGCTGCACTCAGCCAGTGCACTATGTACTACGGTCAAGGTCTCGTCAGCATGGCTCAGGGTCTTGAATTCCGCTTCGAGCTGCTCTGCCTCATTCTCTGCGATGTTGAGTTCTTCCATCTCCGTGAGCTGGTACAAAAGTAACTGGGTTTGCGCGGAATACTCACTGGCCTGCTCAGCCAGAGTCTGCAGCTGCTGGTGATTCTGCTGCCACTGCTTCCAGGTCGAAACAAGGCTGCTACGCAGTTTTTGGTCGACCCCAAAATCATCTAACAGACGCTGGTGAGTGCTGCGCTGCAGCAATGACTGGTGCTCATGTTGACTGTGGATATCAATCAGCATTTCGCCCAGCTGTTTCAGGTTGGTCATGGTGACCGGTGAGCCGTTGATATAGCCCCTGGAGCGCCCATCCTCATTGACGACCCGGCGCAGCATGCACAGGTGCTCATCGGTTTCAGACTGCAGGTCGTTTGCCTGCAGCCACAAGCGTGCCGATTCAATCTGGCTGATGTCGAATTCGGCGCTGATGTCGGCGCGACTTGCGCCGGGCCTGACGATAGTCTTGTCTGCGCGATCACCGAGGGTAAAGCCCAGCGCACCGAGGATGATGGACTTGCCAGCGCCAGTCTCACCGGTGAGCACGGTCATGCCCGGCTGAAATTCAATTTCCAGGGTTTTGACGGTGGCGTAATTCTTGATACTGAGGTGAGACAACATAGAGTGACAGTATAGGGGATGAGCCGAATGGTTTTCACTAAATTGCAGCCTCTAATTAGTGCGGAAATTCATGGCTTGGAAATCGCTGTCAGCGCTTGAATCCTCTTGGCTTGCCCCCATATAGACCTCAGAGGAACAAAAGGTCTGCTTGGCGGCTGTAGTCCAGTCCATCAGACAGTCCCTAACCAATTGATTTAAAACAAGTTAAAGATAGAAGAGGGCAGAGCAGGACATGAGCAAAGAGCCGCATCAGGA
>DLPV01000038.1 GCA_002477465.1 Gammaproteobacteria bacterium UBA7449 | reverse complement strand
AACCCACCGAATTCAGCGGCTCAGCTCAACCCCTGTAACCAAAGGGCTCTCAATTGCCTTGCCATCAAGCCTCGGCGCACGCTTGATAGATACGAATCGCGTCAACTGTTGCCTCAACATCATGAGTTCTCACCACGTGGGCACCTGCCTGCAATGCTAGTGCGGTAGCTGCGATTGAGCCCGCCAGGCGCTGATCGACAGGTCGGCCGGTGACTGCGCCAATCATAGACTTACGGGATATACCCACCAGGATCGGCAGATCCAGCTGTTGCAGGCCCGGCAAGTGCTTAAGCAGGGCATAATTATGCGCTGCTGATTTGCCAAAACCGAAACCCGGGTCAATCATTATTCGATTACGCTCAATACCCGCAGCCTCGCAGTCAGCGACGCGCCGCCGCAAGAAGGCCACCACTTCTCCGACCACATCGTCATAGCTGTAAGTCTGCTGCATGGTCCGTGGCTGCCCCTGCATGTGCATCAGACAAACTGCTGGGGGATTGATCCCTTCAGCAGCAACTGCCAACGCCCCCTCATTACTGAGCGCACGAATGTCATTTACCAGATCTGCGCCGGCCGCTATGGCGGCACGCATCACTTCCGGTGAGCTGGTATCAATAGAAAGCAGGATGTCGAATTCGGCCCGCAACAGTTCTATAACCGGTATGGTGCGGGCAAGCTCTTCATCGAGCGCAACAGCGGCAGCGCCGGGTCGCGTAGATTCCCCTCCGACATCAAGAATCTGCGCACCAGCCGCAACCATCACCTGAGCGCGTTGACGCACTTTTTCAGGGTCAGATCGAAACGAAGTACCGTCGGCACTGGCAAGCTCAGCGCCATCTGAGAATGAATCGGGAGTAATATTCAGAATGCCCATGCACACTGGGGAGGACAGGTCTAACTGTCGCTCTCCAGCTTGCAGGGTGTAGGTTTTGCGCAAGGAGAGATGGGGCAAAAGCAGGGGAGCGCTAGTGCTCTCCAGCCGGCCCGCCAATCGTACCCGATTGACTGTCTGACTTGCCTTCTTTCTTGACTACCTCTTCAACCGGGCTTGCGCCGGAGTCGTTGTCGTCGGAGTCAGTCCAACCCATTGGTGGTCGGGGTGTTTTACCCTTCATGATGTCATCAATTTGATCGGAGTCGATCGTCTCATACTCCATCAAAGCATCTTTCATCACGTCCAGCAAATGCCTGTTATCTTCAAGGATTTTCTCAGCCTTGCTGTAACACTCATCAATGATGCTTCTCACTTCACGGTCGATCGATTTCGCGGTCTCGCCGGAGAAAGACTTATTCTGGGATGCGGCCGAGCGACCGAGGAATACTTCGCCTTCATCTTCAGTGTACAAGAGTGGGCCCAGCTCATCTGACAGGCCCCATTTAGTCACCATGTTGCGAGCCATTTCGGTTGCCCGCTGAATGTCATTCGAGGCACCAGTTGTCACACCATCTTTACCCAACGTCATCTCTTCGGCAATACGTCCGCCATAGAGGCTGCAGATCTGGCTCAAAATGGACTGTCTGCTGAAGCTATAGCGATCTTCCTCAGGCAGAAACATAGTTACTCCCAGAGCACGGCCACGGGGAATAATGCTTACCTTGTAAACTGGATCATGCTCAGGCATCAGGCGACCAACGATGGCATGACCTGACTCGTGGTAGGCAGTGTTCAGCCTTTCTTTTTCAGACATTACCATCGACTTGCGCTCTGCGCCCATCATGATTTTGTCTTTTGCCTTTTCAAATTCTTCCATAGAGACCAGCCGCTTGCTGGCGCGGGCCGCAAAGAGAGCCGCTTCGTTCACCAGGTTAGCCAGGTCTGCGCCGGAGAAACCAGGGGTACCACGCGCGATGACGCTAGGTTTAACTAGGTCATCAATAGGTACTTTACGCATATGCACTTTCAGAATTTGCTCGCGACCACGAATATCAGGCAATCCAACAACCACCTGGCGGTCAAATCGGCCTGGACGCAGCAGCGCTGGGTCCAGCACGTCCGGCCGGTTTGTAGCTGCCATGACGATTACGCCGTCGTTAACTTCAAACCCATCCATTTCTACCAACAGCTGGTTCAGGGTTTGCTCACGCTCATCGTGACCACCGCCCAGGCCGGCACCACGGTGGCGACCAACTGCATCGATTTCATCGATGAAGATAATACAAGGAGACTGCTTCTTGGCCTGGTCGAACATGTCCCGCACTCGGGAGGCACCGACACCAACAAACATTTCGACAAAGTCGGAGCCTGAAATTGAAAAGAAAGGGACCTTGGCCTCGCCGGCAATGGCTTTTGCCAGCAGCGTTTTACCGGTACCGGGCTGCCCCACCATAAGGATGCCGCGGGGAATTTTGCCGCCTAGGCGCTGAAACTTGTCGGGTTCACGCAGAAACTCAACCAGCTCCTCCACATCTTCTTTCGCTTCTTCCACGCCTGCCACATCGGCGAAAGTCACCTTAATCTGGTCTTCACCCAGCAGTTTGGCTTTACTCTTGCCGAAGGACATGGGCCCGCCGCGTCCACCCGCTCCACCGCCTTGCATTTGGCGCATGAAAAAGAAAAATAAGGCAATGATGATCAGAATCGGAAAGCTGGCTACCAGCAACTGGGTCCAGATACTCTGCTGTTCGGGCTCGTTGGCGATGATCTCAACGTCGTTTTCGAACAGATCATTCATTAGCTGATCGTCACCAATCAATGGCATCACGGTGCGGAATTGGGTGCTATCCGAGCGTATTCCAGTGATATTAATGCCGGCAAGTTCAACTGCATTCACGCGTCCAGAGCGTACTTCCCGGACAAATTGTGAGTAGTTGACATTATCCTCTCTGGTTTCCCTGTTAATATTGTTGAACACGGTCAGCAATACTCCAGCAATAATCATCCAGAGAATCAGGTTTTTTGCCATATCATTCAAGGGTTTATCTCCCTGTGGGTTGGCGCATCTGGCGCCGCTGCTACAATGCCGTTAAGGCTTACAACGCAGAGCAATTCTAATCTCTGCAGGAAATAATGCACGCAAATTAGCCTGCATTCGTCGCTCAGTCCCGAAATTCCGACCCGAGCAGGTAAACTTCAGATGATCGCGCCCTGGATGCCTTGGGTTTTCTCGTTTTAACGGAGGCGAAGCTGGTTTGCATATCCCGCTGGAACTCAGGGAAACCTGCTCCTTGGAACACCTTCACCACGAAATACGCGCCAGGATCAAGAATAGATCTAGCCAAATCTAATGCCAGCTCAGCGAGATACATGCTGCGCGGCTGATCGATGTCTTTCATGCCACTGATATTGGGGGCCATATCGGAAATTACAAGGTCTATGCCGCTCTCTCCTACGGTATCCAAGACCTGCTGCAGAACCAACTCTTCTGTGAAGTCACCCTGAATAAAATCAACGCCTGCGATCCCATCCATAGGCAGTATGTCCGTCGCGACCACACGCCCCCCGTCTCCCACTAACTCAGAAGCGACCTGAGACCAACCACCAGGTGCCGCACCCAGATCTACCACCGTCATCCCGGGTCTGATGAGCTGATCTTTTTCCTGCATTTCCAGCAGCTTGAAACTGGCCCTGGAGCGATAACCCTGCTCCTGACTGCGGCGCACATAATCATCGTCAAAATGCTCTTTCAGCCACTGTTTACTACTTTTTGAGCGCGCCATCTTTGAGTTAAAGGTCCAATAAAAGTTTGAGGCTCGGGGGGGTTCGTACCAAAAGTAAGTGTCAGAGCGAGCAGTGAGTTGATAGAATCCTGTCCCCTGATCGAAAACCCGCAAGCTCATGAGTCTGACAAACACAGAAAAAAAGCGCTTCCGCGCAATTGGTCATAGCCTCAAGCCCGTGGTGATCATTGCACAGAAGGGTCTGACGGAGAACATCGGCCTGGAGATTAATCGAGCGCTGGATTCCCACGAACTTATCAAGCTAAAATTGCAGATTCCTGATCGCGCGGCCAAACAGAAGCTTACTGAAGAGATCTGCAAAAATTACAAGGCTGAAGCCGTGCAAAGCATAGGCAACGTGCTGCTACTGTATCGCGCGGCCAAGCGACCTGACCCCAAGCTCTCCAATCTCTTAAGAAAAATCAGCTGACAGCCCTCGACAGCTCTCTAGATATGCTTAATGGATTCTATCTCGTACTCAAGATCTCCAGCCGGCGCTTTCACCACAATTTCATCTCCCTCATATTTACCCATGATTGCCCGTGCAATGGGCGAGATCACTGAGATCATACCAGCAGGTACATCGGCCTCATCTTCGCCGACAATCCTATACGTCACTGTCTTCTCGGTATCAAGATTATACAAGGTGACAGTTGTCCCAAATATGACCCTCCCTGTAGGTTCGATCTTGGTAACATCGATAACCTCTGAGTCAGCCAGCTTGCCTTCGATTTCCTTGATGCGCCCTTCACAGAAACTTTGCTGCTCGCGTGCGGCATGATATTCGGCATTCTCTTTGAGATCGCCGTGCTCTCTTGCTTCAGCAATAGCAGCCGAGATCTTGGGCCGAGTAACGCTCTTGAGCTCCGTGAGCTCCGCACGAAGCGACTCTGCGCCGTGCACCGTCATGGGTACCTTGGTAAAAGACATAGAATTAAACCAGCCTTAAAAAATTAAAGAGACAATAACAATAGGGGTATCACTGCAGTGCAGCATGTAGGTCTTGCAGCGTGTAAACCGACATGTTGTTGCCGAATTCCAGCGCATCGCAAACTGCCAGCGCACCTGCAATAGTCGTCGTGCAAAAGACGCCATGTCTCAGGGCAGTCCGCCGGATTGTTGAGGAATCGGCGATCGCTTGCTTGCCTTCAGTTGTGTTGAAAACCACCTGAATTTCTTCATTTTTTAGCATATCAACTATGTGAGGTCTACCCTCGGCGACTTTATTCACTCCCCGCACTGGCAAACCAGCCTCGGCGATCACTGCCGCTGTGCCGTGGGTCGCAACCAGTTTATAGCCTAGTGCCAGGGCGCGCTTTGCCACCTCCACAACATAGGGCTTGTCGCGATCTCTTACACTTATGAAGCAGTTTCCTGAGCCCTCAATGGCCTCACCAGCGCCCATCTGCGCCTTGGCATAGGCCTCGGCAAAAGTTTCGCCCACACCCATCACCTCACCGGTCGATTTCATTTCCGGCCCTAGAATAGGATCAACGCCGGGAAATTTGTTGAATGGAAATACAGCCTCTTTCACTGCAAATGTCCTCGGCACCGTTTCTTGGGTAAACCCCTGCCCAGACAGGCTCTTACCGGTCATACAGCGCGCCGCGACCTTAGCCAGCGATGTGCCAATACACTTGGAAACAAAGGGCACGGTTCGCGAAGCACGCGGATTGACTTCAATAATATAAATCTCACCGTCCTGATAGGCTAGCTGCGTATTCATCAGGCCAACCACACCCAGTTCAAGCGCCAGGGCAGCGATTTGTTCACGAATCTTGTCCTGTACGTCAGCAGGCAAATTATAAGGCGGTAGTGAGCACGCGGAATCGCCGGAGTGAATGCCCGCCTGTTCGATATGCTGCATGATGGCACCTACCACCACCTGCTCACCATCACTCACAGCGTCAACATCAATTTCGATAGCCGAACTGAGAAAATGGTCAAGCAACACCGGGCTTTCGTTCGAGACTTTCACCGCATCATGCATGTAACGCTGCAGTTCAGCTTCGTTATAGACAATCTCCATGGCCCGACCACCCAGCACATAGGAAGGCCTGACAACGAGCGGATAGTCAATGTGTTTGGCCTGCTCAAGTGCCTCGCCAACAGAGCGCACAGTGCAGTTTGGCGGCTGCTTAAGGTTGAGCTTCTCGATCAACTGCTGAAAGCGCTCCCGGTCTTCAGCGCGATCAATGGCATCAGGGCTGGTTCCAATCACAGGCACGCCCGCCGCTTCCAGGTCCTTGACCAGGTTCAAGGGAGTTTGACCGCCGAACTGAACGATCACGCCAACTGGATTTTCCAGCTTGACGACTTCGATGACATCTTCAAATGTTAATGGCTCGAAGTACAAGCGGTCGGAGATATTAAAGTCAGTGGACACCGTCTCAGGATTACAATTTACCATGATGGTCTCGTAACCGTCCTCGCGCATGGCGAGCGCCGCGTGCACGCAGCAGTAGTCAAATTCTATGCCCTGTCCCACACGGTTTGGCCCGCCGCCCAGCACCATGATTTTTTCACGCTTACTCGGCTCTGCCTCACACTCTTCCTCGTAGGTCGAATACATGTAAGCAGTAGTGGATACAAATTCTGCGGCACAGGTATCAACCCTCTTGTAGACCGGGCGCACATTTAACCCATGCCTGGTTTGCTGCACCTCTGCTTCGGGAACGTTGAGCAATTGCGCCATACGTTGGTCGGAGAAACCTTTACGCTTGAGAGTTAACATGGCTCTGGCATCAATATCCGACAGTTTTTGTGCTGAGAGCTGTTCTTCCGACTTGATGATGTCTTCAATCTGGATCAGGAACCAAGGGTCGATACCGCTTTGTTGATAAACTGAGTCTACTGACCAGCCCAGTCGGAAAGCGTCGGCCACAAACCAGATACGCTGTGCACCCGGTTCAGTGAGTTCGCGAGTGAGTACAGCCTTGGCATTGCTTAGGTCCGCCTCGAGAACCGGGTCGAATCCACACATCCCAACTTCCAGACCACGCAAGGCTTTCTGCATCGATTCTTGAAACGTGCGCCCGATTGCCATTACTTCACCCACTGACTTCATCTGGGTGGTTATGCGGTCATCGGCTTCCGGAAATTTTTCAAAGGTGAACCTGGGAATCTTGGTGACCACATAGTCGATCGCAGGTTCAAACGAAGCTGGGGTAACACCCCCTGTTATCTCATTGCGCAATTCATCCAGGGTAAAGCCGATCGCCAGCTTCGCCGCAACTCGGGCGATCGGGAAACCGGTGGCTTTGGATGCCAGCGCTGAACTTCGAGAAACCCTAGGATTCATCTCGATTACCACCAGACGTCCGGTTTTAGGGTTGACCCCAAATTGCACGTTAGATCCACCAGTTTCGACGCCGATCTCCCGCAATACCGCGATCGAGGCATTGCGCATGATCTGGTATTCCTTGTCTGTCAGGGTCTGCGCGGGCGCCACGGTAATAGAGTCACCGGTGTGCACACCCATTGCGTCGAAATTTTCGATGGTACAGACAATAATGCAGTTATCATTCTTGTCCCGCACCACTTCCATTTCATACTCTTTCCATCCAATCAGTGATTCATCAATCAGCAGTTCGTTGGTCGGTGAGAGCTCAAGGCCGCGTGCACAAATTTCTTCAAACTCCTCCCGGTTGTAGGCAATACCGCCACCACTGCCACCCATGGTAAATGAGGGGCGGATAATGCAAGGAAAACCAATCGATTCCAGCCCGGCGTAGGCGTCCTCTATACTTCGGGCCATATAGTGGCGCGGGGTTTCCAGCCCAATTGCCACCATGGCATAATCGAACAGTTCCCGGTCCTCCGCCTTATCGATGGCCTCGGATTTAGCGCCAATCAGTTCTACGCCATATTTCTCGAGCACCCCCATGCGGTTTAAATCCAGGGCACAGTTCAGTGCGGTTTGCCCTCCCATGGTGGGAAGGATGGCATCGGGTCGTTCCTTGGCAATGATTTTTTCCACAATCTGCCACTTCACCGGCTCAATATAGGTGGCATCAGCCATCGACGGATCAGTCATAATGGTGGCAGGGTTCGAGTTCACAAGGATTACCCGGTAGCCCTCTTCGCGAAGTGCCTGGCAGGCCTGTGCTCCTGAGTAGTCAAATTCGCATGCTTGACCAATCACTATAGGTCCGGCACCCAATATCAGAATGCTGTTGATATCAGTTCTTCGGGGCATCTCAGCTTGCCTCCTTATCAAGTGGTTGATTACCAATGGAGGCGTCCATCAGCTCAATAAAATGGTCAAACAACGGAGCCACATCATGTGGGCCGGGGCTGGCCTCTGGGTGCCCCTGAAAACCAAAGGCCGGCTTGTCAGTGCGCTCAATGCCTTGCAAAGAGCCATCGAAGAGCGACTTGTGAGTCGCGCGCAAATTGGCGGGCAGAGTCTGTTCGTCGACGGCGAAGCCATGATTCTGGCTGGTTATCATTACCGTACCGTCGCCCAGATTCTGTACCGGATGGTTTGCACCGTGATGACCCAGGCGCATTTTGATGGTATTCGCACCGCAGGCCAATGCCAGCAGCTGGCAGCCAAGACAAATCCCAAACAGGGGCATGTTCGCTTCCAGAAATTCCTTGATTGCCGAAATTGCGTAGTTGCAGGGCTCCGGGTCACCCGGGCCGTTGGACAGGAACACGCCACTAGGATTCATGGCCATGACTTCACTTGCTGGCGTCTGCGCTGGCACCACCGTGACCTCACAACCTCTTGCCACCAGCATTCGCAGGATGTTTCGCTTCACGCCGAAATCGTAGGCCACCACTCGATGACGGGATTCGTCACTGGCACCCTGGCTCTGCCCTAGTGCCCACTCGCCTTCTTCCCAGGCATAGCGCTTGCTGGATGACACCACTTTGGCCAGATCCATTCCTTTGAGACCGGGAAATCCCCGAGCCAGGGCAACCGCACCTTCTTCTCCAATTGCAGCAAGCTCCTTGCCGGTTACTATGGCTCCATTCATCGGCCCTTTGTCCCGCAGCAGCCGCGTAAGGCGCCGGGTATCTACCTCAGCGATGGCAACGACCTTGCGCTGCCTGAGAAACTCGCCCAGGGTTTGCTCCATGCGCCAGTTACTTGCCAACAAGGGAAGATTACGTATCACCAGACCCGATGCCCAGACCGCGCCTGACTCGTTGTCTTCGTCATTGATTCCGATATTGCCTATATGTGGATAGGTGAGCGTGACAATCTGCTGGGCATAAGAAGGATCGGTAAGAATTTCCTGGTAGCCGGTCATGGAGGTATTGAATACCACCTCGCCGCTCGCCTTGCCTGCAGCACCGATGGCGATGCCCCTGAATAGACTGCCATCTTCCAACGCCAGAATCGCTTCTTGAGTCACTTGTTTTCCTCTTCAGTTTACCTTGGCTGCTGTTTTCCCTAGGCGAAAAAAAGCGGAGAGAGGGAATCCTCACTCCGCTTCCTACAAAACTCGTTTTGTTCTTGGAATTCAGCATTTGTCATACTGAGCAATGATTCTATAGAAGCTCAGCGGTTGGTGTCTATCGGCAATGCTGGAATTTCTGTAATTGATTGCAATTTGTTCGGCTTGGGTGCTCAGAGACGACTCACTGACCGACTTATCCACAGCCAAGACCTACACCCGCGTCGAAAATTGGAAGGACAGAAGCCACAGCAGCCGCGTTTCGCATCGGGAACATCCAGGGCGCTGTGAGAAACCCTGGAACGCAGGGGATTTACTTCAGTCGCCCAGCCCTAGGACATCCATCATCGAATAAACGCCAGCTGGCTTGCCCGCAAGCCAATGGGCCGCGCGCACTGCCCCGCGCGCAAAGGTCATTCGACTAGTGACCTTATGGGTAATTTCTACGCGTTCGCCCAGCGCCGCAAACATCACGGTATGATCACCTACAATGTCGCCACCGCGGATTGTGGTAAAACCAATGGTGTCGCTGTCTCTCGCATCGCCAACGCCCTCACGACCGTAAACAGCCACATCATCCAGATTCCGCCCCAGGGTCTGAGCGATTACCTCCCCCATCTTAACGGCGGTTCCGGAAGGCGCATCTCTCTTGAAGCGATGATGCGCTTCTGTGATTTCGATGTCTGAGTCACCCCCGAACACGGCGGCGGCTTTGGCAAGCAAATCGAAACAGAGATTGACCCCCACGCTCATATTCGGCGCAAATACGATGGCCAGGTCGGTGGCGGCGTCTATCTCTGCTTTTTCATCGGCGTTAAAACCAGTAGTCCCAAGCACCAGGGCCTTGCCATGCTCGCGACATAGTTGCAGATGCGCCAAGCTCGCTTCAGGGGAAGTGAAATCGATAAGCATGTCGAAGTCTTTGACCACGGCACTGAGATCAGCTACGGCAGTCACCCCCAGGGCTTGCCCCAATGCCACGATACCTATGTCGCTGCCCAGCGCGTCATCATCTGTCAATACCGAGGCAGCGGTTAATTGCATCTCTGGCTCTTGAGCCCTTACGGCCTCGACCAAGGTCTGCCCCATGCGACCGGCGGCCCCTGCTATAGCTACTCTGATCATGCGTCAATTCCCTTATGCGGAGCACAAGTATACTAGGGGAATCAGTCTGAGCGAAGGCGGCAAACCGGTCGAATAGTTTCACAGTGCCAGAATGCCTCTGCTTTGTTGCGGGTTGCTGAAGGGAGAGCAAGGGCCTGTCAGTGTGATCGTTATCAACAACAGCCCAGTGCAAGTTGAACATCTGTTCCGCGACCAACGCTTCAATGGTCTGGTTGTCCCTGCGAACGAGGGTAATATGATTCTTGCGGGCGAGCAGGGCGAAAATCTTGAGCAACTCAAGCAAATGGTCGCCGACAGCATGGAGTGGGTGATTTAAGCACCCACTCCATGCTGTCGTATCAAGCTACAATTAGAACTGCTCGGCGGTCATCGCCATCATAGTCTCCGAGCCAGCTTCAATTTCCTCTGCCAGCGCTTTACCGTGAAGCAGCATACGCGCGAAGAAAAAATCAGCAGTCTTCACCAGACCATTCAGATGGGCGGCGTCGCCTTGCCCGGATTCCAGCTTCTCAAAGGCAGCAAGCAACATGCGCTGCCACATGAAGCAATACAAGGTGAGCCCCAGCAACTCCATATAGGCATAGGAAGCGGCCCCGATTTCCTCTGGATTGACCTCAGCCCTCGCAATTACCTTCCTGGTTACATCAGCAATCAATTCCTTGCTGGCGCCAAGATGGGGCAGGTATTTCTGCATTGCTGCGCTGCTCTGCGCTGCAGCAATGAATTCATCGAACTCCTGCAGTAAAACGCTAAGTAATTCGCCATTGCTCCTCACAGTCTTCCGCCCCATGAGATCTAGGGCCTGAATTCCGTTGGCACCTTCATAAATCTGTGCTATGCGGGAGTCGCGGACATTCTGCTCGAGCCCCCACTCAGCCACATAGCCATGACCACCAAGCACCTGTTGGCCAATGACACAAACGTCAAACCCACGATCTGAGCAATAGGCTTTTTGCACTGGAATCAGCAGTGCGACAAGCTTGTCTGCCTTTTCACGCACATCCGCATCAGGATGGAAGCGCGACACATCAAGCTGCAGGGCCGCATACATAGACAGAGCCCTACCTGCCATGATGTTGGCGCGCATGGTAAGCAGCATGCGGCGGACATCAGGGTGCACGATGATAGGGTCGGCCGCACTGTCAGGCTGAACTGGTCCTGACGGCGAGCGACCCTGGATCCTTTCCTTGGCGTACTCTGAAGCAATTTGGTAAGAGCTTTCAGCCAGGCCATTGCCCTGCAGTCCCATCGACAAACGCTCATAGTTCATCATGGTGAACATATTGGCCAAACCGTTATTGAGTTTACCTACCAGCCATCCCTGGGCGCCGTCAAAATTCATGACGCAGGTGGCCGAACCTTTAATGCCCATCTTGTGTTCGATAGAGCCGCATTTCACATTATTGGTCTCACCGGTCAGATTCCCGTCAGCGCCTACCTTGTTTTTAGGCACTAGAAACAGAGAGATACCTTTCGGCCCAGCGGGTGCGTCGGGAAGTTTGGCAAGCACCAGGTGGATGATATTGGCCGTCAAGTCATGCTCGCCAGCAGTGATGAATATTTTGGTGCCAGTCAGGTTGTAGCTGCCATCACCATTTTCCAATGCCTTGGTCCTGATCATGCCGAGATCGGTGCCCGCATGAGGCTCGGTGAGACACATAGTGCCGGACCACTCTCCCTCATACATTTTTGGCAGATAACGCTCCTTCAATTCCGCGCTGGCATGCTCACTAATAGTCAGGGTCGCACCAGTATTCAGAATCGCGTATAGCGCGAACGATGAGTTGGCGCCGAAGAACATTTCTTCGATTTGGGCGGATAGTAGCTTGGGCATACCTTGCCCACCGAAGTCGACATGCCCCGTGAGACCAGCCCAGCCGCCTTCAGCATAGGCCTTGTACGCGTCCTTGAAACCAGTTGGCGTAGTGACAAACCCTTCATTCCACTGACACGCCTGCTGGTCTCCACTCTGATTAATGGGTGAAAGCAAGTGCTCCGAAATCTTGCCCGCCTCGTCGAGGATGGCAGAAACCAGATCGGCACTAACTTCTGCAGTGCCAGGCATGGCTGCGAAAACTGCGTTGGCTTTGAATACCTCGGTTAACAGAAAATGCATATCTGTCAGAGGCGCGCGATAGGCCGTCATGATAAATCCCCCTACTGGGTCCCGTGCTGCTGCATTCCTAAGCGGCTGCCCGTGGCCCTGTGTCAAAAGCGAAGCCCGATTATAAGTTAACCGCTATTGAGCGCCAGCGTGTAGGCTCCTGATTTGCCCAATTTTTTGGCAACACCGTGTCAAGCGTCTATGCTGATTCGGGCTCCTTATTTGCAAGATCTGTAACGCCCAGCTGCCATGGATCGATTCAGCCTGTTACCAGTGCGGCCTGCCGCTTGACGAACGGCTGCTTTCGGGTGGCCGATGCGGACGCTGCATAATTTACCGCCCTGAATTCGATTCCTGTCAGGCCTTATTCCACTATAAACCGCCTCTGGCACGAGCTGCAGGAGAAAAGCCCGAGCTACTGCTTACGGTTCCTCTGCATCGCAAACGCATGGACCAAAGAGGCTTCAATCAAGCCTGGGAACTCACCCAGGCTGTATCGGAAGCAAGCGGGAACCCCTCGTGCAACAGCTTGATAGAACGAATTCGCAACACCATACCGCAAACAGAATTGGCTGGCGCTGGGGCGCGCAGGAAAAACCTCAAGGCAGCATTTGCAATCCGAGATTCAAAAACCGGTAGAAACGTTTGCAGCGTCACGATTATCGATGATGTCGTCACCACCGCCGCAACTGTCAGCGCTATGGCTGCCTGCCTGAAACAGCAGGGAATTCTGAGGGTTGACGTGTATTGCGTCGCCAGAGCCGATATCCAATTGTAATCAAAGCAAAACCTGTGGAATTTGGCAGGATGTGAACCCCAACACAGGTCAATTTCTTATCGCGGCTAAAATGACTCCCATGCTTATCGTTATTTAGAGTTGATTTTAACCCTCGGGACCAGCATGTTTACAGAGCATACCTTTGACCCCGAATCTTTCGGGGGATTTTTCTGTGAATAAGCGGAGCAAACCCATTGCCAGCACCCAACTGCACCAGGGTTTTTATAAAGGCCAACGCAAAAAAAGGCACCACCTGGCGCCTTTTTACACTCTTACTGATTATTTCAGTTAGGAAGCAAGCTGAATAAACCTGTTCTCAACCTAGAATTGATACTTGATTGATCCGTAAGCGATACGCCCATTCTGATCGAGAATGCGAGTTGAGGAATTCAAAATTTGTGCAGTCTTCTCGTCAAAGATATTTCTGATCCCGAAAGAAATAATGGCCCGATTATTGGAGCTGGTTTCAACACTGTAGCCATACTGAAGATCAACTGTGGTTATATCATCTACCAGCGCATTGATCTCTTCCAGGTCGAGTTCGCTGATGTCTTTGAATGAATCAAAGTAATTGGTGATCGCCTTTGCCGAATGATTTCCCAGCTGCCACGTCAACATTAGGCTGCTTTGTAACTCAGGGCTAATCACTCTGTCATCCAGTGACGCTGCATCGATATCAAGCAACTCCAGAAGAGAGCCGTTATTCTCAAAGCTCTGCACGTAGGTCGCCTTGGTGCTGAGAGTGAATTGCCCAAAACGGCTTGTATCCCAGACATAGGAAGCGCCAAGATCGAAGCCATTGGATTGCAATCGGGAGCCGATAAGCGGGTTCCGAATGTTGAATTCGTTGATCGCAGAATCTTCGATAAACAACTCTGGCAACGCAGCTTGAGTGCCGGTGTTAACGGTAACCGCCGGTGCATCGGCGATTTCCTGACGCCACGCATCAGCCTGTAAATTAAGGCCGTCAATAGGGGTAATTTTAACCCCAAGGTTGAAATTCAATGCCTCTTCCACCATGGCCCCTTCAAAATCCTGCGCCTCGACATTGCGAGCCATATCAATAATGGGAGTTGTTCTACTGAGGACGGAAGACGGCGCTACGCGAAAGCTACGGCGCTCAGTTTGTGGCTCCGCGTCTTGGGCGGAAACATTAATTGCCCACAGACCCGCACCCATGCCTAGCAAGAGGGATGACGTACGTTTGAGAACTGTCTGTTTCATTTGCAGCGTAGTGCCTAGTTACTCGTTGAGGCTCACTGATTATGGTGAGCTTTGAAGCATGCGGTTCTTGTTGAAATTTTTGCCTATCTACCTATTTGCAGTTCAATCTATTTGCAGTTCAATGCTCAT
>DLPV01000027.1:110877-125476 GCA_002477465.1 Gammaproteobacteria bacterium UBA7449 | reverse complement strand
AATTGCAGAATTCAAGGTTCAGGCGAAACACTTCTGTAGGGCGATTTCGATGTCGGGATAGTCCAAAGTCACGCCAAGTTCTTGCATCCGGTTCGATTGAATATTTGAGCTGGCGAGCAGAGCCGCATCGGCCATTTCTCCAAACATCAAGCGAACGATAGGCGCAGGGATAGGCGGCATTGCCGGCCTGCGTTTGGCTTTGCCAAGAGCGCTTGCAAATTCGCGGTTGCTGACGACTTGAGGTGCTACCACATTTAAGGCGCCAGAAAACCGATCATTTGTCAGGGCCGCCAGCATCACCTTGATCGCGTCATCCAGGCTGATCCAGCTCATCTTGTGCTGTCCGTCGCCCAGGCGTCCAACCACCATCAGGCCACCAGGCATAACCAGATTCTTGATGACGCCACCAGAGCTATCCAGCACAAGGCCAAATCGTAACACGACAGTTCGAATGCCTGCAGCAACCGCTGGCTCTGTTGCCTGCTCCCATTCAATGGAAACTTTCGCCAGAAAGTCTTCGCCGGCAGTGCCGGATTCGTCTGCAGGATCGTGTTGTTGGCCACCGTAGTAGCCTATCGCGGAGGCTGATAGCAGGACCTTCGGAGGCTCAGGCATGGCTGCCAGAGTTTCGCAAAGCAGCAGGGTTGTAGTCCGACGGCTCTGCAGTATTTTCTCTTTCTGCACCGGCGCCCAGCGACGATCAGCAATATTGGCACCCGCCAGATTTATAACCGCATTGAGCGGGATGTCCCCGTTAAAGCGCATGCGTCCCGCTAACGGATCAAAGTAAAAAGGGGCGAACATATCGGTGCGACTTAGCCTGTGCACAGAATACCCTGCTTGCTCGAGTCGAGGTGCGAGCGCAGATGCAATCATGCCGCTGGCACCAGTTATCAGGACGTTGGGTTTCGGGTCGTTTATGGATTCGAGATCTGGCATGGCAATAAAGTGTTTACAGGGATGACAATAAGGTGTCGAATACTAGACGCTACTTTACCAACTCGGCTAATTCGTAACGCCACTTTTTTGTTGTCAGATCACATTCACTAAACATACACAGTCACATCATCGGAGTTTTGACTTTTTGAATTATTTTGTGATCCGTAGTCATGGGTGCTCCGTTTCCCTCAATGCTAGTGTTAGTTATTTAGTTTTTATTTTTTTCGGCGATTTTTCGCTGTTTTATCCTGAATTTTTATGGTGTTCTGTCATGACAATAATTCGTCGAATGACTCTGGCGCTCTTCGCGAATCTACCCTTCGCTTTCACAAGCGTCCCTGCTAAAGCCCAAGACATAGTCGATACCGCAGTCGCTGCGGGCAACTTTAACACGTTGGTTGCTGCCGTCCAGGCTGCTGGTCTGGTCGATGTCCTGAAAGGCGACGGTCCTTTCACGGTTTTCGCACCTACTGACGAAGCCTTCGCTGCGCTGCCTGCTGGCACAGTCGAAAGCCTGCTAAAGCCAGAGAACAAGGAGCAATTGGTTGCAGTTCTAACCTACCACGTCGTGCCCGGCAAGATTATGTCTACTGACATTGCAGGCAAAACCGCTGAAGTTGATAGCGTTCAGGGTTCAGCGTTGAGCGTGGATGCAACAGATGGTGTGCGTGTCGACAACGCGACTGTGGTCGCTGCTGATATTGAAACCGATAACGGTGTGATCCATGTAATTGATCAGGTCGTATTACCTTAGCAAGCTGTCCTACTAGTCGGACGCCCGTCCGGCTATTTTCCCTAGAGGCTTGGGCTGACTTTGTCAGCCCTTTTTTTTGCCTGCAATTCATTGACCGTCAGGCGATTATTGCACCACACATTCTGCGTACAGATCGTACTCGTCGGAGTCCGTAATCTGGACTGTGGTTCTTGTGCCTATCTTCAATTCTGAGTCGTGCAAACCGGATTCGTTGCGGATGTAAACGAGGCCGTCTATATCTGGAGCATCGGCCATTGAACGGGCCAGGTATCCCCCGTCGGTCCTGGAATCAAGGATGACTTCAAGTTGTTTTCCGACTTTTAGTTCTAATCGCTCCATGCTAATCATTTGTTGCCGTGCCATGAAGCGCTCCCAGCGCTCCTGTTTGATTTCCTCAGGGACAGGATCTGGTAAAGCATTTGCGCCGGCGCCAGTGACTGGCGAATATTGAAAGCAGCCGACTCGATCCAGCTGTGCCTCATCGAGAAAATCCAGCAACTCTTCAAACTCCGCATCGGTTTCCCCTGGAAACCCAACGATAAAAGTGCTGCGTAGTGTTAGTGCAGGGCAAATCTGCCGCCATTGCTGAATGCGTTTCAGGGTATTCTCTGTCGCTGCCGGCCGTTTCATCAGCTTGAGGATTCGGCTATTGGCATGCTGAAAGGGAATATCCAGATAGGGGAGAATTTTGCCCTCTGCCATGAGCGGTATGACATGGTCCACATGGGGATAAGGATAGACATAATGCAATCTTACCCACACGCCCAGATCTGCTAGGGCTTCACACAGGCCAAGCATGCTGGACTTAACGGGGCGGCCTTGCCAGAAACCGGTGCGATACTTGATGTCTACGCCGAAGGCACTGGTGTCTTGGGAGATTACCAGCAACTCTTGCACACCGGCATTCACCAGCCGCTCTGCTTCTTCCAATACATCACCAACTCCGCGACTCACCAGCTTGCCTCGCATAGAGGGAATTATGCAGAAACTGCAGCGATGATTGCAGCCCTCGGAAATCTTCAGGTAGGCATAATGGCGTGGTGTTAATTTGACACCTTGAGGAGGTGCCAGATCTATAAAAGGATCATGGCTTTGTGGTGGTGGCACATGTTCATGGACTTGTTTGACTACCTGCTCATAGGCCTGAGGGCCGCTGATGCCCAGAACATTGGGGTGAGCCTGGTGGATCAGATCTGCCTGTGCACCCATGCAACCGGTCACCAGTACCTTGCCGTTTTCCTTAAGTGCTTCGCCAATGGTGTCCAGTGACTCCTGTTTGGCGCTGTCAACGAAGCCGCAGGTATTAACCACAACAATGTCCGCGTCTTCATAGGTGGGAGAGACTTTATAGCCTTCAACCCTGAGTTGCGTGAGTATGCGTTCGGAATCAACGAGGGCCTTGGGGCATCCCAGGGAGACGAAACCGACTTTATGACTGGACATAGCTGTGCTCTTCAATTGCTAAGGAAGCAATTATAGCGAGAACTTCTGAGTAAGTAGATGCCCGGATTTGTTCGACCCAGCTTAAGCTTCACATGGCGCCGAGGATGGCTCCCATGAGGGTTAAGGCCACAACGCAATAACCCCCATTAATCATGAATAATTTAATGGAGCGTTGTTCGAAAAGATAAAGAATGCCTAGAAATGCTGCCACCCAGCCAAGGCCCGCGGCAAATCCTGCAAAAACACCAAAGGCGAGGTCGGCCTCGGCGCCAATAAATATAGCCAGGTTTAAAGCGGCAATGAATGACAAGATAAGAGAGACACCGAACACCATTGGCATATTACGCGTCGCAAGTTGCTCCTCTGTGAAGTTCCAGGCATCCATCCACGCCCGGCCAAATAGCGGCCCATACCAGAGTCCGTCAGCGCAGAATGCTGAGACGGCTGCGATAATTACCGTCATCAAATTAATTGCTGATACCGCAGTTGCCGTGTCCATCTTGTTCTCCGTATTCGATTTGATATCAGCTTAGCGAAAAGGCCTTTCATCCCATTATAGGGCGCAATTTCTGCGCAGACTGATGAATTGCAAAGTTCATGCTGTCGTAAACGCCAGGCTAACTCGCCAGTCTCGCTCGTTCTTTTTCTACCAGGACGCGCCGCAGTATTTTTCCGGCCGCTGATTTTGGTATTTCGTCCACAAATTCAAGTAGGCGAATCTTCTTGGTAGGCGCGACTATGCCGGCCACATGATCCAGAATCTCTTGTGCACTAATATCTCCCGTGCGCACCACAAAGGCTTTTGGTACTTCTCCAGCCTCTTCGTCGGGGCTGGGTATTACCGCTGCATCGGCAATGGCAGGGTGAGCCAGAAGAATAGCTTCCAGTTCCGCAGGCGCAACCTGGTAGCCCTTATATTTAATTAATTCCTTGACCCGATCGACGATGAAGAAATAGCCGTCTTCATCGGCATAGCCAATATCGCCAGTGTGAAACCAGCCGTCCTTGTCTATGCAGCCATCGGTTGCCTCCTGATTGTTGAGATAACCAGGCATGATATGTGGTCCCCGTATGCAAACTTCGCCTCTCTCATTTGCTCCAAGTTCGGCGCCGGTTTCAGTATCGATGATTCGGGTTTCCGTATTGGGAAGCACCTTGCCCACTGAGCCCTGTTTCTCTGGGGGCGCGTCTGCGTTGTTGACATGGGATGCACCAGCAACCTCGGTTAGCCCATAGCCCTGGTAGATGTCACACTGAAGACGATTTCCGCAGGCTTTTTCCAATTCAGGACCGAGCGGTGCAGCGCCTGAACCGATAATCCTCACGCTGGAGAGGTCGTATTCATCCACTATGGGCTGCTTCGCGAGGCCAAGAATAAGTGGAGGCACCAGGTTAAGACTGGTGATTTGGTGTTTCTGCACGAGCTCGAGAAACTGCTGCATATCAAAGCGAGGCATGGTGACCATCGTGATGCCGCGGTAGATCGCAAGATTCAGGATTAGCACCATGCCATAAATGTGAAAGAACGGCAGCACGCCGAGCATGCGATCCTCGTCGGTTAGCGTGTTCATCTCACAGGTTAAAACCATATTAGCGATGAGATTCTCATGGGTGAGCATGACGCCTTTTGATAGGCCGGTGGTCCCACTAGAATAGGGAAGTGCTACCAGATCTTTGCTGGGGTTGATTTCGACCTGCGGGGCATTGCCATCGTTTTGCATCAGTTCGATAAAGGGAGTCGCTCCTTCGGCCTCGCCCAGAACGAATATTTCTTCGATGCCAGTTGCTTGCGCTGCAGGAATGGCGCGATCCAGAAATTGCGGGATCGTGATCAGGAATCTGGCACCCGAATCGTTGAGCTGATGAATGAGTTCCGGCGTGGAGTAGAGTGAATTTACTGTGGTATTAATGCCGCCCATAGAGGCAACGCCAAGAAAGATAACCGCATACTCTGGAACGTTTGGACAAAATAAAGCCAGCACATCGCCCTTCTTGAAGCCGCGTTGGTTTAAACCAGTGGCGAGGAGCTGTACCTGAGTGCGCAGCTGCGCATAGGTGAGGGTGCGATCTGTGGGGCCATCAATGAGTGCTGGCTTGTCGGCCAGCTCGTCTACTCTGCGCAGTACGACCGAAGTCAGATCGGTGGCTGGAATTTCTACATTGGGTTTATCGCTGGTGAAAATCAATTGGATCTCCCTTGTTGCCGTTCATTTTTTATTCTGACATCTTCAGGAATCTCTTGTTCCATGTGGGAAGATTAAGTCAGCCTGAGACCAAGCTCAATAGTCTGTTTGCGGCCACCGCTTGAAACCAAATTAAGGCTTTGGCCCAGCAACAGGTAGAGGGTTTTCAGGGGACACTGATTGGTTCAGGTAGACATGCCTCGCGCTGCAATCGGCCAGATCGCCTCAACGCGCTCTCCCCGCACCGCATAGAGATTATTGTAGAGATTGACCACCGGATCGCAGTGGGAAACGATGAGTTCGATTTTGTCTCCCACCTTGTAAGTCCGAGAAGGCTCTTCCTCATAGCGCAAGGTGCCAAATTCGTCTGAACCGGACGTATAGCTCATGCCGATTTCACCCTTTACCCGAGGCCAGGGCCGATTAATGGTGCAGGCCTTGGCGCCGGCGTCGGTGGTGCAGCGGCCAGGATACTGGTCGTTGAGAACGGTGGTCATAATCGTCAGGGACGGCACGAAGTCGGCATAGAGTTCGTCGTTATCTGCGCCACCGATGTCCATATACTGCGCGTCCATAAAAACGTAGCTGCCCACCTGAACGTCTGTCAGCCCCCGGGTCTCATGATCAATGTTATAACTGCCGGTGCCGCCGCCGCTGAATATTTCTGTACTGAGCCCGCTGCTGTTAAACAGATCAAAAGTGTCAGTCGCACCCAGCAGGCGCTCCAGGGTCTGTTCGCGGCGGGCAGCAAATCCTTTCACGTGCTGGGAACCACCGTCGTAACAGAGCAAACCCCTCAAGGTCAGGCCAGGCAGTTGGTCTATGAGTTGGCCCAATGCCAGGGCGGGCTGCCCTGGCGTGATGCCGGTTCGGTGGCCGCCAGGATCCACGTCCACTACCACGTCGGCGGTGATGCCCATGCTGACCGCTGCCTCTGACAGCAGGCGCGCATTCTGTTCGCTGTCGGTGGCCTGGATAAACTGCGGGTTGGCGTGGCGCAGATTCATGGCGCGCCTGATTTTGGTGGCGGTGACGTTGGTAGTGGTCATCAAGACTGCATCAATGCCATGTTGAAACATCGCCTCGGCTTCACTGACCTTGGCGGCGCATATTCCAATCGCACCGGCATCTAATTGCATGCGGGCTATGGTGGGGCTTTTATGGGTTTTCCCATGTGGTCGGCTGGCGATGTCGTTGCGGGTCAGCGTATCCTGCATGGTGGCAATATTTGCCTCCAGCGCATCCAGATCGACGCAGAGAGAGGGAGTGTCTAATTCCCATTTCGACACGTTTGCCTGCATGCTACCGTCAACATACAGGTCCTGAATTTCCTGGTGGGTATAGCTGTTCACGCTAGCGGGTATCCACAGTGCCGCTGCACTGGTGCTGGTCTGCAAAAACCGGCGACGGGTCATGGCGGTATCGGGCATATCTGCAAGCTCCTGCGATGGCGCTGAAAGCGAATAGTCGCAGCTTAGTCTACACCTAGAGTCAGCCAGCGGCCAACAAGCCACTCTGGGCAATGCCATCGAAGACAAACTGCACCGCCAGAGCTGACAGCAGCACACCCATGACGCGGCTAACCACGTGCATGCCGGTGGTGCCAAACAGGCGATGAATCTGGCCCGACAGCAACAACATGATCAGGGTTGCCAGCATCATCAGGAGGATGCTGCCCAGCACTACCGCTTGCAGTGCCAAATTGTCTTCGGTGTCGGCCATCAAGAGAATCGCCGCGCCCATGGCGCCTGGTCCGGCAATCAGGGGTGTAGCCAGGGGAAACACGGAGATATCCTGCTTTGCCCTGGCTTCTTCTTCTTCCTCATCGGTGGTCGAAGTGCTGCCTGAACTTCTGGCAAAAACCAAATCAATCCCGATTAGCAGCAACAGGATTCCGCCAGCGGTGCGCAACGCTGCGAGAGAAATACCCAGCCCTGACAAGATGGATTCGCCGATCAGCGCGAACAGGATAAGAATACCGCCAGCAATCATGGTGCCGCGAACCGCCATCTGGCGCCGACGCTTACTGGGAACCGAAGCGGTAAGACCTGCGAATACCGCGGCTACATCCAGCGGTCCGATGGTTGCAAAAAACGTAGCCATGGCGACTACAAAGGTTTCCAGCACAGTCTTATTCCTTAAGCCATTGCAATAGATGTCGCGGTCTCTGTCGTGGCAAACTGCACCGCGGCTTCGCAGTGCAGTTGTGTCGTGTCGTACAGCGGTGTGCTCGTGTGCTTTTGCTCAACTAATAGCGCGATTTCTGTGCAGCCAAGTATCACTGCCTCGGCACCTGCGGCGCCCAGTTTATCGATAATCTCCAGGTACTGCTGGCGCGAAGACTCGGAAATCTTCCCCAGGCACAGTTCTTCATAGATGACCCGGTGGATGCTATCTCGCTCGGGCTGCGCTGGTGTGACTACCTCGATACCGAATTTGTCAGTGAGCCGGTCTTTGTAGAAGCCTTGTTCCATGGTGAAGCGGGTGCCCAGCAGCCCAACTTTTTCAATGCCGTCTTGTTGCAGCTGCTGTGCTGTGGCATCTGCGATGTGGAGTAAGGGGATGTCGATCTGGGCTTCGATCTGCGGCGCCACTTTGTGCATGGTGTTGGTGCAAATAAGCAGAAAATCTGCGCCCCCGGCTTCGACGGCCTGGGCAGCATTGGTCAGAATCGCGGCGGTTGCATCCCAGTCGTCTGCATGCTGCAGCTTCTCGATTTCATCGAAATCAACGGAGTACATGGCGATCTTCGCCGAGTGAAGTCCCCCCAGTGAAGTCTTAATACCCTCGTTTATTAGCCGGTAATAAGTGCTGGTGGATTCCCAGCTCATACCGCCCAACATGCCAATAGTCTTCATAACGTGCGCAGCCTCGAAATCGCCGGCGATGATACCGAAAACCTTGGGCCGTGCCCAATGCTGTGAGCCTTGAGTCTTGCTTGCGTGTGCTTGGGGACTGGTTTAGCTTGCAGGCTAGGGGCAAAAATCTAGCCCCAATGAACCTAAAAAGGTATGGAAATCCGATGAAATCAGTCACCGTCAGGACGAGCCTGCTGTGCGCCATATTGATGCTCGGGGCTTGTCAGACCTCGGACCCCTATTCTTCGGCGGGCTTCGTTAAGCTGCCTGCTGCCCCGGATGTGCAGACTGATGTGCGCTACTTTACGACTGATAATTTCGTGGGCGAGGCGATTAATGGCTATGAAGCCTCGCTTATCTACCTCACCCGGGAAGCCAGAGATGCCTTGCAGCGCGTCATCGCAGATGCCCAGGTGTTTGGTCTTGGAGTCAAGGTATTCGATGCCTATCGCCCCCAGCAGGCGGTCGATCATTTCGTTGCCTGGGCCGAAGACCTGTCAGATATCAGGATGAAGGCGCGTTACTACCCCAATGTAGAGAAGGCAAATCTGTTTCGAGATGGCTATATCGCGGCGCGTTCCGGTCATTCTCGCGGCTCGACTCTCGATCTCACTCTATTTGACCTGACGTCTGGCCACGAATTGGATATGGGAACACCCTGGGATTATTTTGACCTGACCTCCTGGGGGGAGAGCGATGCGGTAACTGTGCAGCAGCGAGCCAATCGTGCGCTGCTGCGCGCGCTTATGACCAAACATGGATTTATGCCGCTAAGAGAAGAATGGTGGCACTTCACCCTTGAGAATGAGCCTTATCCAGATACCTATTTTAACTTTCTAGTTAGATAATGCTGGTTCAGCTAACTGTGCCGGTGGTAGCAATACATCGGGTACGGCTACATTCTGTTCAAGGTAGTAGCGCAGCGCGCCTGGGTGCAGCGGGACAGGTATGCCCTGCAGCGCCTCCTCCAATATCATGGAGCGAGTGGCACTGTGTATTTGCTGCAGTGTAGCCAGGTTCTCCCATAACATCCGGGTCAGGTCATACACTATTTGTTCGGAGACATCGTCTCTTGCAATAAGGACATTGGGGCTTGCTGCCGTGTTAATTGCTTGTTCCTGATAAGGGTAGGTTCCAGGTGGCAATTCAAATGATTGCCATAAGGGGTAGCGTTGATTGATGGCTGTGATTTCTTGCTCACTGAAATCCAGTACGGTCATGTCGCTTCGCATCTGGGCAAAGGCCTGGGTGATTGCTGTGACCGGAGGGCCAGCTGGCACGTTCATGCCAACAATGTTGCCATCCTGCATGGCGCTGGCTGAAGCGCCATATGCCATGTATCCAAGACTGAATTTATTCAGATAGTCGATGCCCAGTGCCTCGAGGATATAGATGCCGGTATGTTCAGCGCCGGAATTGCGCGCACCCAAGACGTAGCGCTCGCCAGCAAGCTGATCCAGGTCTTTTACCGTGCCAGTTGTAACCAGATCGGAATGTAGTACAAAGTGCTCTACATTCGGCCACATTGCGCTAATGCTGCGGAGATTGGATTGGGGGTTACGAATAGGTCCTTCACCGTCGTATGCCCAGGCGGCAAAGATCGCAAGCACCAGGGCGAACTGAGCCTGATTGTCGCGCAGGAGTTTGATATTTTCCATGGAGCCAGCAGAACTGATGGCGGTCAGGGAAAATTCTGCCTGGGGTTGTGCCGTGACAAGAGTAGACAGGGCAACGCCGACCGGATAGAAAGTGCCTCCGGTGGTGCCAGTAGTCAACACATAGGTACGGCGCTGGCCAACCTGGTCACCGCAGGATTGCAGTAGTGCGATCGGCAGTGCGATTAACAGAAACAGGATGCCAATTTTAGGCATAAGAATTATTGTTTATTGTTCAAGGTGTCTAACTTTAACGGAAAACCGCGGAAAAACCACGAGTCTTATTATTCATGACTCAAACCGGGCGCGGTTGGTGCTGGGTGCTGGAAGACGGCGCGGCGCGCGCTGGAAGCAGATAAGCAAGCTTTGCTGCGCGAATACGATAAGCAGGGTATCGCAAGACAGGGGATGGATCAGTCATTCTGCAGCAAGGTGAGGGCACTCGATTTCAAGATCTATGCCCTTTATGACCACTTGAGCCGTCATTTCGAACAGTTTGGCCTTCAAGAAGTGATGCAGCTGTTAATCAAACAGCGAAATTCGCAGTTGCAGTTGGCTGATAGTGCCCTGAAGTTTAACTGCAGTCCCCAGACAATGTTGCAATCCAGCTGCTAACCAGTTCTATGCCTTCAGCGTGAACCAGGGCGCGTCCCAGTTCAGGCATCATTTCATCTGGTTTGTTCGACTGCATGCGGTATAGGAGGATGGACTGTTCCGGTACGCCTGGGACAATGCTATAGAGTCGGTCACCGGCACCGCCACCGGCTGCCACGGGGGGTTTGCACACGCCCATGTTGACGACCTGCTCGTGTTGTCCTGTGAGAATAAGGTTTGAGGTATCGGCAGCGCCTTCCGGATTATGGCAGTGGCCACAATTCATGTTCAGGTACGCCAGAGCCCGGTCTTCCAATGTCTCGCTGGGGTCAAGCCAGGAAGGAGGGGCAAGCAAATCTGCAGGCGCTTCAAGCCAGCCACGTTCAACCATGGTGCTTAACTGGGAATTAGCGACGTCGTCCGGATAGGTAAATGAGGCCGTGAGCTGGGTCGCCACGGCACCGAGTGGATGCATGTCGCCGTCTGGATGTTCAGTGACATGACAGCCCGCGCACTGATTTTCATTTGGCACGAAGTAGACGAAATCAACGTTTCCGGTGTCACTCATTAATTGCATCGGCTTGCTGGTGCCGGCAACTCGAAGGAATGCCTCCGTACCCTCGTCATTCCATACATAGGGAAAGGCATCCCACCCAGCCTCTCTTCTGACTAGTAATCGTGTTTCGATTAGTTTGTTGTTACCAAGATCTATTGATTCGGCAATTACTTCTTCGGTGCGCAATAAATTTCCCGAAGCATTGGCAGGATAGTAGAAAGTTTTACTCACCACTGTTCCTATGGGATAGGATAACTCGCCATCAATCAGTGAGGCCTGGGCGCCATCAGGAATCCAAATGCTGCGAAGTTTCTGCGCATAGTCGGTGAACAATTGATTAGCAGGCCTGAACACCATGGTGTGGGAAGTAGGTGTCAGGCTTGCTGGTGTCAGTTCGAACAGATTCCAGTCCGATAGACGCACCGGGTTCTCGCTGGTGTGGAATGTTGGAGTGGATTCACTACAGGAGAGCAGTGAAAACAGCAGGAAAGCGCCTGCTGCAAAAAAGCGCCATGGATTCATAATTTTAATCCGAGGTTGAACTCAAAGATATTACCGAAAGGCTTGGCATACTGCAGTCATGAGTGCTGGCGTCGAATGAAGGTGCCGCGAGACCGTTAGCGGCGTCAAGGTTCACAAAACTGATGTCGCCGTTGTCTGCAAAACAGAGAATATCTTCGGCGGATTTACCTGGCAGTGTGATGCCGTCCCAAACGATATCAGGCACGTCCTGTCCAGTTGCCGTCTGCAACGCCTGAAGTGGCTCTGAGTCAGGCTGACTGCCGCCGCCACTGAAAACGTTGTCGTGAATGTAGATGGTCTCGGGAAACGGATCGTAGTTTGAATCTTCGAAAGGCCGCTCAGTCGTGAAGTAACTAATAATCATGATGTTGGCGCTGTCGTTGTCAGTAAATTCGTTGCCAAATACCTCGATACTGTCATTGGCCAATACCATGAGTCCGGAGCCGGTTGGGACCTCACCCACAATGTTGCCTTCTGGTGCGAAGTTGGCCACGTTATTGTTGATAATCTGGTTATTAAATACTCGGGTATTGCGGCCACCCTGCACTGGCAGATTGGGCAAATCGAACACCAGAATTCCACCTGTGTTGTTAGTCGCCACGTTGTTGTAGACGTCGGCGAAGGTAGAATTTTCAATTTCAATTCCCGCCACATTGTATTCGGCCCTTGAATTGCGCACGATGATCTGGGTTGACTGACCCACGTAGATGCCGGCATCGGAAGCGCCTATTGCGACAGCGCCATCAATCAGGATATTGCGGGACTGCACCGGGTAGATTCCGTAGGCGCCGTTAGTCGTCAGCGGGCCGCCAGTCCACTCGGTGCGCACATTGCGAATTATCACGTTTTCACTTTCATTGATCTTGATGGCGTCGCCAACCGTGTCCTCAATGGCAAGGTCTTCAATAGCAAAGTTGTCGGCGTTGACCAGCAGACCCTCGGCGCCCTGGGCTTGGTTTTTGAAGGACAGCACTGAACTGTCAATGCCCTGACCGCGAATCGTCACGCCATCGACAGTAAGCGAAAGACCGCGCGTGAGTTCATGAGTGCCTGCTGGAATTTCAATCACATCACCGGGTTGCGCCTGAATCAGCTGTTGCTGCAGGGATTCTTCGAAACTTAATTCTGGCTCAGGAGGTGGTGCGGGTTCGCTGCAGGCATTGACCAGTAACGCTGTAGCAGCGAGTGAGAGTATGCGGTATGAAGAACGTCCCATGAATTTCCCCTGCAGAGATTAGCCAAAGGCCAAGGTTTCCCAGAATTGTGAACAGAGTATAGGGAGTAAGGCTTTGCTGGGCAAATTCTCACGGGTCTTCGAATTAAGCTCCACAGGGCAAATCAAAATTCGTTGTGGTAGGGTTTAGAGCGGATAATCGGGTCTTTGCGGGGGTAGATCTTGAGCAAAAATTACAAGAATAGAAAACCCAATGCGACGTCTATGCTGAATCGGCGCCGTTTTCTGCGTGGTAGTGCCGGAGCCATGGGAGGTGCGTGGCTGGCAGCCTGGCCATGGCAAACCCTGCTGGCGCAACAGGAACTGGATGCGGGTCCAGTGGATGATTGGGATGCCGGGAAAGTCAGGCATTTGTTGCCTGCAGTGAGTGACTCCCACTTACTGATAAAGACTTCCTTAAGTGCGCCGCTTTCGCAACAGCCCCGGTTGCGCATAAACGGTGGCGGCAGTAGTCAGACTATTGCGGGTTTGCAGAATGATACGGCGGGAGAGTTCTGGCAATTTTATGCCGAGGATTTGCGCCCGGACACAGTTTATGAGCTGCGCTTGGAGGAGGCCGGTGGCGCGGCACTGTGCGAACCCTGGCCAATCTCAACGTTTCCTGCTGCAAGTCACACGCCGGAATCGGTCCGCGTGCTGTTTTACACCTGTGCTGGCGGACCAAGTGGCGATTATTTCGGCATAGGCGACCGCCGCGGCAATCTTCCCATGGCTATTCGCCGCCGCCTGCTGCGCCGGGCTCTCTCACTCGCGCCCCAGGCAGCGATCGCCAACGGCGATCATATCTATTGGGATTTGCATACCTGGCAGGGGGAGCAGGCTGGAGAGCTAAGCGCGGCCGGTCGAGAGTCCAATTTTGATTTTGCTGCTCGGGTCATGGGTGGCTATAACGAACAGGCTCTGAAACTCGCTGCCGGCCCGCAGATTACCCCCTTGTACGGAACAGATTTTCGCTCGACGCCCATGTATTTCCTGCAAGATGATCATGATCACTGGGAAAACGATTCGCCTCTCACTTATCCAGTTGAATGGTTTCAGCTTCAGTTGGCCAGAACCACTCAGCAACTGTATTACCCTGAATTTCTATCCGATCCTTTTCGGTCACCGGGATTACCTTATTCCCACAGCAGTGTGCGCGGGGATTTATCCGAAAGCTATGGCACGCTGCGTTACGGCGACTTATTGGAGGTGTTGCTCTACGATGTGAGGCGCACGCTGCGAGTGGGCCAGTCCAATGCGGCTTTTCTCGACAGCAATGTCGAGGGCTGGCTGCTGGAGCGCACAGCGTCTCGCGAATCGCGCCACCTGGTGCATGTGCCTTCTAACCCGCCCGGCTGGACTGCCGGTAAATGGGGTGAGTGGTATCCCGATGCACTGCATCCTGAATCAGGCGAACTGACAACTTCGATTCTCAAACTGGAATGGCAACAAGGCTGGCTGGATCAACATGATCGCATCATGACGGGTCTGGCGAATATGACGCACCGCAATCCTCTTATCATGAGCGGGGATTTGCATGCGACCGGAGTGGGAACCATGCATGGTGCGGGCGCACTGGATTTTAGCGCCAATCCCATTACCAATGTGCTGAGTGGGCCGATAGGGACGTCGATTCGCGGATTTCCTTCGGTGGTCAGGGGGGTGGGCGCGCAGCCTTCAAAGTATCTGAGTTTCGAGGAACAAGTGGCGCCTCTGGAAGAGCATGGATTCACCCTGGTGGATTTTGAGCGTGACCGCATCAAAGCCCAGCTCTTTAAATGGGATGTAAACAGCCAGTCCCTGGCTGCCATCGATACGCTGGATCCCTATTTCACTGTAGAGTTAATGAGGCCGGACTAGCGGCTAGCCTGCTGTGGTTTTT
>DLPV01000027.1:49612-110565 GCA_002477465.1 Gammaproteobacteria bacterium UBA7449 | reverse complement strand
TTTTTTGGATGGAGCAGCGAATTCTAGTTAGATGAACGTGACATGGGGCGATATCTCACGCCGGCGTATTGTTCATCTGTAGTAGGCTCTAACCAGTTTACTGTGCCTTCGTAAATTGTTAGCTGCAGCGCGTCAACGTCCGGGTGAGCGCCATGCCAGTGCTCAACACCGGACGGCGTCCAGAATGGCTCGCCAGGCTGAAACTCTTCGATGGCGCGGCCTCGAATCTGGTGCAGTCCGATACCTTCTTCAATCATCAACAGCTGACCCCAGGTATGGCTATGCCAGGATGAGCGCACGCCAGCCGGGAACAGGATGCGGATATAGCGTGCATCGTCTGGTCCTTCTGTGACTTGCGGAGCGCCGCCCTGGAAATTGCTGGATTGGGCAGAGATGATGTCGGTCTGAAATGTCAGTACGCCAAGCCCCAGGGCAGCGGCGGCACAGACAGAGATCACTATTTCTTTGATATTTTTCGGATTAGAACTCATGTTGCTCTCCGATATTGTTATTGGGAGTAGTTAAAACATATCAGCAATAACTGGCCAATGCTACCGCCCGCAGGCTATTCCTGGTTCTGATCAAGTTCTCCGAAAGTGGCTAATGGTCAGGATTCGGCAATAGGAATTGTTACCTTGTTGCCGCACGGGGCGAACATCAGCTATCTTCAGACCTTGCCAGCCTGCGTCATATCCTGGGCTTGCTAAAAACCCTGCTTGAATCGGCAGTGAAACAAGCAATAAAACAATAAGAATTAAGAAGCAATAAATCAAGAATAAGACGCAGTAAAACAAGAACAAAAGTAAGAACAAAACAAGAAGCTTGAATTAAACAGCCAGGGAGCCACAGTTTAACAATGACCCTTCGCGACTTTATTCCCCACCTCCCAGGCTGCGCCTCGGCGAGGTTCATTTTGCTCGGCTTGCTGAGCTGCCTGACTAGTATCAGTCAGGCACAAAGCGTCAATCCGCTGGAGGGCAATTCGCGCGCGATCACTGGCGGGGGAAGCCTGTTTCGAGCGCAGTGTGCCACCTGCCATGGCGCCGACGCCAAGGGGATAGCAACCATTGACGCCCCTGATCTGACCATGATCTGGAGTGAGCGCGACCTCAGTGTGAGTGAGGTTTTTTCCACTATCCGTGATGGTGTGCCGGGCAGCATCATGCCAGCCCACAAGCTCACCGATTCCGAACTCTGGATGCTGGTGTCCTATCTACAGGATGTTGCAGTAGCAGGCGTTACTGATCTGCCTGCGGGAGATGTGGTTGCTGGTGCGGAGGCATTCAGGACGAATTGCTCGGCCTGTCACCGTGCTCACGGCCAGGGTGGTAGTTTTGGGCCAAATCTGAATGCTATCACCACGCGGAGATCACTGGAGTCGATCATGGCATCCGTGCGGCAACCCAGCGTAATTATTGGACGTGGCTTTAAACCCGTGCGGGTCGTAACTTCTGGCGGCGAAGAAGTGCAGGGCGTGCTCAAGAGCGAGGATGCTTTTTCCTTGCAAATGTTGGATGAGCGGCAGCGTCTGCGAGGATTTCAAAAAACCGAGCTGCAGAGCCTGGAGCGCTTGCAGCAGTCAGTTATGCCCCCTTTTTCTCGGACTGCCCTGAGCGACTCCGATCTTTACCATATCCTAAACTACTTGCAGAGTGGCGCAGCGCAATGACAAAACCGGTTATTAAAATGTTTCTGGCCCTCGCCATGGTCTGTGTTCCTCAACTACCTGTCCTGGCGCAATCTGGCCCCAGTTATGAAGATATCCTGGCCGGGCTTTCTGACCCTGAGCGCTGGCTGACCTATTCGGGAGATTACAGCGGTAAGCGTCACAGCCCACTCGCTCAGATTACTCCGGAAAATGTATCGGCGCTTAGACCGATCTGGACTTTTCAAACTGGCACAACCACACGCGGCCGTGGCTTTGAGACCACGCCTTTGGCAGACGATGGGGTGCTCTATGTCACCGGTTCCAATAATCTGGCCTGGGCTATTGATGCCCGCAGTGGTCGGACATTCTGGCGCTATCGCCGCAATCTGCCCAGTGATCTCACTTATGGCGCCAGCGCACCGGTGAATCGCGGATTTGGCATGCTGGGGGAGCGCCTGTTTATGGTGACCCTGGACGCACATTTGCTGGCTTTCGACCGACGCAATGGCGACATACTCTGGGACCGGGAACTCGCAGATTATCAAGTCGGCTATGCCGCAACTCTCGCTCCACTGGTATTGGAAGATAAAATCATCGTAGGTATCTCCGGCGGTGAGTATCGTACTCGCGGCTTTATCGATGCCTTCGATCCTGTATCCGGAGAGCGAATCTGGCGCTTCAACACCATTCCGGGGCCCGGCGAGCCGGGTAGCGAAACCTGGCCTGATGATCCTGAAGTGCTGGCCGCCGGTGGCGGGGGCACTTGGATGAACGGCAGCTTCGACCCTGATCTGAACCTAATTTACTGGGGCGTCGGTAACCCCAATCCAGACTACTATGGCGACTCCCGACCTGGCGACAATTTGTATTCCAATTCCCTCGTCGCTCTGGATGCTGATACCGGCAAACTAAAATGGCATTACCAGTTTACACCCCATGATCTTAACGATTGGGATTCGAACCATATGCCCGTGTTGGCGGAAATTGAATGGCAGGGTCAGCCCCGGCGCGTAGTCATGCTGGGCAATCGCAATGGGTTTTTCTATGTGCTTGATCGGGTCACTGGGGAATTGCTGTTGGGTAAGCCGTTTACCTCGACCAGCTGGGCCAGGGAGCTGGATGTGGATGGAAGACCAAATATACTGAACGACGGCAGCCAGGGTTGCTTGCCCGATCCCTGGGGCTCGACCAACTTCATGCCGCCTACTTTTTATCCCGCTTTGGAGTTGTTTATTCTTACTGCGCGGGAAACCTGTGCCACTTACGTGCCGGAGGAGCCCGCCAATACGCCTGGGCAGTCGAATTTTGGCGGTACTGCAGTAATCGACGCCGAGCAGGGCAGCGGCGCACTGCGCGCACTGGATGTGCATACCGGCGACCTCGTGTGGGAGTTTACCTATCCTTCCCCGACCTTTGGCGGGGTATTAAGTACGGCTTCGGGCCTGGTATTCGCAGGTGACCATGAAGGTAATTTCATGGCTTTCGACGCGGAAACCGGTGAAAACCTGTGGCATTACCAAACCGGGTCGCGAATCTGGGGCGCCGCTGCCATGACCTTCATGCTGGATGGTAGGCAATTGGTGCTAATCCCCTCTGGCACCACACTAACAGCGTTTGCACTACCTGATTGAGCCTAGAATCCGCTAGAATTGCGAATACGAATAATTTTTGCTGGCCGCTGTGCCTAAATTCCGGATGGCGCTGGGATACCGTTCAAGGCCAAGGCTGCCTTATCAGACTTTAGCGCCATGATAGTTATTGTGTACACTGCCTGAATAGTGCGTCATACGCACACTGGCTTATATAAGAAAACCAAGAGGTAACCACGATGATTGCCCGTATTTTGCCCTTCCTTTTCTCTACCTGTGTTCTGATTTTGCCTGCTGTGCTGAACGCACAAGGCCATGATGCAAGTGTGGCGAACCATGAGCCCCACTACTATGACATCGCGGATTGGGATATTCAGCCTGACGCGGTGAATTATGCAGAGCATATTGCGCCTATTCTCCAGCGCAGCTGTCTGCAGTGTCACCGACCCGGTGGCGGCGCTCCTATGTCATTCATGTCTTATGAAGCAGTTCGCCCGTGGGCACCGGTGATCATGTATCGCACGGCGATTCGCGATCGCATGGGTGCGATGCCGCCATGGTACGTAGAAAAAGATATTGGTATCACTGATGGCTTTGAGAGCGACTACTCACTGTCAGACCTTGATCTCGCCATGATCCAGGCCTGGGCCCAGAACGGGGCGCCACGGGGTAATCCTGACGATGAGCCGCCACCCATTGTGTTTACGGAAGGGAATGACTGGACTCTCGGTGAACCGGAGTTAGTGCTGCGCAGCGCTGACAAGACACGACCGGCAGTAGGTCCTGATTGGTGGGGTGATATAGGCCTGGTACCAACCGGGCTGACCGAAGACCGCTATGTAAAGTCTATTGAGGTGAGGGAAGTGAATGACATCCCTGCAGACACCGGCACCAACACGGTGGGCGGGCGCTATATCTTTCATCACATGACCTACCAGAGTGGTGTGTTGAGCGAAGATGGGGGTTATATCCAGCCAGAGACATCAGTGAGCTGGCCCATCCATGAGGTAGGGCGCAACGCGGACGTCTTTCCAGACTCTGCAGGGCGACTGCTGCAAGCGGGCTCCGCGTTGCACCTGCGGGCGGCCCACATGCATTCAAATGGTCGAGAAACCACCGGTCACCTGGAGTTCGGCATTACGTTCTTCCCGCGCGGCTATGAACCCAAATACTCTCGGCGTGGGCCTCGCACCGGCAATGGTATTGACCTCGACGTGGTGCCAAACCGAGCGAATCAGGAACTGTCCAATTTCGTTGTGCTACAGGAGCACACCAAGATCATGGCATTCGAGCCCCATCTGCATGCGCCCGGTGTGCGCATGTGCCTGGAAGCAATCTGGGGTCACAACATATTCACACTCAACTGTGTCGGATATGACCATAACTGGGTGAAGCAGTACATCTACAAGGAAGATCGGGCACCGCTTCTGCCCAAGGGCACTGTTCTCAGAACCATCGCATTCATGGATACCACTGACGCCAACCCCAACCTTGCCGATCCCAGGAACTGGGCCGGTGGTGGACGGCGTTCTGTGTCCAATATGTTCATCGATCTCGGCTATTCGGTCACCATGACCGAAGAACAGTTCCAGGAGGAAATGGCGATGCGCCGAGAGCAGTTGCGAGACCGTAACGAATATGACGTGAGCTGTCCTTTGTGTTGGGCGCCGGTGCCAGAATATGACAGTGTTGCCAGCAGCAACGACGATTGAGGCGGCAATGATGAGGCGTAGTGTTGGAAGCAGTTTTTTAAGCAATATCGTAACCTGTCTAGTGCTGGCGGCTTTAATGAGTAGCAATGCCACTGCACAGGCGCGGCGTATGCTACTCAGTGGTGAAATTGTTTCGCCTGCCTATGAAGGGTGGTGGCCGAATGAGGACGGCACCTACAAACTCTTCTTCGGCTATATGAACTCAAACTGGGAGCAACAGTTCGATATCCCAGTTGGGCCTGAGAATTACTTCAATGTGGTAGACGAGGCTGAGCTCGATGATCTGAGCAAGGATGCTTATGATGCTGCCACCGCAGATATGGGCCAGCCCACCCATTTCTATCCGCGTCGTAACCCCTTCCTGTTCACAATCGATGTACCAGCAGATTTTGCTGAGAAGGAAGTGGTGTGGACACTGAAGAGCCAGAATAAGGTGACCCGTGCCTACGGCAGTCTTTACGCTGACTATAGAATCGACCCTCAGGTGATTTCCACGGAAGTAGGTGGTGCGTTTGGTAGCCTCGATGACCGACTACGCTCCAATATCGCGCCAGAGCTTGAGGTGCGTGGAGACAGCTATCGAACTGTTCGAGTTGGCGAGCCGCTGCAGCTATCTGTCTACGCAAATGACCCGGATGATTTCCCAGCCAGATCCAATCGGCCACCGCCGAGTACACCGGAGCAGATCTATCGCCCACCTTCATCCATAGTTGCATCGTCTGGTCCAGGTTTACGGTTTTCGTGGTCAGTCTATCGAGGGCCTGAAACTGCAGCGACGTTTCAACCGACCCAGATGAAGACTTATACCGATACGCGGGTCTACGCGAATTCACCTTGGTCACCGCCATTTACTATACCTGAACCGCCCGCAGGCAATATCTGGAACTCAATGGTGACCTTCGAAAAACCGGGTGAATATGTGTTGCGAGGTATTGCTAGTGACGGTTCCATGTTCACCTACAGGAACATCAATGTGACCGTGACGCCCTGATTATTCCAGCCTGCAAACATTGATAAAAACGCCCGCACTGCGGGCGTTTTCATTCCTGTACTCCGTGTAGCCAAGGCAATCCGTGTGGGTTATGCTTCAGGCAATTTACATAGATCATGGCCCCGATGAAGTTTATTGCCCGGTTTGTCGCTCTGCTGAGTTTTCTGTCCTGCTGGCTTATTTTTTTGCCCGCCAGCGTGGCCCAGGAAGTGAGCTTTCCCAAGACTATTGCCTGGTCCGCCTATCCCACTGGCACTGGTGGCTACAGTCAGGCAGTGGCTATTGGCAATATCCTGCAGCGGCAATACAGCACCAACCTGCGAGTGATTCCCGGCCGCAACGATGTCTCCCGCCTGGCAACCCTGCGCGCTGGTCGCGTTCATTTTTCTGCGGGAGGCTCAGAGTCTGTATACGCTCAGGAAGGGATTCTGAATTTCGCCTCTAAAATCTGGGGGCCACAACCGGTGCGGGCCATGCTGTCCAATTACTCCGACGCCTGCTCATTTACTTTTGCCACAGCTGCTGATGCCAACATCATGAGCATTGCCGACATGCGTGGTAAACGCATGACCTTTGTGCAGGGTGCGCCTTCCCTCAACAATGCGACCGCAGCATTGCTGTCCTATGCCAACTTGACCTGGGACGATGTCGTGCCGGTAGAAGTAGGGGGCTACAACGCTTCAATTGATGCCGTGTTAAATGGGCGAGCTGACGCCGCTGGAGGTGCATGTAATTCCCCTCCTTTTCTGAGAATCGAGGCATCTCCGCGGGGACTACGTTGGCCTGAACTACCCCATGCTGACGCAGAAGCCGTAGCCAGAGTTCGCGCTCGATTACCCTGGTATGTGCCTCATGTGGCCATTGAGGGACCAACTATTAATGCGGAAGGCATCGAGGTGTTTTCCTCGGCTTATCCATTCCTCGTTGCGCTGGATAGCTCCGATGAGACTCTGGTGTACAGCATGGTTAAAGTCATGCTCGAACATTTCGATGAATTCAAAGGGAATGCACCTGGCGCTAATGGTTGGGCAATTGATCGGCAGAAATTCGATCAGGCCTTCGTACCTTATCATCCCGGTGCAATTCGTTATTTCAAGGAAATCGGAATCTGGAGCGAGGCCGCGGAACGCACCCATCAAGCTAACTTGCAGCGACAACAGGTGCTGCAGGATGCCTGGGACGCTTACTTGCCAGGCGCCCCAGAAGACTACGATGCGTTTGAGCAGGGGTGGTTGCGGGCACGAGAATCATCGCTGGCAGCAGCCGGATTAATTACGCTCGGTGAGGGTCTGTAAAGGCCTTTAAGTATTTGGTATGAGCAAAGAGCCGGAAAGCGTCGAAAAAACCCCAAAGCCCGTAGCGCACCTACGCTATCGCGAGCTGTCTGAAAGATGGCGTGCCGTGATGGCAATCATGACAGCATGCGCCATCATTCTCGCTATTAACCAGATTTTTAATCTCGGTTTCTTTGTTGGCTATGTCATGCTCGATAGCCGCTACATGTATCTCATCACCGGCGTGATGCTTTGCATGGTGTTTATTACCTTTCCTGCCAGTAAACACAGTCCATCTCATGTGCCCTGGCACGACATCGCTGTCATGGTGATTATCGCCGCTATATTTTCCTACTACGCCTACTACGCAGAGCGCATCGTGCTGGAAGCGTGGGAATATGCTGCGCCTGAGCTTGGTGTGTGGCTGGCTATGCTGACCTGGGTGATTGTGCTGGAGGCTGGCCGCCGCGCGGGTGGCTGGCCGGTCTTTGCTATCGTCCTGGTATTCTCGCTCTATCCAACCTTTGCTGATTCCCTGCCCACGGTCATCGCTGCCCTGAGTATACCCGTCCAGGATGTGGCCATATTTCATGTTTTGGGGGAGGAGAGTCTGTTCGGGATACCCATGCGGGTATTTGCCCAGCTGGTGTTTGGTTTTCTGATTTTTGGTATCTCGCTGCAGTTTACCGGTGGTGGTCCATTTTTCATAAACCTGGCCTTCGCATTGCTTGGGCATCTGCGCGGTGGCCCTGCCAAGGTGTCTATTTTTTCCAGTGGCCTGATGGGCTCCATGAGCGGTGGCCCAATCTCCAATGTGCTGACTACGGGGCCTCTATCCATACCAGCGATGCGACGCATTGGATTTAGCAAGGAATATGCCTCCGGCGTTGAGGCCTGTGCCTCTACCGGCGGCGTATTCATGCCTCCGATCATGGGTGCGACAGCGTTTGTTATGGCCAGTTTTCTAAACGTCAGCTACGTCACGGTGGCGATCGCTGCGATTGTGCCTTCACTGCTTTACTTTTTTGGACTGTACATGCAAATAGATGCTTACGCGGCGCGCAATGGTTTAAGCGGGCTCCCGAAGGAAGAGTTGCCTGAATTAAAGACAGTCTTCAAAGAGGGCTGGTATTTTATTGCCGTATTTGCCGCCTTAATCTGGATGCTTGTCTACTTGCAGCGCGAGGCCGTCGCGCCTTTTTACGCCACAGGCTTGCTGCTGGTTATCAACCAATTCACTAAGCATAAGCTTGACCTGTCCAAGTTCATGCAGCTGGTGGCCGGTATGGGTAAGCTGCTGGCGGAGCTGGCAGGAATTCTAGCTGCCATCGGCCTGATCATTGGTGGGCTGGCAGTTACCGGAATCGCCGGTACTATCGCCAATGACCTGGTTTATATCGCCGGTGACAATGTCCTGGTGCTCCTGATTATGGGTGCACTCACTTCGTTCATACTTGGTATCGGAATGACGGTGACCGCCGCCTACATCTTTTTGGCCATCGTCCTGGTACCAGCGCTCACCAATTCGGGGCTAGATCCCCTGGCCAGCCACATGTTTGTGATGTACTGGGGCATGTTGAGTTTTATTACGCCGCCGGTAGCGCTGGCGGCGTTCGCAGCGGCCTCGGTCGCGCAGGTATCACCAATGCGTGCGGGTGTCGAAGCAATGCGCCTAGGCGCAATCATCTATTTCGTGCCGTTTTTCTTTGTATTCAATCCTGCCTTGCTGCTGCAGGGTTCTTTGCTGGAAAACCTGCAGGCGCTGTCCACTGCCCTGATTGGGGTTGCCCTGGTGTCGGCTGCATTACAGGGCTACCTGATTGGCGTGGGGGATTTGGGAAGGGGCGGGGCTGCAGTTCTGGTGAGAGTGATGACGGCCGTCTCCGGGCTCACCCTGGCATTGCCAGCAGGCGGCCTGTTTGGGTTCAGCCAGGTCTTGCTGCTAATAGTTGCAGCGCTAGCGCTTGCTGTCGCCGTGATCCTTCACAGACTGGTGGTGGCGCCGGGACTCGAGCCCATTCAAGGCGCTTCGCCCTGATCCAGTTCGGTAGAGGTTGATCTCGCTTAGCTCTGGCCTGGGCTAAGATATTTGCGATTGAGTGAAATCGACAGATAGCCAATGCCGATGATGTAAAGCAATCGAGTCACAGTTTGCGCCCCGACAGGACTGTGTGCTGGCTGTTCTGCATTGACAGGATATGACTGGGCGAATTCGTTAAGCAGATCCTGGATAGCATCAGGGTCGATTTCGCCAGTCTGAATCCTGGTTCGCAATTCATCGAGTAGTTCGCTATTTTTAATTTTCGATTACCCAGTCAAGGAACAACAGGTCATCCCTGTAGTAACTGCGTTCGTTATCACCGGTCAGGTTCAGGCGGTAACGTACCTTACCTCTGGTGAGGTCGTAGCCATAGCGGGAGGGGCCATCAAAGAATGGAAAGAAGTTACCGCCGCGACTGTATTCCCATTCCACTGCAATCCCATCGGGCGCTGTGATTTTCTTGTCCAGGGTCAGCGCTCTGACTTCAGGCAATAACAGCTCCCTGCTCTGATTGAGCCCGGTATCTTAAAGGAATAAGCGAGTCTCATAACGCTCATCACTATCCAGCACACCATCATTATCGGAATCCCGCGCGTCAGTAATAGCGAGTTCTTGAAGCTGGGCATTTTCGACCACATAGCGGTTCTTCAGATAGTTGCCACATTCATGGTGGTAAGGAGGGCGACCCTGGCTACAGCTCGCATAAACGAAACTGTACTCGGGTGCGAGTGCTGCGGCAGGCAGATATGAAATCAAAAGCGCTGTGAGGATGAATGCCAGAGGAAGGGCCAAGACGATACCCAGCAGTGGGTTCTGACTTGATTTGCTGTTTGTATTTTCTGACGTCACGGCTTGACTGCCTCGCGTCTCACGGGCGCTTTTTTACCTCTGTGTATCGCGTGAGGACTTTCGGATCATTATGAATATGCTGATCAATAACTTTAACCAGATCCCTTTTTGTCACCAGTCCAAAGTTTGCGATCACATCAGAATTGAGTACCAATGAAATAAACAAAATGAGGAATAATAGTGGGTAAATAAATGGGAGGTCGATGCCGAAGAGTTTCAAACCGGCAGTGACACAGACCCCGGCCAGTAGAAACGACCTGATGGCAGATTCTCGATGAATCTGCTGTTTTGCTCGAAGCAACAGGTTAAAATCATTCTCGTTCATGGCCATGCCCCGCTCTGATAGGATGGAGTCAGGCTAGCATGTTGTGACGGTTTGTTCACTTTTGTACCGTGGAGACTGTGATGAATCAGACACAGTTTTATGAGCAGTATACCGGTGGCGACGCTGGATTTGCTCTGGGAGAGCTCTGGTTCCTGAGTTTGCTTAAGCCCTGCAACTGGTTTAGCTTTGGGGGCTATGGATTATAGGGAAACCTACTATGCTGAAGATCACTCGCGGCGTTGACGCCCTTGTTAGAGACGCCGAAGCCACTGTTACCACTTTGACCCCTGCCGAGGTGCAGGATCGTCTGGGAGAGGCTGGGCTTATCCTCATAGATTTGCGTGATATTCGGGAATTGAAAAGGGATGGTCGTATTCCGGGCTCCATGCATGTGCCCCGTGGGATGCTGGAATTCTGGATCGATCCAGAGAGTCCTTATTACCGCAAGGAATTTGATAAGGCGGAGTCCCTGATCCTTTATTGCAACAAGGGTTCAAGGTCAGCGCTGGCGGCGCAGTCGCTGCAAACCATGGGCATGGAAAGCGTGGCGCATATGGCCGGCGGCATGACCCGCTGGGAAGATGAAATAGGACAGCTTGAGCCGCTGCCAGAGCGTCGCAGCTAACCTGGCCCTTGCTCGACAGGCGTGGGATCTGCACGTCTAACCCCGCTGATCGCTGGTCCCTGCTGGAGGCTGGCCCCGCTGGACGGTTGCCCCCGCTGGACGGTTGCCCCCGCCACTGGCTATGATGCGAGTCTGTTTCGGGGTCAGGTATCATGACAAGAATAAAGAAATCAGAATCCAGCAGCAAAATTAGTCCAGCCGCAGCAAAGAGCGGACCCGATCACAGGTTCACAGGTCTGGATCGCAGACGTTTCCTCAAATATCTATCCTTGATGGCCGTGACGCCGCCGGCTCTGGCCCAATCTCCAGTGCCCGTGGCTGTGCAAAAGATCCATTCATTTAACATCCGAGTGTCGGACGTCAACCGCTCCCTGAAGTTCTACCAGGACCTGTTCGGTGCGCCGGTGCAGGCGCGCAGGGGAGAGCAAGTCATGCTTCGAGTTGGTGACGGGCCACACTTCTTTTCCCTGTCGCCGGTTGCTGCCGGAGAGCAGCCTGGCTTCAGCCATATTGGCCTGAGCGTGGCTGACTTTGATGTGGATCGCGTGCGCTCCCAGCTGGAAAATTTTGGCATTCGCCAGGCGAGTTCGCCGCAGAGACTGGAAGACAGATTAGCGTTGGCCTCAACATCCTGGGTAAAAGAATATGGGGCAACTCGAGAGCTCTATTTTGCGGATCGTGAAGGCATTATTTACCACCTAAGCAGTGAAGCCTATTGCGGCGGCTCGGGCGTGTTGGGTGAGACTTGTTCGAATGCAGAGGCGGCGCCAGGGCCAGGCATGCTTCGCCTGGTGGATTACAGCCACTTTACCAATTTCATGGGCAACCGCAATCGCGCCAATGACTTTTATACCAGGGCTTTTGGGAAGTCTTACCAGGCCTACCAGGGACCAACTTCTCCAGTAATCGGTGTCGGTGATGGTATTCAGTTTCTGATGTATGTCGGAGGTGATACCCCAGGTAAACCAGAGGCGCCTGGCCGCATCGATCACGTCTGTTTCAGCGTTACCAACTTTGATGTGGAGACTATTCTCGCGCAATTGACTGACTATGGACTTGGTGCTCGGGAGGATCCCAGCGATACTCAAGCTATGATGCACTGGATTAGCATGCGCATGCCGAATCGAGGTGGTGCCGAGGGCGGAACGCCGGAACTCTATTTTAGCGATCCCGATGGTATTCGAATTCAGCTACAGGATGCTGGCTATTGTGGTGGCACAGGTTACTTGGGCGATGACTGTCCGCCACTGTAAGCCGTGAGCCATGCGTGTCTGAAAATGAATTGATCTAACGCGTTGAATAGAAAGCTGTAAACATTAGGAGTGGTAAAAACAAGGGCTATGGAATATCGATATATTGGCAGCAGTGGTCTTCGGGTAACCCCCATTTGCATGGGCACCATGGGCTTTGGTACCTGGAGCGACAAGAATGAATCTTTCCGCATTCTGGATACGGCATTTGATAGCGGCATCAATTTCTATGACACGGCAGAAGTCTACCCGGTACCGCCAACCGCTGAGCTGGCGGGTCTCACTGAAGAAATTTTTGGTCAGTGGATCAAAACCAAGCCGCGAGATGCATTAATCCTGGCGACTAAGGTAGCTGGTGCTGCATCCGGTTGGTTCGTACCACCTATTCGGCAAGGCTTTACTGCAATTGATCGCCATCATGTAGAAGCAGCGATCGAGGGCAGTCTGCGACGGCTTGGTGTTGACTACATCGATCTTTACCAGGTGCACTGGCCAGACACGGTGGTACCAATTGATGAATCCATGGAGGCGCTGGATCGACTGGTTGAGGCTGGCAAGGTTCGTTATCTCGGCACGTCAAATGACAGCGCCTATGGTTTGACCAAGGCAAATACGGTGGCCGACTACGAGGGCTGGTCCCGATTCCAGTCCATTCAGAATAATTTCTCCCTGCTTAACCGCCGATTTTTGGATGAATTGGCCAATGTTTGTCTACAGGAGCAGGTGTCACTGTTACCCTATTCACCCATTGGCGGTGGGATTTTATCCGGGAAATATAACGCAGGTGAAATGCCTGTAAATTCGAGATTCGCCGAATATCAACAGGCCAGCGAACAAAGGCAGCGGGCGATGGCAGATCGTTTTCTCAACGACGGCACTCTCGCCAGTACTGCCAGCTATCTTGAAATAGCTGATGCAGCGGGTCTGGCGCCAGTCACCCTGGCGACTGCATGGAGTATGCAGCATGATTTCGTCGCGTCTACCATCATTGGTGCGCGCACGGCGGAACAGTTGGTAGATTCCCTGGCCGCACTAGACGTCACTCTTGACGATGAAGTTCTCCAAAAGTGCGACGAGGTCCATGCGCAAATACTTTATCCCATGGGTTAGTCTCTGTCTGCTCCTGCCTGACTGGGCTAATGCGCAGCAGGTTCACATCAGCCACTGCCTGAAGGCTTGCCCCACTGTTTCCCATCAGGGCAACGAGGTTGCCTTGCATCACTTGTATGCCGCTTCCATAGCGCCGCAAACAGGGGCAGTGGAGTGGGTGGCATATCGGGTCTTGCCTGACTCTGTTGGCGTGGCTTCGTTGCTGCCAAGGTATTGGCTGGAAGATGAGTTGCTGGATGCCGAAGTCAGGCTGCAGATTAGCTCGCCAGCCGCGAACTTTGTGCAGCCAGATCTGAGTGGCGCCCAGGATCGGGAGTATCGTATCAGCGAAGTGCAGCTGGTATCAGAAGACCGGGGAAGGTTGGCGCCCTTGACGAGTTTTGCCGGCACACCATACTGGGCTGAATTAAACCTGTTCAGCAATATGTCCGCGTTGCCGCAGCCGCTTCGCGTAGGTGCCTGGTCGGGCCTGGATCAGGCGATCAATGAACTTGCCGCGCTGGGGTCAACACTCTATGTTGTCACTGGCCCCATTACTTCTGATGATGACAGAGATACGGACACAGAAGGTAACGGGATAGGTTTTTTCAAGGCCGTCAGTGATGGCGAGAATGTGGCGACATTCCTGTTTGATGTTCGGTTGCCGCCGCATACGCATTTCTGCGCGCAACTCAGCAGGCTTGAAACAGTTGAGAGTGCTGTGTCCCTGGCATTGTTTCCAGGTATAGAATCTCGGCAGGGAAAAGAGCTGATTTCTCGGCTGGGATGTGGCAGTCGCTAAGTCAGGCTTTACTATCAATTCCGCTTCCAATCAGACTAACTTCTTATTTATTTCGCGAGTTTAAGCATGGCGTTTGTTTTTGATCCAACCCCCACCCCGCAAATTGCTGTCGAGGGTTCTGACCTGAATTTTCCGGTGCATCGCATTTATTGTGTCGGGCAGAATTATAGTGATCATGTGAAAGAGATGGGTGGTGACCCGAAATCCAGTCCCCCCGTATTCTTCAGCAAACCCGCAGATGCGATCGTCACGGACAACGCGGCAGTGCCTTATGCGTCCGCTACCGATAACCTGCACTATGAGGTTGAGTTGGTTATTGCCCTTGGCGGAGGCGGCCGCAATATCGAGCCGCTGCAGGCAGCAAGCAGGATTTACGGCTATGCCGTTGGGATTGATTTTACACGACGCGATTTGCAGGCGGCGGCAAAAGCAAAAGGCAAGCCTTGGGATACAGCCAAGGGTTTTGATGTGTCAGCACCAATTTCAAAAATTCAGCCATCTGAAAATGGGGAGCTGGAGGATGGTCGAATCTGGCTTGCCGTTAACGGGGAGACTAAACAGGATGCAAGGCTTTCTGACATGATCTGGTCGGTGACCGAAATCATTGTTGAACTGTCCCGTTATTACGAATTAAAGGCCGGTGATCTAATTTTTACCGGGACGCCAGCCGGGGTATCCGCAATTGGCGTGGGGGACAGGATTGCCGCGGCCGTCGAGAATGTAGGTGAGATTGAGTTTGAAATTACGGTAGGACCAACCAATTGACCTTTGATCAAGGTGTCTTGCTCGCGATCCTGGTGGCACTGCTGGGTCTCCTGGTCTGGGGTCGCTGGCGCTATGACATAGTTGCGCTGGGCGCTTTGTTCACGGCGAGTCTGTTTGGACTGGTTCCTCAGGCCGAGTTGTTCAGCGGCTTTGGTAGCCCAGCTACGATCACGGTAGTACTCGTGCTTATCGTCAGTTATGGCTTGACCAAATCTGGTGCTGTGGACTACGTGATTCCTTTAATCGAGCCTGTATCAGACCGTCCATTTCTCCATATTGCAGTACTAACCTTTTTGGCAGCAATTCTGTCAATGTTTATGAACAATGTGGGTGCTCTGGCGCTGCTGATGCCAGTGGCTATCCAGTCCGCATCGAAAGCCGGACGACCACCTGCAGCGGTTCTGATGCCGCTTTCTTTTGGGTCAATTCTTGGAGGGCTGGTGACGCTTATTGGTACGCCTCCCAATATTCTCATCGCGAGCTTTCGGCAGGAAATGACCGGCGAAGCCTTTAGCATGTTCGATTTCGCGCCAGTAGGTGGGGGAGTCGCATTATTTGGTATCGCCTTCATGTTGCTGGGGGGCTGGCATCTGGTGAAAGTGAGGAAAAATAGTGCGGGACTCGATTTGTTTGATATCGAGGAGTACTTGTTCGAAACGAAGGTTGGGGAAGGCTCCGAATTAGTTGAGAAGAAGTTTCGTGCCGGTAAGCTGAAAGACATGCTGGTAGAGCAGAAGATGGACCTGATCGCCATGATTCGAGGCAAAGAGGAATTCGCACCACCCGATCGCCGTCGCGGCGTGCGAGAGGGAGATTATGTGATGATTCAGGGTTCGCATGGTGATGTGCAGCAGTTTGCCAAGACATACTCCCTCACCATGCATACAGCGCTGAACCAGCAAAATGAGCTTCAGCATGCGGCTAACACTACCCTGGCAGAAGTGGTAGTGTCCGCGAATTCGCCACTAGTCGGTAAAACCCCTAAAGAAAAGCGGTTTAATCGAAATTATGACGTTAGCTTGCTCGCCGTTTCTCGTTCTGGGGTGCCCCATCAGAGTCGACTCCGAGAATTCATGATAAAAACAGGCGACGTACTGCTACTGCATGGTGAGAGCGATGTGATGGATGACTCTATCGTGAAGATGGCTTGCTATCCACTAGCTAAGCGAGAGCTTAGCACCAAAGACAAAACGAAGGCTTTTCATGCGCTACTTATATTCTTGAGTGCGATAGTGGTGACTGCATTCGGTCTATTGCCCATCCAACTGGCGCTAGGCATTGCGACAGTCGCAATGGCGGTCACTCAAATCGTACCCGTACGGGAATTCTATGACGGCGTTGATTGGCCCGTGGTAATTTTGTTGGGCGCCATGATTCCTCTGGGCGGCGCGCTTCAGCAAACCGGAACCACCGACTTACTGGTGGCCGGGATCCTGTCGGTGGTGGGAGATCTCTCTCCTGCAGTGATCCTTGCAGTTATCCTCATAATAACCATGACGGTTTCAGATGTATTGAACAATGCCGCCACCGCGATCTTGATGGCACCTATTTCATACAATATCGCGAACAGCCTTGGACACAATCCAGATGCTTTCCTGATGGCGGTTGCAGTGGGTGCATCCTGTGCCTTCCTCACGCCGATAGGGCACCAGAATAATGCATTGATCATGGGTCCGGGAGGCTATCGCTTTGGTGACTATTGGCGCATGGGATTACCACTGGAAATTATTATAGTTACCGTGGCTATTCCGCTTCTGCTTTTATTGTGGCCCTTATAGTTTATTGTGTAGCATTTCAATAATGGTCACCCTTAGCCCCGACAACTTGCGGAGGCTAGCCCGATCAGTTAGCTTAAGTAACAGGATCCCTTTCATCGCCAAGCCCTCAATTTTATTCTATGCGTGTTAATTGGAAGACCTACAACTCTGGCAAGTTTTTTGATGAGATAATCAGCAGCCCGGGCTATGCACGTAAACCGGCCAGGCGTCTTGCAAGCTATCTGCGTTCCCTCACCCATGAGGAGCTGCAGCAGAAGAAGACGGCAGCAGAGCTCGCAATTAAAACTATGGGTATTTCGTTTACGGTCTATAGTGATGCCGGCAATATAGATCGTGAATGGCCCATGGATATCATTCCGCGACTCATAACGGGTTCGGAGTGGAATCAAACCAGTAAAGGTTTGCAGCAGAGGCTGGAGGCACTTAACTGCTTCATTCATGACATCTATAACGATCAAAAAATCCTCAAAGACAAAATAGTTCCCGAAGACCTGATCATGGATTCAGGCAATTTCCGCAAACAGTGTCTGGGCATGAAGCCCAAGTACAACGTCTGGGCACATATCTGTGGCACAGACTTAATCAAGGGAGATGATGGTCAGTTTTATGTCCTTGAAGACAATCTGCGGGTGCCCTCCGGCGTTTCCTACATGGTTGAGAATCGCCGTGTCACCAAACGCACGTTTCCAGAACTGTTTGCAGATGACTACAGCATTAGGCCGGTGGCCGATTACCCGGCTGAACTTCTGGATATGCTGTCATCATTATCACCAAGACAGGTCAAGCATCCTGAGGTCGTGGTATTGACGCCAGGAATATTTAATTCGGCGTATTTCGAGCATTCCTATCTCGCCCAGCGCATGGGTGCTGAACTCGTGGAGGGCGGTGACCTGGTTGTTGAAGATGACAAGGTCTTTATGCGCACCATAGATGGTTTGTCGCAGGTCGATGTGATCTACCGCCGTATCGATGACATGTTTATCGATCCCGCAGTGTTTAACAAGGATTCAGTTCTGGGGGTTCGCGGCCTTTTTAATGCCTGGAAAAAGGGCAACGTGGCGCTGGCAAATGCGCCAGGTGCCGGCGTGGCCGATGACAAGATTATCTACACCTATGTGCCAGAGATTATAAAGTACTATCTTGACGAAGATCCAATTCTGTCCAATGTGCCTAGCTATCTCTGCGTAGATAGAAAACAGCGTCAGCATGTGCTGGAGAATCTTGACAAACTGGTGGTCAAACCTGCCAATGAGTCAGGTGGATACGGCATGCTTATCGGTCCCCAGGCGAGCAAGAAGGAATTGGCGGAATTCCGCCGCAGGATCAAGGCGGATCCGCGCAACTACATGGCGCAACCGCTTATTTCACTATCCACAGTTCCTATTCTCGGTGATAGGGTAGTAGAGCCACGTCATGTTGATCTTCGGCCGTTTGTGCTTCAGGGCGACAAGTCATATGTGACACCGGGCGGCCTCACCAGGGTTGCTATGGTAAAAGGTTCCTACGTGGTGAATTCGTCTCAGGGTGGTGGCAGCAAAGATACCTGGGTGGTTGATGATGCCTGAAGCTTCAGTGCCAACTAACTTAATCGAAAGAGATATTTTATAGCATGCTGCTTTCGAGAGTCGCAGAGAGGGTTTACTGGCAGGCACGTTATCTTGAGCGTGCTGAGAATGTTGCTAGGCTATTGCATGTGTTTTCTGCCTTACAGCTGGACTTGCCCAAGGGGACAAAACTGGGTTGGCAAACACTGGTACAAATAACGGGTCACGAAGAACAATTCGTTGAAAAATACAAACAAGAGAATGAGCGCAACGTCGTACGATTTCTTCTGGCGGAGCGAAATGGGATCTCACTCGTCGATATGTTGGCTTTTGCTCGAGAGAATGCCCGTACTACACGTGAGATCATGCCAACTGAAGCCTTCGAATTAATCAACGGTCTCTACTACTTCGCACGTGATAACGCCGAGGCAGGCATAAGTCGGGCTGAGCGCAACGAAATTCTGGATCAAATCGTTTCGAGATCGCAACAGATAGGTGGCTTAATGGCAGGCACTATGAGCCGCGACGAAGCGTATAGTTTTGTGCGTCTGGGCCGAAGCCTTGAGCGTGCGGACATGACGACTCGAATTGTAGATGTGGATTCACAGAAACTGATGCCGGAACTTGAGGTTGAGGATGCGGAGCCAGAGGCGAGGGAGCCCTACGAAAACATTTTGTGGATGAATGTGTTGCGTTCTTCCAGTGCCTATCAAATGTACCGTCAACATGTGAGAGAGCGCATCAATGGTGAAGATGTTGTGCGATTTCTTCTCCAGAACGAACAGTTACCGCGCTCAGCTGCACACAACCTCACCACCATGACCAAGGTGCTGCGCAATTTGCCTAATAGCAACAAGGTTAACTGGCAGGTGAACAAGACGCGAAAACTCGTGCGTGATGCTGACGTCAATCGCCTGCTCCGTCGCGGTTTAGTTCGTCACCTGGATAGCGTGCAGAAAGAGATTGCTCAGGTGCACTTTAAAATTGCGGACACGTGGTTCCTGCCCGGCAATTCATGAAAAATTTTTCCTGTAGTTGCGGCCAAACACTTTTTTTCGAAAATACCCGCTGTCTTAACTGCGACAAGAAAGTGGGTTTCGATCCTACTGACCTGAGAATGTATCCGCTCAATCCGGATACGAAGTCTTCCCCTACTTCAGCTCGAACGCTGTGTCGAAATTCCGCGGACTTCGATGTCTGCAACTGGTTCGTTACTGATCCAGGCCGCAACTACTGTCTGTCATGTCAGTTGAATCACACAATTCCAAATTTGCTTGTGCCTGATCGCCGGCGCTGGTGGAAAAATTTGGAGCAAGCCAAGCGCCGTTTAATTTACTCCTTGCTGACGCTGCGACTGCCGGTCAAAAGTAAGGATATTGAGCCGGATGGACTGGCCTTCGAGTTTATTGAAGACAAGCGCACAAACCCGCACGTGTTTGAGGAGCATGTGAATACTGGCCACGCCAATGGTCTGATCACAATCAATATTATTGAAGCCGATCGGGTAAGCCGGGAGATTACGAGGCAGTATACTGGGGAGCTGTATCGCACCTTGCTCGGTCACTTTCGGCACGAAAGCGGCCATTACTACTTTAACCGCCTGGTGAATTCTCCTGCTTTGCTCGACGAGTTTCGTACTTTGTTTGGCGATGAGCGTCAGGATTACGCGAGCTCGCTGCAGGAATATTACGCCAACAAGAGATCTAAGGTTAGAGATCCGAACTTGATCAGTCACTATGCCCAGGCACATCCATTCGAAGACTGGGCTGAGGTGTGGTCGCACTATCTGCACATGGTGGACACTCTGGAGACTGCCGCAGAGTACGACATGCAGCAGGGAAGCAAACTATTTGATGATATCGACCAGTTGCTGGGTAAATGGTCTGATTTGTCGATGATGCTGAATAGCTTGAATCGAAGTATGGGGTTGGAGGATGCTTACCCCTTTGTACTGTCAGACCTGACCCTTAAGAAGCTCCGCTTTGTTCACGGCCTGATTTATCCCAGTTAGTGGCCCAGGCGAGCGGCGGCATCTGCCGAAAAGCTTCCTTTAGTCGGGCATCCCAGTTCCGTTTCAAATCGCGCAGGAAGTCACTGTCTTCCGCAAAACGATTAGGATTCTCCAACTTCAGGTCTCCAGTCTTGTAAATTAGCAGCTCTATAGGTGCACCAACGCTAAGATTACTGCGCATGGTGGAATCCATGGAAACCAGTGCGGCCATGGCGCAGGTCTCGAGGTTCAACTCTGGTGCCAGCACGCGATCGAGTATCGGTTTCCCATATTTACTCTCGCCAATTTGCAGGTAGTTGGTGTCTTTCGATGTAGTGATGTGATTGCCTTCTGGATAGACCAGAATGATTTCATGTCGACTATCTTTGATCTGGCCGCCAACAATAAAGCTTGCTTCGAATTTTTTGCCCTCAACCGAGCGTTTTTCCTGTTGCTCCCGGCTGATATCTCCTATGTAATCTGCGGCACCTTCCAGGCTTTCCATGGCCAGCAGATTTTCGCTGGCTTCCTGTTTGATGTCGCTTTTAATTTTGGCAATTGTAGCCTGCGAAGTAGCAAGATTGCCGGCGGTGAGGATGACAAATTGTTTCTCGCCATCAATGCCGAAGCGAAACATCTTGCTGTAGGTTGATACCTGGTCTATGCCGGCATTGGTGAGTGAGTCAGAGCAGAATACCATTCCTGCATCTACCGCCACTGCTACGCAATATGTCATTTCTAATCCAAGCCCGTGAAAACGCCTGACATCATACTAAGTAAAGTCAGCGGCGCAAAGCGCTATTTCGGAGCTAGCTGCAGCAATCTGCAGGGCAGTGGATTCGCTGTTCTGAGGTGTATTGCGGTTAGCTGTGGGCGGCCGCTTACGACAGGAGAAGGCTACTGAAAATTGTCGTCAAGGTCATCGAAATCGTCATACTCGAATTCCAGCGCAATGCGCTTGCTGTCGAGGCGTTCTTCGATCCGGCGACGCAATTCAGTGAGCTGTGATTTGCTTTGAGGCGTGGCCGCCTTCGCTTCCAGTGTGACTTCAGCCTCTTCGATTAGGCTGCCATTGGCTTCTATGAATTCTTTGGCAAGCTCATCGTTTTCTTTCCAATTCTGCTCTTTCATCACGTACCTCGCGGTTAGCAGGTGGCAATCAAGAGGACGCTGGTTTTCTCAGCACCTAATTGGTTTATCGTTATTGGCAGGCGAAACTTTCAGTAAAAATGCAGGGAAATTACTTGGTTTGTAGGCGGCGACTGCCGCCGAATACTCAGCCCTTGGCGAGGCTATCGATAACTTGTTGGCGCAGCTCTTTCTTGGCGATCTTGCCGGAGGCAATCCGCGGTAGCTGGTCGTATTGGAAGTAGAATCTCTCAGGTATCTTGAATGCAGCAATTTTATCCTGCAGAAACCCCTTCAGTTCCGCTTCGGTCAGGGTCTGTTTGGCTTTAAGCATCACACTGGCGCAGGGAACCTCGCCAAGGCGATCATCCGGAATGCCATAGACTGAGACCTCACTCACCGCGGGATGCTCAGTAATTGCATATTCGACTTCGGCGCAGCCGATGTTTTCACCGCCGCGAATCACGATGTCTTTGGCGCGATCCATGATGATGAGGAAACCCAGGGCATCCAGCATGCCGATATCGCCAGAATGAAACCAGCCGTCCTGCATTACTTCGGCGGTCGCCTCTGCCTTGTTCCAATAGCCTTTCATGACTGAGGGACCCCTGATACAGATTTCACCTACCTCTTCATTTTCGAGCGTGTTGCCCTGCTCATCGACTATCTTGACCTCGGTGAGGGGAGGAGTAGGCCGCCCCGTGCTATTGGGTCGCGAGTGATAGAACTTGCCAGAGATGATGGCACCGAGGGCGTTGGTTTCGGTAAGCCCATAGCCAAGGCCCGGGATAGCTTTTTCTGGGAACTTTTCTGTCATCATCACCAGGTGTTCTGGCGGCCTGGGCGCGCCGCCTGCAGCTACTGTGCGCAGGCTGGAGAGATCAGTCTCAGCAAAGTGCGGCGACTGCATGATTTCCCAGGTCATGGTGGGAACACCGTGAAAAATAGAGATGCGCTCCCTCTCTATGAGTTCCAGTGCAATCTCTGCATTCCACTTGTACATCATGACGAATTTTCGCCCATAGATGAAACTGGCGAGAAACTGCGCGTGACTACCAGTCACATGAAACAATGGCACATTAGCCAGTAGTGCGGGTTGATAAGGCGGGTCGACCTCTAACAGCTCTGGCCGCAGGATTTCATTGATTTCTTTGACGAATTGCCAGGTGAAGAGCGCGCTTAGAATCGCGCGATGGGAGGACAAAACGCCCTTGGGGTGCCCAGTCGAGCCCGAGGTATACATGATTGAAGCATCATGCTCTGGGCTTATGCCCAGTGCAGCAATTTCATCCTCTGACAGGGGGGCAACATTTTCCAGCAAGCCATAGAGCTCAGAGAAACCGGTCGGTCGTTCCTGATCTGAGGGTTTGATTAGAACTACATCCAGATCGAGCGTCTCAAGATAGGGCTGAACAGCGTGGAAGCGGGGTGCATCGGCAAAAATCAGCTTGCTGCCGGAGTCTTTCAAGCCATATTCCAGTTCGGGGCCTGTCCACCAGGAATTCATTGGCACCACGATAGCGCCAATCAGCGTGCTGGCCATATAGGCAAGACACCAATCGGGTGAATTACGTCCACATACGGCTACCCGGTCACCGACTCCAATGCCGTAGCGCTCCTGTAATACCCGGCCCAGCTGACAGGCCATGGTATAGGATTCCTCAAAGCTGAAACGCTCTTCCTGGTAGACAAGAAAGTCCAGCTTTCCTGTTTCCAGCCCTATTCGATACAGGCCAGCCAGATTGTCGGGAATCTTTGTGAAGACGGAATACTCTTGCCCGTCGATATTCGCCGTGCCCACGGCAAGTGGAGCATCTGGCGCCTTGTGACTGGCAACTATGTCTTTAAGCTTGCCCAGGTCCTGGCGGATTTCTTCGTCGCTTAACATCTACTACTCAGACTTGAATTCCAGGGTGACTTTGCCCTTGGCTTGGCGTTGGGTAAATATGTTGAAGGCTTTAACATACTCTTCCTTGGGAAAGCTCTGGGTGACAATGGGGTTTAGCTTGCCTGCAGCATACATCTCCAGCAGTTCATTGAGATTTTGTTCGTAGGCTTCGGGTTCTTCCTTGCGAAACCTGCCAAGAAATACGCCGACCATTGATGAGCCTTTGAGCAGGGCCAGGTTTGCCTTGTACTCGGGTATGCGACCGCTGGTAAATCCGATAACCAAGAGTCGCCCGTTCCAGTTGATACAGCGACAGCTTTGATCGAACAGATCGCCCCCTACCGGATCGTAGATGACATCAGCGCCGCGATCGTTGGTGAGCGCTTTGACTTTTTCTTTGAGTTCACCGTCGCCATAGTTGATGGTCGCATCTGGATGATATTGCTTAACAAAATCCAGTTTCTCATCGGTACTCGCGGCTGCTATGACTCGCGCTCCCATGACCTTACCGAGTTCCACAGCCGATAGTCCAACGCCACCGCTTGCGCCCAGCACCAGCAGGGTTTCCCCGGGCTGCAAATTGGCGCGCTGCTTTAGCGCATGGTAGGAGGTAGTGTAGACCATGGCGAATCCAGCAGCGGTCTTGAAATCCATGTTATCCGGAATGCGGCGGACGCTTTCCGGTTTCACGATTACCTGCTCGGCTAGTCCGCCAATCCCGGGAATGGCCATGACCCGGTCGCCGACTTTATAGTGGTCAAATCCCGGTCCGACCGCCTTGATGACGCCACCAACTTCGGAGCCGGGCGTAAAAGGCATAGGGGGCTGAAACTGGTATTTACCCTGAATCTGCAGACCATCAGGGAAATTCAATGATGCAGCATAAACTTCAACTACCGCCTCGTTCTCGCCTGGCGTCAGGTCTGGGACTTCTTCCAGTACCAGGTTCTCGGGGGGTCCATAAGACTTGCACAATACCGCTTTCATGAGGGCCTCTTAATCTTGGCGAAGCGGGATTCAATCATGAATGCAACGTGACTTCAAACCCGGCATCACGGCGGTTGTTGCTGCTCCTGCAAAGCAGTATATTCCTGCAGGTGAAGCCAGGGACAATCCGATGAAGGAAACACAGCGAATCGCTTATTTGCGCCAGATTGGGTACCAGCAGTACTACTCGCGCTTTATCTTGCCGGGCGCAAAAGCCTCGGTGATTGATATGGCGGAGCTGGCTGATTTTGAGACTGCAAAAACAGCCAGGTCGCCGCGCATGGCGATAGGCGATCAAGATAAAGTAAAACGTCGTGGCGTCACAAGCGCGCAGGATGGGGCGCACGTCACTAAATCCGGTATTGCAGGTGCGACAACCCCATCCAGCCCGAGCGCGAGCAGAGCGGCAGAATTAGCAGTCAGCAATCGGCAGGAAATCAGACCTGCACCAGACGCCGCTGCGGGAACCAGCCCAACTGATACCCAGGCCAATACCGAATCCTTACGTTTCAACCTGCAGTTTTATCGAATCAACGAGCAATTAGCTGTAGTTAACGAAGCGCCGCATCAACTGCGAGGAAAGGACAACAAGGACGCAGTTGGACTGTTGAAAAATATCCTGCTGGCACTGGGCGTCGATCAGCAGACAACGAGCAGTCTCCAGGCAGATGGGTTTCAATGGCCGATCGCGGAGGGCCTGGATGCAGGCAATGACCCAAAGCATGCGGCCAAACTTGCACTGCAGGGCTTCATAAGCCAACGGCATGAGCAATTTGGCTTTCATAATCTGCTGCTGCTTACCGCACAGCTGTCCCCCATGATGACAGCGGCCGAGGGCAAGCAGACTTTGGGCGATCTGAAACCCGAGGAGTCAGCGTACAGGGTCACGCTTTCTCACAGTTTGCAGGCGATGCTGGCTCATCCCGAATTAAAGCGGGAGGCCTGGATGCATATGCGGGCATTACGTAGTCGCATAAAGCTGTCTTAACACCGAGACAACACCCATCATGGAATCTCCCACAAACGCTGAAACGCAGTTTTTTGCCCGCACAATGCGCAATAGCGATCTTGATCTGGTGGTGCAGAACGAAGCCGCAGCCTATGAGCACCCTTGGACCAAACGCATCTTTATCGACTGCCTTCGAGCCGGTTACCAGTGCTGGGTGCTGGCCAACAAGCAGCAGATCGTGGCCCATGGCGTGATGTCAGTCGCGGTTGGAGAATGTCACCTGCTGACCTTATGCGTTAACCCCGAATATCAGCGGCTTGGCCATGGCAGAAAGCTGTTCATGCTGTTGCTGGATCGCGCGGCGAAGATGGATGCCAGGGAGTGTTTTCTGGAGGTGCGCGCCTCTAACGCAGGAGCCATCCAGCTTTATCGAAGCCTGGGTTTTACTCAAATCGGAGAGCGCAAAAACTATTATCCGGGACACCAGGGTCGCGAAGACGCTTTGATCCTGTCTCGCAATTTACCACTACCCTGATCATTCTTCTTCAGAGGAGGTAGAGGCGGCAGATGGGGAGGAGCGACCCAGTTTCTGCACAAGCCGCAGAGCCAGCTTGCAGCCTGCGATGATGATGAATGCCGCCAACATTATCCCTGCCAGCATCAGCAGGGTCGCAAGCAGGATGTTGATTAATTCCTCTCGGGACACGTTTTGCCAGGCTGCAACAGCCCACAGGCACGTTGCCCCTATGGCGAGACCGGCAATGACGGCGGCCGTTTTTTTACGGACGTTTAGCAGGGAGAAAATCAAAGGCGGGCCTGTTGTTGACGTTGTTGAAGGTTGATTTGCAGTTAGGATAGCCAGTGCAGCCCCAAAATTCACCATTTATGCCTTCACGTTTTGCCAGCAGCGCGCCACAGTCCGGGCATTTGAAGCCAGGCTGAGGGCGTCCCTCGATATCAGCCAGAGTGACGCTACAGCCCTTGGCGTAACCGCTACAAAACCAGTAATCACCCTTATCCGCTGCAGCGCGCACCATTCTTCGGGTGCACAGTGGGCAGCGATATTGCTCATCCATCTGTGCGCTGGGTCTGCCGTCCACATCATTCAGGGTGGTGCGACACTTAGGAAAGCCCGTGCAGCCCCAGAATGGGCCCATCTTACCCTCGATCCGGCGCAGCTGCGCCTTGCATTCCGGACAGGAGAATTTGCTTGTGTTGCTGTTGTTGGGTTCGGAATTGGTCATAGCTGTTGGCCGCTCGCGGGGAGGGCATTAAGCAGTTCTAAACCCGGCTGAGGAGGATGTCAACGCTGCGGCGGTCGAAGCAGGGGTTTTGCTGGGCCAGTTGCATTGCCGTCAACACCAAGTCCCATGCTGCGCACGCTCACTATTTCGCTCACATCGAGCTGAAAACACCCGTGCAGCATCAAATAAACTCCGCCTTCCGACATGTCGTTGGCCTCCACCGGCGGTGTGCCAAGGCTCATGTGGTGAATCTCCATTCGCTGCGACGGCTTGAGCTGTATATATTTTGCTTTTGATGTAAAGTCTGGTCTCATCTCTCTGGTCTAGACCTTCTGGTGCAGATCCCTTGGTCTAATGCTTTAGCTAGCAGTCAGACTATAGATGTGCGGGTTCCCCCATGAGTGAAGGACCAGCGAAGGATTTCTGCTAGCCAGGTTAGGCTGGGGATGTCAGAAAAGTTGCCGCAGCCTAGTGATCAAGGCTTTATTCTCAGCATTGCTGCCCACGGTGATACGGAGTTTGTCCCGTAATCTGTGCTGGTCGAAATAGCGGACCAGGATGTTGCTCTCTTTAAGCGCCTCATATAGAACTTTAGCCTCTGCTTCCGCGGGTACCCGGCAAAGGAGAAAGTTTGATTGACTCGGGTAAACGTCAAAGCCCAGTTCTGTCAGCTCGCCTGCCAGTCTGCGTCTGTCTTGCCTGACCTGCTGCCAGGTTCCCCGCGCATAATCTACTGATTCTATGGCAGCGGTGGCCAATTTTTGGGCGATATAGTCTGTGTTGTAGCTATCCCTGGTCTTGTACAGCATCGGTGCCACCAGTTCTGCCGCGCCTATGCCATAGCCAAAGCGGAGCCCAGCCAGAGAATAGCCCTTGGACAGCGTGCGCAGCAGCATGATGTTGCCATGGGAAATGGCCAGCGGGACGGCATCGTACGCAGCAGTCGGTTCGACGAAATCAACGTAAGCTTCATCTACCAGCAGCAGTCCGGAAAAATTGTCTGCAATCTCCTTAAGCGTGTCGGTTGCGAGCAAGCCCCCGGTGGGAGCATGAGGATTTACCAGAATGCAAAGCTTGGCGCCACTGGCATTGAGTTGGGCGATGAAATCCACCGGCATGTCCCAGTTGTCCTGTAGCGGGATCTCATGCAGTCTGCTGGCCTGGATGTCTACTAAAACCGGGTACAGCGAGTAGCTAGGCTTGGTTACAGCAACGACCTCACCAGCCTCGACGAATGTCGTCAGCACCAGACGCAGGAGTTCGTCACCGCCATTGGTTGGGATGATGTTTTCAATGGCTATGTTGTGATAGCGAGCGGCAGCTTCCCGAAAAGTCTGGGCCATGGGTGAGGGATAGCGCCGCAGCGCGTCAGTGTCGATTGCCTGCAGGGCAGCATTAACTGCTGGACTGGGTGGATAGGGATTCTCATTGGTGTTGAGCTTGATGACATCGGCAGAATCGAGTTGCTCTCCCGGTACATAACCGGCCATTTTTGCAATGTTGTCGCGTTGATAAGACATCGGGTACAGCGCTTGCTTGAAAAGTGAAGTTGAAGGGTAATGGCAATTGCATGTTCTCGCAATTACGGACTGACAATTGCTGCGTGGGTCGCTAATTCACTGAAACTGCCTCGGGAGGGAGGTAAGTCTTGATGCGGTTATGCCAGCCGGCTTGCCAGCGGGATTCGTCTCGAGCCGGCGGAGCGTTTTCAATACGCTGATCCAGCACGGCAGTGGCTGCTCTTGCAAAGGTCTCAAGAGACACTTGTTGTCCCAGCATAGCCTTAATGACTTGTTTGAGACCCCAGCCTGTGCCCTGGTAATTCTCTGCCGGATTCAGGCCGCTGCCCTTGAAGTGCAGGTAGTCAATCAGTGCATACTGACCATAGGGTGGCTGTATGGTCGCAAGCTGGTCAATGACTTGGCGCGCCCGGGCTTGCTCAGCTGACTCAAAGCTCGACACGATTCTGTCGCGAGTTATATTGAATCGATGCACAATGAACTCCGCTTGCAGTGGGGCAGTCAACAGGAGCAAATCTCTCAATTTCTTCATGCGCCCACTCTGCTGCGCTTGATTGAAACTGTCCCTGTCTCGCCACGGATTCTCTGCTGCTGCAGAGGCCTTTAGCCATTCGGGTAGCACAATGCCTTTATCTCCGAAAAATGTCAGCAGCGCAGGGAAAGTTTCTTCAAAAATTTCTTCTTGGCCCTTTTGGTACCAGATAAAGTGGCCGATACCGAGCGAAGGGAAGTCTTCACCAGCATTCCAGCTGGTCAGACAACTGGTCTGGGAGTTGCACTCGTTGCGAAAAATTTGTTCACCCAGCCAAGTATAATGGCTCGGAGACAGCTCTGCGGACATCCCGGTAAGGGCGGGGAAAAATAGGGAACTGGTTACCAGAACCCGTAAAATTCGGTTGAATCTACTTGAATTTACTGGCATTTTTATCGATAGCATTGTTCCGACCAAGTTAATCGAGAAGAGCAAAAATCTGAGTTCTGTTTCATTTGACGATCTACACTATTGGTAATCGGCTAAGTTTTGAAAAACAACGAATAATTAAGGCTGAGACTGCAACAACAGAGGTAGAGGTCGAGACTCCTCCAGCCCAATCTGGAGGGCAGGCTGAGCAAAAAGACGAATTTGTCACTCAGCTGTCGAAAATCTATCAGCGCCTCAAATACAGCAAGAAACTGAAATCCGCGATGAAAGAGGTGGAGCAGGACTTACTTGGCGTGCTGACACAGCGTTTGATGAGAACTCTTTGCCCAAAGTGCAAGGAGCCCTACAAGCCGGATCAGAAAGAGCTTGACCACCTCATCGATACCTATGGCAGGGACACGATTGAGGCTGATATGCCGGACTATGATTTCAACAATATCGAATTAATGGGCGTCAATCCTGAAGGCTGTGTCGATTGCGGTGGCACCGGCTACAAAGGCCGGACCGGCATCCATGAGTTGCTGGTGGGCACGCCGACCCTGCAAGGTATGATCTATAAGAAAGCTGAACTCGACGACATACGCGCGCAGGCGCTCAAAGATGATATGCGGACTATGAGGCAGGACGGTATTTACAAGATCTTTGGCGGCTTCACGGACTATGCGCAGCTACTGCGTGTGGTTTCTGAGTAATCTCTCCCATCTAATTCCACCCTTTCTTTTCTCGCCTTGCATTATCAAGATGGCCTTGCTGGCTGCGCTTCATTTCTCAAGTTCTTGATTAATAACAATTTATTTCCGAACTATGACGGGATAGCGCTTCACTTTAGGGTTCGAATGTTACCTGGCCCACAAAATCGAGTTGAACCCGTTAAAAATTCCCGGCATTGCCGTGCTCCAACCTAGGGCCGTGTTCTATAGTTAGCCATGTCTAAATTAAGCCTGGATTCGACGGGGAGGATCTATGCAGCGCGCAACTAGAGCGATTAAGCCGCTGGCGCTTTGTGGTCTTGTCTTCGCCACCCTGGGCGTGACGCTGGCAACTGATACCCTGTCCCGATTTGGTCTTGAGGACAACTATGCCATTGTGTTTTCTTTAGCCTTCGTGATCGCGGCTCTCATTCTCAGCAAAAATTTCGTCATGCTGCTGGTAGTGCTGTCCAGTCTGCCGGATGCCACACTGCTGAATCTTGGTCTGGATCGCGATATGCTGCTGGCAGGCGTTTGCGCTATCGTGGTGTCATCGGCGAGCTATGATTTGTTTATGAAATAGCTTTTAGAATGTGTGGCTTGTCTGCGAAGTGATTTCGCTAGTAGAAGCTGTATGTGAGAGGGCTTTAAATGAATAGGCTGGTTGTGCAGCAGCTTTGTGTGAAGTCTCCAGAGTTTAGTCATACAGCGGAGGCGCATCGAGACGATATTCCGTGATGTGCCAGTCATTGTTTTCCCACGCCATCCCAATATAAAGGGTAGTCAGTGTTGCTCCAAACTCCATATCGATCTCATAGCTGGCAGCCAAACGCTGACCGGGATAAGTCACCACCGGAACCGCCGCCTCTCCTCGCAACTCAGTCATGGCTGTCATAGGGTCGAGGCGCTGCAGATGCGAATTCACAGACGCCTGCCACTGCTTTGGCGTCATCTGTTGCGCCAAGTCAGCATGCAAACTATTAATCAGGCTCGTCGCTGAGCCCGAACTGTAGAGTTGTTGAGTAATGTTGATCGCTGACTCACTGCTGGATTCGTCCAGACGGATTTTTTGCCAGGCGCTGAAGCCGAAAATGAGGACGAGAACAGAAAGTATGGCCAGACCAATTGCGAGTGTGTGGGAACGTGGTTTTTGCATCTAAACTTATCAAAAACTGCTTTGTGAACGAACGGTATTATAGGCGTAAAAACTTCAATAAAAACAGAGACAAATAGCTGCAAAAAATCGGCATGACGACTTTTCCCCGAGATTTTATGCACAAAAATTTCATGTTTGTCACGAAAGACTAAAAATATGCGGGTTTTATTTTTGCTCGATCCTTCAAAAAAAACTAAGTCATTGTTTTTAATGAAATATATGCTTTGGCTAAAATTTAGCCAAAATATGTCAATGGCGCAGAATTTCGAGGCTTGCGGCTCACCATAAGGAACTATACACGGAGTTATCCACAGAAACTGTGGAAAAAATTGGAGAGGGTATTAAGGACAAATTTTGCAATCTCCTCAAGGGCTTAGTCCGTGTTCTTGAAAACAGCTTTAGCATTAACGGCTAACTAAGCCATTTTGTCTGCGTAAATTGAGCGAAAAAAAGTTGCTGTGAAGACTAATTTTGTCAATCATTCAGCCGACTCGAGTTAATAACAAGTGATCCTTTTCATTCCTTGTAGCGGTAGCCAATGTTTGAACTAAGCAGTGAAGTACCGTTTTTATGGCGCCTCAGCCCCGAAAGCAGCGACGGTTATTGTTCAGTCTCAATGGTGGTTCCCTGTCCACCAGAAACCCAGGTTCATGACCTCACCATCGAGACCAATGTGCAGAGTCTCTCTTCTGACAGCACGCGCTCAGAAACTGAGGAAACACTGGAATGGAATCAGGAGGACATAGAGCTGTTCCTTAAGTTGGTAAACCGACACCAGCTGCGCATCAATCAACCCTTACCGGAGACTCTGCGGGTAGATCTCACCGACCCGGAAATCATCGATATCATTAACTTGGTAGCTGCCGCCGGATTTGGCGTTGCCTTTGCGTCTGACGGCCTTATCCAACGGGCAGATGGTTCCTTCCCGGTGCATCAGTTTGACGTTGGGTCACTGGCATCTATCAACACCGTGAGCGGGTTCAAACCCTGCATTGTCGTCGATCTGGAAAATGATGATGTGGTGTGTGTGTTGCTGGAGGATATCGAAGTGCAGGCTGGCCTCGAGCATGACCATCTCTCACGCCATGATCTGCTGCTGGTGAAACGAATAGATATCCTGCACCCAGAGTTCGCAGAATGTCATCTTCGTCCTGAGGATCGACTACTGCACTAGCCATTGCGGTTAATTTGCAATCAGGCCCTTGTTGCTTCTGATCGTCTTGCAGCCTTATTCTGGCTCAGCGATGGCGGATTCGATAATTACATCCGCTGCTTTCTCAGCACACAGCGCGTCAGTATTCAGCGCGATTTCAGCTGTTACGAGTGCTTCATAGAAGCTATCGGTTTAGGCAAAGTTCCTCAACTTGCCCTCTGGTTAAAACGTCGCCCAACTAGCGCCGAAGTGATGTTCACTTTCTGGATATCAATCGAGCCACCGGCTATGCCCCAGCCCCAGGCATCGCGAAGTTTTTGTTCTATCGGGAACTCCTTCGAGTATCCATATCCGCCCATGATCTGCATGGCTTTGCCCGTGACTTCCCGCACGGTTTCATTGGCGAAACACTTGGCGATTGAACTCTCTCCAATGGACGGTAAACCGGACTCCGCGTTGACTACGGCGCGATATAACAGCAATCTGGCTGCCTCCAGCTTCATCTTCATTTCCGCCAGATGGATCTGCACCGCCTGGAAATCTGCCAGCGGCTTGCCAAACTGTTGGCGTTCCTGGCTGTAGGCAAGCACGAAATCGAATGCCGACTGGGCGACCGCCAGTGACATGGTTGTGTTTCCGCAACGCTCAAGGTCGAAAGCGTCCATTAGTTTGCCGAAGCTCCCTGCAGGGACCAACATGTTTTCAAGCGGTACCTCGACATTATCAAAGTACATATCAGCACTGTAGACGCCGCGAAAGCCCATGTGGTGATCCCGTTTGCCGAAACTGAAACCGGGTGAGTCCTTATCGACGATTACGGCACCTATGCCCCTGGCGCCAGGCGCGTCGGATAGCCGGCAGTAGACCACATAGGCCTCAGAATGACCGGCGCCGGAGCACCACCGTTTGGTGCCATTGATAATAATTTTATCGCTGCTAATTTCGCCGCGGGTCGTGAGGTCGGTGAGGGCCGAGCCTGCATTGGGTTCGGACATGGATACAGCGACGATGGTTTCGCCGGAGCAGACTTTTGGGAGATAGCGTTGCTGGAGGGCTTCGCTGCCAAAATGCGCTATGGCGAGACTTGGACCAAAGCAGGATTCGAAGATGGGGAAGGCCACGGCGATGGAGATTTTGGCGACTTCCTCCAACACGATAACTGCATCAAGATGGCTCATGCCGCCCCCGCCCATAGTGCTATCGAGATTGACGCCAAGGTAGCCCAGTTCGCCAAATCGCTGCCGTAATGCGTGGTCCGCGGGTTCATCGTTGGATTCGATCTGCTGTGCAATCTCAGGCAGCTCTCGCTGTGCAAATTTTCTAACTGCTTGCTGTAAAGACAGCTGTTCAGGGGTGAGGGTGAAGTCCATCATTAGTCCTTGTTTAATTTTCTAACATCTATATCCGGCATTTGGGCCTGGCGCTTGATCTGGATCGAGTCAGGACTGGCCATGCTCGGTTGCTCAGCAAGCGCGCAGCCATTGTAGATCATGATCAGAACAAGCTATAGGTCTCCATGCGGTGAAGTTTATTGTGTGGGGTCGGCTGTGAGACGGCGGGCCAGCTGCTATAATCCCCGCTTTTTTGCCCCCTAAAGAACCCGACCCTATGTCTTCTGCACAGCTTCAAGAGGAAATCGAACGCCGGCGCGTACTGGCGATCATTTCTCACCCCGATGCCGGTAAAACCACCATTACTGAAAAGCTGCTTTTGTTCGGCAACCTGATCCAGGTCGCAGGCACGGTTAAGGGCAAAAAGTCTGATCGCCACGCAACCTCCGATTGGATGGCTATGGAGCAACAGCGCGGTATCTCTGTCACATCATCTGTGATGCAGTTTCCCTACCGAGAGCGTGTCGTTAATCTGCTCGACACCCCTGGCCATGAAGATTTCTCAGAGGACACCTATCGAGTTCTCACTGCCGTGGACTCTGCCCTGATGGTAGTCGATGGCGCCAAGGGTGTAGAGGAACGCACCATCAAGCTGATGGACGTGTGTCGCTTGCGTGATACGCCAATTTTTACATTCGTGAACAAGCTGGATCGAGATATTCGGGACCCCATTGAAATCCTCGATGAAATTGAGAACGTCCTGAAGATTCAATGCGCGCCCATTAATTGGCCCCTGGGGATGGGTAAGGAGTTTAAGGGAGTTTACAACCTGCTTTCCGACACCATCACCGTTTACCAACAGGGTCAGGGTAGTCAGGTGCCTGACGATGTTCAGATTAAGGGCCTTGATAGTGATGGGGCCCAGACCTTGCTAGGTGCTTATCTGGATGATTTTCGTGATGAGATAGAATTGGTGCGCGGCGCCAGCCATGAGTTTGATAGGGATGCCTATGTAAAGGGAGATTTGACCCCTGTGTATTTCGGTACGGCGCTGGGTAACTTCGGCGTGCGCGAAATGCTGAATGACTTTGTTGAGTGGGCCCCCAAACCTCAGGACCGTGAGACCGAGTCTCGGGTAGTGAAGGCGAATGAAGAGGACTTTGCGGGTTTTGTATTCAAGATCCAGGCTAACATGGACCCCAAGCACCGCGACCGCATTGCATTTGTGCGTATCTGCTCGGGAGAATACCAAAAGGGCATGAAGATGCGACATAGCCGAATTGGCAAAGATGTTAAAGTGACTGATGCGGTTACCTTCGTTGCCGGCGACCGTGAGAACGCCGAGTCGGCCGTGTCTGGCGATATCATAGGCCTGCACAATCATGGCACTATCCAGATTGGTGACACATTCACCACAGGAGAAGCGCTCAAGTTTCGCGGTATTCCTCACTTTGCACCGGAACTGTTTAGACGCATTCGCTTGAAAGACCCGCTCAAGCTCAAGCAACTGCAGAAAGGCTTAACGCAGCTATCAGAGGAAGGCTCAACCCAGGTTTTCATGCCGCTGCGTAATAACGACTTGATCGTCGGTGCAGTCGGAGTATTGCAGTTTGAGGTGGTGGCATTTCGTCTCAAGGATGAATACAAGGTGGACTGTATCTATGAGCCAGTCTCTGTCTATGTGGCACGCTGGGTTGATTCTACGGATCAGGGCAAGCTCGATGAGTTTCGGCGTAAGGCCCACGAAAACCTTGCCATTGATGGCGGTGGCTATCTCACCTACCTAGCGCCGACCCGGGTCAACCTTAATCTCATGGAAGAGCGCTGGCCGGACATAGAATTCCGGTCCACGCGCGAACACTAACAGTTGGAATTAGTGGCATGACGGAAATAATTTTATGAACAGTTGCGCCATGCGCTTTGAAATTACCGCTGAAGATGGTGCTGCTCGTACGGGCAAGATGACATTCCCACGGGGAGAGGTGCGTACACCCGCGTTTATGCCAGTAGGCACCTACGGCACGGTCAAAGGGCTCAATCCACAGCAGATCAATGCCATCGACGCCGACATTATTCTTGGCAATACCTTTCACCTCATGCTGCGCCCTGGTACAGATATCATCCAGCAGCATGGTGATCTGCATGACTTTATTGGTTGGTCCAAACCCATTCTTACGGACTCCGGTGGATTTCAGGTTTTTAGCCTGGGGGCCATGCGGAAGATTTCGGAAGAGGGGGTTAAATTTCGATCGCCAGTAGATGGTGCCGAGGTTTTTCTGGGGCCTGAATCCGCGATTGCAGTACAGCAAAAACTGGGCGCAGATATCATCATGGTGTTCGACGAATGCACTCCTTATCCGGCAACGGAAACCGAGGCGCGGAAATCCATGGAACTGTCGCTGCGTTGGGCCAAGCGCTGTCATGAGGCCCATGCTGACCACCGGGCAGCGCTGTTTGGTATTGTTCAGGGGGGCATGCATAAGTACCTGCGCGAGGCGTCGCTGACAGGACTGATTGAACAGGGTTACCGAGGCTACGCTATTGGTGGTCTTTCAGTTGGAGAGCCTAAAGAAGAGATGACTCGGGTGATAGAAGAAGTGACGCCACAAATGCCAAAGTTGAGCCCGCGCTACTTGATGGGGGTAGGTACGCCCACGGATATCATCAGGGCCGTCGTGCAGGGCATTGATATGTTCGACTGTGTAATGCCAACCCGCAATGCCCGGAATGCCTATCTATTCACCTCAACCGGGCTGCTGCGTTTGCGTAATGCCAGGTACCGTGATGACACGCGTCCTCTCGATGAAAGCTGTGACTGCTACACTTGTCAGAACTTTTCCCGTGCCTACCTGCATCACCTGGATAAATGTAAGGAAATCCTTGGCTCAAGCCTGAATACCATCCACAACTTGCGCCACTATCAGCGCCTGATGGCCGGTTTGCGCACCGCGATAGAACAAGGTAGATTGAGCGCCTTCGTTAACCAGTATCTGGCTGATCAGGGCCAAATTGAAGCTGATTGACAGTAATAGTCCAAATGCTGCCCCTGTAAAGCCGATAGCTCCAGCGCAAGTTTCAAGAGCATGAGCGTGGTCTGGTAAGCGAAGCTTGAGTAAGGCGGAGTTAGAGAACAGAAAAGAGGATTGCTGTCGGATCTAAAATATCGATTGGCATGCCGAGAAAATTGTAAACGTCTCTTGAAACCCGGAGATTTAACCTAAAATCCTGTAGAGCGAAGCTACGGGTCCAATATTGTCAAAGTCGAGTCAATGAAGCCATGAATTTATTGTTTCCCACCGCATATGCCCAGGAAGCGGCGTCGGCCCAGCCATCGCTTACCTATAACCTATTTCTGTTTGGCGGCATGATTGTGCTGTTCTATTTCATCCTCTGGCGTCCGCAGTCGAATCGTGCCAAAGAGCATAAAGCGCTGACAGAGAGCATAAGCAAGGGCGATGAGGTAATGACATCTGGTGGACTGCTGGGAAAAATCACCAAGGTAGATGACGACTATGTCGTGATGGAAGTGAACAAGGGGGTTGAACTTAAAATGCAAAAGTCTGCCATTGCCGCAGCACTTCCGAAAGGCACTATCAGCAAGATTTAATGACAAGTTTCAGGAATGAATCACTATTGGATTCACAGAAGCTGGTATGACCCTCTAATGCCGATTATTAGATCAGTCATTCTAATTTAATTAAAACGCTGAGTCGGCTCTAGGGCGGCTCCGCACTGGGACCGCCCATGTTAAACCGTTACCCACTCTGGAAAAACCTGCTAATTCTCTTCGTCGTGGTATTAGGGCTGCTTTACTCGGCACCCAATCTTTATCCTGATGATGAGGCAATTCTCATCAACAACGAGAATCTTGAAATGAGCGAGGCTGATGTCGCGCAAGTGGAAACGGCGCTGGAAGCAGCCCAAATTGATTTCTTTGGTGTCGAGTTTGATGCCAACAGCATACAGGTTCGTCTAAATGGTGTTGAGAACCAGTTTCGCGCCAAGACAGCTATCGAAGAGTCGCTTACGGATGACTATATCGTAGCCCTCAATCTGGCACCCACAACGCCGGGCTGGATGCAGGCAATCGGTGCTGGAAAGATGAACCTGGGGCTTGATTTACAGGGTGGCGTTCATTTCCTGATGGAAGTGGATATGGATGCCGCCATCGAACGCCGCATGGCAGACAACCTGAGTAATGTGCGCTCCATTTTGCGCGAACAGCGTATCCGCACTCGTGGCATCAATCTGGTGGACAACATGCATCTTGAGGTTCGCTTCGCCAATGCCCAGGATCGTTCTTCGGCGCGCTCTGAACTGTTGGACAATTTTCCTGACCTGCAATTTCAAAACCGCGAAGCGAACGATCTTTATATCCTGGATATGCGCCTGACCCAGGACATCGTACTGCAAATTCAACGCGATACCTTGCAGGCAAATCGCACCACGCTCCTGAATCGCGTCGATGCGCTCGGCGTGGCAGAGCCGACAGTACAGCAGCAGGGCTCCAACCGAATCGTAGTGGAATTGCCCGGTGTGCAGGACCCAGCGCAGGCCATCAGGATTCTGCAGCGTATCGCCACTCTCGAATTCCATCTTGAAGCCGAATTGGGTGCGCCGCGTTCCTCGTATGAAAACTATCAGACGCCGGATGGATTGCTGGTGGATGTGGACAATGATGTGATCCTACAGGGCGATCGTATTTCCTCAGTGCGTTCTACCCTAGACCAGAATGGTATGCCCCAGGTGCAGATCAATTTGGATGCCCAGGGCGGCAATCAGATCAACCGGGTTACCCGTGAAAACGTCGGTCGCAATATGGACATCCTGCTGATTGAAACCAAGTCGCGTACCATTAACTCTCTGGATGAGGACGGCAACGAAGTTGAAGAAGTCGAGTTCTACGAAGAGAAACGTCTCATTAGCCATGCCACTATTCGAACCGCGCTTCCCCGAACTTTTGTCATCACCGGTCTGACGGCAAGAGAAGCTAATGATCTGTCTCTGCTAATCTCTTCCGGTTCTCTCGCGGCACCGATGACTATCGTTGAGCAATCAGTGATTGGCCCATCCATGGGTCGTGAGAACCTTGAGGCTGGGTTTCGTGGTGTGCAGATCGCCTCGGCCCTGGTGGTGTTATTTATGTTCGCCTATTACCGCCTCTTTGGGCTTGCCGCCAATGCTGCCCTGATCATGAACATCCTGCTGATTTTTTCCGTGATGTCACTGATCGGTGCCACGCTCACTCTGCCGGGAATCGTGGGTATCGTCCTGACTGTGGGTATGGCAGTAGATGCCAATGTCCTTATTTTTACGCGAATCAGGGAGGAGTTGGGCAATGGTATTTCGCCGCAGCAGGCCATTGACGCGGGCTATAACCGCGCCTTTACAACAATTTTCGACGCCAACTTGACGACATTCCTGGTGGCAGTGGTGCTCTTTACGATTGGTACCGGTCCGGTGAAGGGCTTTGCGGTGACCCTGATGATTGGCATCGCAACCTCCATGTTTACCGCTATTGTAGGCACGCGCGCCATCGTTAATTTGATTTATGGAGGTCGCACGGTGCGGGCGCTCTCCATCGGCAACTATGCCAAAGCGGCACCGGCCAGCAGCTAAACAGGAATTCTGATGCTCCCTAAGACTGAAATCGATTTCATGGGCGTGCGTAAGATCGCGGCGTCTATTTCCATTCTTCTCGCCGTTGTGTCGGTAATTTCTCTGTTGACGAATTCGCTCAATTTCGGCCTTGATTTCACCAGTGGTACATCGGTGCGAATCAATTATTCGGAATCCGTGGACCTGGATCAGGTCAATCAAGTGCTGCAGGATGCTGGTTACAACGAAGCGGTGGTGGTGACGTTTGGTTCTGACCGCGATATCAGAATCCTGCTGCCGGTGGACGAGTCTATTGCCGACACGAATCAGGCCGAGGAAGCTGCCCGGGTTGGTGAGGTTATCGCTGGCCTCCTGCAGCAGGCAAGCAGCAGTGAAGTGTTGCTCATGGGGTCAGACTATGTCAGCGCCAAGGTTGGCGAAGAGCTGGCGGAGCAGGGTGGACTCGGTATGCTGGTGGCGCTGGGAATCATCATGGTGTACATCGCCGTTCGTTTCCAGTTCAAGTTTTCCGTGGGCGCAGTGGTGGCCCTGGCGCATGACCTGATCATTACACTTGGTATCTTTTCCGTGTTCCAAATGGAGTTCAATCTCAATGCGCTAGCCGCGTTACTGGCCATTATTGGATACTCCCTGAACGATACCATCGTAGTGTCGGACCGCATCCGGGAAAACTTTCGTCGCATGCGCAAGGGCTCTCCTATTGATATGGTTAATACTTCACTTAACCAGACCCTCAGTCGCACCCTGATTACCTCGCTGACGACCTTGCTGGTGCTGTTCTCCATTCTGTTTATCGGCGGAGAATCTACCCAGAGCTTCGCTATTGCCCTGATAATTGGTGTGGTCATCGGTACTTATTCCTCCATCTACATTGCGTCCAACGTCATTATCTATATGAACGTAACCCGCGAGGACCTGATGATTCCGGTCAAGGAAGGCGCCGAGCTGGACGGTATGCCCTGAGTACCTATAGATTGCTGTCGCACGCGGCGATCCTATGGCTTTCTGGACCCGTTTACAGCAGCCTGCTTTAGCACGACACCGAAGCCGCTCTGGTGCTTTGCCAATCTTTCTGCCGCTGCGTCGACCTTTCAGACGCTTTGCCGATAAAGTTGCGACGTAGTGCGGCGATACAAGTCAGTAGATCGGCTAAACTCTTGGCGAGTATGCACATTGCTGCTATGGTACCCCGGTTCTCCTCCAGGAAGTAAACAGGCTGAAAAGCTTTGAATTTTCGGTTAGCTACAGCACTACTTAGTTTGCTCCTGATGCTGCCTCTGTCCGCAGCGGCTCAGGATCCTAATCTGTTTCCAAGACCGCCAGAATTGGAGTCGGCTGTACTGTTCTGGACCCGGGTCTATACCGAGGTGGATACCCAGAGCGGATTCCTGCACGACTCCCGTCACCTCTCGGTTATCTATACGAGCTTACCGCTCGACCGGCGCCAGATTGAAAATAGGCGCAGCAGAATCAGGGAGGACCTGAGGGTCCTTGCCACTGGCAAGCGCAGCGGGTTAACAGCAAGCCAGCGGGAAATTCTCGAGTTGTGGCCAGCCGACGTCAGCACCGAGACGCTGCAAGAAGCGGCTTCCAATGTGCGCTGGCAGCTAGGCCAATCCGACAGGTTCCTCGGCGGTTTACGTCGCTCCGGAGCCTATCGCAGCCACATCAATCAGGTGATTAGAGAGAAAGAACTCCCCATCGAGTTGGCGGTTCTGCCACATGTCGAATCCTCGTTTAACCCCGGTGCCTATTCCAGCGCAGCTGCTGCAGGTATGTGGCAATTTGGCCGCGCCACCGGACTACGTTTTATGCGTATCGATCACATCGTTGACGAGCGTATGGACCCCTATATTGCAACCAACGCGGCAATGAGCCTGCTGGAGTACAACTATTCCGTGTTGGGCACCTGGCCATTGGCCTTGACTGCTTACAACCACGGAGCTGGCGGAATTGCGAGGGCGGTTCGTGAAACCGGCACCACGGATATCCAAACCATCGTGGCTAACTACCGTGGTCGCGCTTTTGGCTTCGCCTCGCGGAATTTTTACGCACAGTTTCTTGCGGTTTTGGATGTGGAAAACAACGCCAGGCAATACTTCGGGGATTTCCGGCTAAATCCGGCGCCTGAATTTGCCACAGTAGAAGCAGATGCCTATATCGACGCGGAAGTGTTTGCGCGTTCGGTAGGTATTAGCCTGGAGCAGTTGCGTGCCGATAACCCCGCGCTGCGCCCCGCTGTCTGGGAGGGCAACAAGCGCATACCAAGGGGGTTTCCAGTCAAGGTGCGCGCGGCTGCGGTTGGCAGTGGTGACCTCTTGGCCATGATCCCAACGGACTACAAATTTGCAGTGCAAACGCCCGACGTGGCCTATGTGGTAGAGCGTGGAGACAGCCTTTCGGTCATTGCACGAAGATTCGATACCACTGTCTCTCGGCTGGTTGCTCTAAATCAGCTGCGTAGTCGCAATAGAATTTCCATTGGCCAGCGCCTGCTTTTGCCCCAGGATAATGTCGACACCATTCAGCTGGTGGTGGAGGCGGAGGCCACGACAGATGGTCGCTACCAAGTAAGACGCGGAGACACAGTGTCCCTAATCGCCGCCCGCTTTGGTGTGTCGGAGCAGGAAGTTCTCAGCTTGAATGGCATTGCTGATCGCAATCGCATCTATCCGGGACAGGATTTGAGGTTGCCAGGATTCGAGTCGGAAGGAGAGCAGGTGGCTATGATAGATGCCAACCTGAGACCGGAGCCGCCAACCCAGGTTCAGTTTTCAGACGGCGTGGTGCTCGGCGGCGATGCCGCCCCGGAAGTGGAGCAGCCCAAGCCTGCGCCGCCAGTAATTCTGGAAGAAACCACAACAGAACTGGCTTTGATGGATGAATCGCTGCCTCCGGCTGCTGTGCTGCCCGACGACCAGGAGATGAATTCTGAAGTAACGGCTGAAGAAGAGACTGCCGAGGCTGTTGATCCTGAACTGGATGACACTGAGGTGGCGCAACAACTGGTTGAATCCCTGTCTGCCGACCCCTCTGACTACACAGTGGCCAGCAATGACACCGTGGAAATTCAGGCCTCTGAGACTCTCGGGCACTTTGCCGAATGGCTGGGTATCAGGGCTTGGGATATCCGGCGCCTCAACAATATGGCTTATCGAGACCCCGTGATTATTGGCGAGCGCTTGCGACTGGAATTCTCTGGCGTCAGCATCGCCGAATTTGAGCGAGCGCGGCGTGAATTTCATTCCAACATGCAGCGCGACTTCTTCGCTAGTTACCGTATTCAGGGCGTAGAAACTTATCAGGTGCGTCGCGGCGACAATATCGGTGCCATTGCCCGGAATCGCTATTCCTCGCCAATCTGGTTGATTCGCCAATACAACCCGGAGCTGGATTTCAACCGTATTCAAATCGGCCAGTCTATTGTTTTCCCGCTGCTGGAGCAGACTAACTAGAGACTTAGACGCTTGATCAAATCCCGGTAAGGCGCCAGTGCCGGTTCCCCCCAAAATGCGCTGAGGTTCGGCGGCGGCAAAGGCTCGCCTGACTGCCTCTGCTTTATTTTCGCCGCCAAAATATCAACTGCGCCTATCGCAGTTTTTTGAACATCCTCGTACACAGCAAAACGCTGATGCGTGGGGATGTACTCAGGATAAACCAGGGCATCGGGTACTAGCGCCTGACAGCCGGCGAGACAGGCTTCCTGCACGGCAAGACCCTGAAAATCATGGTCAGCCGTTGACAACACCACGTGCGCATTCTTCAGCAGCCGCTGGTAGTCTTCTCTGTCTTTGACATAGCCAAAGGCACCACGGGCGATTCCCGATTGTTCGCTAATCTGCGCAAGGCTAACCTCGATCGCTGAAAATCCCTGGGGTTTATCTCGAAACTGCTGTCCGACTATATGAAAACGAACCGGCAGGCCCCGCGTTTGCACCAGGGCCACAATCTCAGCCAGTAATCCAATCCCCTTGTCGTATTCCCAGCGGTGATTCCACACGACTTCCAGCGCTGCGGTCCCTATTGCCGACTCCCCTGCGCTCGCAATATTTTCATGCTGATGATGTATAGCGGAGAGTTCAGGCGGAGGCACCAGCGGAACCGGCAGCACCAGGCTCGCTTCCAGTTTCTCAAACAGGCGTGTTGGCAGCGCTTCGGGTAAACGTTTTGACAAAGCCAGGGCGCCCTCTATACAGCTTGAGCGGTTGAAAGCTGAGTTGAATGCCACTTGCTCGGCACACATGACGCTGTATAGCGGAACCAATCGAGGCTCTACATTCTCTTTGCGCTGTTGGCCTGCGGGATAGGCAAACTGGTTTTCATGAAAATATAGCACCGAAGGTATCTGAGCTAAATCTGGTATCAGCCCTCTAAGGGTCGCAAGATCCACCATTGAAGTGGCAAGCAGCAGATCGTGAGATTGCGTGAGTCGCTCATACTCCTGACTTGCCCATTGCATGGCGTTGCTGCGTATGCGCCAGTTGAAGTGTCGCGCCGGCAAGGCTAACTGGGTCCAATTGAATTCTGGTAGCTGCTGCTGCAACTGCTGACGCCAGTATTTGTGGCTGGCGGCGTCATATGCTGAAAGCAAGAGGATTCGTTTGGTCACCGCAGGCATCCTAACCGCATTGGGCTTTGCAAAGCGGCGAGCAAACTAGTAATTTGCGAGGCGCTGGTTGATATTGAGGTCTTGGAGAAGGGGAGAATCATGGCGCTAAAATTGTACGGGATGCCGCTGAGTAACTACTACAACATTGTGAAGGCGGTAATGATTGAGCAACAGCTCGAATTTGAGGAAGTGTTGGTCAAACCCAGTCAGGAAAACACTTACCTGGACAAAAGCCCCATGGGCAAGGTCCCATGTCTGGAGACAGAGCAGGGATTTCTCACTGAGACCGCGGTGATTCTCAATTACTTGGATAGTCTTGGCAAGCAGCCTTCCTTTTATCCAGGGGACAGCTTTGCGCGCGCCAAAGTTGAGGAGTTGATTCACTATCTTGAAATTTATCTGGAGTTGCCGGCACGGCGCCTCTACGGAGAGGTCTTTTTTGGCGCGCCAGCTGACCCGGTGCTACGGCAAGAAGTCAGGAAGCAGTTGGAGAAAGGCTTCGCCGCGCTGAATAGAATTGCGAAATATGAACCCTATCTCGCTGGACCGGAAATTACTTATGCGGACTTCTTCTTCCGGTTTACCGTAGGGCTGGTCACAATAGTCGCCGGCAAGGCTCTGGACTGGGATGCATTTAATGAGATGCCGGAAATTAAAGCATTGTTAGCACGCATGGATGAACATGAATCCATACAGCGTTGCCTGGCGGACCAAAAAAAATCCTGACCGCCAGGCTTGCTGCTTTAACGGTGAGGAGTGCGCTCAAGGATACCCTTGTTCTCGCTCATATCCAGAATCGTCTCGATATTATCCGCGATGTCTTCCACCGAAGTACCCGCACCTAGATCGACGCCGACGTTTTCGCGCACATCCGCCGAGTAGTAGCGGCCGCCCGCAGCCTGAATGATACGTCCGTTGGGCGCCTGGTCGCTGCACAGGAATACCACGGCAGGGGTCACCAGTTCCGGAGCCAGCTTCTCGGCACTGTCTTCGAAGCCAGGCAGATCAACCGTCATTCGCGTAGCGGCAATTGGTGCGATGCTGTTGGTAAAAACGTTATACTTGGCGCCTTCAAAGCGTAGTGTATTCATGAAGCCGACTAGTCCTAACTTGGCAGCGCCGTAGTTGCTCTGACCAAAATTGCCAAATAGCCCCGAAGTAGAAGTCGTCATGACCAGGCGGCCATAGTTCTGCTCGATCATAATTGGCCACACGCATTTGGTGACGTTAAGGCTGCCGGTTAAATGCACGTCTATAACCGCGTGCCAGTTTGCCAGATCCATCTTCGCAAACGTTTTGTCGCGCAGGATGCCTGCGTTGTTGACAACGATATCGATGCGTCCCCACTTGGACATGGTGTCATCTACCATACCCTGAACCGCATCAAGGTCAGTGACCGATGCGCCGTTGGCGATGGCGGTTCCGCCATTATCGATAATTTCCTGTGCCACCAGTTCGGCAGCCGACGCTGAACCACCGGTGCCATCGACGGAACCACCGAGGTCATTCACGACGACCTTGGCGCCTCTCTTTCCAAGTTCCAGGGCGTGCTGTTTGCCCAGCCCACCGCCAGCTCCTGTGACGAATGCGACTCGACCTTCAAAACTTATGCTCATTTCTCTTCCCTATTCAAATAGTTGGGCTGAATTCGATGTGACGACTCCAGCGAAAAGCCGATGAATTCTAAGCTCCCATCGCGACGCTCGCAATCGCTATGACGACTTTGCTGAGTCAATCCCGTTAATTCGTTATCATGCCAGGCAGGAATACAGTCCAATACCATGAGCTTTTGGGAGACAACATGACTGAAATGGAGCCTGTGCCGGCCGCCACCGTGGTCCTGATTCGAGAGAACTCGGTGCAGGAGCATCTGGAGGTCCTGCTAGTGCAGCGTAATTCACGCCTGGTATTTCACGGCGGGCATTGGGTTTTCCCTGGTGGCAGGCTCGATCCCGATGACTTTGCTGCTCACCCTGAAGGGCTGGAGTATCCGGCGGCCCTCAGGGCAGCGGTGCGCGAAACCAGAGAAGAGGCAGGTATCAGTATCTCCGAGCAGCAACTCATCCACACCGCGCACTGGACGACCCCGCCAAAGCTGCCGAGGCGCTTCTCGACCTGGTTTTTTGTCTGCCCGCTGCATGAAACGGTCGAGGTTAACATCGATAACGACGAAATCAGAGATTACCTTTGGCTAACCCCGGAAGCAGCGATCGCGGAATCGGCGGCAGAGAATATCGTGTTGCCGCGGCCCACGCTTGTGACACTGCAGGACCTGAATGGTTTTAGCAGGCTGTCATCCCTGCTCGAGGCTGTCACTGAAGGTAACATCCGGGTCTTCCCGGAAAATTCCAAATACTACCGACCGCAAGAAATGGGATGCCCAAGCTGATCCAGAGGATTTGATTCCGGCGTAAAAAATAGCAGGCTTGTGGCATAGGACAGGCAAAATGAGCCAATTCTGCGACTAACTGATTTCGCTGGATTTTTGAGGCTATGCCCCAGAGTTAAAGCCTTGCTTTTCAGGGCAGGTTAGTGGGATAGTTAAGCTCGTATTTGAAACTTTCCTTGGCCCGCATCGGTCAGATGAAAGACAGTGTGGAATGGCCGTTGCTGCTGGTTTTTGCTATGAGTAATTGCGCAGCGCATTAGCCCCGATAGATACTCGAGGCAATCGGAGAGTTCTGCCGCAGAATCAGGCACGCCGTTGTTTATTACTCAATTCTAAAGAGTACTCATGTCCACACCTACATTCGATAGCCTCCGCCAGACACTTCAACATTTACGCCGTCGTCGTAGCAATCTGTACCTGCTCAAAGTCAGCAGTCTGTTCGCCATTGCACTAGCTAGCCTGCTGCTGGCGAGTAGCCTGCTGGGGCTGTGGCTGGATCCAGGCAAGACCGGTTCTATTGGGCTGTTCTTGATCACCTCTCTGTGTGGAATAGGCTTGCTGGCGGGATTCGTTGTCACGCTGCGCCGCCGACATACAGACGATCGCGTGTTGGCGCACTATGTTGAAGATCGGATACCGGATTTCGAACAGCGCCTGCTGACATCGCTTGAGTTTACAGAGGAGGATCTGCGCAACGGTCGCGCGGGGGTCTCACAGCAATTTATTCAGCAGCTATGGCAGGATGCACAGGTTCATGTGCAACAACAGCAGCATGAAGTGGAAACCGTCACTCCTGCGAGGGAATCCTGGATTTCATTCGCCTCCGCGGTGGCTGTAGTCGCCATGGTGGTGGTGTTATTTGTCACGTCCGATTCCCTGCTGCGATCAGGTGCGCGCTTGGCATGGCCATTTGCGATCAGCGAACCCCTGACAGTGGCAGAATTTTTTCCAGACATTGAGATTTCTGTCGAGCCCGGCAATATCGACATACAGCGCGGTGACAGTGTGACCATTATCGCACGGGTTACTAACGCGACTCCCGATGCCATTAACCTCAGATTACAGGATGACAACGTAAACTGGCGCGACGTATCCATGAGCAGAGATGGCAGCGGCAGCGATAGCGCATCATACAGTTACTTCATCCCTGCACTCGATGAAGATACCACCTATTACATCGCATTCAACGAGCGCGGTGAGCAGAGTTCTCCACAATATCAGATTAGCCTGTTTGATTTACCGCAGATCGAGCAGATCGATCTAGCGTTTGATTACCCCGAATATACACAGATAGATGATATCACCGAGGAAGATAGTGGCGACATGGTAGTGCCGGAAGGCACTGTTGTCGATCTCACTATTCAGTTCAATAAGGCCATCGAAACGGCGCTGCTTGAATTTGAAGAGAGTTACCGTGAGGAAGATGAAGAAGCGGCCAATGCGCCGCCGGCCTATGAAGATTTGCAGCTAAGCCTCGATGGCAATATTGGCACCGCCCGCTTCACCGTGACTCAGGATGGGGTTTACCGCATTCAGGCAACTGATTTCTCCGGTCTCGAGAGTCAGGCGCCGCTGGACTATTTTATCAGGGCGATCGAAGACACGCCGCCCGAATTGGCGCTGCAGCGACCGGGTAGAGATCAGGAAGTCATGCCATTGGAGGAAGTTGTCCTCGAGGTTGACGCTAGCGACGACTATGGCCTGAGTGAATTCACCCTGAATTACAGCGTGGTGGGCAGTGATGAGGTTGAAGTAGATTTCCTTACCGAACCCAATGCCCGCAGCATCTCAGGCAATGAGCTGATTTACCTCGAAGATCTGGGTGTCGAGCCCGGGGATTTTGTCAGCTATTTCTTGACTCTTGCTGACAACAACACCTTGGCAGGGCCTGTTGAAGTTATTTCAGATATTTATTTCCTGCAAATCATCCCGACCGACCAAGAGTTTCGCCGAAATCCTGCCGGCGGTGGTGGCGGTGGTGGTGGCGGAGGCCAGGGTGGCGACAGCAGCGCGCTGGTGTCTGTGCAGAAAGATATAATTGCCGCCACCTGGAAGTTGCGAAACAGACAGAGCCAGGTATCTCCTGAAGAGTTCAGCTCCGATGCAGAGATTATCGCCGAGTCTCAGCGCGAAGCCACCAGTCGCGCCCGTAGGTCAATAGATCGACTCGCTGAGCGACTAAACTTCTCTGACGATACCTACGATGCTGCCGTGGAAAATCTGTCGCTGGCAATCGAGCAAATGAATACAGCAGCTGGCGAGTTAGAACAGGAGCAGGTGACTAGCGCGCTGCAGCCTGAACAATTGGCTCTGCAGTACATATTAAAAGCCGAAGCCAGCATCAATCGCACCAACATTAGCATGCAACAGCAAGGTGGCGGTGGCGGCGGTGGTGGCGCTCAGCAGGAGCGGGAAGATCTGCGTGAACTGTTTGAAATGGAAATGGGACAGCTCGAGAATCGTTATGAGACGCCCAACAGTCCTGGCGGTGGCGGCGGACAAAACCAGGAAGAGGTCGATAAGCTCGAAGAATTGGCGCGTCGTCAGGAAGGGCTGACCCGAGCGCAGCGCAATCTGGCACGCCGTGAAGATCAAATGACAGAAGAGCAAAAGCGTCGTGAGCTGGAGCGACTTATGCGTCAACAAGAGCAGTTGAGTCGAGAAGTCGCGCAATTGGCTCAGCAGATGTCACGTCGCCAACAGAGTTCCCAACCTTCTTCTCAAAGTGGCAGCCAATCGCAGTCTCAATCCCAATCCCAATCATCTTCCTCCGGCAGTAGCTCTGGTGGGCAGCAGCAGGATTCCGCGATTCAGCGCGCAGCGCAGCAGATGCAAGAGGCCGCGGAGAGCGACTCAGCGTCAATCGCCGCTGCCCGGAGCCAGAAGGCATTGGAAAACTTGCGTCAGCAGCAAGAACAGCTGAGTCAGCAGGGCGAGCGCTCCGTGAACCAGCTAGCGCAGAATCTTAACCAACGCGGCCAGCAGTTGCTGCAGCAGCAACGTCAGCTACAGGAGCAGATAGCGGAAACCAGCCGAGAGCAGGGCCTTGGTCAAACTCGCCAATCGATCCGCAACGATGAAAGCTTGCAGGAGCTTATACAGGCCCAACAGCAGCAGCAGCGCGACCTGGAAGAAATTGAGGATATGCTGCGCGCGATCATTGCGCGTGGTAGCAACGAAGATCAGCGACTCATGTCCCAGGCACAGGAAGCCTCAAGGGAGTTGCGGCCCATCAGGGAAGAAATGTCCACCAGCAGCAGGGTGTTGCGCAACGGCATGGTGAACCTTGCGGTGGATATTGAGGAGGAGATTGAAGGGCAGTTAGAAGAATTGGCCAGTTCTTTGGCCGCGCTGGATCCCTCCAATCAAGGTTCAGGGTCAGACCAGATTCAGCAGGCGGCGCAGGATGCCGAGAGCCTGCGAGAACAAATCGAAGCCCTGGAGCAACAGGCGCTTGCTTTCAATGAAGCGGGTCAGCAGGCCAGCGGTGGAAATGGCGCTGCGCCTAGCCTCCGGGAAATGCGTGAGCAGCTGCAGCGCTCGCAGCAATTAGCCCAATCGTTGCAGGAACAGCTGCAAGAGCAAGCCCGCAGCGGTGGCCAGCAGCCGGGGGGACAACAGTCCGGAGGCCAGCAGTCAGGGGGTCAACAACAGGGTGGCCAGCCGGGCCAGGCCGGTGGACGCGGCGGCAGGCAACAGATTGGAGGGGCGCGCGGCGATGGCCAGGAACGCCCAGGTATCGGAGGCAGTGTCACGACTGATGGTGGCATCCTGCCATGGGGTAATGCACGCTCAATACGTCAACAGCTTACCCAACAGGACATTGAAGATTTCATTAATCAACCCGAACTTTTCCGACAGTTGTTGCAGCCAATTCTGGAATTAGAAGGTGCGCTGCGCGCCCAGGCTGAATTGGACAACATCAATAACAAGCTCTACGCCACTTTTGATGAAGAAGTGCCGGAGGAGTATCGCGAGCTGGTGGAAGAGTATTATCGTGTGTTGTCGGAAAGTCAGGGGTCAGGTAGTTCGATCCAGTAGCAATGCAATACACAGAACCTAATCTCTTTACCGCGTTTGCTGAAGGCAATGTTGACTTTGCCTACGGCATCAGTCCGTTACTTTTTCTTGTTTTAGTCGGCCTCATTGTTGCCGGTGTCTGGCTTACCTATCTCAAGACCACTCGACCTTTAAGCCCCCCCTGGAAAGCATTTCTGGTCGGGCTGCGCTCCAGTGTGCTGGTGCTGCTGCTTTTTTGTCTGTTGCGGCCAGTAATTACCACTCTGCAAGTTTCCCCGCAAGAGACTTATCTGGGGGTAATTATTGATGACTCTCAGAGCATGGCAATCACCGATATGGCCGGAGAGCGATCGCGGCAAGATGCATTACGCGAGAACTTCTTCGGCGCTGGCGTCATCGATGACCTGGCTGAAAACTTTCAAATACGCAGCTTTCGCTTTGATAAACAGACTGAGCGCATTGCTGGCGAAGATGGCCTGACCGAGGCCGGCACTGCTTCCTCTATTAGCCAGGCGCTTGACTATGTCGACGGGCAGCTCAACGGTTTGCCGCTCGGTGGGTTGATACTGCTGACCGATGGCGCTGATAACAGCGAAATTGACCCTCTTATCAAGGCCAGGGATTTTGGTAACCGGCAAATACCTGTCTTCACGGTAGGTGTAGGACAGGAACAGATACCTCAGGACATCGGCATTGTTGACGTCAATGCTGCCAAGACTGTGCTGGAAGGCTCGGTGTTCAATATCTCTGTGGGGCTCAGTCATCAAGGTTACGAAGGTCAGGAAGTTCGTATGGCCGTGCTCGATGGAGATCAAGAGGTCACCTCTGAAGTCATTACGCTGGGTGCTGAGGGAATAACCCGACGCTATGAATTAGAGCTTACGCCGGGACGCAAAGAAGCCATCGTGTATGAGCTTGAGGTTGAGCTGCAGAGCGGTGAGATTATAGAGCAGAACAATGAATATCGTTTTCTCGTAGATAACTCTGAAAAGGAGCCACTTGATATTCTTTATATTGAGGGGCATCCGCGCAATGAATACAAGTTTATTCGTCGAGCCGTTGAAGATGATCCATCTCTGCGTTTGGCAACCTACCTGCAAACAGGACCGGAGAAATACTATCGTCAGGGCATAGAGTCTCCGACTGAATTGAGCAGCGGGTTTCCCCGTTCCAGGGAAGAACTCTATCAGTATGAATCTCTGATATTGGGTGATATCGAAGAAAGTTTCTTTAACGCCGACCAGCTGCAAATGATCGAAGACTTTGTTGCTGAGCGCGGTGGCGGTTTTCTGATGAGCGGTATGATTGACGAAGGGTTCATTTCAACACCCATCGCCGATGTGCTGCCGGTCACCCTTATTGAAGAAAGCTTCCTGCCCTCCCATTTGCGCGGAGGCATTCGGCGCGGCACGCAAGCAACCGGTGAACTTTTCTTTCCACGTCTCACCAATAATGGTGAATTTTCTCCGCTGCTGCGTCTGGCGGCTGACGACAGTGAAAACGACATACTGTGGCGGCAGTTGACAGAATTGCAGGGTGTCTATGTTACTGGGCGGATCAAGCCTGGTGCCACGGTGCTGATGGAGCACCCCTTATTGCAATACCAGAACCAGGCTTTGCCGCTGCTGGCTACGCAGCGGTTCGGCAGCGGTCGCAGTGTGGCTTTGACCACGGCAAGTACCTGGCGCTGGCAAATGATGATGCCTTCCGCCGATGAGTCCCATGAGACACTGTGGCGACAGTTACTGCGTTGGTTGGCAGTATCCGCACCGGAGCGGGTCACTATTGATTTCGATCGAGAATTTTATAACGTGGGCGATGAAGTCAATATCACTGCTACCGTGCTGGATATGGAATATGGGCCGGACAACGATGCCACTTTATGGATGCAAACCAATAATCCTTTGGACATCGTCACCGATTCGCCTATGGAATGGGATATTGAAGAAGATGGTGTTTACCGCGCCAGTTTCGTGGTTGAAGAAGAGGGCGTCTACGACCTGTTGGTCGATGTAGCCAGTGCTGCAGGTGAGGGGGCTTCCGGAGCATTCGAGAAGCGTGCCGCTTTTGTAGTTACGCCATCCCTGCGTGAATACAATAACGCTGCGATGGACGGCGGGCTGTTGGCCCGTATTGCCGAGGCCAGCGGTGGCACCTATTTCAACGTAGACGGAATTGATGCCTTGGCGGATACCGTTGAATTTACCCCCAATGCGTTCTCCCAAGAATTTCAGATCGATCTCTGGGATCAACCCTGGCTACTGGCGCTACTGATTTCCCTGCTGTGTCTGGACTGGGTCGCTCGTCGACTCAAGGGTTTATCGTGATGAATCAGTTTGTATTAAGAAGACATGTGACTCGTCTGGCTCGATACACCGTGAGCCTATTTAGTTTGCTTGCCAGTCTGTTGGTATCTGCGCAGCTGCCAGATCTCGGTGACAATGCCAATTTCTTTTTGGATACGCCAGAAACTACCAAGTTCGCAGTAATCATGACGGGACCTGCGGTTGGCGATGACAACAGCTCCCGGTTCAGACAGTGGTCCCTGTCTCTGCACGATATTCTCACCCGTGATTATGGCTATAGCTCGGACACCATCACCTTGCTCTACGATCGGGGCGACACAAGTTTTGTTGGTGGTGAGCGAGTGGATGGGCCAACCAATCGCGAGGGCATAGTGGGAGCGCTTGATGAACTGGCGGCGCGGGTTAAAATCGGTGATCAGATTACTTTGTATTTGATTGGTCACGGCTCAGGTGCAGAGGAAGAAGCAAAATTCAATATCGTTGGCCCTGACATCACAGGCGTTGAGTTTGCCGAGATGCTGGACCGCTTCGATCAGCAAGACATGGTGGTGGTAAATACCAGCAGCGCCAGTTTCGGCTTTTCGTCCTCCCTGTCCAGTGAGGGGCGCGTGGTGATTTCATCAACCCGTTCACCTTCGGAACGCTATGATCCGATCTTCTCCGGTTACTTCATCGAGGCCCTTGATCAACGCAATGGTGATCGTGACAAGAACAACCGGGTATCCATGTTGGAGGCATTTGAATATGCCAAGGCCAATGTTGAACTCTGGTATGAAGAACAGGGCCGTCTCGCCGCTGAGCATGCTGGACTGGACGACAATGGCGATGCCCTGTTTAGCCTAAATCCTGCAGTTGACGTGGCCGATGGGCGTCTGGCGGAAATAGCCTATATCGACACCCTGGTGGATGATAGCGCTGGCCTGTCTGCGGAAGCACTGCAACTGAAGGCGCGGATTCAGGAACTTGAACGTTCGGTAATTATCATGCGAGGCCGAAAGGCTGAATACCTGGAAGCCGATTATTGGTCGCAAATGGAGACTCTGCTGGTAGAGCTGGCGCGTGCCACAGCACGATTTAATGCGCAGTATCGTCCCGATGATTCCACGAACTCCCAAATCACTCAACCCTCTCAAACCAATGGTGCGAGCAATGACTGATCTCAATGCTGGTCTATTTACTCCTGGTTCAATCAGAGGCCTTGTTCTCGGTGGCCTGATGCTGGTGACAACGCTGGCGATCGCACAGGATGATATTCCCCAGACCAACGACTCGCCGCTTTATCGTGGTGAGCAGATGATGCTGAATGGCTCCTACGCTGCGGCCAGTGAAATTTTCAAGATGGCAGACGGGCTTGACCGTGCTGATGGCTTGATTGGTGCCAGTAAGGCACTGGCGATGATGGGGAATTACCAGGAAGCAGAAAGTGTGGTGGCGGACGCCATTGATGATGAGGATTATGTGGGATTTCCGCTGCTGACGACGCAACTGGCAGAGATAATGCGGGCCACAGGCAGATCGGCAGAAGCCCTGGCGATGCTGCAACAAGTTGTGGATGGTAATGCAGAACCTCCAGTGCGCACATTGGTGCAGTATGGCAGTCTGCTGAAGTTTGTTGGTGAGAACGAGCAGGCGTTCTCGGTTCTGGACAGGGCGGTGCAGCGCTACAACGATGGTCTGGTGTTTAGTTCAGAAGATGTCGCCATGGTGGCAATGGCGAGCTGGTTGTTAGGTAATTTTCATGACGCCAATAGCCTGTTTGACGAGGCGACCCGTGCTAATCCCAATAACCTTGAGGCCCATACCCTGTGGGCGGATCTATTTCTTGAAAAATACAACGCGGCAGATGCAGAGCGCGGTTACCAGGATGCGCTGGATCTAAACGGACGCCATGTGCCTGCCCTGGTTGGTATGGCCCGTGTAGTTGGGGATGAGCGCTCATTGCAACGGGCCCTGGCCATTAACCCTAATTCGATTTTAGCGCTGGAGACCTATGGGCAGTTGCTCATGATGAACGGGCGCGAGGACGAGGCGCAGGAATATTTCCGCCAGGTGTTGGCGCTGAACCCTGAGTCTTTAAAGACACTGAGCGTGCTCGCGGCCAAGGCAGCCCTGGAAGAGCGCATGTCCGCCTACGAGGACTATCGCCAGCAGGTTGAAGCATTCAGCCCTGATAACGCGGAATTTCTTGGTCATATCGCAGACAGTTTTGGTAATAACTATCGCTTCACCGAAGCAGTGGAGTATGCCCGCTCCAGCATCGAGTTTGACCCGGAGTACTGGCAGGGCTACACCTTGTTGGGCAGTAATCTGATTCGTCTTGGCGAAGAAGAGGAAGGACGCCGAAATCTAGAGATTGGATTCGATAACGATCCTTTCAACGTAATGACTTCCAATATGCTGAAAGTCTTCGACACCTTAGAGACTTACGCCACAGTGGAAAGCGAGCATTTCAAGGTGCATATGAGTGAGCGCGACTCACTTATTCTATGGCCTTACCTCGAGCCGCTGCTAGAGGAAAGCTGGACAACGCTGAGCGCAAAGTACAACTATGAGCCGGAAGGCAAAACACTTATCGAAGTCTTTGAGGACACCGCAGATTTCGCTGTCCGTTCAGTGGGACTGCCGGATATTGGCCCTTTGGTTGGCATCTGTTTCGGTAAAGTCATTACCCTCATTTCGCCCGATACGCTGACGGCAAACTGGCAGGAGATCGTCTGGCATGAGTTTGCGCACGTCATCACCTTGCAGATGACCGATAACAGAATTCCACGCTGGCTGTCAGAAGGCATATCAGTCTGGGAAGAGCGGGAAGGCAGGTCTTACTGGGGACGCAGTCAGGGCCTGGATCTGGTGCGTGCCGCGGAAGAGCAGAAGCTTTTGCCAATAGGCGATCTCAACAGCGGTTTCTCCGGCGCGCAGAACAATGCTGACCTGAGCTTTGCCTATTTCCAGTCTTATCTGGTAGTGGACTACATCACTGAAACTTACGGCTTCAATAAACTCGTTGACCTGATTTACGAATATGGCGAGATCAAGGAGGAGTCAGAGCGCTTTCGAGCGGCATTCGACATGAGCCTGAATGAATTTGACGGTGGATTTCAGCGCTGGATCGATCAGCGGGTACAGGAAATCAATGTCTATGCCCATACGGAAGATGTGCCAGACGAGGGAGAAGGTCACGGTCACGGCATTCGAGAAAACAGCAGCGCTATCCTCGCGGAACTCTACAATAATGCTTCATTGAAGCAGCACATGCGTTCGCGAATCGAAGAAAACGAACGCGACTTTCAGGCCTACCTGCAATTAGGCATCGTACTGTTCAAGGAAGAGGCCTTTGCCGAAGCCAAACAGTATCTGGAAATAGCCTACGAGATGCTGCCCAGCTATACCGGTTATCCCAGTCCAGCATTGGTGCTGTCACAGATTTATGACCGCGAAGGTAATCAAGAAGCAAAGTTACAGTGGTTGGAAACGCTGCTAGAAAACCTGCAGCATGACTATGGCGCCGCCATTGAGTTAGCAGAGTCGGCCCTTGCCGCAGCGGACTACGAGCGCGCAGCCTACTATATTGACCGGGCGATCCAGGTTGACCCTTATCGCAATGATGTCCACGAGCTGAAGGCACGGTATGCTGAAGCGGTGAGCGATAGTGCCCTGGCAGTCACCGAATATGAAGTTATGATGCAGCTTGAAATCAGTGATCCGGTAGAGGCGAGAACTAACCTGGCGGAGGCTTATCTCAATAATGGGCAGCCCGGGCAGGCCAAGCAGAATTTGCTTTATGCCCTGGAACAAGCGCCAAGTTTTGAGCGCGCACAACGGCTTCTACTGGAGTCTGTTGCAGGAGAATCCGGCCAGTGAGATTTAGTTGCCTGGCGAATCTGTGTTTGCTGAGCTTGTTGGCAGGTCCGGTTGTCGCGCAGGTGATGCCCTTACCCAGCAACAATGAAGATCTGGCAATCTACGGTACAGACATTGCGGAATTCACCTGGCTGCGCGGTCAGTATACCAACCATGGTGGTGGTCAGGGTGGATATGGCTGGCGTCGTCGCGGTGGCTGGTGGGATACGGACTATCCGGACTCTGATGAAAATTTTCTGCGGGGTGTTCAGCGTTATACCAATGTTGATACGAACCCGGGTAACCACACTTATATTCAGCTTACGGATCCGCGCTTATACGAACATATTTTTCTCTACATGAACTGGAAGCGGGTGCCAATTGGTTCCTCCTACAGCGGTCCCAATTTTTCGCCCGAAGAGATCGAAGCGCTGCGTGAATTCATGTTTCGCGGTGGCTTTGTCATGGTCGATGATTTTTGGGGGCAACCTCATCTCGATGACATGTTCGTGGAGATGGGAAAGATCTTCCCCGATCGCGAGATTGTGAAACTGGACACCAGTCACGAAATTTTTCACACGTTTTTTGATATTGATGAAATCGCGCAGGTTCCGGGTCGTATGGTGACCTGGGACTTTGGTGGCTTCATGAATCTCGATGACCCGAGTTACCCTCCCGAGGTGTATGCAGTTTTGGATGATGATGGCCGGGTTATGATGGTGGCAAATTACAACACAGATCTGGGAGATGGCTGGGAACATACTTTTTATGAAGGCTATCCCACCAGGTCTACCAACGAAGCCTACAAAATCGGCATTAATTTTCTCATTTACGCATTTAGCCATTGAGCGACTGAAAGAAAGGACTAAACCATGGCAGAACAAGAAGAAGTACTGGATATCGAGGGTCAGGATGATATTGCTCTGGTCAAACGCATGCAGGATGGTCGCGACCAGATTGTTGGCGAGATCAAGAAAGTTATCATTGGTCAGGAAGATATTATCGATGAACTGCTGATTGCGTTATTTGGTGGTGGTCACGTGCTGGTGACCGGTGTTCCTGGTCTGGCAAAGACCCTGCTGATCAAGACAGTAGCCGATATCCTGCAAGTTGACTTCAGCCGTATTCAGTTTACGCCTGACCTGATGCCAGCTGATGTAGTGGGCTCCGAGGTCGTTGAAGAATCGGCAGAAGGTGGACGCCAACTCAAGTTTGTCAAAGGACCCATCTTCACCAATATCCTGTTAGCGGATGAAATTAATCGAACGCCTCCAAAGACCCAGTCTTCACTCCTGGAGGCGATGGAGGAGCGTCAGGTGACAGCGGCCGGGGTCACCTATCCCATGTCCAAACCCTTCTTCGTGCTGGCGACTCAGAACCCGATTGAGCTGGAAGGAACCTATCCCTTGCCGGAGGCACAGTTGGACCGCTTCATGTTTAAAATCGAGCTGGGCTATCTTTCTGAAGATGATGAAGTAAAGGTGGTGAGCCAGACCACACAAACCCATGATAGTGGACTCGCTCACCCATTGAGCGGTGAAGATATACTGGAATTTCAGCGCATCGCTCGCCAGGTGCCGGCAGCTGAAGCGGTGATCAAATATGCTGTGAGACTGGTGCATGCTTCTCGCCCCCAGAGTGAGACAGCGCCGGACTTCATCAAGGATTGGGTCAGCTGGGGGGCAGGTATTCGCGCCTCGCAGAATTTAATTCTCGCCGGTAAGGTGAGGGCCTTGCTTCTGGGTCGCTATAATGTTTCCTACGGCGATGTGCGCGCCCTGGCACCTTCTGTGTTGCGGCATCGTGTGTTGCTGAATTTTCATGCCGAAGCGGAACGCGTCACTACCGACGACGTAATCAAGCGCTTGCTGGAAGCAGTACCTGAGCCGAGCTCCGAGATTTGAGCTCCGCCTTCGTTCATCATTGAAGAATTAACGCTATGGCAGATTCCATCAATTTCCTTGACCCTGATGTGCTTGCGGGCCTCAGCAATCTCGAATTGCGTGCGCGGGTAGTGGTGGAAGGTTTTCTCTCCGGCCTGCACAAGAGCCCGAACCGCGGATTCAGTGTTGAATTCAATGATTACCGGCACTATCAGCGCGGTGACGATATGCGTCACGTGGACTGGAAACTCTACGCGCGCAGCGACAATATGTACATTAAGCAATATGAAGATGAGACTAATGTCCGCTGTATGATTTTGCTGGATACCAGCGCCTCCATGGCATACAGCTCCGGGGGTATGAGTAAACTTAACTACGGCATTACCCTGGCCTCAGCCCTCGCATATTTCATCATGAAGCAGCGCGATGCCGTGGGTCTGATAACCTTTGATGATCAGGTCAGGGAATATCTTCCAGCCAAGTGCAGGCAACCGCATCTGATGCATGTTCTGCGTACCCTTTCCACGGTAGAGTCTGGCAATAAAACTGACACGGTAAAGCCACTAACTGATCTTGCTGCATCATTGAACAAGAAGAGCATCGTAATTCTCATTTCAGATATGCTGGATGACGAAGAGCGAGTAATTAATACGCTGCAGAATTTGCAGGGTATGGGAAACGACATCATTACATTCCAGATCATGGATGATGCGGAACTCAACTTTCCGTTCAATGAAGCATCAGAGTTTATTGACATGGAAGACAATGAATCTTACATCACGTCACCCGCAGCGATACGGAATGCCTACCTGGAAAACCTTAATGAATTTTTAGGCTATTGTCGTAAAACGTGCCAGAGCAGCGGGGTGGACTATTGCCTGCTCAATACCGGTGAGCCGCTGGACGAGGCTTTGTCTGCTTACATGTCCAAACGGGCCAAGAGTTTCTAGGAGTCGCAGTACGCCATGGTATTTCTGACACCGCTGTTCCTGTTAGGCCTGTTGGCAGCCCTTATCCCGGTAGCGATTCACCTTATCCGTCGGGAAAAGCCACCCAAGATTATGTTCAGTACCATTCGATTTCTCAAGAAGACATCGAAGAAGCTGGTCTTGTTTCAGCACCTGCAGCAGATTGCCTTGTTACTGCTGCGGGCCGCTGTCATCGCCCTGCTGGTTATCGCGTTCGCCAGGCCACTATTGAATCAATCGGTGGCGCGATTGGTGGACGCGGACCCACAGTCAGCCGTCATCCTGTTGGATACTTCCATGAGCATGCGCTATGGCGATAATTTTGACGACGCCAAGGCTGAGGCGCTGGATGTATTGGATCGCTTTACTGGAGGAGACGAAGTTGCACTGGTGGCATTTTCCGGTGGTGCCGAGTTGGTGCGCGAACTGGATGGAGATGTCGACAGCATCCGCGAGCTCATTGAAGACATTGAAGAACCTGGCTACGGCGCGACCCGCTACTACCCCAATCTGCGCTTGGCCGATCAGTTGCTGGAAAACTCCCGTTATGAAAATCGTGCGATCTATCTAATTTCTGATTTTCAGGACATTGGCATGCAGGCGGCGGATGAAACCTGGAAGCTTGCGCCGGGCGTCGCATTGAATCTGATAGATGTAGGTGCAGCAGAAAGTGAAAATCTGGCCCTCACGGATGTGCGCGCGCCGGAGCAACTTCTCGAAGATTCTGCGGAACAGCAGATTTTGGCGCGGGTGCGAAGCACCGGCACGCGCCTGCTTGAGCAGGGGGAAGTTAGCCTTAGTCTGAATGGGCAAATGGTTGATCGAGCCGGGCTGGATCTTGCTGATCGTTCAGAGCAGGTCGTTACCTTTGATGTCGAATTCGATGCTGAGGGTACCTACGTGGGAGAAGTGCGGGTAAGCGGCGATGAGTTCAGCGATGACAATGCCTATTATTTTACCGTCGATGTCCTGCCCAAAATCAACGTGCTGCTGGTTAATGGCGAGTCTTCCGCAAATTGGTTTGACGACGAGGGTCACTGGTTTGGACTGGCGGTGAGCAGTACAGAGGGATCGCCATTCTCCCTGCAGACTATCGAATCAGCGGAATTGTCTGCTGCTGCGTTGCGTCAGAGTGATGTTGTGGCATTGCTCAATGTGGGCGATCTCAGCACCGGCCAGGCGAGCGAATTGACCGATTACGTCAACCAGGGGGGTAGTCTGCTGATTGCGCCCGGAGACCGGGTCAATGCAGAGTTGTTCAATCGCCAGTTTGGAGAAATCACGCCGGCCCAGCTCCAGAGTACAGATATGCTGGGGCGCGGCGATTACCTGGTGATTGCAGACTATGATCGGCGGCACCCGATTCTGCGACCACTGGACAGCGATTGGATGGCGCGCTTTCAGGGGCATTGGCTGCTTAGGCCAACTGAGGAAGCCAATGTGCTCATGCAGTTCGACAATACTGAGGCAGCGTTGGTTGAAAAAGATGTCGGTGAGGGCAGAGTGCTGCTGTTTGCTTCGAGCCTGGATCTGGAGTGGAATAATTTGCCGCTGCAGGGGCTATTTCTACCTTTTATCCATGAAACTCTGAGACATCTCGTGCAATCAGAGATCGGGCCAAGGTCATTCAATATTGGCGACAGCATTAACTTTTCCTTGCCCGGATCAGAGCAAAACCCTGTCATCGTTAGCAACGTCGACAATCAAACCCTCAGTCTGGCAGATAACAAGGTTCTGATCGCCAGCGAACCTGGAATACTGACCGCTTCGGCTGGCGATAGCGCGGCGCGCTATGCAGTTAATATGCTGCCTGAAGAGAGCAATCTGACTCGATTACCGCTTTCGACCCTTTATGATGCTGTAGTTAACCCGGACACCAGTCCGCTGCAGTCACGCGCTGTGCAAACCGCACAACTCATTGAAGAATTGGAGCGACCGCAGCGGCTGTGGTGGTGGATTCTTGGCCTGGTGATGTTGCTGCTGCTGATGGAAGCTGTGATTGCCAATCGTACCTACCGATAGTCCTGCTTAATATTTCGATTGTCTTGTCTGGTCGAACTTGCCCTCCCGAGCCCTTTGC
>DLPV01000027.1:0-49258 GCA_002477465.1 Gammaproteobacteria bacterium UBA7449 | reverse complement strand
AATTTCACTGCAAAACTGCCCATTCTTGCCTGACTAATATTACAATATTGTTACCTTATTGACATATTCGGGGATTCCTAACTTATTGAAATATAAGCATATATTTATTTCGATTGTAACGCTAATGTAATATAAATGAAATTTTTGAAAAAATATTCTTGAAAAAGAATAACTTATAAGCCATTCTTTAAATCACCAGGGCGTCACAATGGCTTGTATGACAGACAACATATTCACGAATCTCTCAGCTTTCTTTCGTGATCTGCCAAGTACGCTGGCTGGTCTTTCCCCCTTGCTCATCTTTTTATTCGCTGCGTCATTCGCTGCGGCTGATGATGCTGCCGACACCGCGTTGCAGTGGCGCCTCATAGAACCGGAAGACAATACCATCGCTGAACTCGCGACAAAGGGTCAGCAAGACGCCTTTTTCAATCCTTATGACCGAACCCAGTTTGATGTACTGACCATTCAGGCTCTGCAGCGTCAGGAAGCAGGGGATCATGTGGCCGCACTTGAGGCGTTCGACCAGGCCTGGAAAATCACCCGGGTTGCTAATGGCCTCTTGCACGGCTCTCAGATTCCCATCGTTCAAAGCATGATTGTCAGTGAGATTGAGCTGGAGGATTGGGAATCGGTAGACAATCACTTTGGCTACCTCGAGCATCTTTATCAAAGATTGTATGACAATGACGATCCGCGTCTCGAATTAGGTCTGCAGAAGGTGTCGTCATGGCACGTGAACGCATTCAACGCCAATGTAGACGGTAAACGTCGTTTACACCTGGAAAAAGCGCGGAAGCTGTTCAAGACTCGGCTTGCGGTGGCCGAGCAAACGCTGCCCGCGGAAGATCCCAAGTTCGCGTTCCTGCACCAATCCATTGGCCTTACCGAGCAGTATCTTTTCCTGATGTCCAATCGCAATCGCGAACAGTTACGTCAGAGTGAGCGAGCCGCCAGAGATCGTTTGCTCGCGACTCTCAACTAGAACCCCACAACCCCGCAACCCGCGTATATTTCATACTCATTCTATTGACCGACTGCATGCGAAATGCACTTTCAGTGTTCCTGTTGAGTGCTTCGTCATGGGTATCGAGAACCTTCTGAATTGCCTTCTATCGCCTGCTGCTTAGACCTTGGATGCTCGGATCTGTGAAAGGCAGCTTAGCTAATAGCGGGTGATATCCGGCAGAGTCTACTGGCGAAAAGTGCAATTGATTTGAGACAGAGAGTTGAGTAAGTGAGGTAGTTGTTGCGCGCAGCTGAGTTGCGGCAAATTTTTAAAGTCGCTAAAGCGGAGACTTGAAAGCCGCTCGATGCTTTAGAAAAGGGGGGAACAAAGAAAAACTTCCAAGCTCCAGACTTTAGCTATCCAGCAGCCAGTTCCTTATCCCTTAAGGCGCTAATCACTGAACTGAGAAAATACTATCACAGCAGAATTTGGTCTTTCCTATGGGTAACAATTTGTCACAATGCCTCGGCAATCGGTGCTGTTTTCTGACTGTCGGGCGAGCGCTTGATCGGTCTCAGTGGCAATTGTTGATAGCTGCGGATTAGAGAGAAAAGAGAGGAAAAGTTAGGCGGGATAAACAGCTGAGTGAAAATAAGGCGGGGCGGATCTGGCTCGATCTGAATGTTGTTTGCCCTATATGCGCAGCAGTATTAAAGGGGCAGGTAGCACAAGATATACAGTGTATTTGGTTTTGGTTTTTAATCTGTTACCTTCACGCTCTAGTCCGTAACCGGTTTCTCGGAATTGGTCACAATCCCCATCCTTTTAGCCCGTCGCTCCCAGTTTTTGCGGGCCAATGCCTGCATATTCTCTTCGTTATCAGACTCATCAACAATTTCAAGACCGAGCAGAGTCTCGATGATGTCTTCCATAGTCACAATACCTTCCATGCCACCGAATTCATCTACTACCAGTGCCAGGTGTTCCTTCTTGATAATGAATGTGTCAAGAAGGTTAGGAATGGGCAGGGTTTTATGCACCACGATGATATCTCGTCGCAAGTCCCGCAGAATTTTTTCATCCTGTTCGTCTACCAGGTTCAGTAAAACATCATCCTTCAAGACGTAACCTGTCACGTTATCATTTTTATCGTGATAAATAGGAATTCTGGAAAAGGGCAGGTCCGCATGCTGTTCATGAAATTCTCGAACCGTGGAGTTTTCACTGGCTGCAATCACCACTATGCGTGGAGTCATTACATCCTTGACCAGCACTTTCGAAAAGCGCAATAGGTTGTGGATTATCGTCTGCTCATTTTCCTCAAGAACACCATGCTCTTTGCCTATTTCGGCCATAGCCAGGAAATCGCTGCGACTAAGGACGGGCTTGTCTTTGTCTTTTTTCAGGTGACGGGTGATGTACTGGCTAATCCACACCAACGGCGCGAGTAGCAGCAACATGACCTTCAGAGCCGCGATGCTAAAGGGGGTCAGAGCTTCCCAGTTGTTAGCTCCCATGGTTTTGGGGATGACTTCTGAAAAGATCAGGATCGCCAGCGTCATCAGGCCAGCAATAAGAGCCTCCAGGCTTATCAGGGGGATACCTGCGATAATGAGAATGGATTCCCCAAAAATTTCAGCAGCCTGGGACCCTACGCCGATTGCTCCAACGGTGTGGGCAATTGTGTTCAGGGTCAGGATGGCGGCCAGCGGCCGATCGATATCATCCTTGAAACGTACCAGGTCATCTGCGATTCGCGACTGCCGCTGTTGCTGAATGCCCACATAGGCAGGGGTAATGCTCAACAACACGGCTTCAAGAATGGAGCAGAGAAACGAGAACAGTATACTTGTAAAGAAGAAGGCGGCTAACAGTGCCATTGGCTTTGGATGAGCTTTGAATTAGCCGGCGATTGTGTCATGAATTGGGGGCAGGGCGCTAGATCGTGATTATGCGGATTTTGGATGGAAAAGGAAAAGAATAAGCCTGACCAACGCGTTGGCCAGACTCGCTAAAGTCAGGAAGCCAGGCTAGGTTGTGCCGGTGCGCTGGCTGTTGGCTTGCGACGAAACAGATCCCGCAGCCGTTTCGGGAGAGCCAGCATCGCAGGTGTAACGATCAGCGTCAATATGGTGGCGAAGGAGAGTCCGAACACTATGGCAGAGGCGAGGCTCACCCATTGCGAAGTAATAGGGCCGCCTACTTCGATCTCTGCACCTATAAGGTCTACGGAAACACCCATTGCCAGAGGCAATAGGCCGAAACCGGTCGTGAACGTTGTCAAGAATACTGGCCGCAGGCGCTGGACACCGGTGTGTACAATGATTTTCCGCAATTCCCAATCGGGGTGTTCACGGCGCAACACATTGAAGGTGTCAATGAGTACGATATTGTTATTCACAATAATTCCCGCCAGTGCCACGATGCCAATGCCGGTAAGGATTACCGAGAAAGTTTGGCCCGTCGTGAGCAGACCCAAGAGCACGCCAGCGGTAGAGAGCAGAACCGAGGACAGGATCAAGAGTGCCTGATAGTAGCTATTGAACTGAGTAACAAGAAGAATCGCCATCAGGGCCATGGCCAGTGAGAAAGCCTGGCCAAGGAAGGCTGCGGACTGCTCCTGCTCCTCGTTGGCGCCCCGGAACTGGTAGAAAACACCGTTTTCAGGAGGATTCGCTTCCAGCCAGGCGGAGATTTCCTGTAGCTTATTGTCAGCTACCACGCCGGGAGCAGGGTTCGCGCGCACATAAACCACGCGGGCGCCATCTACCCTTTGGATGGAGCTGACTTTTGGTTGCGCGACACGAGACACAAAACTGCTAATTGGCACTGGCCCGTTCACAGTGCTGATTCGAATATTTTCCATTTGATCGATGCCGCGATATTTTGCAGGATAGCGAACTCGAATGTCGACTTCCTCCTCACTGTCATCGGGGCGATAGTCACCCATAAAGATGCCGTTAGTCATTAACTGAATCGCAGTGCCAATCTCGGTCATATTGGCGCCGAGCATGGCGGCGCGGGCGCGATCCACGATAAATTCCCATTCGATGCCCGGAATGGGTGCGGTATCGTCAATGTCAATGAGTTCTGAGCCCAACTCTTCTTCCATGTAGGTACGAATGCGAGTGGCCTCGGCGAACAGCTGGTCAAGGTCGTCTCCGGACAGTTCAATTTGAATTTCTTTGCCCACTGGTGGGCCATTCTCAACAGTGACTACCTCGGCGCGAACGCCGGGCATGTTGGCGATGGCTTCTCGATACAGGTTTTCCACCTCAAAGCCGTCGATGTCGCGAACTCGACGATCAGTCATTTCGACAAAAATGCTGCCGATAAGATCTGGTGCTGTCTGCTGGTCACCACCCATCTGCTGACCTGCACCTGATTGGGTGACAATACCCTTGATGTGTCCAGCTGCGCGGACGCGGGACTCTACATCCAGCATGACATTGCGCACCTCTGCGGGTGAGAAGTTGCCGCGGGCAAAAACCTGAATCTGGGTCTGGCCGGGCTCGACGCCGGTGAAGAACTCAATCCCTGCGCCGTAGCGGCCATAGGCGGTCACGATCGTAACCAGCATCAGGATACTGAGAACAAACACCGCGATCGGCATGCGGACCGCAAGGTCAAGTACTTTTGCGTAGTACCCGGTAATGCCACGCGTATTTTCTGGATCACCTGTCTCCAGGGTTTGCAGATAGGCGCTGTCACTGTCGCTGCCAGTGGATCGGCCGATGAGTGCACCAATTGTTGGTGCAAACAACAGGGCATAAAACAGGGAGCCAATCAGCACAGCAAACACGGTGATTGGCAGATAGCTCATGAACTGCCCGGCCACACCGGGCCAGAACATGATGGGTAAAAAAGCTGCCAGGGTGGTGGCGGTAGAAGCCAGGATCGGCCAGAACATGCGGTGCACGGCCATACGATAGGCTTCGACACTATCCATACCCTCGGTCATTTTACGGTCAGCGTATTCCACCATGACTATCGCGCCATCAATAAGCATGCCGAGACCAAGCAGCAAGCCAAAAATCACCATGAAGTTGTAGGTGAACCCCAGCAGACTGATGATGATGAAGGCGAAGAAGAATGAGAATGGCACAGCGAGTGTGACCAGCAAGCCGGAACGTACCCCGACCGATGCTATAACCACAATCAGCACTAACACCATGGCTGTCGCCATATTGCCCTGCAGCCCCATGTTCTGCTCTATGACTAGCGGAGCAGTGTTGTTGATGTATGACACGGATACGGCTGGCGGCAGGGTGGGTCGAATCTCATTCACGACCGCATCGACCTGGGTCATGGCCTCAACCAGATTCGCACCGTTCCGTTTCATGACGTTAAGAGATATTGACGATGAGCCATTGGCGAAAGCGTAGCGCGTTGCATCCTTGAAAGTGCGCCGCACATCGGCTATGTCAGATACTGTTAGCACGCCGTCTCCAGATGAAGCCAGGGGCAGATCAAACAGGTCGTTGGCGTTTTCGATCAGACCGGGTACTTTGACGGAAAAGCTCCCTTGCCCGGTGTCAACCTGGCCAGCAGGAATCAAGCGGTTATTGCTGGTGACGGCCTGGACAATCGCAGAATTAGGGATGCCGTAAGTCTCTAGCTTGGCCGGATCTATGACTGCTTCCAACATTTCCTCGCGATTGCCTACCATAGCCGCTTCTAATACAGTTGGCAGAATTTCAATTTCGCGCTGCAGCTCCTCGGCAATTCGAAGCAAGACTCGCTCCGCAACACCCTCGCCACCAATGGCGATCTGGACAATCGGGAGCTCAGCTGCGGAGACTTCAGTGATGAGAGGCTCTTCGGTGTTTTGGGGGAAGCGCGCCTTGGAGCGATTGATTGCCTCGCGCACGTCTGCCAGGGCGGTAGAAGACTCGAAGTCGATATCGAACTCAGTAATTATGGTTGCAGCGTTTTCACTGGAAAAGGAGCTAATCTGGGTGATACCGTCCAGGGTTTTAAGTTCCAGCTCCGCAGGTTTGGCGAGCAAACGCTCCGCGTCCTCGGGGGAAATGCCCTCGTGAATGATGGTGGTCACGATGATTGGCACGTCAACGTCAGGGTTCAATTCGACGGGGATCGCGAGGTAGGAGGCAAATCCAGTCAGCATAATTGCGACGAACACGCTCAAGGTGGTTCGAGAACGAGCTACTGCGGTGTCTATGTAATTAATCATAAGGCTTGTTCGCTCTTGGCTTGGTGCTACTGATCCCATTCAAAGTTGGCGCCTACAGTTTGTCCTGGGAAAACAATTTCCTGGCCGACGGTAACCAGGGTGACTGCGCCTTGAAGGCCGGTCACCCAGATGCCTGGATTGAGCTGGTTGGTGTCGTCACCAACGATATTTACCTTGCGGAAAGCAACCGTGTTACCCACCTCAATCAGCTTGACGCCGATGTCCCCATTATCATCCAGGGTGAGTGCGGAAGAGGGTATGCGATGCGCCATGACTTCATCTGCGTCCACGAGGATTTCGGTAGTGATGCCTTCGCGTATGGTCTGATCGCTTGGATCGACTTCCACTTCTATGCGGTAACTGCGCGATACGGAATCTGCCGCCGCAGACAGAAAAGTCACGGTGCCGGTAACACGCTGTCCGTTGAGCAGCAAACCATCAACAGCAGCGCCGATCTGAATACGGCTCACTTCTTGTTCCGGGACCAGCCCGACCAGAAGCATCGGGCTGTCATCGAGCACAGAAGCACAGACCGTTCCCGCATTCAATAAGTCTCCTACTTCGACTGAGCGTGTTTCAATGACCCCGTCGAAGGGGGCAACAATCCGGGTTCGAGCGACCGCGAGTTGCGCCCTTGCTACCGCTGCTTCGGATGATTCCAACGCGGCCTTTAGTTGAGCAACCGCTACGTCAGACTGGAGATTGCGTGCCTGTAAATCCACTGCGGCTGCATATTCGAACTGGGCGCGCTCGCGCTGGGCGACGGCTTCGTTCAGATTAGCTGCACGGTCGTCGGTGGCTATCTCACACAATACATCGCCTGCCTGCACGCGCGCGCCTCGCGCCACGGGGTTACTGATGATACGACCAGCCTGTTCAGCCCGGACCTGAACATGACGAATGGCCCGGGTTCGTCCTCTTACTAGCACCTGTTCAACATAAGGTTCTGGGCCAATGCGTTCGGCCCGCACCGAGATCACGTTGGGATCTTCGCTAACTGGTTGACCTTCGGCCACTGCCAGTATTTCGCGATCTGGTTCTTCCGGGACTTCTGCGGTGCTGGTGCCAGAACGCGGAATCCACATCCACAAGGTGATGAACCCAAGAATGGCAAGGGAAACTACATGTTGCTTTTTCACTGAGGCCTCCAGCCTTTATGAGGGACGAGCGGTTATTGCGCGCCACCAGTAACGGTTTGCTGGGCTTGCAGGGTATACCGGCGTCAAGGTCACTGACGCAGCCCGTTTCATCTTAATTCGCGGGAAATACGATCTCTGTACTCGGATTTTTTATGTCCCACAGACTTATCTATTACCAGGACATATAAAGGTTGGCATGCCACTAAAAGTGTTACGTATTGTAACGGAATAATTGCGCGTTGCAACAACTTACTTTCTTGTATTTAACTCATCTCATCCCCAGAAACATTGGCCTGCAGTCGACTCTGTCGAGTGCGGGAATTAATCCGGTTTTGTGCTAGCTTTCACATGCAGATCTATTAACAAAACTGTCAGGACAGCATAGTGAAAGACTTAAGTAAACGCGTGGCCATCGTTACCGGATCAAGTAGCGGCGTAGGTGCAGCTACTGCGCGCCTTTTGGCCTCTTTGGGTTGCCATGTGGTGATCAATTACAACAGCAACGGAGATGGCGCCAATGCGGTGGCCAGTGACTGCGAGCAAGCGGGAGTTGAAACCCTCGTCGTGCAGGCGAACGTAGCAGAGGATGCGGACTGCCGGGCAATGGCGCAGGCAGCGATGGAAAAATGGGGTCGCATCGACGTATTGGTCAATAATGCCGGCACCACCAAGTTTGTGAACCATGCCGACCTGAATGGCTTAGACGCCGCGGACTTCCAGCGCATCTATGGTGTTAACGTGATTGGGGCCTATCAAATGGTGCGTGCGGTTGCGGCGGCGATGCAGTCTCAGGAAGATGGAGGCGTTGTGGTTAATGTGGCATCCACGGCAGGCGTGACCGGGATAGGTAGTTGTGTCGCTTACGCGGCCTCAAAAGGTGCGATGGTGACCATGACCCTTTCCCTGGCAAGGGCACTGGGTCCGAAGTTACGTATCAATGCCGTGTGCCCTGGTTTTATAGAAGGTGAATGGTTGCGAGAAGGTTTCGGTGAAGAACGTTACGCCAAAATCATGGCATTTAATCGGGATAATGCGCCGCTGGGGGTTACGGCCACTCCCGAGACCGTCGCCGATGCTATTCTGCATTTCGTCACGGGTCCGCAGGTTGTCACCGGCGAAACCCTGATCGTGGATGGGGGGCGGCATCTCAGCATGGCGCCCTTAACCCGACGCTAAAACGACTAATGCAAATCCAAATTGCGCGAAAGCCAATGGGACTAAACCGATACGTTGCTTAACAATGGCAGACGCTACGAGGTATCTTCCCTTAATCACTTTCATGCGCCTTTACCCTGGTTTTACCTGCTGGCGAACGGACTGCTGTTGGCGGGTCTCACGGCACTGTTCCTGTTTGCCCCAAAAGTCTGGTTTGCCAATCTCGGCATAGAGCTTGTTGATGAGCTTGGTTACACCGAACTAAAGGCGATGTATATAGGACTGATGGGGACGCTGACGCTGAACTCGTTGCTAGGTGCTGTGCGGGAGAGATTTCTAGATCCGGCTCTGGACTTGTGTCTGCTTAGCTATGCTGCGCTCGCAAGCGTCAGGGCCTGGGAAATTCTCGTCGAGGGAATTTTTGACAGTTTCACGCTGCAATTACTTGCCGCCGAACTCGCCAGTGCCGCAGCGGTCGCCGTGGCGCTCATTATCAGACTCAAATCGTCGACTTAGGAGCCAGCGTTCATCTCGCGACAGGTTTTTTTTGCAGTTTGCGTTGCAGGGTTCGGCGGTGCATCTTGAGCTGTCTGGCAGTGGCAGAAATATTGCCATCATTTTCTTTCAAGACTTTCTGGATATGCTCCCACTCCAGTCGCCTTACCGACATGGGTTCCATTCTAGACACGTTAGCCTTGCTAAATTCGCCGAGTTCACGGCTGCCCAGCAGGGCAGTGAGTATCTCTTCGGTATCAGCGGGTTTTGCCAGATAATTGTCTGCGCCTAGTTTGATGGCCTCCACCGCGGTGGCGATGCTGGCATATCCAGTCAGAATCAGAATTCGGATTGACGGATTCCTGGTTTTTAGGGGTTTGATCAGTTCCAGGGAAGTTTCTCCGCCAAGATTCAGGTCAAGAATTGCCAGATTGAATGTGCGAGAGTTAATGAGTTGCTGCGCGTAAGGGGTGTCGACCGCGTGTGCCACGTCATAGCTGCGCTGACTCAGCGCGCGGGCAACTACCCCGGCAAAGACTTCGTCGTCTTCGACCAGCAGCAGTCGGGCCTGTTGATCGGCGTCGCTCATTGATTAGTTCTCTCTTTCCGGCATTTCAAGCTTCCTTTATTTTGACCATGGGAAGTCGTATAAGCGTTAATGCGCCACCCAATTTGAGGTTGAACATTTCAATGCTGCCGCCAATGCGCTGAATTGCTGCATTGGCCAAAAATATACCCAGGCCCATGCTGTCCTTTCGGGTCGAGATGAAAGGCTCTCCCATATTCTCCATGACTTTCGCAGGGATTCCTGGGCCATCGTCATCGATTGAGATTTCGATCTGGGAATTACGGCTTAGTTTGAAGCTTATGTTGACTTCCTGACTCGCCGCCTTGATACCGTTCTCAATGATATTGATCACGGCATGTTTGACGCTTTGATCGGAGATCACAACCGGGTCTGCTTCGGTCTCTATCACGAAATTAACTTTGGCAGAGGGATGAATGTTGGTGATGTAGTCAGAGATGTCTGAGGCAAAGTCTGACAGCGGCAGGCTTTCCTCTTCGGCGGGATTGTTCTTGTGGTAATAGCGTATGAGTTGGTTGAGAGAATCCTTGCAGCGAACGACCTGCTGCCTGAGTAAAGAGATGTCTTCTTTGATATGGCTGGCCTTCAGCTGTTCCTCATCGAGGTTGTCTAACTCGGAGAGTAGCACCGACATGGTTGACAAGGGTGTTCCCAGCGCGTGCGCTGTGCCTGCGGCAAGGGTGCCAATCGCCACCAACTGCTCGTTGCGCAGCTCGTTCTCCCGGGCCTCCGCTAAGGTCAATTCCCTGTCCCTAATGGCAGCGGACATGCGCGTGAGAAACACCGAAATGAGAACGGCACTGACAGAGAATATAATCCACATGCCGACTAGGTGAAGCTCAAAGATTCTGTCCTGATCCATAGAGCCCATAGGCATACCATGGCCTGAGCTAATATCTCGCAGCAGAAAGTAGCTATAAATCAGGATGCCGCCTAGTGTAAATGTATAAACAAATCTCCTCGGCAAGATCGTGGCGGTAATCGCCAAAAGGACCAATAAATAGGAAATTAGTGGATTACTCGCGCCCCCGGTATTACTAAGCAATACCACCAGCACCACGACATCGATAAGCAAATGACCGAACAGCTCACGCTGGCTAATGACGGTATCCACTGTTAAGCGCCAGAGTCCGAATCCCAGTGAGAGCGCAATCACAAGCAGCAGCGCAATGATCAGGCTGGCTGGCACGGTGATGCTGGAAAGGCTCTGAAAAATTACCACACCGACCGCGCTGAAAATTGTGATGAGCGCTCGTAGCAGCAAGAGACGCTGCAGGCCAAGTCGGGCCAGGGCGGATTGGTCCAGACCTTCAGGGACCAGTGATTCCAGCATTTTCAGCCACTTGGTTCTTTCTCTCATGCACCTATAATAGCCCAACGCTGCAGTGCTGCGTGAACCTTTCAAACTGCCTATACGCTTTGAGCTGTCGCTGGCGAGAAACGCAACGGCGGGGTATATTGCAACGCTTCCAAGTTAGTGGGTTAAGCCCTGAAGAACCTAATTTTGTCAGTACACTCGAACAGCGCGGTCCCGGACTTATTGACCTTGTTATCCGCAGTGCAGCAGCTTGAAGGCGAATCTCTGGGCGCCATTTGTTACGGCCTGGGTCCTTTCGATGGTTCGCTTGCGGAGGCGCAGCAGCGATTTCTGCAAACGCTGGGGACTGATATTGCGTCAAATATCGATGGTCGGGTCATTTTGGCAGGCGTTAGTCTGGGGACTCTCATTGCAGAGTTGGCTGAGAAGCGAATCGAGGCTCAATGGCTGGTGCCAGACTATTGCGTTGGGCTGCTGCCGGCGGCTAATCACAGCGCGGATTTCACAGTTGGGACAGGCACCGCTGGCCTTGCCAGTTTGGATACTGACTCCTGCGGGAAAATTGTTGTAGAAGGTACGGTTCCCTATCTGGAGCAACTGGCGCTGTTAACTGAAGCAAAGCGAGTTCTCACGGCAAATGGTGAGCTGCTGTTGATTGGTGAGTACCTGGATGATGATTCTCGTATCGAGCGGTCTGAGCTCGCTAATTTGAGTTCGCTGCGCCAATTGTCCAAACGCCTTGGCTTTCGAATACTCGAGGAGCGCGATTGTTCTGAGGCTGGACTTGCATCAGTGCGGGCACTCGAACAAAAGGCTGATGAGATGCAAACGCAAATTCTCTCAGATACAGAGGTCGATGTGGCGGCTCTGGAATTGGCAGGCGCAGAATTGCGGTTCATTGCAACCGAGTTTGAGGAAAGCAGACGCTCGCTGAAGGTATTCAAGTTTAGAAAGGAACAAGACTCCCTTGGCGAATATTCCAATGTTGAGTTCGCTGATATAGGCAGTTTCTCCTCGGCTGAGCTTAAACGGTTATTCGAAGAGAGCTTCCATACCGAGTTTGATCAGGAGCAATGGCGATGGAAGTATGAATTTGGCAATGGCAGATGTGTGGTTGCCCGGTCTGAGCCGGGCGGAAACATAGTCTCACACTACGGTGGCGCGCCACGTGAAATTCTTTATTTCGGCCAACCGAATATAGCGATCCAGGTGTGTGACGTGATGGTCTTACCTGAAATAAGGCGTCACTATGGCAAGCGCAGTCTCTTTTTTAATACGGCCGCAACCTTTCTGGAGCGGGAAATCGGGAATACGGTGAGACAGTTGCTCGGGTTCGGATTTCCCAACCAGAAAGCGATGAAGATTGCGCTGCGTTTGGGCCTGTATGAAAAAACTGATGACTTTATTGAGTTGGTTTACTCAGTACCGGAAAAACCATCGTCAGCGCTGCAGGTGGAGCTTGCCAATCTCGAGGATCAGCAGCAATCTGATGCTATCGACGGGCTCTGGCAGCAAATGGCCACTGCATTTGGAGATGCGATAATTGGTATTCGAGATTCTAGCTACCTGAAGTACCGATATTTTCAGCACCCCTTTTACCACAGAGGGCTCTACCATCCTTATCTCGTTCGCGATGAGGCGGGGCACCCCAGCGCGCTTTTTGTCCTTAAGGCCCATGGCGATGAGCTATTGCTCATGGACCTGATCAGCCCTGCTGTGGACATCAAACCTATGTTGGGCGAAATTGTGGCTTTTTGCTGCAAACAGTGGCAGGGGAGGGCGCTAAAAATATGGATCACGCGGGCCTGGCAAGAGGCGGTGCAATTGCCTGATTGCGTTGTGAATGATCTTGGGATTGAGATACCCTGTAACAGTTGGAATAGGGGGCCTGATGCGGAGACGCTTTATGGCGCCTGGTGGTTAACTGCAGGCGATATGGACTTTATGTGATTGCATAAGAGTTAAGGGCGATAGCAGGATAGAAGCGGCTGTTGTCCCGGGCCAGGCTGAAAAACAGCGCAAATAGCATAGAGCTGGGAAGAAGCACCTGCATCAGGTTGAGAGCATCAGAATAAAAGTAAACAGGTATAAAAAACAACATGAGTGCGAATAACATTTACGAGCAGAACCTGGATATGAACCAGGCGAATTTCGCTCCCTTAACCCCTCTGAGTTTTATTGAGCGTAGCGCCAGCGTTTACCCCGACCGCCTCTCTGTGATTCATGGAGAGACTCACTACACCTGGGCAGAGACCTATCAGCGCTGTTGCTTGCTGGCTTCGGCAATGACCAGGATGGGTATCGGTGAAGGTGACACTGTGTCCTTTATGGGGGCGAACACCCCGGAGACGTTTGAGGCACATTTTGGTGTGCCCATGACAGGCGCCGTGCTTAACGCACTGAATGTTCGGCTAGATGCCAAGGCCATAGCGTTTATCCTGGATCATGCGGAAACCAAGGTCTTGTTTACTGACCGTGAATATAGCGACACCATCAAGGCGGCGCTGGAGCTCGTGGCTGATAAGCCTGTGGTAATCGACATTGATGACCCATATTTTTCCGGTGGGGAACTGCTTGGCGAGAAAACCTATGAAGACGTGCTGAAAACTGGCGACCCGGATTTCCGCTGTTTTCAGATCGGAGATGAATGGCAGGCTATTTCCCTGAATTACACCTCCGGTACCACGGGCAATCCCAAGGGTGTGGTTTTTCACCATCGAGGTGCTTATCTCAATGCAGTTTCCATGGCGATGTGCTGGGACATGACGGCGCATCCAGTCTATCTATGGACGTTGCCCATGTTTCATTGCAACGGCTGGTGTTTTCCCTGGACGCTTGCAGCAGTAACAGGCACCAGTGTCTGTTTGCGGCATGTGAGGGATGACGCTATTTTCGCGGCCATCAAATCCCATGAGGTCACGCATTTCTGCGGTGCACCTGTTGTACTCAACACGCTGGTCAATGCGGCGGACGAGCTCAAGCAGGGGGTGGAACACAAAGTGAGTGCGATGACCGCCGGCGCCGCGCCGCCTGCTGCGGTCATAGCTGGCATGGAAGGAATGGGGTTCAGTGTCTCGCACGTTTATGGATTGACTGAGACTTATGGTCCTTGTGTAGTGTGCGCTCCCCATGATGAATGGTCAGCGCTGAGCATAGATGACAGGGCAGAGTTGTTGGCACGCCAGGGTGTGCGTGCGCCGCTGCAGGATGAAATGATGGTGGCGGATCCGGAGACTTTGGAGCCGGTTCCCAAGGATGGCAAGACCATGGGTGAGATATTTATGCGCGGCAATCTGGTGATGAAAGGTTACCTGAAAAATCCGGCGACGACGCAGGAGTCATTCGCGGGTGGCTGGTTTCACTCAGGGGATCTTGCAGTTTGGCACGAAGATGGTTATGCCCAGATCAAAGACCGTTCAAAAGACATTATCATCTCTGGTGGTGAAAATATTTCTTCACTGGAGATAGAGTCGGTGCTGTTCAAACATCCCAAGATCTTGGAAGCCGCTGTGGTGGCCAGTTCAGATTCGAAATGGGGTGAGGTACCCTGTGCCTTCGTTACTCTGAAACAGGGTCAGGAAATGGGTGTCGAAGAATTAATCGCTTACTGCCGGGAAGAAATGGCTGGCTTCAAAATCCCTAAAAAGGTAGTTTTTGGACCCATAGATAAGACTTCCACGGGTAAGGTACAAAAATATTTGTTGCGTGATCGCGCCGAGGAAGTGGAGTTGGTGCTTAAGAAATAGCTAAACAGTTATTCAGGCAATTATCCAGACGACTATTTAGAAGCATATAGAGAGATACACAAGAAGACGATAATTCAAGAAGTGAAAACAAGACAGTATTTCCCAAACTGAGTTTCTACGAGGAGAAAAAATGAAAAAGTACTATTCCAAGGTGGTTGTTCTACTACTGAGTTGTCTGGCGCTGCAGGTGAATGCGCAAGATGCCCCTGAGACTGTCACCATAACCAGCTCTGCTTTTGACCATCATGGCATGGTGCCAGAAGTGAATTCAGCCTATGGTGATAACGTCTCTATTGACTTGAGTTGGTCCGATCTTCCAGCTGGCACGCAGCAACTTGCCTTGATCTGTGATGATCCTGAGGTAGTGGAAATCGGCATGATGGAGCAGCCGTTCGTGCACTGGGTCATGTATAACATTCCGGCTTCGGCTTCAGGCTTACCCGCCGGTCTGCCCAGTGATACGGAACTCAGCATTGGCGGGCTTGAGGGAGCAATTAATGGCCTCAACGGACTGCGTCGTCCTGGTTACTTTGGTCCGCGTCCACCGGCTAACGGACATCTCCATGCCTATCACTTCCGTATCTACGCACTGGACGATGAGTTAGACCTTGATTCAGGGCTTGGCAAAGATGAACTGTTGGCCGAAATGGAAGGCCACGTGCTGGCGACAGGTATGCTTATGGGACACTACGAGCGCAAAGAATAGCTATTTGTGTCGGCTAGCGATGGCAAGGTAGGTTATCGCTTACTAATAAAAAAGGCTGGGTGTCAGAACTCCCAGCCTTTTTTTTCGTTATCAGGTTATTTTCGCGTTTCAAAATGTTCGACTATATCTCCAACCATCGCACCGTCTTCAATCTCCAGTTTGACTTCGCGATAGATATGGATGTCACCCTGGACTGAAGATTCGGCATCCACAGTAATTCTTGGAGATCGATTATTCCAGTCAAACAGGCGGTCCCACCAGCGACGACGACTTTCAACAATGATGTCACCCTCGACGATGGCGCCGTCAACAATGTCTATATCACCATTTGAAGTTACGATATTTTGCCGGATTACAGCGCTCTCCAGATGGACGAGGCCATTCACGGTTTCTACATTGTGCGCTACCACAGATCCGGCATTGATCCTGATGCCGCCATTTACTGTAGAGAGTTCGCCGTTTACTTTCACGTCAGAGCCGAGCAGAATGCCACCATTCACTGTGCCGGCCTCACTTACAGTCACACCATCGTCTAATTCGATCGTTCCATTCACGTTGGTGACTTCTCCGGCCTCTGCCCCCCTTGCGAGTCGAATGCTGCCGTTTACTGACGACACGTCGCCAACCTGCTGCTCGGCGTCAACTGTGACAGCCTGATTAATCCGACTGATACCTCCTTCCGCAGCATCAGCTGAAGCGCCAAAAACATAACTGCCTAACAAAATCAACAAGGCCGTGGCAGTGCCCAGGCGGGTGACGTGATTGAATGCTGGCATGGCTAAATCCTCGAGTGTTTCTATTACTAATTTGGTGTGTGGGTATAGGGAATAAAAGCAATTACTTTGCCAATTTTTAAAAACTAATAAATACAGTAACTTAGCTTGCTTTTCTTGGATACGAGCCGCTGAGAATTAGTATGATTCGCCAACTTAAATAGCTAATTTGCCCAAAAGCAGCGTTTTCCTGCTGACTGCTCGGGGCCTGAATTGCGCTCGCAGCCCAGCTTGCTTTACAGGATGTTTTTGATGGGATAGCTTGCAAGCCTGCTACTAACGGGCACCGATTAGATGTGCCCCTGCTCGTCCCTGGAGGTCGATAAAAATGCGGATCAGATCAATCCTGTCACTACTTATGGTTATAGTCGGCCTGGTGCCCGCTTTGCTCAACGCACAAAGGAATTCAATAGAGACGGAAAGCCATCGCTTTGTCGAGGTAGATGATGGGGTCTGGTTGGGCACTGGTACTGGTTCAGTCCACACAATGAGCAATGTCATGGTGCTGGTTGGTGATAACGATGCCCTGGTGGTTGATTCCCATGTCACACCTGCGGCCGCGCGCGCGCTCATAGAATCCCTGCCTGCGCTTACTGACAAACCCGCACGCTATCTGGTAAATAGCCATTACCACTTTGACCACGCCCATGGTAATCAGTCATTTCCAGCGGGTATTGAGATCATCGGACATGAGTTCACCCGTAAAAAACTGAACGGTGAACTGGGCAATGTGCTAGAAGAGAACACATTTCTAAGTTTTTCCGATGCCGTGCCTGCAACCATCGTAAATCTAGAGCGCCAGGTGAAATCCGAGTCTGATCCTGCTCGTCGCAGTGCCCTTGAGGAACGCTTGCAGGTGCAGCGTGATTACCTGAATGCGATTCCGGAAGTGCAGCCGACGCCACCAAACATTACGCTCGACACCAAGATGACGTTGTATCAAAACGTCAATGGAGCAAGTCGGGAAATTCAGCTACTCCATTTTGGTCGAGCGCATACCGGCGGAGACGTGGTGATATTCTTGCCACAGGAGCGGGTTGTGTTTACCGGAGACATGATGTTGCCGGGCCTGTCTTATATGGGGGACGGTCACGTGGATGAGTGGCCTGAGACTCTGGAAGGATTGAAAGGGCTCGATTTTGAATACTGGTTACCCGGGCATGGCCCGGTGATGGAGACCAAGGAGCCAATTGAAAACTTTCAAGCTTACCTACGGGATCTATGGGACAAAACAGGCCGCATGTATCGAGAGGGCGTTAGCTGGGATAGGGCGGCCCAACAAATCGATATGACGGATCACAGTGCCAACTATAGACAGATAAGGGGGCCAGGCGTAGACCCAAGGGCTATTAGAAGGATTTATCAGTTGCTTGATGAGCGCAGATAGAGAAAAGTTACTGGTTATTAAAAAGGGGGCAGCTGGCCCCCTTTTTTTCTGCAAGCTATCTGGCTAATCTAACAAGGGGTAGCCGCGCACGCTGTAGGGCTTGTTGCTGTAGCTGTCGACAATAGCCTGCATCGCCGTAACCCCGGTGTCCTGACGGGCATTCAGGTGTCGGTAGGAAGTAATCTGGGTCATCATGATGCCAATCATATTTTCAACCGGGTCAACCCAGAAAATTGTGCCCCAGGCCCCACCCCAGGTGAACGTGCCAGGCGTGAGAGGATCTCGGGCAGCTCCTGCATCACTCAGGATGCCAAAGCCCAGTCCAAAATTGTAGCCGGGGCCGCGCACATAGATGTCGCCGTCGCCACTGTGATTCGAAATCATCAGGTTGATGGTTTTTGGGCTCAGCAATCGTTCACCGTTGAACTCGCCGCCATTTAAAAGCATCTGCGAGAAGCGCCAATAATCTGAGATGGTTGAGAACAGACCGGCTGTACCACCATAGTACTCGGCGCCAAAAAAAGGCTTGTCGCTGTATTCAGGGCCGCGTGAAAACTCAATGGTCTGGTTCGGCCCGGTTGGGCTATAAACCGATGCCACCCGATTCCGCTTCTCCGGTGGCACAACATAAAAGGTGTCCACCATCTGCAGCGGATCAAAAATATTTCTTTGCAGATAGTCACGCAAGGGTTCACCAGAGATGCGTTCGACCAGTAGAGCGACGTAGTCTGTGGATGAGCCATATTGCCAGGCATCACCTGGGTGAAATGCCAGTGGCAGCGAGGCCCTTCTTTGGATGGTTGCCTCCAGGCTATCCAGGCGCGGCAACAGCGCGCGTTCCTCTTCGCTGAGTAATTCCGCTGCCGGGTCTAATCCGGCAGTATGGGAAAGTACGTGTCTGAAAGTAACTGGCCGCGCCGGGGGTACACGGTGAGTGCCGTATTCATCTTTGACTATCACCTGCTTGTCCGCTATTTCGGGAATCCAATCACTTATTGGGTCGGTTAGCAGGAAGTGCCCTTCTTCGTAGAGCATCATCAGCGCAGCGGAGACAATAGGCTTGGTCATGGACATGATGAAAAATATGGAATCATCGGTCATTGGTGTATTGCTGGCTTTGTCTTTCCAGCCTTGGGATTGCAAATGAATGACTTTGCCGTTGCGGGCCAGCAGCGATACCGTGCCGGCAAGCAAATCCTGATCGATGTAGCGCTGCATCGCTGCGGGATACCTTTGCAGTCGCTCGGAAGAAACGCCCTGGCTCTCGGGGTTTGCCATCGGCAGGTCGTTAGCCGTGCTCACTGCACTCAAGAGCAGGCTGCATAGGGTCAGTGTGAGTTTGGTTCGCAGCTGCCGTGAGGGACAGAAATTAAATCGGTTCAAATCTATGTTTGCGGACCAGGACTGGCAGATAGGCATGGGACTCTCCTTGCTTATTTTTCAGGCAGTATATAAGAGTGTTGGACGATTTGACCACATGCCAGAAATCCTTCATTCTCAAGCTCAACGCAGGACAGTAATTACCTCTGCGCGATAAGCGGGCAGGAATAGGGCTCAATGAATCAAAGCACGGATGATAGACCCATTTTTATGAAGCCCGGCCACAACGCTGGCGACCTGGTTGAATCAGGAAAATGGAAGATTTTGACGGAAGCGCCGGGTTTGGTGGAAGTTGAAGCACACCTGCCTGAGCACTTATTAAATCCTCGCAATCAATTGTTTGGAGGATTTACCGGCACCTATGTGGATATGATTTCTCTCTATACCTGTCGCACACTTTACGAGAAAGGCAGTGATTTTAAATGGTCGGCGACTGTGAATATGCGTATCGATTATTTTGCTCCAGTGCTTGGGCCGAATTTCAGGCTTAAAGGTGAGCTCATCAATGACGGCCGCAGTACCTGTCTGGTGGCAACCCATTTCACGGATTTACAAGGGAATAAGCTGGTTTACGCAATAACCACGCTGCGCAAAAAGGCCTGAATGACCTTGTCCGCTTAGGATCTCTGTCTCGATAAGACCTAACCGCAAACGGGGATAGACGTGCAAGAGAAGCAGTTTGAATACAGCACCCTGGTCTCAGGAAGCTATCTCGGCATGCTGTGTTTAATCCCTCTCATACTGCTGATTGGCATCAATATTTTCCTGGTCTATTGCGGGCTCATGCTGTTTTTGGGCTTTGGTCTGCGGCCGTTACTCGAAAAAACCGGCCTCTATAGGCAAGTATCTCACTATTTTCTAGTGGCCCAGGAAAAGAGTAGTGCGAAGTTCATGGAGAAACGTGCCGTAAGAATTGATCGCAAGCGAAGGGATGACAAGTATCGTCGTCGCCGTGTAAAGCATCCAGGACTGCCAAAAAACTGGTGAGTGTTCAGTTCCTAGCCATTAGCCTGACAGAGTTGGATTCTCTCTAGCTTTGTTCTGCTTGTCAGCTGCTCTCAGCCTAAAAGTAAACGGCCGCAGTTGCGGCCGTTTACTTTATCCAGCGCTATGCTTTACATCGCGTAGCCTTTTTCATCGTGATCGGTGATGTCCAGACCCTGCTGTTCCGCTTCTTCGCTAACTCTAATTCCACCAGTTACAGCGGAGACAAGCTTCAGCAAGATGAAAGTGATGGCCGCGGTATACACGCCTGTGCTGAGGATGCCAGTAATTTGAACGACGACCTGTGAACCCATGGTTGCACCCTCCGCCAGACCATTGCCAGAGAAGATACCGAGGTCACCGGAGACCAGGACTCCGGCCAGAAAAGTCCCAACTATGCCGCCCACGCCGTGAACTGGAAAGACATCCAGAGAATCATCTATTTTCAACCCTTGCTTCAAGTACATGGTTGCGAAATAGCAGATTACGCCGCCGCTGGCGCCGACAATGAGGGCGCCGGCCGGGCCGACACTGCCAGATGCGGGCGTAATGGTGGCAAGTCCTGCAACCATACCGGTTATCGCACCGAGGCCGCTAGGCTTGCCGAACTTCACCCACTCGATGATCATCCAGGTCAAAGCACCCACTGATGCCGAAATATGGGTCACGAACAGCGCCATGCCAGCAGCGCCGTCTGCGGCAAGCGCGGACCCGGCATTAAAGCCAAACCAGCCGACCCAGAGCATGGCCGCGCCAGTGAAGCTCATGGTCAGGTTGTGAGGCAGGGTAGAGCTCTGCATAAAGTCTTTGCGGGGACCGAGTACCAATGCCGTCACCAGGGCGCCAACACCCGCGGTAACGTGCACCACGGTGCCGCCGGCGAAGTCGATTAAACCCATCTGGCCGAGCCAGCCTCCGCCCCAAACCCAGTTGGCAACTGGAAAGTAGACAAACAGGGTCCAAAGCGTGCAGAACAGCAGCATTGATGAGAACTTAATGCGTTCCACCCAGGCACCAACGATCAGAGCGGGGGTGATAATCGCAAACGTCATCTGGAAGGCGGCGAATACGGTTTCCGGAATGTCGCCTGACATTGAGTTTATATCGATCCCTGCAAACAGAGCGCGGCTCAGGCCGCCCCAGTAGGCCGACTCTGACGGGCCAAATGCAATGCTGTAGCCAACCAGCAACCAGAGGATCGAGATAACTACTGCGATAGCGAAGCACTGCATGAGTACAGAGAGAACATTCTTGGTTCTAACCAGGCCACCATAAAACAGTGAGAGGCCTGGCAGAGTCATGAACAGCACCAGCGCCGTAGAAGTGAGAATCCAGGCCGTGTTGGCACCGTTCAGATCGTCCTGTGCCAAGGCCAAGGAAGGTAACAACATGCCTGCAAGTACCAGCAGAATGGGGGTCTTCTTAAATCTAGATTTCATAGTTTCTCTCGCTAGTTTTTCAGAGTGCGTCATCGCCAGTTTCTCCAGTACGAATGCGAATAATCTGCTCCAGGTCGGCCACAAAAATCTTACCGTCTCCGATCTTGCCCGAGCCGGCTGCTTTGCAGATTGCTTCTACTGTCTGATCAACCATGGCATCGGCCACTGCGATTTCGAGCTTCGCCTTGGGCAGGAAATCAATGACATATTCGGCGCCGCGGTAAAGTTCGGTGTGACCTTTCTGGCGACCAAAGCCTTTTACCTCGGTCATGGTCATACCGCTGATTCCAAGATCTGATAGTGCTTCGCGCACGTCGTCAGCCTTGAAGGGTTTAATGATTGCGGTAATCAATTTCATTATTTTTCTCCTGGAGTGTGCTGAAGTAGAGTTCAGTCCTGTGGCGGTTCGCTCTATATTGGTGCGTTATATGCGAGATTTTTTAATTTCAGAGAGGAAATTTGGCAATTGCCTATAGCACGCGGAACTTTACCACGACGGCTTCCAGCGCAGCAAACTGGGCCCTTGTAAGGTTGAGACTGACAAGGAAATAGTCTGTGCTGGACGGGGTGGCATGGCTGAAACTGCTGTGAAACAGCCTGGAAAGTCCAAAAAATAGGGGTAATCACTCAGAAAGGGAAGGAGGGTTTGGGCTGATTGATTACCCCTACAGCGGGGAGGGATCGCTTATGCAGCAACGCGTTGCTGAATGTTTTTTACCCACTGAATCAGTGGGATCATCACCATGAAAAAAACAGCGATATAGGACGCACCAATAACGGTCAGTGCCATGCCCGGCAGCTGTAGTTGTGCTACATAACCGATCACAGTACCGGTTAGGATAAAAATTAGCCTGAACAGGAAACTGGTGAATGAGTTCGCAGTAGCGCGGAATTCACTTGGCACCCTGCGGTTGAGGGCGTTTACCAATATGACCTGATTCAGGCCCCTGCCTGCGAACAGCATTAAGGCAATTACAATCCCTGCCTGACCGGGAGCGAATGCCATTCCAATATGCCCGACTACGGGCAGGATGCCTATGAGGCTTAGCGTCATCGCAGCGCCGAGTCGACGTTCGATGCCGAAGCCGATGCGGGTGGTGATGGCGGTTGTAAATCCCTGGGCACACCAGAGCGAGCTTGCAGCGATGCCGAGCACGATCTCGAAAGCCATGAGACCCCCGATATTGTCGGCATAGTTCAATACTAGATAGCCAAGCACGTGCGGCACACTACCAACCATCAAGGCGTTGCGGCGACCGAACAGGTCAGCGAAATAACCCGAGGGTGCTTCGGGAAACACTAAGGTCATCGCGAATACAGCCTGCAGGTAAAAAATTTCCACAAGGCTAAGCCCCTTCGAAGCGAAGAAGGGCACAATAACTGGAACGGTCAGCATGAAGCACTGAAAGAAGGACAGGCCGTATATCAAGCTGATGTTTCTTTTTAATTTTCTGGACACAATAGTTCCCCAGTATTCACTCATGAAGTAAACAGACAAAAAACGATGCAAAAAAAAAGACCTCTAGGCTTTTCTGCTTAGAGGTCCTTTCTTCGATGAGGTTAAATAACGCTTAATCGTAGAAAATTCGCTCCAAGCTTGTCACCCAATTCTGAACCACGCGCACGCAGGAAGGGTGACCGACGGTGGGCATAGTCGCGAGTGAGGTGTTAAGAATAGTTCGAATGTTCATTGGTCTTTAACCAGTTATGTTTGACAACGCGGCGCATCTTACGCCAAAAAAAGTGGGTCAAGCAGCTAAAGTTAATGTAATACTGATCACTCTGCTTTTAACTGCGCATCATCCTTGATGATGTATTCCAGTGAATCGCGCTTGCTGCCCCAATGTGACGCGAGAATGGATCCGCTTATATTGTGCCAAACGCTAAACAGTGCGCCAGGCAATGCTGCGGTTGCAGAGAAAAACTCAAGCGCAAGGGCAACGCCTAGCCCGGAATTCTGCATACCAACTTCGATAGCAATGGTGTGGCTCTGGCGCAGATCGAAGCCAAGCAGACGACTCAAATAATAGCCGCCGCCCAGCCCGAAGAGGTTATGCAGAATCACGGCCACCAGGGTGAGCAGTCCCACCTCCAGTAAACGGTCGCTGTTGAGGGCGACCACGATCGCAATGATTAAAAGTATGATCCCAATGGAAAAAGAAGGCAGGAAGCTGTCCAGTGGTCGAACTAGATGGGGAGCGAAATGATTGATCGTTGCACCCAACAGCACTGGCAAAAATACGATTTGGATGATGCTGGTCAGCATGCCCATGGTGTCCACATCGACCGTGGCTGAGAGGTAGAAACTGCATAGCAGAGGCGTTGCCACCACACCGATCAGGGTCGAGCTTAGGGTCATGCTGATTGAAAGTGCCAGGTCGGCCTTCGCAAGGTAGCTGATAACGTTTGAAGCCGTGCCTCCAGCACAACTGCCTACCAGAACCAGGCCTGCAGTGAGTTGGTTGGACAGACCAAACATTTGAGCCAGCACGGCGGCCAGCATTGGCATGAGGACAAATTGCAGGAGTACCCCGACCAATACGGGTCGGGGGTCGATGGCTATGCGCTTGAAGTCCCGTGCCTCCAGAGTCAAACCCATAGTAAACATGACCGTAGCCAGCAAGGGCACGATACTGGGCTGGAGGGGTACAAACACCTCACTATAGAAAAAGGCAAATACTGATAGCAGGGCGGCCCATAGTGGGAATAAGGAATTAAATAATCTCATCGTTGCAGGATCGCAGGCGTTTAAGGGATTCGCAGTCTAATTCGGCGATGCCAAGCATATCGAAAAGCGCTGCGCCTATTAAGCTTTGATTCAGGCTGGGAGAATAAGCTGGTGTGGTAATTCGCTGTAACTTTTTCTACTGAGTGGAGTCTTAGGGATATAGCAGGCGATCTCGCAGTGCGTTGTAGGGGCTCAATGCAGTGATTGCATCTCAGCATGCTTACAATCTTAACCAAGAACATTAACGGGGAACGAGTAATGATAAAGAAAGCACTTTTATTGGCCATGGCTGTGACGATGACTGGATGTCTGGTGACAGTTGATTCAGATTCGAGACCTCTTCAGACGGTATGGAATGAAGGGGATGTGACTCGATTACAGGTTGGCCAGAGTGACAAGCAGTGGTTCAGAAACTCTTTTGGTGATCCGGTGACCAAATTAAATTACGCGGATGGCACGGAAATCTGGAAATATCGCAACCGCTCAGAGAAAGACACTGAGGTCGGTCTCTTCCTGATATTCTCTGTCGATGTAGAAGAAGAGCGGGTTGAAACGCTTTCCATAGAATTTGCCGATGGCATTGTGAGCAATTATTGGATAGAAGAGGAGCGCTTCTAAACAGAAGTCGCCTTGGGTCAGTTCTGGCCCGAATTCAGCGGTGCGGCGATTGCTCTGACTTTGGAGTCAATCCCCGTCGCAGCTGAAGTGGCTCTAACCAGGTCTCCAATTCTTTCCAGTTCAATGCGAATATATGACGCGCGTCGGGCACTAGTGCCGCATCGACAAGGGCACCTGCCTGGCGCAGCAGAGCGGCATTCTCATCCAGCAGTCGATTCCATCGAAAATCGTCCTTCTCCCCGACTCGCAAATACACCTGTAGTCCGCTAAGCCTTGAAAATTTGCCCGCATCCCAAATTCTGCCGGGTGCAGCGATGACGCCTGTGTAAAGATCCGGGGAAGCGGCTGCAATGGCCAGCGCTGCGCTGCCACCGCTGGAGATACCCAGCAGCATGGGTTTCTGCTCGCTGATGGTGTGGGTCTTCCTTAGCTGCCTAATTACGGCTGGAATGATGCCGCCGTTCTCAACGAAAAACTTCCTGCCCTGATCGGAAATAGGTACTGCCACAGCCCAGCCCCGCTGGACCATCTCCTTACCCAGCCAGAACTGGGCCCTCGCCATGAATTCATCGCTGTAGCCGCCTGACATCAAAATCGCCAGAGGCGGGCTCTCGACAAATGACTCCGGCTCAAAATAGAGCACCCGCACGCTGATGCCATCGCCTAAAATGATGGTTTCTTCGGCGGACATGCCTGATTGTGATGTGATCACAGCCAGGAAAGAGAGAAATAAGAGGTAATAAGGGCGCATAGGGCGGCATGTGGCGTTTTATCTGAGTATAGCAGGGCGCGCTGACTGCCGTTGCATCTTGAGATAAAACGTCAATGAAATCAGTTGGGTTTTAGGTTTTTATCGTCAAATTCAGGGGAAAAAACGGGTTGTAACTTTTCTGAAGAGCCCCCGTCTTCATAAACAAATGCAAAAGCAATATCAGCAAGCCATAACGCAGTATCGGCAAAGGGTCTTCTCTTTTGCCAACTACAGCCTGCGCGCTCGAGAAGACGCCGAGGATATTACGCAAGACGTCTTCATCAAGCTTTGGCAGAACTGGCAAAGGCTTGATCATAGCAAGTTAAACGCCTGGCTCATGCGAGTTGCGCATAACGCGGTGGTGAGGTGAATTTCTCAGACGAGGTGTTTCAGGAATCGCTACTGGCAAAGGACGCATCACTTACCTGGGAGCGCATCGTCAAGGTAAGGGAAGAGGATGAACAAGTTAGGGTTTTTGTGGGAATAAATGAAAAAGACTTCGCCCTCGAGGCAGTAAGTGTGTTTGTGTTTGAGCGCGATGAACTCGTCATGATTAACATGGATGGTGATCTGAACCAAATGCTGGAGTATGCTTTTGAGCCCGCACGTGGACATCGCGGAGCCTACAACGCGGGTTGGCTGGCTATGACGAGGGTTGCTGCGTTCGAATTTGCACCGACACACTCTTGAAGCCAGGCGTTTTGCTGCGATGATCAGTATCCTGGGGGATTAATACATTAGCCTCAGGAAAATAGGTCATGACATTGCCTGGTCTGATACCGTATCTGGCGACTCGAAGCTTCTCCATAGCGCCTGTTGCATTGACTACATCCACCAATGCCCCTTCCTCCAGGTTCAGCAACGCTATGTCTTTTGGATGCATGAACAGGACGTGGCGATCCTGCTGATTTCGGTACACATCTTCTTCACTATAAATAATGGTGTTGAACTGGCCCTCGCTGCGAACGCTGGTCAGAATAAATTCCAAATCTGATCCCGCCGCTGGTGCCTGGCGCTGCCTTTTTCGCCAGTTTGTAATTTCCGGCACTGTAAAACGCGCGCGTCTGGATGGGGTATTGAACAGTGGTGAATCCAGATGTCTGCCTTTGATATGGAACTCTCTCTTACTGTCATCAATATGGGCGAAGTCTTCAAAGCCAGGAATGACTCGCCCGATGACATAACGAATATTGCGGTGTTTTCGGAATTGTGAAAAATCCAGAGTTGCCTGCGGGATAAGCTGTTCGGCGATGGCAGTGATTATTTCTACCTCAGAAAGCAGTGCCGGAATTCGATCAAATCCGCCGTCACTCATGCGCACAAAGTTGAACATAGATTCCTGGGTCGTGGGCTGCTGTTCTTCATCCCTTACCCGGATGGGTAGCACCAGGTTTTCTCCAGCTACCCCGTTGAGGTGGGTCTGGTTAAGCGTCGAGTTAATCATGACTTTGAACGGAATGTTGCTCAGGGCACGCTCAGAAAATCCGGTATCGGGGTTGGCTGAGAAAAGATTGCCTCCCAGCAGCAAGGCAAAGTCTATGTTGCCGACCTCGGCAGCCTGCACGCAGGCCAGGGTATGCATCCCTTCGCTGGTGGGTAAGGCAATGCCAAGCTCGGATTCCAACGCTGTAAAAACCTGCGATTTCAAGGCAGGCGTCAGTCCCACGCTGCTAACACCCTGCACATTTGAATGGCCTCGAAGTGGCAGCAGCCCCTTGCCGTCTCCACCAATCATACCGCGCAATAGCGCAAGGGCTGTAACGGCCTCAATATTTTCTGATCCGTTGTAGTGATGGGTCAGTCCCATGCCCCAGGCCATTACGGCGCGTTCAGAATTCTGATAAACCCTGCCTATCTCGGCAATAACGTCTCTATCGACCCCGGATTCCCGAACAATCGAATCCCAGTCGGTCTGCTCCAGATAATGGCGATAGTCGTCGAAACCCTCACAGCAGGCAGCAATAAAACCACTGTCGATCGCATCATTCTCCAGCAACCATTTTGCTACACCTGTGATAAAAGCTACATCACCGCCCACATGGGGCTGAACGTAGTGTGAGGCTACCTCACCGCCACCGGAAATCATCGATTTAAAATTCGCTGGGGACGCAAAACGCACTAATCCCGCTTCTCTTGCCGGATTGACAATGATTACCTTGCCTCCTCGCTGACGGCATTCCAGCAGCACTTTGACAAAGCGAGGGTGATTCGATGCGGGGTTCGCGCCGAATACGAAAATCAGGTCTGCTCTATGCAGATCACCATATTGAATGGTGGCGGTGCCGGTGCCGATAGTCGCGTTTAGTCCTACGCCCGACGCCTGGTGGCAATAATAGGAGCAATTATTAATATGGTTACAGCCGTATAGGCGCGCGAATAGCTGCAAAATAAACGCTGCTTCATTCGAGGAGCGGCCCGATCCATAAAAGAAACTGCGCTGCGGATCGCTGGTCGCCATTCGATCTGCTATGAGCTGAAGCGCTTGCTTGTAGTCAATGATCTGGTAGCGGTCGGCGCCTGCCTCTTTGTAAAGTGGATGGGAGAGGCGCCCAAGGTCTTCTAATTGCTTGCCGCTTAGTTCGCGCAGTTCAGAGAGCGAATTTTGTTCGAAGATCTCTACAGGAATGGGTTCACGATTGTCGCTTAACTGGGCCTGGATATTCTTGTTACATATCTCAACTCGGTTGCTGTACTCATTATGCAAACCGCCGCGCTGGCCGCCGGTGCCAAAGGCGCAGGCTTTGCAGGCATTCTTGGATCTAACCGCGGCCGTCAATTTGCGAGTGCCTACTTTGCGGGCGATCGACATCACATAGTTAATGGCTTTAAAACCGCCTGCTGAGGGGAGGTTATCGAATTTTGAAGCTTCAGTCATTCAGGCCAATGATCTCCATGCGTTCTGAACTGGCAACCGTAACCTGTCTGCCATCCACGGTGGTAAATGTGCGGTCCCGCAGCTGAAACTTATATACCTGGTAGCTTACTGGCGTGTCCTGGTCGGCGCTATGCAAGTTCACTGTGATCACCTGGTGATCATCCTGCCAGCGGTAGTAATAAAGTGCTGCGCCAATACCAACCATAAATACCAGGAATAGATAGGAAGCGACACGAAGATCCTGGCTAAAGCCAGGCTGGTCAGCGGCCAGACTATTTTCGGGGAGCGCAGCAGCTGGTGAGTTGCTCGATGGAGAATGTTTCGTACTTGCTCTGCCCTTATCTTTCGCTTTGGTCGTTGCCATTGCCTCGGCGACCTGACGCTGCCTGATTACCAGGTAGGCTATGCCAATCACGGTGAGAGTAAGCAATATCTTGCCTAGCATTAAGTTCGTCCATTCAGTCATCAGGGGTGCCGACAATGATAGCGGCAGATCGCTTGATAATAGCAAGGCCTGCGAAGTATTGCCTAGTCGCCGCGATAGAGCCTGCAGGGCTATAATGGATTTGCGATCTACGCAGCGAAATATCCGCTGCCTGAAAAAATCCAGGCGAAGGGAATCATTTTCGCCGTAGGTCGGTCTGAATTGTTTTTACTGGTGGGTGTTAGGGTGAACGAAACGACAAGCAAAGAGAATCCCTATGTGCCACCGGGCATGCCACCCTTGGATTTATCGGGTCGTACCACCTCCTATTTCGAATTCTGGCCAATGTGGCTCATGTATATCCCCGTGGTGTTGCAATGGCTGCTGCTATCGGTGTGGCATCGCAGCCTTACCTTGCCTCTCATCGCCAATCCCGCCGTGCCACTTTCAGGTATGGTTGGTGTGCAAAAATCCGCTGTGTTTGACGCCGCCGGCGCAGTTGCCCGCGACTGGATATTGCCATGGCGAATTTATTCCAAAACAAATGCGCCAATACCTGAACAGGCAGCAGATGTGGCTGCGCTGATAGACGCGGCCGGTTTCAAGTTTCCGGTGGTGGGCAAACCCAATATTGGCTGCCGGGGTGCTGGAGTAAAACTGCTTGGTGACCGCGCAGAACTGGAAGCCTACCTGTCAAAATTTCCTGTTCAAGGGGAGATTCAATTCCAGCGTCTTAGTGAGTGGGAAGCTGAGGCCGGAGTCTTCTATGTCAGGCATCCCCATGCTGAACGCGGCGAGATTACATCGTTTACACTTAAATACGCGCCTTTTGTTATCGGTGATGGATTCAGTACGCTGGCCGAACTGGTTGCAGCGGATCCGCGGGCTGGAGAGCTTCAGCATCTTTACGGGGAGCGCCACAAGGCGAATTGGGAATTGCTTATCCCGGCAGGGGAGCCCTATCGTCTGGTGTTTTCTGCGAGCCATTCTCGCGGGGCTGTGTTTCGAGACGCCGCAGATCTGATCAGCGAGGAGTTGCTTGCAGCCCTCGATCAGATCTTTGCTGATATACCTGGCTATCATTATGGTCGCCTGGACATCAAGTTCAAAGACATTGAAAGCCTGCGGTCGGGTAGGGATTTTCACATTATTGAAATCAACGGTGCCAGCTCCGAATCTATTAACATCTGGGACTGTAATGCCAGCCTGAGCCAGGCCCTGAGAACGTTGTTGCAGCAATACCACACGCTGTTTAAACTTGGTTCTGCCAATCGCGCACTGGGGCATGAACCGCCTGGCCTCAAGGCGTTATTCAGCGCATGGCGCTTTGAATCGCAATTAATAAAACAATATCCTGATAATGACTAATCCCTGCCGGCTCCCCATCAAACCTCGCTTTGTCGCCTCTGCTATTGAGAGTGCGCTGGGACTTAAACCGCTGGCCAAGATCTATGACGAGCGGCCGCTCAATCTGGATCCTCTGCAGTTTCTGGAGTATTCCCTGGATGCCCTCGGCATCGATATAGACATTGAGAATGAGGCGCTGCTGGAAGATATTCCCAAAACTGGCCCCGTTCTAATCGTGGCCAACCACCCTTTGGGTGGGCTAGAGGGGATGGCTATTGCAAGAGTCATAGGCAGGTATCGACCTGATTTGCAGGTTTTAACCAATGAGCTGCTGCGCCTTATTCCCGAGCTAGCGCCTCTGTTTATAGGGGTAAATGTCCTCTCCAGCGACGCGGCCGCCGGCAACGTCGGGGGCATCAAGCAGGTGCACAAGCATCTTAAAAATGACGGTGCGGTATTACTTTTTCCAGCGGGTATGGTATCAGCCTATGAGTTCAGCCACCGCCGCATTCAGGACAAGCAATGGAACCGCCTGGCAGGCCAGCTGCTGAAGCGCTATGAGGCTAGCTGCACCCCGGTTTACGTGGGGGGGAGAAATAGCGGCTATTTTTATGGGGCAGGGGTGATTCATCCGCGACTGCGGACCATTTTGCTGCCGCGCCAGCTTGCTAATAAACAGGGTTACACGCTACCTCTCAAGATCGGGCGCCCCATCCCCGCCCAGGAGCTGCGGCTGTTGAAAAGCCCGATAGCCGCAACCCAATATTTGCGTGTAGCGACCGATGCTCTAGCAGAGGCAGACAAGTCGGTGGAAGCGATATCCATGGAGGGTATCGAGCAACTGGACCAGAAATACGGCAGCTCTGAAGTAGAAAAAGCGATAGATGGCCTGGCCGATTGCAGGTTGGTAGAGCATGAGGAATTTGATGTTTATTGCGCGCCCTATAATCGCCTTGGGCCGATCATGGAGCAGATTGCGATAGCGAGGGAAATAGCGTTCAGGGCAGTGGGTGAGGGCACCGGCCTCGCCAAGGATTCGGATGAGTTTGACCCTCACTATCTTCACCTATTCCTCTGGGATAAACAGGAACAGAGGATAGCGGGTGCCTATCGGGTGGGACTGGTTGATGAAATCGTCGCCAAGCACGGCGTGAAGGGCCTATACAGTCGCTCACTCTATAAATACGACGAAGCTTTTATCTATCGGCTGGGTTCGGCTATCGAGATGGGGCGGTCGTTTATTCATATCGATTATCAGCGCCGGCCTGTATCACTGAATCTATTATGGCGAGGCATTGGGCAGATTCTTGTAAAAAACCCCAGGTATCACACTTTATTCGGATCGGTGAGTATTTCCAGGGATTACAGTGACCTGGCGCGAAGCTTGATAGCTGATACGATGCTGACCAATTTCAAGGCGAAAGATTTCGCTGCCCTGGTGGAACCTATTACCCCGCTAAAGGTCAGGAATCGGGTATGGACTGAGGACATGCTAGCAGAGTTGGCAAACGTCAAGATGCTTGGCAAATTAATAGGACGCTGCGATCCCGGCAAGGCGGTGCCTGTTTTGCTGCGCCACTACCTCTCACTGAATGGGAAGTTGGTCTGCTTTAATATCCACTCAAATTTTAATGATTCCCTGGAGGGGCTGATCATTGTCGATGTGCGTAATACCGAGCGCAAGACCCTCAATCGATTCCTCGGGACCGAAGGGCTGGAATATTTCATGTCATTTCACCAGCTGCAAGACTCTGCCTAGCGCTGCCCAGCCAGGGCTCTTATAATGGCGTCATGGAAAAATTAGTTGCTGTGCTCCAGTTATTGCTCGCCCTCATCCTGGCGGTGGCGGTCATTTCCACCCTGGTCAACATGGTGCTCATCGCAACCCGGCCAGAAACCATTTCGGTGGTTAATGCCATAATCGGGCAGGGGGTATTAATCGTGTGCCTGGCGGCTCTAGCCAAAGTCATCGGCGGCAAGGGCTGGCGGACTCTGAAAGGTGCTCCACAGGACGCTCAGAAGAACGCTGGCGAAGCCGACTAATCCCGGCCAGTTACCCGCATTTCGCCTGCACAGCCCCCTGATAAAAGAGTATAATCCAGCGCTTTTGACTCCAGGCTGGTCCAGCAAATGATCATCTTTGACGATCCTGATCGCTTCTCACAGTTTCATCAGAGCTGCGTGGCGACCATCGGCAAGTTCGACGGCGTGCATCTCGGGCATCAACTGATTCTCGATCAGGTGAAGCAGCGTGCCGAACAACTCAACTTGCCCTCACTGGTCATTCTGCTAGAGCCACATCCAGAGGAGTTTTTTGCCCGCGCTGATGACGACTGTCCAGCCCGCCTCACGGCAGTGAAGGAGAAGCTCGAACTGCTAGAAAGTTTTGGCATCGATTTCGCGTTTCAGCTGAATTTCAACCAAGATACTAGCCAGCTCAGCGCGGACAGCTATATCCAGGATATATTGGTTGATGGCCTGGGTGTGTCCTGTTTCATAGTGGGTCACGACTTTCGTTTTGGCCACAAGCGCCAGGGTGATTTCAATATGCTGCTGGAACGCGGTGCAGAACTTGGTTTTGAAGTTGTTGAAACCGCCGCCTACGAGTACAACGGCTTACGTATTAGCAGCACCTCGATTCGGGAAGAGCTCGCCAAGAGTAATTTCGACCTGGTTGAACAGTTGTTGGGTCGCCCTTATTCAATAAAGGGTGAAGTCGAGCGTGGTGCGCAGCTAGGCACGGACCTGGGGTATCCAACCTGTAATGTTAATCCACATCGAAAACGCATACCGCTGCATGGGGTCTATGCGTGCGAGGTCCGGCTCGGTGACAGCTTTTTGCAGGCTGCGGTTAATATTGGTTATCGACCCACGGTGACTGCAACAGGTGAAGCTTTACTGGAAGCCCATATCCTTGATTTTGACGAAGATCTCTACGGCAAGTCCATAGAAGTGATTTTTCGCCAAAAAGTAAGAAACGAAGAAAAGTTCGATGGCCTGGAAGCACTAAAGGCGCAAATGGCGCTCGACGTCAAACAAGTGCGCGAAATATTGAGCGCGGCTGAAGCGCATAGCGCGTAAACTTGGATCAAGACTAGTACAGACAAGACAACATGACTGACTATAAAGACACGCTTAACCTGCCTCAAACGGCTTTCCCTATGAAAGCTAATCTCGCGCAGCGGGAACCAAAGATGCTGGAGAAATGGAGCGAGCAGGATCTGTATTGCAAGATCTGTGAAAAAAATTCAGGGCGCCCAAAATTCATTCTGCACGATGGCCCTCCCTACGCCAATGGTGAGCTGCACCTTGGGCATGCCATCAACAAGGCATTGAAGGACTTCGTCGTAAAATCACGCCAAATGAGCGGCTTCGACGCGCCTTATGTCCCAGGATGGGATTGTCATGGGCTCCCCATTGAACACAATGTGGAAAAAAAGAAGGGCAAGGCTGGACAGAAGATCAGTTTTTCTGAGTTTCGTGCAGCGTGCAGAGACTACGCGGCAGGGCAGGTAGAAACTCAAAAACAAGGCTTTATACGTCTTGGTGTGTTGGGAGATTGGGATAATCCCTATCTCACTATGAACCCCTACACCGAAGCAGATATCGTGCGTGCGCTCGGGCGCATCGCAGCTAACGGCCACCTGGTTAAGGGCTACAAGCCTGTTTATTGGAGTGTAGTCGGTGCATCTGCGTTGGCAGAAGCTGAGGTGGAATATCAGGACAAGAAATCATTTGCCATCGATGTCAGGTTCGCCGCCAGTGACAGGAGCAACATGTTGGCAAGCTTCGGTAATCCAGACTCCGCCGGATCGCTGCCTCTCTCCGTCGTAATCTGGACAACGACACCCTGGACACTGCCTTCGAACCAGGCGGTGTGTCTTAATGGAGAGCTGGAATATGCGCTGGTCAAGTGTGAGCTTGCAGATTCTCAGGAGTTATTCGTGCTGGCGGCTGACATGGTGGAGAACATCATGGCGCGTTACGGCGCAAGCGCTTATGAAGTGCTGGGGACGACTCTGGGCAGTGAGCTGGAGCTGAAGCAGCTGCAGCATCCGTTTGTCGACAAGCAGGTACCACTGATTCTGGGCAATCACGTCACTACCGAAGCCGGTACTGGCGCAGTGCACACAGCACCCGACCACGGCCTGGATGATTTCTATGTAGGACTTAATTATGGCATCGGCACCCTTAATCTCCTCGATGAAAATGGCGTGTTCAATGCCGGTGCTGGCGAGTTTGCCAATGAGCACGTTTACAAGGTCGATGAAAAAATCATTGACGTATTAAAAGCCAGACGGGCGGTAGTGGCAGCAGAGACTATCACTCACAGTTATGCCCATTGCTGGCGCACCAAGACACCCCTGATTTACCGTGCCACGCCGCAATGGTTTATCAGTATGAGTGAGAATAATTTATTGGGGTCAGCATTAGAGTCGATCAAAGGGGTCAAGTGGATTCCTGATTGGGGGCAGGCCCGAATTGAGTTGATGTTAAAAGGCAGTCCAGATTGGTGTGTCTCTCGTCAGCGGACCTGGGGTGTTCCTATCACGCTGTTTGTGCATAAAGAAAGCCAGCAGCTTCATCCCCGCACATCAGAATTGTTTGAGGAAATCGCGACCAAGATCGAAACCGAAGGTATGGATGCCTGGTTTGAAGCCGAGGCTTCAGACTTCCTTGGTGAGGAAGCGGCAGACTACGAGAAAGTCACTGATACTCTGGATGTCTGGTTTGATTCTGGAGTCACACATTTTTCGGTACTGCAACGCCGTGAAGAACTGCAGTATCCGGCTGATCTTTATCTGGAGGGGTCGGATCAGCATCGGGGCTGGTTCAATTCATCCCTTAAGACCGCGATTGCCATGTATGGCTCTGCACCCTACAAGGAATGCCTGACTCACGGCTTCTTTGTGGATGGTGAGGGCCGCAAGATGTCCAAGTCGCTGGGCAATACGGTGGCACCCGCTAAAATCTATCAGCAGTATGGAGCCGATATTCTGCGCCTTTGGGTTGCAGCCACGGATTTTCGCGGCGAAATGACGGTTTCAGATGAAATTTTCAAGCGAGTGGCGGATGCCTACCGACGAGTCCGCAACACGGCGCGCTTTATGCTGGCAAATCTGAATGGCTTCGAACCGGCAACTGATGTGGTCGCATCTGAGCAATTACTGGCCTTAGACTACTGGATCGTCCGCCAGTGCCAACTGCTGCAGGCTGAAGTGATAGGGCATTATCATGAGTATAATTTTCTTAACATCTACCAGAAGCTACACAACTTCTGCGTTATCGAACTTGGTGGTTTTTATCTTGATGTGATCAAAGATCGCCAGTACACGACCCAGGCAGATAGCAGGGCGCGCCGTTCTACCCAGACTGCCATGTATCAAGTACTTGAGATGCTGAGCAGAATGATCGCACCCATCCTGAGCTTTACCGCGGATGAAATCTGGCAAAACATTCCAGGAGAGCGAGCTAGCTCGGTATTTTTAACTGACTATTCGGACGCAGCGGATATTCTGCCTGAATCCGCCGATTTTACAGATGATTTCTGGCGCCAGTTGCTGGATGTGAAAACTGCGGTAAATCGCGAACTCGAAGTTAAGCGCGCCGAAAAAACAGTCGGTTCGGGCTTGAGCGCTGAAGTCGATCTCTATTGCGAAGGTGATCTGGCCGAGAATCTCGGTCGTTTGGAAGAGGAACTGCGGTTTGTTTTGATAGTTTCGCGAGCTTCAATTCTACCGGCGGCGGCTGCCCCTGAGGCAGCGGTGAAGACAGAAGTTGAAGGTCTCAGTCTGACCGTAAGCGGCTCGGATCACAGCAAGTGCGAGCGCTGCTGGCATCATCGGGAAGACGTGGGTGCCAACGCTGAGTATCCCGGCCTTTGCCTGCGCTGTGTCAACAATGTCGACGCTGAGGGTGAGCAGAGGCGTTACGCCTGATAGTCCGGAACTGTACCAAGGTCCATGACAAATAAATTTGAAACGCCGATTACCAATGGTGCACAGGTGACGCTGCATTTCTCACTAGCGCTAACCAATGGTGATCTTATTGATTCCAACTTCGGCAAGAAAGCAGCTACTTTCCGGGTAGGTGATGGCAATATGCTGCCAGGGTTTGAGCAGATTCTGCTGGGTCTGCGGGCGCAGGACGAAGTGGATCAGACTATTCCAGCTGCTCAGGCTTTCGGTGAGCCAAATCCGCGCAATGAACAGCTGTTCCCGCTTGAGAAGTTTGACCATTTGCTGGAAGATGATCTGGTTCCTACGGAAGTGGGTAGCGTCGTTTCCTTCAAAGATCCGGGTGGTTTTGATCTGCCTGGTGTGGTGAAAGAAATTGGTGAGAAGACGATCAAGATCGATTTTAATCATCCTCTGGCGGGAAAGGACATCGTCTTCAAGGTAAAGATTCTCTCTATATTGCCCGCTGAAGAGCAGGCTATTGAGATCAAACTGTAATGAGCGAAGCGTTAAGCGAAACCAATGAAGCGAGTGCGTCCCCGGTAATTCGGTTGGCCAATCCGCGCGGCTTCTGCGCTGGAGTTGATCGAGCTATTGACATCGTAAATCGTGCCCTGGATATATACGGTGCGCCGATTTATGTCCGCCATGAAGTCGTGCACAATAAATTTGTTGTAGAGAGACTGCGGATTCGTGGGGCTGTCTTTGTGGACGAGTTGTCAGATATTCCGGTTACTGACAAACATGGTCGCTCGTCTATTGTGATATTCAGTGCCCATGGCGTTTCCCAGCAGGTGAAAGAAGAGGCGCAAGAAAAAGGCTTTAAGATATTTGACGCTACCTGTCCCCTTGTGACCAAGGTGCATTTGGAGGTCATAAAGTTCAGTCAGGCCGGGCAGGAATGTATCCTTATTGGTCATCAGTTCCACCCAGAAGTGGAAGGCACGATGGGGCAATATGATGAGGGAGGTGGCGGCAGAATCTACCTGGTGGAGTCAGTCGATGATGTACAGCAGCTTGAGGTCGAACACCCGGATCGCGTGTCCTATGTGACTCAGACCACTCTATCCATGGACGACACGGCCCGCATTATTGATGCCCTGCGGGAGAAATTTCCCGCTATCCAGGGGCCTCGGAAGGAAGATATTTGTTACGCTACCCAGAACCGTCAGGACGCTGTCAAACAGATGGCATTGGAGTGTGATCTGCTATTGGTAGTTGGGTCGCCAAACAGCTCTAACTCCAATCGTCTAAAAGAACTCGCCGGGCGTCTGGGTTGTGATTCTTATCTGATTGATAGCGTGGACGACATCGACCTGCGATGGTTCGAGGGTAAGAGCCGCTACGGCATTACCGCAGGGGCCTCTGCCCCCGAGGTCCTAGTGGAGCAAGTCGTGAGCAGACTTAAAGAAATGACAGGTGTAGCGCCCCATGAACTCCCGGGAGTGGAAGAGAACATCGTCTTCAGCATGCCCAAGGAATTGCGGCCCGCCTGATCTAGAGTTTGCTCAACTCCTCGAATTTCGTTTTCAGTGCATCCGAAGCTGCCTGCAGCTCCTGCTTTTTCTGACGTTCCTTGGCGACAACGGCGTCAGGTGCGTTGCTCACAAACTTCTCATTATTCAATTTGCCTGAAACCGCTTTAAGTCCAGCTTCAAGTTTGCCAATTTCTTTTTCCAGCCTTGCCTGTTCCGCGCTGACATCGATGAGGCCAGCTAAGGGTACCAGGACTTCCACATTACCGTAGAGACCGGTCGCCGCGGCAGGTGCCTCGGATTCAGCCGAAAGCCACTCTATGTTTTCCAGCTTCGCCAGTTTTTGGAGATACATCAGGTTGGACTGCAAATAATTCTGGCCCTGTTCTTCGCCGCCCCGCAGGAAGACACTGATGGATTTGGCGGGGGAGATATCCATCTCACCGCGAATGTTTCGAATCGCAACGATAATGCCCTTGAGCCAGTCGATTTCGGACTGGGCGGCGGCATCGACATTGCTGGCGTCGAATTCTGGGTAGGGTTGCAGCATGATACTGTCGCCCGCAATGCCGAGGGCTGGCGCCAGCTTCTGCCAGATCTCTTCGGTGAGAAACGGCATGAACGGATGTAGCAGGCGCAGGCTGCGCTCCAGTACCGTAAGCAGCACTTTGCGAGTCGCCTGGGCGGCCTCGGGATTATTGTCTTCATCCCACAGAATGGGTTTGGAAAGTTCCAGATACCAGTCGCAATACTCGTTCCAGATAAACTCATGTAGAGCCTGTGAGGCGAGGTCAAAGCGATAGCTACCCACTGCTTCCAGCACGTCACTGGTGGTCAGTTCGAGTCTGCTCAGGATCCAGCGGTCAGCGCTGGAGAATTGGGCAGGATCCCAGTCTGTGGCAATCGCTTTGCCTTCGCTGTTTATCATGGCGTAGCGGGCAGCATTCCATATCTTGTTGCAAAAGTTGCGGAATCCTTCGGTTCGTCCCACATCGAATTTGATGTCTCGTCCAGTTGCAGCCAGCGAGTAGTAGGTGAAGCGCAGGGCATCAGTGCCGTAGGCAGCAATGCCTTCTGGAAAACTGTCGCGGGTCAGACGCGCAATCTTCTCTTTCAGCTGGGGTTGCATCATGTCGGCCGTGCGCTTTTCTACCAGCTCGTTCAGCTCAATGCCATCGATCAGGTCAATTGGGTCCAGGATATTGCCCTTGGATTTGGACATCTTCTGCCCATGTTCATCACGAACCAGGCCAGTGATATAGACTTTCTTGAACGGAATCTCGCCGGTGAACTTCAGGGTCATCATGATCATCCGTGCAACCCAGAAGAAGATAATGTCGAAGCCGGTTACGAGCACATCCGTCGGATGAAATTTGTCGAAGTATTCCCTGTCGTCTGGCCATCCCAGGGTGGAGAACGTCCACAGGGCAGAGGAGAACCAGGTATCCAGGACGTCTTCGTCCTGGCGCAATACCACACTATCGGCGATCGCGTGTTGCGCGCGAACGTCAGCCTCGCTGTGGCCAACGTACACGTTGTTGTCCTCGTCATACCAGGCGGGAATACGATGCCCCCACCAGAGCTGTCGGCTGATGCACCAATCCTGGATATTGCGCATCCAGGCGAAATAGGTGTTCTCCCAGTTCTTTGGCACAAACTCAATATCGCCATCCTCAACCGCCTTGATGGCGGGGTCAGCGAGGGACTGGATAGCCACATACCATTGGTGAGTAAGATAGGGCTCTATCACGACCCCACTTCTGTCACCACGGGGTACCTTGAGTTTATGTGGCTCAATCTTTTCTAACAATCCCAGCGCTTCCAGGTCAGCGACAATCTGCTTTCTGGCGTCGAAACGATCCAGGCCACGGTAGGTTTCTGGTGCCTCGTCATTAATGCTGGCGTTATCAGTGAGGATATTGATGACTTCCAGATTATGGCGCTTTCCCATCTCATAATCATTGAAGTCATGGGCAGGCGTTATTTTGACGCAACCCGTGCCAAATTCGGGGTCGACATAGTCATCCGCAATAATTGGAATTCGTCGATTGCAAAGCGGCAGGTCAACGAATTTGCCGACCAGGTGGGTGTAGCGCTCGTCTTCGGGGTGCACAGCCACTGCGGCATCCCCAAGCATGGTCTCTGGTCGCGTAGTTGCAATGGTGAGGTGTTGATCGGAATCGGCGATGGGGTAGTTGAAGTGCCAGAGCTGCCCATCTTCCTCTTCCGAGATCACTTCAAGATCTGAGATGGCGGTGTGCAGCTGAGGATCCCAGTTCACCAGCCGATTACCCCGATAGATCAGTCCCTCTTTATAGAGGTCGACAAACACTTTCTCCACCACAGCGGAAAGCTGTTCATCCATGGTGAAGCGTTCACGGGACCAATCCAGGGAGGAGCCCATGCGACGGAGCTGTTGCGTGATGATTCCGCCAGACTCTTCTTTCCAGTCCCATACCTTGTCCACGAAGGCTTCTCGGCCGACCTCATGGCGGTTGGTTCCGGCCGCGGCAAGCTGTCTTTCCACAACCATCTGGGTGGCGATACCCGCATGGTCTGTGCCTACCTGCCATAGGGCCTGACGCCCCTGCATGCGGTGAAACCTTATCAGAGCATCCATGATGGCATGCTGAAATCCATGCCCCATATGCAGGCGGCCCGTCACATTGGGTGGCGGAATGACAATGCAGTAGGGGGCTCCATCACCCTGGGGTGAGAAATAGCCCCGTTGTTCCCAGAGTTTGTACCAGCGGTCTTCGATTTGCTGCGGTTGAAAAGTCTTTTCCATCAATGATTGTTCTGTGAGTTGAATGAGTTAAGCGAGTTACGGAGAGAGGCGCAAGTATACATCAAGCCCCCTGAGTTTGCGGCAGTGCGGCATCTTCGAGTCAAAGTTTGTGGGTTTCGGGTTTGAATCCTTGCTGCTGATAATATCGGTAGCTCTGGCGCCCGAGCTCCAGCTCCTCGGGATCAGCGCTCATTACTTCATTGACTCGTTGGTATCGGTCCAGATTCTGACAGGGTGTGGCTGAGAGATTAATAAAGACATCTTCAAATGCCTCCTGGTCTGATTTGGTACCAATCATCAGGGGCTCCGCTGCAACTTGACCGGGTTCGGCGATGGCGTGGGGAAGGAAGCTGGCCGGTTTAAACTGCCAGAGTAAGGCGTCGATTTGTCTGGCCTGCTCTGGCGAGTCTACTTGAAGGAATACGCGGTGGCCCAGCTGTACAGCTTTCTCAGCGAGTCGGCAGGCAAATTGCTGTCGACTGTTCTGGTCTGTGCTGCTCAAGGCGTAAAAACTTATCTGGGTCATCGCTATTATCTAAGAGTCTAAATATGATTCCCATAAAGGTCGCAGGACATGGAGTCTATCTAAGGATAACTCCAGGTCCGACGACCTGATACTAAGCCTTTTGGGTCAGCAGATACTGCATCAGCAGACTCACGGGTCGCCCGGTTGCGCCTTTCTGGGCACCGGAGTGCCAGGCGCTGCCAGCAATATCCAGGTGTGCCCATTTCTGTTTTTCTGTAAAGCGCGACAGGAAACATGCCGCAGTGATGGTGCCAGCTCGCGGGCCACCGATATTGGCGATGTCAGCGAAATTGCTATTCAACAGACTTTGGTATTCATCCCAAAGCGGTAGTTGCCAGGCGCGGTCCAGGGAATCCTCGCCGCACTCCAGCAGGGTCGCTGCCAGCTTGTCATCATTGCTCAACAGGGCATTGGCCTGGGAGCCAAAGGTCGCGACTGCTGCACCTGTCAGGGTGGCGATGTCGATGATGGTGCGGGGCTTGTAGCGTTCGGCATAAGTAAGGGCATCGCAAAGCACCAGGCGTCCCTCAGCGTCAGTATTGAGGATTTCGATAGTCTTGCCCGACATGCTGGTGACGATGTCGCCGGGCTTGGTTGCTTTGCTGCCAGGCATGTTCTCGGCAGCAGCGACAATAGCCACCACATTGATAGGCAGCTTGAGTTCGGCGACACAGCCCAAGGTGGCGATCACACTGGCGGCGCCACACATATCAAACTTCATTTCGTCCATGCCACCACCGGGCTTCAGGCTGATGCCGCCGGTGTCGAACGTGATGCCTTTGCCAACCAGGGCATAGGGTCGACTACTGCTAGCCGCCCCCTTGTACTGCATGACTACTAGCTTGGCTTCTTCAACTGAGCCAGCGGAAACAGAGAGTAGGGAGCCCATGCCTAAACGTGCCATCTGTTTTTCAGAGAGGACTTGGGTGGTGACAGACTTGTTTCTAGCTGCCAGGGCTTGGGCTTCGTTCGCCAGAAACGACGGCGTGCAGACATTGCCAGGCAAGTTGCCAAGGTGTTTGGCGCGATTAATCGCCTTACCAATGGCCTGACCAGTTCGCAAAGACTCATCAATAGTCTTGCGGCGTGCACCAGCCGGAGGAGAGACGCTGGCGGATTTGGTTGCTGGTTTTTTGCCTTTCTTGCTCTTGGTTGCGTCGTAGCGGTAGCAAACATCCTCCAGCTCTTGCGCGACGCGTGCCGTAAGCCAGGGGTATTCCCTGTCTGTGATGTCGGCGGAGGCCAGGGCGAAGTGGGCGTTGCTAGCCTGGGTCTTGCTGACGGCACTGGCGGCGGCCTTGACCAGTTTGGCAGCGTTACGGGCGTTCAGCTTCTTGCGATCGCCGGCACCAACCAGAATTAACCTTTGGGCACTAATTCCTTTGGGCTTGTACAGCAGGATTGTTTCACCGAGCTTGCCATTAAAATCGCCTGACTTGAGAACTGCAGAAAGGGCTTTGCCTGACGCGCCGTCAAGATGCTTGGCTTCGGCTGACAGAGTGTTTTTGCTCCAGACAGGAACCACCAGACATTCAGTCGGCAGTTTGTCGATAGCGCCTGCTTTAATCGAATACCTCATCGCTTGCATGCGCCTCCTGGGCGCTCGGGGAAAATGGGGAAAAAATAGCTGAGACAATCCTAAAGATATTCAAATAGTTAAGCAACATGCGTTAATTATTACGCGAAGGGCGCTTTTAGAGTTGAAAATATTTGTCTAGATTTCGCCGAATCGAGCCCTAAGAAATGAACCAATTCGAACACATATTGTCTCAACCTGGAGATGCAGTTGCTTGCTGCAAGGAGAAGGCATGCCTCGCGTAAAAGTCACCAGTCCTGATCAATTTTTGTTCAGTATGGAAAGGAAGGTAGGCATTAGTGATGTTAACTATGCTAAGCACCTCGACAGTGTTGCCATGGTGCAAATTCTGCACGAGGCGCGGCTGCAGTTCCTCGCCAGTTTGGGTTTCACTGAAGCCAATGTTTTCGGTTACGGTATAGTGGTGACTGACCTTGCTATTGACTATCGCTCGGAGTCATTTACAGGCGACCGTCTGCTTATCGATGTCGGTGTCGACGACTTCAATCGCTATGGCTTCGATATCGCCCTGCAGGTGACAAACAGTGCGTTGGAAACAGTCGTCTGTCAGGCCAAGATTGGCGTGGTATTTTTTGACTTCGATAAGCACCAGATCACCGCAGTCCCGCCGGCGTTGCTGGAGCTACTGGGCAGACGTGAAGAGCAGGTTGCCTGAAATCACACGCAGCTAGCAATTAGAATGGTCGATGCGAACGTGGAAGCAGCACCACGCGGGTGCTTGAAAAGCGGTCGTGCAGCGCATCACCGTTGCCATCAAGGTAGAGCCAAAAATATCCCATCCCCAGCAGGAAGAAACTCGGCCACGCCAACAGGTATCTGCGGGCCGCCTGTGCGAATGTAACCAACTCTCCATTTGGCTGCTGAGTGCGCAGACGCCAGGCAATCATACCCAGAGTCTGGCCGCTGCGGGTCCAGAACCAGGCATAGAAAGAAAAACTACTGGCAATCATCATAAGAAACAGCACCGTATCCTGTATCGGGTCAGTCTCGACGCGGCCATTTACCACCTGATTAGTCTCGGTACCAAACACAAACTGAATGAAATATCCCAACACCATCCATATGGCGACTACCAGGAAACCGTCGTAAAGCATTGCTGCCAGGCGACGCCAGAGCCCGGCTGCCGGCAGGCCTTCGGACGACTCATGGTCTGGCTGAGTTGGTTCGGATGCAGTCAAAGTGATGCGCTAGCCCGGTTCTGCGCTGCGCGCTGAGCAAGCGTCTGCTGTTCGCATTGACGAATTTCACTAGCTGCGATGAATTGAATTACCAAGGCGTATCCTTAATCACTCGCTCGGACTGGAGGCGGGCAGTATATAACGATCAGGAAGTAGGTCCAATTTATCGCTACACTGTTGGAATTGTGGGTAAATAACGGCTTTGCGAGCCTTCTGAATACTCGTCAGGGTGAGTTTTTGGTAGTATTCGACGCGCCTGCGGCAATGTTCTACCTATAACCCCCTTTAAATCGCCCAGTGCACTCGCTAACACAGCCAGGACAGGTCAATGAATAACACAGCCCAGCCAAGACACATTCGGCTGATGGACACGACGCTACGCGATGGTGAGCAAACCCAGGGCGTTTCTTTCTCGGTTAATGAGAAGGTAAATATCGCCAGGGCGCTGCTGCAATCTCTGCAGGTTGATCGCATAGAAGTGGCATCAGCATGCGTTTCAGACGGAGAAAAGGACGCGGTGTCACAGATTATTGACTGGGCTGAGACGCAGGGTCTGGCCGATCGCGTCGAGGTGCTTGGCTTCGTCGATTATAAGCGCAGCGTGGACTGGATTGCAGAGGCTGGCGGCCGGGTGATTAATTTGTTGTGCAAGGGCAGCGAGAAGCATTGCCGCGAGCAGCTCGGCAAGACGCTGGAAACTCACGTTGAGGATATAATTCGTACTGTGGAGTATGCCGAAGCGACGGGACTCATGGTCAATATGTACCTTGAGGACTGGTCGAACGGTTACAAAGACAGCAGGGATTACGTGCTCGGTTTGGTCAGCGGTACCAGTCATCTCAATATTGGTCATTACTTGCTGCCTGATACCCTGGGCCTGATGTCACCGGAGGAGGTTAGTGTCGCGCTTACGGACATGTTGTCCAAATTTCCCGAAAAAGAATTCGATTTTCACCCCCACAATGACTATGGTCTCGCTACAGCAAACGTTATGGCAGCAGTGGCAACTGGTATCAACAATATTCACTGCACTGTTAACTGTCTTGGGGAGCGGGCCGGTAACGCTTCGCTGGCCGAAGTCGCCGTCGCTTTAAAAGACAAGATGGGCATGCAGCTTTCAGTGGATGAAACCCATATCACCATGGTTAGTCGTATGGTTGAGAATTTTTCTGGTAAGTGGATAGCGGCCAACACGCCAATCGTTGGGGCTGATGTTTTTACCCAGACTGCGGGTATTCATGCGGATGGTGATCTCAAGGGCGACCTCTATAAAAGTGCTCTTAGCCCGGAACGCTTTGCGAGGAAGCACAGCTATGCTCTGGGTAAGATGAGCGGGAAAGCGTCGCTCAAGAACAATCTTGATGAATTGGGAATTCAGCTGTCTGATGAAGAAAAAGCAAAGGTACTGGAACGCGTGGTTAAATTGGGAGATTCCAAGCAGGTAATTACCGCGGAGGACCTGCCATTTATCATCGCCGACGTGATGGAAAGCAAAGAATATCATCACATCACGCTGCTGAATTGCTACATCAACACCGGCTTCAATGTGGATAGTACCGCCAGTGTAAGAGTGGAAATAGAAGGCGAAGTACAGCAGGGCACCGGATCCGGCAACGGTGGTTTCGACGCCTTCATGGATGCGATTACCGGCATTCTCAAGCAAATGGATTTCACCATGCCGGAATTGCTGGATTACGAGGTTCATATTCCACGCGGCGGTCAAACCGACGCTTTGACAGAGTGTATTATCACCTGGCAGTCAGGAGAACGTGACTTCAAGACTCGTGGCGTAGATGCAAATCAGGTGATGGCAGCGGTGAAAGCCACTCTCAGGATGGTAAACCTTAAGCTGCATAGCCTGTAGGCCAGCATTCACTCCAGGTACTGGCGGTTAGCGCTTGCTAGAGTTTGCGTAACTCTGCCACCACCAAATCGCCGAAGCCATCGGTGCTGATCATTCTGACATCGCTTCCGGGCTTGGACAGGTCTGGCGTAGAGTAGCCTTGGCCAAAAACAGACTGCATAGCCTGCCAGACATTGCGAGCTTCCGCATCCATACCGAAACTCATTTCCAGCATCATCGCTACTGAGCCGATCATGGAGTAGGGGTTGGCAATCTTCTGTCCCGCGATATCGGGAGCGGAACCGTGTGACGGCTCATAGTAGGATTTCTCTGGTCCCATACAGGCAGAGGGCATCAAGCCGAGTGAGCCAAGAATGCCGCCACCCTGGTCGCTCAGGATGTCGCCAAACATATTTTCCATCACCATGACGTCAAACTGGCCCGGGTTCAGGCATAAATAGGTGGCCGCGGCATCTACCAAAATGTGTTTGATTTCTACGTCAGGAAAATCCGTCCCCACTTCTTCCATGACCTCATTCCACAGCACGCTTGATTTCAACACATTGCTCTTGTGGATATTGTGCAACACGCCCTTGCGCTTCTGGGCAGTTTCAAAAGCCACCCGAGCGATGCGCGCGATCTGGTCCTCATCGTATTCAAGGCTCTCATTAACGTAGCGCCGGCCGGCATCGTTGGCTCCGGTTTCTTTTTTGCCGAAGTACAAGCCGCCAACCAGTTCGCGAATGATAATGAAGTCTACGCCGTCACCGATTATCTCTGGTTTGAGCGGGGAGAAGTGGGCGATTTCCTTGGGTAGGTAAACTGGCCTAAAGTTCGCAAAAGTGTCATAGCGTCGACGCAGCGGCAGCAGCGCGCCGCGCTCCGGCTGCATATCCACAGGAATTTTCTTGGACTCTTCATGACTCAGCCCGATTGGCCCTTTAAGGATTGCATCGGCGCTATCGCAGAGGGCTTTGGTCTCATCAGGGAAAGCGTGATCGTGGCTAAAATAAGCGCTGGCACCAAAGGCGCCGTTCTCCAATTGAAACTCGATATCGTTGCGTTCTGCCACAAGTTCCAGAACTTTGACTGCTTCAGTCATGATCTCGGGGCCGATGCCGTCACCATCCAACAGCGCGATTTTATGCGTAGTCATATTTGAGTCCTACCTTGTCAGTTTGCAGAGCGATGACGATACACCGCGGATCGGCGCGTAATTTACCACGTGCACGGGAAAGCACAACTAGGTGGCTGTCTTGTCGTTGGAAGAGATTAGATAGCAGCCCCGCAGAGGCTTCGATGCCGGGGGAAGGGAGATTTATCCGAGTGCCTGCAGGACCGTGACTACTTGGCGAATGAATATGATGGTCAGGACAATCACGATCCCATAGACCATGCCATCGCTCAGTTCCATGCCGAAGAAGGTTTTCGGCTTCTTGCCGTCACTACCACTGCCTCCGCTTAAAGCGTCATTGTCCACATCGTCGTCATCAAAACTCATTCCAATTGCCCTTCGCTAGGGGTTGTAATCTGTCTAGCTATCTACTTACTTGATTAGAGGCTGATTGGTAAGCGCTGTAACTTCTTCGTTATATTTCGATAACATTTAAGAAGATAGCGATCTAAGCTCGGTCTTGCAAGTGGTACCAGCGGGCGGTATCGTAAACCCAGGTATTTAGTGACTTCAGCATGTTTTGCCTACATATAGGTGCCAACCTAGGTGCCAAAAATTCAACGATACCTCTCTCAAAAGCCCTATAGGGTGGCCCCAATCATAAGGGGCGGGGAGGGCTTTCACTCCCTTTTTCAGTAATAGTACCAACCCAACTTTTCGTGAACCGATTTGAAAAAAAACGCCTTTTCTCTGCAAAATCAAACCAAAACTAGATAGCCAGCAGTGGAGAGAGCTACGCGTTAGACTTTAATTAAATAGAAAACGTCAGAAATACGGCTCTGGACGGCCGTGAGGTTAGCTAAGCCAAGAGCTAGCCGTGGAACAGAACTATAGGGTGAGGCGGTATTTCCAGCTTACGTAAATAGGTAACCCGTCAGTCCGCCGAGGTAAGGATGGTCACTCCGGTTGGCTTCGGCCTGAAGCATAGCTGAAACCACAGCTGTTAGTGCTGAAGGAAATAGGCGTTCTGGGAATATATTTCTAGCGTGTGATACCACAGGCTCTGGTTAATTAAGAAGCGGGTAGGTCACCTACACGTCCTAGGATAGCTGTCACCTCAGGAAAGCCCGTTTTACTGTCAATAGGGAGGAAATAAGAAAGCGACATCTCTTCAACCCACATCAAAGAGTATGCCGCTTATAATTTTCTATCAATCAAGGAGAGAAAAGAAGGCCAATTACAGGCCATTCCTTACTACTTAACCAATCGGAGGTAGCCAGTATTACTTTAAATAAAAGGTGGGCTTGCTCTAATTTGGGAAACACACTGTCATTAAAGAGGGCCTCGTTATTTAAAGTCGAGGAAATGTCCCAACCTTTTATGCAGCTCCTATTATACCGCCTCAATTCATAACTTCCCCGTTAGGTGAGGCGGCTTTTTTAGGATGGGATTTTTAGTACTAATTTAAGGATAACCGATGAAAAAAAGTCTTTCCCTTATCACCGTTGCAGCTCTCACAGTCATTACTTCTTACGCATTCGGCGAGGATTTCGAAGTAACCATGCTTAATCAAGGTGCCGACGGAGTGATGGTATTTGAACCTAGCGTATTAAAAATATCTGTAGGCGATACAGTAACTTTTAAACCAACGAACCCTGGACATAACTCAGCCTCTATAGCAGGCATGATACCCACTGGCGCAGAGTCCTGGGATGGAGGTATGAGCCAAGAAGTAAAGGTAACCTTCACAGAAGAAGGCACTTATGTTTATCAATGCACTCCACATTTAATGATGGCGATGGTCGGAGTAATTGCGGTGGGCGATGCCTCCGTGAACCTTAGCCAGGTTAAAGACGCTGCGAGTGAAAAAAAACCGGAATTCATGATGTCAGCTGAACGGTTAGACGAATATTTAGAAGGAATCTAATCAGAGAGAAAAGAAGGCCAATACACCTCTGACAAATGCAGATTACAGGATATCTCTTATTACTAAACCAATCGGAGGTAGTCAGTTACTTAATTAAAAAGTGGGCTGGTTCAAATTTAGGAAACACACTGTCATTAAAGAGCCCCTTGCTATTTAAAGTTGAGGAAATGTCCCAACCTTGAAACTGTAGCTCCTCATTATCCGTCCCGGCTCATGCCATCCCCGCTAGCTGGGGCGGTTTTTTTAGAACTTGGTGCTGTTGTGTGTCTCGGCGGTTACAGAGTCTCTTCTATTTCATGCACATATCCAAGTAATCGCCCTTGACGCAGTTTTTATGCAGTTAATCACAAACGTAATACCTGTGACCTTTTACCAACGGTTTCCTATACCCTCTGGATTACCCCAAGTAGCAAACGCTAGTCCTATAAATATTGCCCAGCTTATTAAAAAGGTTCAAAGGTCAAAGGTTCAAAGGTCAGTAGTCATTTCTGATTCTCCTGATTAAATAGCTTAATCTTCTACATCAACTTCTTCGCAATGAGGATTACCGTCTTCATCTACTGAACAATAGACGATTCCACCACCTATGCTATACCAAACTGAGCCATCTGGAGTCGCGACAACCGAGTTGATAAGCGCGCTTCCGGCTATTCCAACCGCAGGGCTACCGCCAGTCTCAATCTCAATTTGAATATCCTGCTCTTCTTCCTGAGCGAATACAGGTGAAACAACCAACGCAATCAATAGAATCAGCTTTTTCATTCTTATTTTCCTTTTTTCTTAAAAATTCACTCTATAAAATCTGTACGGCTACTATAACTGATACAGATTCTGAATCCCGCCCCCGTCCCCATAAAAA
>DLPV01000061.1:8370-8584 GCA_002477465.1 Gammaproteobacteria bacterium UBA7449 | reverse complement strand
AGCTGGAATTTATTTGAGGGGCCGGGAAAGCGCCTCGCAGATGAACGGCTGAATCAGGGTCGCATTCAAATAGTAATTAATAGGCCTTTAGCGCCCTGATTACGTAATTATTGATGTCAAAGCGCGCAGTGGTGCCGTGCGTTAGCTCCTGATGAGCAACTGCCGAGATGGGAGCAGCAAAATCTGGGCTTCAGTTTGCTGTGTCTCTGCTGTG
>DLPV01000061.1:0-8041 GCA_002477465.1 Gammaproteobacteria bacterium UBA7449 | reverse complement strand
CGTTGCTGTTTTGAACTGGCTTTACTCCCTCTTCTCGCTCCCTGTTCGTGCTCCTTTCCGTCACCGGCAATTGCATTTAAACTGACCGCCAGCTTTCTGGATGACAATGGCGCACACGCCTGCCGGAGTGCCTGACAATAATAACGACACCCTGGCCTGCGTCTGCGGTGGTCGCGGAGACAGGGTATGGACTCAGATAAACGCAAGGGACTTCAATTCGGCAGCAAGGTGGTTTACTACGCGCCGGATGAGGCGACGCAATCAATCAGTGCGCCTATCATCACGTCGTCAAGTTTCCAGTATGACGCGGACATTTATCAAGAGGTCGTTGAGGGTGCCCGCAAGGCAGTAAACATTTACGGGCGCTGTGGTAATCCCACTGAGTATCAGTTCGAAGAGCAGATGGCCATCATTGAGGAGGCTGATGCCTGCCTTGCCACAGCCTCTGGCATGGCGGCAATTTCCACTGCCCTGTTTGGCCTGCTAAAACAAGGCGATCATATCGTCTGTGACTGGACTACCTATAGCTCCACTCACGAAATGCTGGATCACCGTCTAACCGATTACGGAATCACGACCACCTTCGTCGACAGCGCTAATCCTGACAGTGTCGAGGCTGCAATTCAGGACAACACCAAAGTCATTTACTTTGAAACCATTGCGAACCCGACCATGAAGGTAGCGGCGATCCCGCCGCTGGTGGATATCGCCCATGCGCATGGTTTGATTCTGGTGTGTGACAATACCTTTGCCAGTCCTGCCGTGATGCAGCCACTGCAATGGGGAGTAGATATCGTGGTTGAAAGTGCCAGCAAGTTTATCGGTGGTCACAACGATGTCATCGGTGGGGCTATCTGCATGAAGTCAGACAAGTTGCCCGCGGATTTTCTCGAGCAGATTCGCTGGAACACAATGGTGAAATGGGGTGCACCGCTGTCTCCGTTCAATGCCTGGCTATTGCTGCGCGGCATTCAAACCTTGGACGTTCGCTTAGAGCGGCAGTGCCGGACAGCAGCAGCGCTTGCAAATCATCTCGTAAATCATCCAAAAGTAGAGGGGGTTTGGTACCCGGGGCTCGCCAATCATCCGCAGCACGAGATTGCTACAGCACAGATTCCCGGGTACGGCGCCATGCTGACCTTTGCCGTTGCTGACGGAGATGCGGCGCTCAAGGTTGCGGATAGTCTCGAACTGGCGGCATTCGGTGCAAGTCTGGGCGGGGTGCGAACGGCTGTGCAGATACCTGCGACCATGGCTTTTCTCGATATACCCGAAGCAGAGCGGCTGGAGATGGGTATTCACAACGGCATGATTCGCATCTCCACCGGCCTTGAAGATTCGGCTGATCTGATTGCCGATCTCGAAATTGCGCTGGCGTGCATCTGAAGCATCGGTCATGTCTGTTCACTTAAATCGCTCACTCAGTTTTCTGGATGTCTTTGCCATCGCCCTGGGCCAGATAATCGGCTCCGGAATCATGGTGTTGATTGGTATTGGCATAGAATTCACCGCTTATGCTATTCCCATGGCGTTCGTGCTGTCGGCGACACTATCGGTGATCAAGCAGCTGCCGGTAGCATTCATGGGCTCGGCAATGCCTGCGACTGGCGGGCTCTATGTCTACTGTAAGCGTGTGCTTGGGCCAAGAGTCGGATTCTTTTATCTGGCTATTCTGCTGATCACCCATATTCTGATTGCACTGTTCGCGCTGGGATTTGCCGAGTATGCGGCTGCCCTGATTCCGCAGGTCAATGTGCGTGCGGTCGCTGCGGGCATACTGGTCGTGTTCTATATCGTTAACCTGTTTGGCGTAAAACCGGCAGCTATCGTGCAGAAGTTCATGATCGTGTTTTTATTGATCGGACTTTCCACCCTGATTTTTTTCGGCATACTCGAGGTGGACTACGCGCAGTTTGCAGGGCGAGAGGCGCTACTACCGAACGGCTGGTATGGCTTTGGTTTGGCCTGTGTGGTGCTGTCGTTCTCAACTGGCGGCGCGCAGTATGTTTCAGAGCTTGGCGGGGAAATGAAAAACCCAGAGCGAGACCTGCCGCGCGCAATCATTTATAGCACCCTGGTGGCCGCTGTGTTCTTCGCCTTGGTTTCTATCGTCGCCGTGGGCATCCTGCCGGTAGAGCAAACCGCTGGCAAGCCTTTGTCAGAGGTCGCTCGCGAGATTTTGCCCCCGGGCCTGTATGTGGCTTTTATCGTCGGCGCCGGGCTTTTTGCCTTGGCGACCAGCATTAACTCAACGTTTTCCTGGGCGACCAAGTCGGTACTTATCGCCTGTGACGATGGCTGGCTGCCGCGAGGTCTTGCAGTCGTGAATAGGCGCTTTAATACGCCCCACATTCTGCTGAGCTGTCTGCTGGTGCTGGGGGCTGCGCCGGTGCTTGCCGGGTGGGAATTGCGTTACATCATCATGCTGGGTGGTGGGCTCGTGTTCATCTACGACCTGATTCCACTGATCGCCGCCTTCAGGCTGCCGGAAAAACTGCCACAAGTTTTCGCCCGCGCACAGATGCGCCTCAGCGCAACCCAGTTAAAGTCACTTTGTGTATTTGGTGCTCTGATCCTGTTAGGCCAGGGTGCTTTGTCTTTTTCAGACATTGATCGAACTGGCTGGATGCTGGTGGCTGGCTACTTGCTGTTGGTGGGTGTCTATGTCAGGTTCAAGCAAATCGATGGTGAAACGCAGGCGCCATGAGTTAGTCAGGCGCCGCGGGGACATAGTGGGTGGATAGCCTGTTAAGGTGAAGGGCGCAAGGTGAGGGCCAGAAAAAATTGCCCGGTTGCTATGACTTGCCTCCACTATTGTTCTCATTAAGGATGCGCACTTCACGCTGTGGAAAGGGAATCGTGAAGCCATGTTCGCGCATGGTTTCAAAAATAATCAGCAGCAAATCCCCGCCGACACGATTTTTCCGTCATCGATCGCTTCAATCCAGAATTCGACGAACATATTCACGCCGGAATCACCAAAACTATCAATCTCGCAGTCCGAGCGCTCTTCTACAGGATAATTCTCACCGTTGAGCACCTGTGGATGGGATGCGACTGCCTCTTTAGTGACCTCAACCAGTTTGCGTATGTCGGTGTCATAGACAACGGAGAAGTCCACCCGGTATCGCTGTTTCTGATTCTTGCGTGTCCAGTTAGCAAACGAAGTGGTAATAAACACCTCGTTGGGCACCATAATGTCTTTCCCTTCGAAGGTTTCCACCGTAGTGGAACGCATGTTTTATGCGGTTACATATACGCTTCTGCCATCCTCCAGCTCCACAAAATCACCGACCGACAACTGCCTGTCCAGTAAAATGATCATGCCAGAGATAAAATTTGACGCGATCGACTGCAGCCCGAAACCCAGCCCGACACCAAATACAGCCAGGACTGTTAAGTTGATGCCCATAATCTGTAGCAGCAGGGCCACCAACACAAAAATCCCGATCTCGAAAAGTTTCGCGATCCCTTCACGAGTACGGTTATCTAGTTTCTCTTGTCTGCGAATAAACCTTTGGCCAGTATTATTGAACGCGCGTCCCAGCCAGAATATGAACGTCCCAAAAACAGTGACTCGCAATACACCTAATAGTGATATATGTATATTGCCAATTTGAAAGCCGATGGAATCGAGGGCAGATGTAAGGATTGGTGCGACCCCAAGCGATTGTAGAGCCAAGAAAGGGATGCCGAACAGAAGGAGCGCCTTGGAAGCAACTGGATTGCTGACTAAATACGCGACCGCTTTAAAGGTGCAGTAAACCAGGGTCAATGTGCTTACAGCGACAAGTAGCCACCTGTCTTCGGTAGTGTCGGCAATAAGCTGGGCCGTTATTCTGATTGATATAACGGGCCAGCAAAGGTGTTAGAAGACCGCCTAAACGAAACAGAGCAACCTTGGCCGTTCCGAATTCGTCCTCTCCCGGAGATGGTTCCTCCCGGAGGATAGTTATCTTGCGTCGCAAGAAAGTAGAAACAATCTGTGCCGCCATAAATGCCAATAGGACCACCCCGATCTGAATATAGGTTTGCTGGTCTGCAAGTATTGCCAACGTTGAGTTCAGGTAGTTGTTCATGGTAGTCCCACCATATCCAGTTACTTGATGCCATCAAGAAACTGGCTAAAAGAGTCGAGGACGCTGACAGCGGCTGTGCCAAAATTGGCAACCGGCGAAGCCAGGCGCAGTTATAGTAAGGCACTGTGTTGCCAGAAGAGGGCGCGCCTTTTAAGCGTTAGTGCACCTAGTATAGAGAGAAGCGACATGCTACATAAAGTGAGACCGGGCTATTCTGGTGCTGAAGATGGCAGCTCTCTCTGAAATTGCTCCTGCTACATTCAGTGCCCTGAATTCGGGGAATTGAGATTCTCAGCCACAGTCGTTTGCACTTATACTCCTCAATCTCGAGTCGCGTGGTTGAATATGCACGCGAGCTCCAAAAATGCTAATCAAGGTTTTCGCATGAAGTCTTTTTTTAACGCTGTCCAGGTTTACGCTGCCCAGGTTTACGGTTTCCAGATTGTGGCCGGCTGCCCAGTCGCTTTATTACGAAAGCTGGCGATATTGCCCCTGGCGTTGATCGCTATGTCGATTGCAGCCCAGGAACCACGCTTCGTCGATCCCGCCGATGATGAGGGGCTATTGCCCTATGATGGCTATGTGCTCACCGATCGCGGTGATGCGCAGATCGTGCGATTCCGTAATTGGGATCGCTTCAATCCAGTCCGGGAGATCCGCGCGGGTGACTACACCCTTGAGTTGCCCGCACGCCAGTTTGACTGGTCACAGTTCTCCTATGAGGTTGATGGTGAAAGCTTCTCCCTCGATGACTACATGGTGAACAACCACACCGGCGGTGTGCTGGTGATTGAAGATGGCGAATTGTTGCTGGAGCGCTACGGCCTGGGCAATGATGAGCAGACGCTGTGGATTTCATTCTCAGTGTCCAAGTCCGTGACATCTATGCTGCTGGGTGCTGCCATCAAGGAAGGCTATATCCAGAGCGTGAATGATCCGGTATCCGATTACCTGCCCAGGTTACGCGGCAGCTCCTATGATGCGGTAAGCATTCGCGATGTGCTGCAAATGGCCTCGGGGGTGGAGTGGAATGAGGACTACACCGACCTGAGTTCCGATGTGGCCACCTATCCGTCGGACCGGATCATCGATATCCAGCGTTATTTAGGTACCAAGCCCCGAGTGGCTGCTCCTGGTGCGGTGTTTAACTACAGCACCGCAGAGACTGATCTCGTCGGAGCGATTGTGCGCGCCGCCATTGGTAACAACCTGGCGACTTATCTTGAAAACAAGATGTGGAAACCTTTTGGTATGGAGTTTGATGCTAATTGGGGTATCCATGGTGATGAGGGCGAGCGTGGCGGCTGCTGTATGAATATCACGCTGCGAGACTACGGCCGTATTGGCTTGTTTGCTCTGAACGAAGGTGTGCTGCCCGATGGCACTAAGGTCTTACCCGACGGCTGGATGGTCGAGTCGTCCACACCTTCCCGAGGTAACCCCGGTTACGGTTATCTGTGGTGGTTGAATAATGACGAAACCTATCGCGCCCAGGGAATATTCGGCCAGGGCATCTATGTGAAGCCCGAGAGTGACCTGGTGATTGTCGTGCTTAGTGCCTGGCCCGTGGCTGCAGCTGGCGGTACGGTCTATAACGCACACCGCAACGCGTTCTACGATGCGGTTGATGCCGCGCTGAAATAGACTTTTGGATCAGCTGCAGCTCTCTTCGATATGCTCGCAGTGAAGAAAATCAAAGCGAGCGAATGCGCCGCATCTCTGGCTCAATGCATGTGAGTCCATCCACAACGTTTCTTATGGCATTCTGCGAGCATTGTTGAAAGCAGAAATTCACGCACGTCTGTGATTAAGGCTGAAGCCTCAGATTACGGTGCTTTCAAAACGGATCTACCTTTGCTTTCATTGCGGGATCAAAATTAACGGAGCCCCATCGATGACCAGGCGAAACCAGATCAACTATCTCTCTAATAGGCTCGCTCTCGGAGCAGCTTTTCTAATGCTCATCAGTTCAGCGGCTCGGGCCAGTGAGGCCCAGATGCATGATATTGTCGCAGCAGTGTCCGCGGACCGGATTGAGGCCAGTATCGAAACCCTGGTAGGTTTTGGTACTCGCCATACACTTTCCGAGACGCAATCAGATGTGCGCGGCATTGGCGCGGCTCGCCGTTGGATTGAGGCTGAGTTCAATCGTATTTCCGATGATTGTGGAACTTGTCTTGAGGTCTTCACGGTTGCTGGGGTTGTCTCGGGTACTGATCGCATACCTGATCCCGTGGAGGTGGTGAATGTTGTCGCGATTCTGCGTGGCACAGAAGACCCAAATCGATTGACAATCATGAGCGGGGATATCGATACCCGCGTCAGCGACCCCATGAACGCTGAGTCAGACTCTCCCGGTGCTAACGACAATGGTTCCGGCATGGCCGGGGTTATCGAAGCCGCTCGCGTTCTTAGCCAGTACCGGTTTGCCGGGTCCATCGGATTCGTCGGCCTTTCAGGTGAAGAGCAGGGGCTCAATGGAGGTGCCATCCTGGCGCAGCATGCCATCGACGAGGGTTGGAATATCGATGCCGTGATTAACAATGACATGATCGGCAATATCACGGGGGTTAATGGAGTAACCAATAACACCACAGCACGTGTTTTTTCAGAAGGTACCCGCTACGTTGAAACTGGGCAGGAGGCACGCCAACGTCGCATTCAGGGTGGTGAGGTGGATTCAGCCTCGCGCAATATCGCGCGCTATGTCGATGAGATGGCGGATCGGTACATTCCTAACCTGGATATCATGATGGTCTATCGGCTCGACCGCTTTGGCCGCGGTGGTCACCACCGTCCATTCAATGAAGCCGGTTTCCCTGCGGTTCGCATCATGGAAACTAACGAAAACTATACCCAGCAGCATCAGGATATTCGCATTGAGGACGGGATTGCCTACGGCGATACCATCGAGCACGTGAACTTTGATTACGCCGCCAAGCTCACCTCATTGAATGCCGTGGTGCTGGCGGGCATGGCCAAGGCGCCGGCGCCTCCGGCTAACGTAGAGATTCGCGGCGCGGTGCGGCCCAGCACGACCCTGAGCTGGGATAAGATCCTCGGCGCTGCCAGCTATCGCGTGCACTGGCGCCTGACTACATCTCCGACTTGGGACTACAGCCGCGCTGTGGGGGATGTGGATAGCTTTACCCTGGAGAACGTGGTGATCGACAACTACTTTTTTGGTGTGTCCAGCGTGGCCGAAGATGGCAGTCAGAGCCCCGTGGTATTTCCGGGGCCGGCGGGATCTTTTGACTAGAAAAGTAGTCTTTACGCAGAAAATTCAATGACAGCAAAATCACCTTCGATAACTCTGAATGGCTGCGTTTCAAGCTATTCGGTATTTGACAAAGCCTGCCCTGTGGCGGGCATTGTTCGGATAGTCGCAGGAAGTGAACAGCGGGGTTTGCGTGCGCAGAGACAGGGGCGAAGATCGAAACTATAATGCGGTATCTGTCACCCTAATCAGCTCATGAGGCTTGCCATGACCCCTGCGTCTTTCGACGATCCTCCGGCACGGATTGTTCTTGCATTACTGTGTCTATTGTTTTTCACGGGAACGGCATCTGGTGCTGAGCAGAATAATCCAGATCATCTTGGTGAAATTTCTGCGCAGTTACTGCTGAGCAATTACGAGGCCTTCGCCAGCGAATATGAGGCTTACTCACCAACCTCTGCAGAATTGAGTCAAATCGAGTCTCTACAGGGCAAAGAAGTGACCGTGCTGTTTGGCACCTGGTGCCATGACAGTGAGCGAGAGGTGCCGCGTTTGCTCAAGTTGCTCGACCAGAGCGAAGTCGATCTGCAGAATCTGACGCTCTTCGCTGTTGATAGAAAAAAGACTGATCCAGATGGCTTTGCCGCGCGTCTTGAATTGCAGTACACGCCAACCATTATTGTTAGTGAAGGCGGGCAGGAAATTGCGCGAATAATCGAGCGGCCGCTTGAAGGTTTGGCGACAG
>DLPV01000022.1:4661-23341 GCA_002477465.1 Gammaproteobacteria bacterium UBA7449 | reverse complement strand
TTTCTAACTCCAGTTTTTCTCAGATTTTTTTCAAAATCGACCTTAATGTATGGAGGTAGGTACTATCAATATTAAGAAGGCCACCAAGGGGGTCGGGGGCTATATTATTGACCACCCCTCACGAGTTTTCGGAGGGAGTATCAATGTCTTGCTGGTACTATCAGTGGTCCTATGAATGGACGCAGACGCCCAAAAGCCGCATAAAAGCTCGGTTTTTCGATCCCGCCCCTGGGCACCACGCATTACAAAGCCTCGCGAAGCGGGGCTTTTTAATGCGCGGGGTTTAGGGGTGGATGAGAACCACTAGCCTGGTTCGACAAACTGCGAAAGCAGTTTGCTACGAGCGCGCTAGCGCGAAGCCCGCAGGGGACAAACAGCCCAAAGGCTGTTTGGATTCTTCCGCCCCGAGCCGCCATCGCTTTTCAGAAAATAAGAAAATAAATCTGTCCCTATTTTCTATAGATTAAGATAGGGGCCTCGAATTCTGAATGTATATCCGAGACTAATAGGAGAATGTTTAAGGGGTGTGACGAAGATTCATCTTACCCATATGAACTACGCGGAATCGCATCGAGTCTAGGATGTAACAACACTATAACCAACCCGAGCTTCATTCTGAATCCCTAACAGTTGCCAAAGTCTTGCGGATGAACCAGGCATTAAGTCTTAGCTGTATTTATCGACGAAACTTCCAACGTCTCTCAGTTCATCAAAACGTGCCTCGATTGTCAGGCGGTCCCAGTCCCACCAGGCAATCGACAGAAGCTTCTCGATAGTTGCGTCATCGAAACGTTTGCGGATAGGTCTGCCGGGCACACCTACCGCGATCTCGTAGGGGGCAATATCTTTAGTGACTACTGCGCCAGCACCAATCACAGCGCCAGTACCCACGGTTACGCCTGGCATGATGATTGCGCCATGACCTATCCATACGTCATGACCGATTGAACAATGTGCATTGCGCCGCCATTGGAAGAATTCTTCATCATCTTCCTCATCGAAACCATAGGACTTCCGCCGGTAAGTCATATGGTGTTGCGTTACCCGCTCCATGGGATGATTGCCTGGGTTAATTCGCACGTGAGAGGCGATGGAACAAAATTTTCCTACATCAGTATAGACGATGGAAACATCACCCGCCGCATAGCTATAGTCATCAAAGGAAGATTCCAGCAGCATGCAGTTCGCAAACAGGTCGGTCCAGGCACCGATATGGCTATCGATGATGTAGCAGCTTGGATGAATACGCGGCTCTTCACCTAAGGTGCCACGCTTTTCACGCAGATCAGGAAGATCTTCTGGAAAATACTTAATGTAGTTTAAAGAAGTAGTCTGTGGAGCGTTCACGAAGCGATACGCTCTTCGGGTGATTCTATAGTGTCTACAACATGTCCTATTTGATAGCCGCTGCTAAGGTCGACACCTTCAAGTTGAGACATGTGTCCATCCCAATATATAGGAACACCACTTCGCACCGTGGCGCGAACTCGTGGCCGCTGGCCTTCCTGTACCAGAGTGATGTCTGCAAACATGCCTGGTTCGAGTCGTCCGCGCCCTTCCATGTTCAGCGCTCGCGCCGGATTTTCCGAAATTAATTTGATGCCTTCCGCCACAGGAAGAATACCCTTCTCCTGCAAAGCATAGATGGAATGCAAAAGAGCGGACGGGTAATAGTCAGCAGCCAGGATATCTACCAGTCCTTCAGCTATAGCATCAGCCGCTGAAAGATTTCCCGAATGGGAAGAACCTCTCAATGCATTGGGTGCTCCCATCACGGTATACATACTACGTTCCCGCGCCGCCTGTGCTGCTTCCACAGTTACCGGGAACTCGCTGATGGTTGCGCCCATGTCGTGCACCATTGCAACTTTCTCAGGGGTATCATCATCATGAGAGGCAAGCGGAATGTTTTCTTTCTGGGTAATTTGACCAACCATACGCACGGTATCCCAGGCTTTGGGGCGCTCCTGAGCAACCCGCACATTCTCGTGCATTTCTTCTTCGGAGATTTCCATCCCCATCTTTTCCCGTCGCCACTTCATGGCAAACTGAATATAGGCCTCGATATCTCGATACTGCCCCTGGCCGGGCGTGTGATCCATGATGGATACCAATTGAATCTGATGTTCGCCCAACAGATTTATCAGCACCTGTCCTGCGTCAGGATTGGTGATTTCAAATCGGCTATGTACACGCATGTCAGTAAGACAGTCGTTGTGATACTTGTTTACCGCTCTGATTAAATCGATTGCGCGATTCTCGCTACGGAATGTGTCTTTGGCATGCCAGGCAAAAGAGATCGCCGGGTAGGCAGTAGTCAAGCCACTGGCTGCCAGTCGCTTGTCCAATTCGAAGATGCCAAGGTCTATTGGTAGATGAACACCTGGCCGTGGTTCCACCTCGCGCTCTAACATATCACCATGGAAATCAATGATTCCGGGCAAAGCCGCCAGACCTTCACAGTTAATCCCTGATTCTCTGGCTGCACCCTGCAACAGATCTTCGATCTTGCCGTCACGAATCAGAATGCTGCCGCGCTCTATCTCACCATCCGGTGAATAAATTCTAAGATTGTTCAACCACATGACGTGTGTCTCCCAACTCTTCCAGATCTGTTTCGGATACCCCTTCAGGTAGTTCGATATGCAATTCCTTGTCGATGAGTCCTTCAACGTCGCTGGCATGATGCAGCACACCCATCATCGCCACGCCCTGGTCCTTTAATTCTCCCAATCTGGATGCCATGGCATTTCGAGTTTCTTCGTCCAAAGAGGCGGTCGGCTCATCCAGTAGCAGCAAGCGCCGGGGGCGAATCAAGGCACGAGCCAAATTTACTTTTTGCTGCTCACCGCCAGAAAATGTTGTTGGGTAAGCGTCATGCAAATCGGATTTAAGACCAAACCGATCCAGGAGATCAGTGGCAGACTTTTCTGCCTCGTCCTGATCGGTTCCCACAGCAATCAAAACCTCGGCAACCAGGGTAAGTGCTGCCACTCTGGGCCTGGGCCGCAGAAACTGGGTAACAAAACCGATCTCTTCGTTGCGCAGCAAAGTGATATCGATATCAGCGGCTCTAGCCAGGTCCACACTGCCATGGGCGGAGTGATAGATAGCAGAACCTGAAGTGGGCCGATAACTGCGAAACAGGCAGCGCAGGAGCGTAGACTTGCCCACTCCGTTAGGTCCTCGCACCAACAGAAATTCGCCACTGCGCACAGTGAATTCCAGTTCAGCAAAGACCGGGATGTGACGCTCCAGATTGTGGATAGCAAACGTCTTGCTAAATCCTTCCACTTCCAATATCGGCGATCCTTCAATCATGCCTGAGTCTCCAGTTCATCAATTCGTCTGGCTGCGTGTTTGATTAGTAACGCGATTTCATCAGGCATCGTTGACTGTTCGATTGCCTGCACTGTCTCATCGATGGCGTACTCGATACGATGGAACTCCACTTCACGAGTTGCCACATCGAGGATGGCAAATGCTGTACGCGGATCACCGTCCAGGGATCGCCCAATAGCACCGGGATTTACCAACAAGGTTGCGTTAACGGCTTCTGCAAACTGCAGATGGGTATGCCCCAGCACCACTATGTCACCTGGATAGGCCGCGGCTACCCTCTCCAGTGAATTTGGATGATCGGGAGCTACCCACTCATCCAGATAATCAAGCCCGGCATGTAGCACGTGCACCCAGTTGCCCGCAAACCGATGACTGCTTCGCCAGGGAAGGTTGCTAAGGTAATTTCGCTCCTGATCAGAAACGATGTCTTGAGTCCACTGCAGCGCAGCCTTCTTTAAAGGTTCGTTCTGCGGTGAAGAAGGTCTACGTGAAGCCGTTGGGAGATCGAGTGCTACTGCCTCATCATAGTTACCTTTTACTGCAGGAATATGACTTTCCTGCAGTCGCCGCAGTACTTCGATGGGGTTTGCGCCATAGCACACCAGATCACCCGCACACAGGATGGTTTCAATATCCTGACCGCGCAAAAAACTGAGTGCCGCGTCCAGCGCCTGCAGGTTGCTATGAATATCTGTGATAAGCCCGATTCGCATGTATTTACTTACTGGCAATACTGATTAAAGTTTCGCGTGCACTAGTTGCTGGGTGTAAGCTTCTTGTGGGTCTTCAAGAATCTGATCTGTCAATCCAGCTTCGATAACGTGGCCACCACGCATCACCATGACCCGGTCAGCCAGGGTGCGAATGACACCCAAATCATGGGATACCAATACCGTCGAGATCTTTTGTTGCTGTTGCAGACTCTTCAGCGTATCCAGCACACGGGCCTGCACCGACACATCCAATCCACTGGTGGGCTCATCCAGCAACAGCAGTGCGGGTTCCATTGCAATCGCCTTGGCGAGCTGCACACGCTGTTGCATGCCGCCGGAGAGATGACGCGGCAAATCGTCCATTCGCTGCAGTGGAAATTCTGATGCAGCCAATGAACTGACTGCCGCTTGTCGCAGGGTTGAGTAAGTGCGTTCCCCAGCAACCAATAAGCGTTCTGCTACATTGCCACTGCTAGTGTTGTGCATGCGCAAGCCCAGGTGGGGGTGCTGATACACGATGCCGATATGACTGACCCGCAACTTGCGCTGCTCGAAGCGATCAAGCTGCAGAAGTTCGCGATCCTGCCAGCCATCGATGTTTAATTTGTAACTTCCGGCGTCTGCAGGTTCTTCCAGGTGTAACATGCGCAACAAAGTGGACTTGCCCGAACCGGACTCGCCCACGATACCCATAATTTCTCCCGGGTACACCGACATATCCACATTGGCAACCGCTTGAATATCACCGTAGCGTTTCTGGATTCCCTTAACTTCGAGAATGGGTGCCGTTTCGATCAGGCGCGGTGGCGCTGGTTGCCAGGCGTTAGGATTTAAGAAAACCGTCATGATAGAACGTCCCGTTATCGTCGTAGTAAGTCTCACCAAGGGTCACAGCTTCGCCTTCTTTCTTTTGAATCAATTTGTCCGCGTAACCTGTATCGGAAATTTCATGTCGGGCTGTGCCGTCAGTTTCTGGAATCTCATTCATGAACTTGTAGCGTTGACCAGTGCGATCACAGGTCCAGTCCGACTGTTCTTCTACCTGGAAAAACTCATCAGTAAATTCCAGTGGCTCAACTCGCGTGAAGGGCGGCACGGCATAGATTCGTTTTTCCCGGCCAGCCGACAAGATTGTGAGATGTTGCGCCTGATGTAAGGTCGGCACATCCCAGCGCGGAATCGGGCTGGGGCTCATCACATAGCGACCATTGACCAAAGAAGGATAGCTGGCGCCCTGCACGAAGCGTCCAAAGCGAACCAGTTGCTCGTATAACTTAAGCCACATCAGTCCGTAGTCCTGATCGGCATGCATTAGCCTGGCCCTGGTCATATTGGGCTCAACGGATCTGAGCGTTTCCGGATCTGGAACCTGCAGCACCAGAACTTGTCCCCGCTTCAAGCGCTCTTCGGGACAGCGGTGTCGACTCTGCAGTATTGTGCATTCGAGAGTATCCCGGGTAGCATCGCAGCCAGTCATGCGAGCAATAAATCGCCTTAAATTGGCAGCGTTTACTGAATCATCAGAACCCTGATCGATAACTTTGACCTTACTACTTGGACCTGCAAGAGCCAGAGTGGCCTGCAATCCACCGGTACCCCATCCTCGCGCTATTGGCATTTCCCGGCTCGCGTAAGGAACCTGATAGCCGGGAATAGCCACAGCTTTAAGAATTTTTCTGCGCAGCTCCCGCTTCGCAAAGGCATCGAGAAAACCAAAACTGTAGGCATCACTGCTCTTTTTTAAAGAAGCCAATGTCTGCATCAGCTCATCTCCTTCTCTGACTCAGTTTCGGATTCAGATTCCACCGCTGTAATTGGCGAGACTTTTTCGTCTGTCTCCAGGTCTGCCTCGGGAGCCGGTGATTTTGCATCCTGCTTCTCAAACGCCTTGGAACTTGTTGGCATCTGCGCCATTCCTACACCCATCATGGCGTCTTTCATGGCATCCATACCGCTGGTGAAAGTCACATAGTGAGGAAGCTTGAGATGGATACAGAAACCGGATGATTCCACTGACTCGGTGTGGTAAAGCACAAACTCTTCGGTGAAGGCGGGATGTACATCTTCCCGATCCATCGCCAAATCAAGCATTGAGCCGGCGATGTTCTTTACTTCGTTCCAACCGAATGTGGCGCAGAAACCTAATTCGAGGCCAACCTTGTCTTTGCTGGCCTTGGTAGTCTGCACTACTTCAGCATGGCTTACCCGGATATTGCCAACAGAAAAAACGGTTCCGGTGACCGGATGCTTGAGTTGCACCCTGGCATAGGAGAGACGCACTTCGTTCACCGTTGGATGCACCGGCCCGAAGCCACGCATATTGGCGTAGCCAAGAGCGAGCAAGCCGCCGGTATCAGCGCGCGCCAATGCCTGCAAGCGGTGAGGCCTGGATGTGGGAAACATGATTGGTTCGCGAGTCAGATCTGGCAAATCAGCAGGTTCTGGATTCTCTATGGAATCCAACTCGGGCAACATTTTTTGTGTGCGCTGCCAGTCGGTAACCGGCGGATATTGTTTTGGACTCGGCTCATCCGCAGCTTGCAACTCGGCAGTGCCAGAATCCTCCGCTACTAATTCTTTATCCAGCACATCCAGTCGCAGCAAACGATGGCTATAATCCAGAGTTGGTCCAAGAATTTGACCACCTGGGATATCTTTGAATGCAGCGGATATTCTCCTAACAACCGTCATAGAGTTAGAATCAATTGGCAAGGCATAAGCCAGTCTTGGTTGGGTAGAGCGGTATGCTCTAAGAATGAGTACGGCTTCGTAAGTATCTCCGCCAGCCTGGGCAAGCGCCAGTGCCGCCAACTGAGGTGCATAAAGCGAAGATTCGCCCATGATTCTGTCCAGCAAATAAGGCATGCCCTTTTCAACCTGCTCTACCATCTCTGGTGTTAGTTTGCCTTTCAAATCATGGTAGAGACGTTCCGCTTGCTGGATAGCTTCTTCACCGCCTTTCGCTGCTACGTACATTGATTTCTCCTAAGCTGTGAATTTTGTTCGCATTTAGTGACTGCGCGGTCCAATATTGACTTCTGTGCTTCTTGGAATCGCCAGCACCTGTCCGTCATGAACCAGGAACACATCCCAACCAAGGGGGTAACTGGTTAACTCATTGCGCACAATCCAAAAGCTTTCCGGGACACCAGCTACCTGAATCTCAATCTCGCCATCGATACCCGGACCGGTTAACAGCAGAGGCAGGCCCTGCTCTAGCTGACAACCTAAATAAAGTGATGCACTGGAATCGGGATACACCATGGTTCCCACGGAGGCAGTTTTAATCACTTCCAGGTCGTCTTGTCGCAGTGTTGGCCAAAGCTGATACTCAGCCTCTGACACATCTACTGCTCTGGCACCGGTGCGCTCCAGAGCCTGACTGATTTCCGGATCGGGTGAGAAGAATGTGGTTTCCAGATCAATCAATGCCTCAGCGATGGCAATGAAATTTTCCGGATAGCTTGCTTGTGATAACTGATGAATGCTTCCAGGCAAACTGGTTGCTTGTAGAAGAGCCAGAAAAGTTTTTCTTGACGCTTCTTCGCTTTGAGTAAATTCAGGTACGCGCATTAGTAAGTCTCCATCTCAACACGAGTGGATTCGACTTTCTTGAGGAGTGTTTCTTCGTCCTGGTTCTGAATAGCTTCCTGCTCGGTTACAAAATGTTCAATTTCGGCAAGAAAATGACCGCTCTGACATGCCACATCGAGTACAGCAATCGCCAGCGCGTGCTGGGTATCGCGCCCCATGCAGGCGCCGTAGCCTTCATCAGATTCCATACTGACTCGGGCTTCGGCGATTAACGTTTCACCCATGTGAAACGTTGCGCCCTTGCGGGTATCGGTGTAAGGCACCATCACCAGCCCGGTACGGTTTTCGATTACTTTCACTTCAGGCAGGTTGGCCAGTAGTTGATCCGCAAATGTTGAGACCTCTGCCGCAGGCGCGGTGCTTAAAACGGACAACAAGCGACTCTGTTGATTTGCTTGATAGTGTTCTTTCATGAGTATTCCTTACTGGTCAGCGATAGCTTGTAAATCCAGATCCAAAAGATTTGCTAACTGTCTAACGGAGTTGTAGTGCTCATCGAGATGCGCGTATCCGTACTCCTCCGACGGATCGATGTAATGGGACGGACGTGGCATACGTGCTTGCAACGCCGCATCAAGTTTCGTGGCAAGTAGCGCTTGTTTTACAGCCGCTTTAAACGATTCAGGTAAATCTGCTCTGATGGCGAATGGAGTCCCTGGAATTGGGTCAGTCAGTGCAATCAATGCAATGCCCCCTTCCGGACATTCCGCGTAGTTAGCCGCAATGACTTCCGGTGTGGCTATCTGCCCTTCTCTAAAACCGCAAAAATCTACCATGCCTTCCCTTTCCAATCGGTACAGATTTCCCAGCATGGTAGCGCCTGCGTCTACCCTTCCCTGATTCACTGATAACAATACAGTGGGATGGGCTCCAGCGAAGACCGCGTTTAAATCAGTTTCCGGATCGATCCCGTTCTTAATCAGATGATTGCGCGGCGCTAAATGGCCTGACATGGATGCAGGATCGACAAAGGCAAGATTTTTGCCGCGCAAATCTTCCAAGGTTTCGATACCCGAACCTTTGCGCGTTACAATGGCGCTGAAGTAAACAGAATCCGTGTCTGCCTCGTAATTGGATTGCTCTCCGTTATCAGCGACGATGATGCCTAATGCCTCGACATTGGCTTCTTCAACAGCAAGGACATATGCAAGGGGACCCACCATCATGGCGTCGGCACGCTGAGACCTCACCGCCTCCACTACCGCGGAATAGTTGGTCGCAAGATGGAGGTGAACGGGGATTTGCAAATGCTCTTGCAAGTAACCCCGCACCGGATCTTGTCGTTCCACAACTTCGGCTGCATCTCCGCCCATAAAAAAAGCCAAGGTAAACTCTTGCGGCCAATCATCAGGAACATCTGGCCCGCGCAGTACACTAGCTTGCTCTTCACCGCATGATCCTAGAAGCATTGTTATATAAAAGAGACAGAGTGTTCGAATGCAAAAAAATCTTATTCGGCTAGAAATCATCAAGTAATCCTTCTTCTTAATAAGTCACTTAGTCGATCTAACAAAGTAATGGCGATAGCCATGAAGATTAGTGCGCCAAACAACAGGTCGTATTGGAACAATGCCATGTACTGCTGGATGATGAAGCCAATACCCCCTGCCCCGACCACTCCCAGAATCGTCGCCGCCCTGACTGAGACTTCGAAGTAATAGATGCTGTAAGAAGTCATCACGGGCAGGACCTGTGGAAGCACTCCGTAAAGAAAAGTAGTAAGTGGGCCTGCGCCGGTTGCCCGCACCGCCATGACCTGCTGCGGATCAATGGCCTCAATGTTTTCTGCATAGATCTTTCCCAAAGATCCAATCGAGCCAATTGCAATTGCCAGCACTCCTCCAAACGGCCCCAGGCCGACTGCAGCGACTAACATCAATGCGAAGATTAATTCCGGAATGGCCCGATTGATGTTTAATAGAATGCGTGTGATCTGATAGATCCATGGATGGGGTGATATATTGCGCGCAGCAAGCAATGCAAAGGGTAAAGACAGGATGATCCCTCCGGTGGTTCCTATTAGCGCCATCTGTAAGGTTTCAACAAAATGTTCAGCGACGATCCAAAACTCTACGCGCGGCGGCAGCATGCGGCTGACGATATCGACAATCGCCGGAAAGCCTTCGATCAATTTGCTCGGTGCAGATTCGGTGCCTGTCATTGCCCAGGCATACACCGCCATTATTAGCAGAACTATGCCGCCTGACTTGAGGCTGATCTTTGGCCAGGGGGAAAGGAGATTATCGGTTGATGGAGTGCGAGCGCCTGAGGGTTTGGCGGGCCTTACGACATCAGAGCTCGATCCACTCATGCCATCGCCTTCAAATAATTTTCTTCACTTGTATGTAATTGTGGCAGGCGACCGCCATAGATTTTAGTTTGTGCTTCATCATCTAGGGCGGAGGGAGGCCCATCAAACACGATTCTTCCCTCGGCGATACCCAGAATGCGGTCAGCAAACTCTACGGCCAGATGCACCTGATGCAAAGTGAGGATAGTCAGCAAACCGTCTTCACGAGTCACCCGAGACAAATCCGATAGAACTTGCCAGGCTAATTCAGGATCAAGACTTGCCACGGGTTCGTCGGCAAGAATGATATCGGGCTCTTGCGTAAGCGCCCTGGCGATAGAAAGACGCTGTTTCTCACCACCAGACATTCGGTCTGCGCGCAATGTTGCGCGATGCATTAAATTAAGCCGCTGCATGTTGTGCAACGCAATCTTGCGGTGTTCTGAGCCAAAAAAACCAACGGCAGATTGCCAAGGATTGTTATGTGCCAGTCTTGCTGTCAGCACATTAGTTAGAGCAGGAAGGCGATCAATGATGTTGTATTCTTGCCAGATAAATCCGATTTGCCTGCGTAGTCTCCGCAGTTCCGTGTTACCCATAGAGTGTACGGATTCGCCTGAAACATAAATCTCACCAGAAGTGATTTCCTGAAATCCGTTCAGGCAACGCAACAGCGTGGATTTACCGGCACCGGAGCGGCCGATAATGGCAATTATTTCACCCTGCTGAGCCGAGAAGGACGCAGACGAGAGTCCCACCGTTCCATCAGGAAACTGCACACGAACACTTTCTACGCTGAGCAGCTCAGGTTTATTACTCAATTATTACCGCCCCGAAATATTAGTTGTTCTTGTGATTGAAATTCTTTCAGATGCTAACGTGTGATTGTTAAGGTTTTATTTCCAGTGACAAATCGACACAAATTCCGACATGGTCGCTTGGATAAATATCTAATTCAGAATCTTTATTCTGTAATACCCGTGTCGCGGCAATGACTTTAGGGACAACATTACCGTTTGGTAAAAGAAGAATATGATCGAGGGCTCCGGACTCCCATTCTTTTCCTCGATCTCTGTGTTGCACATGCACTGTGGGTTCGCTCTGCGGTTTGCCGTGAAACAGTTGCCACGCATCCACCAGCTCTCCCCGAGGAACTATCAAATTTGCAGATTTAAAAAGTGCTAAAGACGAGTTGAAATCACCACAAACAAATGCACATTGCGCTGGGTTTTTTTTGATCAATTCAAGAGCGATTTTGAGCTGATTTACTCGCAACTCATCGGCTGTGCGTAGATGGGAGAGATGTAGATTGGCCAAGGCTATTTCCATGTCATTCACAGAAAACGTGCACAGCAAACCGTCTCTTTCACCATCTTCCTCGACTGAAGGTAGCGAGAGGTGTTGTTCTGCCTGGGCAGGCTCCTTACTCAATATAGCGAGACCGCTGTAACTGTCTTGTACCGCAGCTTCAATGCGTCGCTGCTTTTGCCTATACGACAACAGTCTGCAATCCATCCCCAGGGCAGAAGCTAACGACAATGCCGTATTGTAATTCTCGTCTTCCGTGTGGAAGCATTCCTGCAGGGCAATGAAATCTGCATCCAAAGCGACGAGTTGCTTGACCATGACCGGAATCCTTTTCAGGTAGTCGCCATCACACTTCCAGGTATTAAAAGTCACAATGCGGATTGAGTGCATGATCTGCCAGGATGATCCAAAAGTGAGTTAGGGGATTCGTATAACGCGGATTGGACGGAGCTCTTATTTCTTAAACGCTTCCAACAGCCGAACTTTTTCAGATTGTCCCATGGCCCTATATACTGCCTGCCATTGTTCAGGGCTTCCGAGAGGAACTTCTTGCACAATTCGCGACACTATAATGGTACAGGGCTCAACGTCAGAGCCCGAAATAACTGTAAAGTTTCCCACATCATCACAATCACTTGCACCGACTTTCATACGGTAAGCAAGGACACTATGGAAACTTGCATGTGGAGGTAAGTTTTGCGGATCGTATTCCTGGATAACTGTTAGTAAAATAGATCTGTCCCTATTAAGCCCTATTAAGTCCAAAGCTCTCGTTTGGCAATTCATACAAAGGCAGGGGAAGACAGCATTGGCTTCCCCTGCCAGCAAGCCATTTAGAAGTTTGACGTCACGTCGAAGGTGAATTGCATTTCCGGATTTGCATCCGGGGCGATCAGCGCATTGAGAACTCTGAACTGCAAGTCGCCCCGGTTGGGGCGGCCATCAGTGCGCAGTAGGTAAGTTTCACTGCTGTGGGGTGGTACTTCAATTATATCGTGGCTTTGCACCAGCGTGTAGTCGCTCAAGTTTTCCAATTCGAAAGTCGCATCTGACACGTTCGTCAATTCGATCTCCAGTACACCGGAATCTTCACCCAAGTAACGAGTGCCGATAAGTTGCAATGATGCGTTCAGCAACGGCTCCATATGTTCAAGCTGACCCAGCAATAGGTTGCGAAACCACACTACTGTGCGCCCTTCAATTAAGGATTCACGAATGGCTTCGACGGTTCGCTCTTCGGTAAATACCAGATTCACTGGGCGATGGCCGCCATTGTGAGGTTCATGATCCCAGTCGATCAAGTTGTGGACGTCAGAGACTCCAACAGGCGTCAGGCCGTGATCCAGGGCTATCTGGAACGACTCCGGGGAGTAAGTGCTGCCGTTGGCGATCTCGATTCCATGTAGCTTGCCATCCAATGTCGCCTGTCTGTGGAAGTCTGTAATGACCGTTTTGGCGTTGTCGAAATCGGACCAGCTATGGTTCCAGAAAACGAACGCGCCCTGTTCATTCGCAGCATCCACTGCATTCTCCGCCGGCCAATTTCTGGCTGCTGCGCCGAAGGAGGCAGTATCCCAATCAGCAGCGTTTCCTGGAACGGAAAAGAGTTCGTTGGCATCTTCAATAAACACGGCGTTCATGTGCCCATGTGGGGGGCGACGGGTAATTTCGGAGCCGGCAATGATTAATAAGTCTTCACCCTCCGGTACACTCATCATGGTCTCTTGGTAGGAACGATTCCGGTCGGGATGAGGTATATCCTCGATATGGGGTTGATACTCCAGATGCTCAGTAACCGCCATAGCATCGAGGCCGTCGCGAATGGCTTCACCTACCCGAATGCGCGGCCAAACATGCCCATCGCTAAATACTGAGTGAGTATGGAGGTCCACTACCAGGGTCATATGGTTGGCAGTATCAGGAAACTGAATTTCCCGCGCTTCTCCGACGTTGCCGGAAGTGCTCGCAGAGCCATGCGCAAAAGCCAGGACAGGAATCAGCAGTGTGTGTGATATTGCAGCTGCTAGGGTATTCTTAAGCATGAGAAGTCACCTTTTTGTTTAACTTAGCCTGATGGGTAAAGGTATGATGTTAGTCATCCTGTTGTGACAAGTTGATTAAGGGCGTGTGACTGAATTGTGAATAAATTGAAGGTACAGCAGACTGACCCCTTTGACTTAATACTCCAACAAATTAGCCCGAATGCTTGCTAGTTCTTCTGCATCAATACCGAGAGCTTCCTCCAAATATCCTTCTATGCCTCCGTACTCAGACTCCAGATAGTCTAATGTATTGGCAATATATCGAGGGTCTGAACGGAGAAATGGAGCGACCATTTCCGCTGGCATATCCGCAAAAAACGCATACTCATGGTCTGCTTCGGCGCTCAATTCGCCCAGATAGTCTACATAAAGTTCACTTAGCGAGTAGTCGTGAATAATCTGCTCTCTTGGTACACCTAGCGCTGCCAATACCAGAGCAGCTGATCTTCCGGCACGATCTTTTCCTGCTGAACAATTGAAAGCGAGTGGGATGTTTCCTTCAGCTAACTTATGAAACATCTTGCTGTAGGACTCTTTGTGCTCTTCGATACCGTCGTAGTAACCCGCAGCCATATTTTCTGCCAGAAATTCAGGCGTCAATTGAGGATTGGTGAGCATTGCTCTAAGTGACCCCTCATCAGTATCGGAAGTGTATTCTCTAGTAAGGTATTCGATTTCCCCGGCCGCCCAGTTGGTTGGATAAGCTGCACGCTGCTCTGTCGAACGATAGTCACACACCACTCGAATTCCCAAGCCTGATAGATATTGGTAATCCCCGGGAGTCAGGTCAGCCATGTGGCCTGAACGAAACACACGCCCCCATTTCACGATATTGCCCGCAGTCGTAGTATAGCCGCCGAGGTCACGAAAATTTCGGCCGCCTTCAAGCGGCAGTAGTCGAGCGGCTGCGCGAACACCCGAATCGTCCTGGTGACGAAGATAGAAGTAATAACGGGTATCAGGTTGAAGATCGGTAATCGCGAAAATACCGTCACTATCATTCTCTGTCAGAAGCTCCATGTCCGCCACGGCGGCTTCAGGGTCCGATGACCAGAGCACATCAACACTGCCAATAGCTGACCAGCTAATCATCACAGTAGTCCCGTCACGCAATACTTCAACATCTCTAATAGTTGAGGCTTCAGCATTAACAATGGCAAAAATTGCAATAAGTGAAAATAGAAGAGTTCGTAACATAGTTTGCGCAGCCCCTTAAAGGTTGAAACGATTCTCGACACTTAATTTGTAAACGATGCTACTTAACAATTGTTACAGAATACTGGAAGCAGGTTCAATAAATGCAGCCTGGTGTAGATGTAGTCAGAGAAGAAATCCAGCGCTGGATTTCTTCTCTGAATCCCTGAACTACAATCAGCTCACAGCTCAACTGCTAGTGGAAGTTTTGCTACCCTGTTTGGTATTTCAAACCAGCGAAAACAGAAATTCTGTAACAGACCCATACAATAGCTGATTACCATACTGCAACGATTATGTCATCATTTAATGTTACACATGACACTTGTTATTACCGCTGAAATAACTCTGACACATAAAGTTCAACTATCTGTCGCATCCCTGAAATTTTTCCCGCTGATAATTCACCCTTTTCTCTCAAGGGATCCCCACAATGAATTTGAAGCTAGCGATAAAACTCGCACTGGCTCCTGCGCTCCTGACTTATGGATCAGGCGCTTTTGCACAGAGTCAGATTGAAGAAATAGTTGTTTCCTCGCCGATCCGCGCCAGCCAGGCAGCCGCACTGGAATCCAAGCGCCAGGCATTTAACGTCAAGGATATTATTTCATCGGATACCATCGGTAGATTCCCGGATCAAAACCTGGCGGATTCACTTGGGCGATTGCCGGGACTGGCGATCGAGCGCGACCAAGGCCAGGCGCGATTCATTAACTTCCGCGGTTCCCCTGCCCGCTGGACCTCCATTGCATTCGATGGCATCGATGTGCTGGGAGCCGACAATGGTCGAATCCCACGCTTCGACTCTTTTCCCTCAGTAATTACCAGTTCAGTGGAAGCGAACAAGGCGATAACCCCGGACATGCCCGGCGAGGCGGTCGCAGGTTTCGTAAACATCCACACTTTCAGCCCTTTTGACCGTGAAGGGTTTGGCCTTTCCCTTGAAGGTGGCGCAGGTGAACAGCAGTTGGGTGACGGCGATGTAAGCAAGCTCAATGGCCGACTGTCCTGGTCGAATGATGAATTTGGCGTAGTGGTATATGCCTCAAGCAATGAGCGGGAACAAGTTACTGATAACCGTGAGTATTTTGTTGAGTCTGTTCCTGGTGGTCTACAAGTCAATGAACTCGATTTTCGCAGCTATAACGTGGATAGAGAAGACAATGCCTATGGTGGCACCTTCGAGTATCGTCCCTCTGCCACCTCACGCTACTTTGTTTCCACACTGTACAGCGAATTCATCGATTTCGAAGAGCGCAACCAGTTTATCTTCGAATTCCTCGATGAAGATACTGGACTTAGCAATGTTGGCACCCCTTTAGATCCAACCAGTGGTTATCAGCCAGTCGTGTTGGCACAACGGGCTCTCGAAGATGGTAAATATGACAACTCGACTCACACCTCCACGTTTGGCGCGGACTTCGAATGGAATGACTGGCGTGTTGAAGCACGACTCAACTACACCGAGACTGAAAACAATACTCACCTGCCTATTCCACGCTCAGTAGGCGGTGCTGTTGCCGCCAGTTACGATGTTACTGACGTGCTTAATCCTCAACTTAATCTTTTTGAAGTAGGTACACAGAATCCAATTAACGCCGCGGATATTGAGTTTGCTTTAGATTTGGCCATTCTGGTTGACTTCGGCATGGATACAGAAGCCACCAAGATCAAATTTGATGCGGAGCGCGATCTGGAATTGTTTGGCGCAGACTCGACGTTGAAAGTGGGCTTTATGACTGATCGCAGAGATGCAGAAGGTGGTTCTGCTATCGCATTTGGCGGCTTTCCCGCCGATGTCAACATCGCTTCATTCGCGACATCCAATCTTTGGGATACTGATTTCGAAAATACAATCGGAGGCGTGTACTACGATAATCCCGGTTTGATAAACGCATGGGGGGCATCCGTCGGTAGCTTAACCGCACCGTTTGATCCTGATTCGCTAGTAGGCATCGAAGAGGACATCTTCGCAGCCTACGCCATGGTCACCCATCAGTTTGATTGGGGTAATTTCACCTGGGGAGCGCGTCAGGAATACACTGATTACACTTCCTCAGGTCCAGATTTAGGTATCGCGGTAAGTGATGATTTTGGTGACTTTTTGCCATCAGCGCACCTCAACTATGACGTCGCAGACGACGTAAAATTGAGGGTGTCTGCATCCACTGGCCTTTCACGACCAACCTACACAGAGTGGCGAGCGTCGGCGATTGTGGATCCTGGCGAGCGCACCGCGGTTGGCGGCAATCCTACACTTGAAGCGGAAACTACCTGGGGACTGGACGCATCTTTGGAGTGGTACTACGCCCCATCCAGCTTGCTTTCAGTTGCCGCATTTAGCCGCCAGGTGGATAACGTCATCTATGCTGATGTCGTGCGCGTTGATGGCGGTCTGTATATTCCTAGCGAAGCCGGCAACATCTATGATCTTACAGGCTTTGCCAATGGAGCAGACGGTGAACTGACAGGAATCGAATTTAATTTTATCGGCCAAGCAACTGATCTACTGCCTTCACCGTTCGATGGATTCGGTGTGTCATTCAATCACACTGCGCTGGATAGCGAATTTGCGACGTTAAATGGTAGAAGATTTCCTTTACCTGGAACATCAGACGGCATCACCAATGCTTCCTTGTTTTACGAAAAGTGGGGACTCTCAGCCCGGATAAACTACATGTGGCGGGATGCCTGGCTATCTGGCACCGAATCTGATCAACTCGCGGAATTCTGGGATGAGCAGGAACGGGTCGATTTTTCAGTTCGTTACATCCTGCCTGAATCCCTGACTGGCAACACCCAGGTCACACTGTTCGGTAATGTCAATAATCTAACTGATGAACAAGACCTGCGTTTCATTGGGTCTCCAGCGACGCCCAACCAATACGAAGGCTACGGTCGCTTCTGGGTAGTAGGACTGAGGCTAGATATATGAATAAACCAACCCTCTTGCTCAGCCTGGCCGTGTCGATCACGGCCAGTAGTTTCGCAAATGCGCAGATTCAATCGGTGAGCGCCGAACGTTCAGATGCGACTAATAATCGCAGCAGTATCAAACTGAATTGGGCAATGGCGAAGCCAGGTGCGATTGCGATCTATTATTCTGAAAATCCTGAGGCAAGCATCACGGACTCCCTGCTGCTGGCCGAGGGTATTACAGCAACGGATTTTGAAACCTTAGATTTCCCAGGCAAACGCGTCTACTTCACGCTAGTTCCCGATGCAGGCAAAGCCAAACGGGTTGCACCTCGTTTACTGCCATTGCAAGGTGGCAGAAATTTTCGAGACATTGGCGGTTATGCAACTGCTGACGGGCGGACGGTGAAATGGGGCCAAGTTTTCCGTTCCGGCGTGATGCATGACATTACAGACACGGACTATCGCTATCTCGATCAATTGGAAGTGGGCACCATTGTAGATTTCCGAAGTACTGATGAGCGGAAAGAAGAACCCACTAACTGGCGCGCTGGTGATGCCGATTACATCGCTCGGGATTATGTCGATGAAGGTTCAAATGACTTGTTCGCGTCCATGCTGTCAGGTAATGCAACTGTTGCGATGATGCGTTCACAAATGACGGACCTGTATCATGAGATCGCCTACCAACAAGCGCTAGCTTACACAGTCATGTTCGATGAATTGGCCGGCACCAATGACACGTTCGCCTACAATTGCTCTGCAGGCAAAGACAGGGCGGGAATCGCCACGGCATTGATTCTTACCGTGTTAGGCGTAAACCGGGATGAAATCATCCATGACTATTCGCTTTCTGATGACTATGTGGACTATCTCTCTGCGTTTACTTCGGAAGATGCTGAGTCAAATCCCAACTATGCGATGCTCTCGCAAATCCCGACTGATCTCCTTGAACCTTTATTGGCATCGCATCCGGAGTACATAGAATCAGCCTTTGAATCTTTGGAACGCGAGCATGGTTCGGTCATGAATTTTATTCAGTCAGAACTTAAAGTCACGAATGAGGAGATAGCAACAATCAGAGATCGGTTGCTCGAAACAGTCAATTAGCCCTAAAAACCTTGTGTGGCCTGAAACGATCACGCAAGGTGTATAGGACTCAACTCATCTTCGGTTGTCATTAGCAGTAAGCTCTCCGCATAAACAACCGTCAGTTAGTATTTCCTCTGCAGGTTCAACGGAATGATCAAAAACACTCTAGCCAACAGTCATAGAGGCAAG
>DLPV01000022.1:0-4347 GCA_002477465.1 Gammaproteobacteria bacterium UBA7449 | reverse complement strand
CATAGAGGCAAGATTAATGTGCTGGCGTTCTCAGTACTTGGCACCCTACTTCTTGTTGTTGCAGCAACTACCTACATCTCATCAATGCGCACTAGCAATCCACTGGCTTATTGCCACCTTATGGTCGGGCTCTACAACGCTGGCTTCCTGGGGGACGGTGAATCTGTAGTACAGCCAGATGATACTGTGGATGTGGTTGCCAGCATCGAAACCCAGGAAACGCCTGACTCATGCGAGGGTGCCGATGATCCCGCAATTTGGTTTGATGCCAGCAATCCGAAAAACAGTTTGATTGTTGTCAGCCATAAGATGCGCGGCGTTGGGGTTCAGAAGCTGGACGGCTCAACTACGCAGGCGCTAGAACCGGGCCCTACTAACAATGTAGATCTCGTCGCGAATGTCTTCGGCTCAGATGCTCTGGTCGCAGGAACAAACAGAGCGACTCAAACTATCGATCTATACCGACTGGATGGCATTTCTCAGACTCTGGTGAAACTGGACGGCAGCGAAATACCCTGGCCCGTTGAAGGTAATATCGGAGGTGTATGCTTCTATAGAAGCCCTAACGACGAAAAACTTTATGTGTTCTCGAATGATGAAACAGGGCTCGTTGTTCAATTCGAGCTCAATGCAGAGAACAGTAATCGGGTATCACACAATCAAGTCCGAGAATTCAATATCGACACGGCCAATGAAAGCTGTTCCGTGGATCATGGCAACAGTTGGTTCTACATCAGCGCTGAAGACCAAGGGCTCTGGCGTTATCCTGCAGAGCCCCATGAAAACCCTGAAAAATACGTGGTGGATACGACAGGCGCAAATAAGGGTAGCGGAGGACACCTAACCAGTGACGTCGAAGGAACTGCCATTTATGAAGACCCGAATGGCAGTCCTGAGGATGGCTATCTGGTGGTTTCCAGCCAGGGCAACTTCACCTACGTGATTTACGACAGAATTGAACCGTACAACTATCGAGGTACTTTTCGCTTGGTAGACGGTGATGGTATAGATGGAACTTCCGATACCGATGGGCTCGAGGTGTCCTCGGCTCCCTTTCCAGGGTTTCCAAAAGGGATTTTGGTTGTGCAAGACGGAAGCAATACCAACTCTGATGGTTCTGAAAGCAACCAAAATTACAAAATAGTCGACTGGCGCCGAATCGAGCAGGCGCTTGCTCTGGCACCTTGATAGTTAAATATAAGTCAATTACAAATCAAACACTTTCAGCACTGGGGAAGCATTCGATGTTGGACAGAAATCATATTGCACGAACTGGACCGATGTTGTTCTTAAAAATTCTTAGCCTCATGTTTGCGCTGCAGTTAACGTTTTCCGTTTCGGCTCAAACTATGGCAGATCGTTGCACAGGACAAGACACGCCCGTTGAACGCCTCCTGCTACAACAGGCAACCGCAGATTCAATCATCATCAAATGGCGCGGTGAAGCAGATTCAGTTTGTGTCGGTACCCGACTCGAATTGCTGCATATCGACTCAACGGCGGTAGCAGAAGGGAATCACAAGGTCGCAAGAATCGAAGGACTGGAGGCTGACACCAAATATTACTATTCAATTGGCAGTGGACCCACAGGCAAGGCCAATCACTATTTCCACACCGCACCAGCCCCAAACTCACTGCCTGAGGATGGCAATATTCGCCTGTGGCTATTGGGAGATTCCGGCACAGCGGGAGAGATCGACGACGAAGGCGTTAGCGAACATCCGGGAGAAGCGCTGATGGTCAAGGAAGGGTTTTACCGCTTTCTGCGACAGCAGGAAAACTATGAAACTGCTGATCTGGTCTTGCTACTGGGGGATAACGCCTATCCCTCCGGCACCGATCAGCAATGGCAGCATTCCTTCTTTAATATATACCCTGAGGAAATTCAGACTACGACGATTGTGCCGACGATCGGAAACCACGAGATGGGCATGGGGCCTTTTGATGCCTGCCCGTTTTCTGAATTGCTGGGCGGTATACCTGGCTGTGATGCCGGGCCGGTAGTAATTCCTATAGGTGGTGCCAGCATGGCATCAGACCCTATGAGCTACGATAGCAATGGCGGTGGTCCCGATGGCACCGGTATGCCCTACCTGGACATCTTCACTCTCCCATCCAGAGGCGAAGCCGGTGGCGTACCTAGTGGCACTGAACAATACTACTCCATTGACTATGGCATCGTTCATATCGTCAGTCTCGACTCTCAACTCAGCGTTCAAGACCCGGACCAACTCGATGCCATGGCCCAATGGCTGCAAGATGATCTTATTGAAAACAGTCTGGCTTGGACGGTAGTGATCTTTCACCATCCACCTTATTCCAAAGGACATAACCACGATTCGGATTTAGAGGATCGGGAAATCTGGATGCGGGAAAAAATTAATCCGATAATCGATGAGTATGGAGTAGACGTGGTTTACGGGGGGCATGCCCACTCCTATGAACGCTCATGGTACTTGAATGGTCACTATGGCAACTCAGAATCTTTCGATTCTACTCAACATGCTGAACTGGATGCCTCTGGCAATCCAGCCTATGGTCAAGCAGGTGCTCCCTATCAGCAGGTCAGTCCGTCCACCGATCGCGACAATCGGACTGTCTACACAGTCAATGGTAGCAGCGGTGGCATAGGTGGCGATCAGGAGTTACCTTGTGAAGCCGCCATCTATGTCGGATGCACTATGCCAGACTGGTTAGAACATCCTGCGCACCGCGATTTCCAGCCGCTTCACCCCGACTTCCTTCCCCACGGGATTGAACGACAAGGCTCAGTAGTGCTCGATGCTAATGAAACACAACTCATCTCTCGTTTCGTCGACCTGAACGGAGAAGTGCTTGATTATTTTGTGATTCAGCGATGATTGGAAAGTTCTTAGCCATCCTGGTTTTGACAGCCATTGCCTGGCCCGCAATTGCACACCCCAGTGGCGAGTTGCGACTACAGGTTTTGAATGAACGGATTGATGCAGATCCAACGAATCCTGCGCTCCTCCTCCTTCGAGCGCGCGAACTCATACATGAAGAACAGTGGCAGTTCGCCGAACAGGATCTGCTAAATGCAAGCCAGCTTGCGGGCAATGACTATGTGAGTTTCGATCTCGGACTGCTGAATCTCGCTCGCCAGGACTTCCATGCAGCAGCCTACTATTTCAAACAACATTTAGAATCTCCACACCCCAACGTGGAATTAGCCTTGTGGCACTTAAGCAAGATCAGCCTTGAACTCAAGAATCAACCGGCAGCCCTTGCTTATTTTGATGCCTATCTCATTGCAAGCAAGGCACCTCATCCAGGCAACATTGCCAGAGCAGTGAGGACAGCCAGCAACTCAGGCCAAGTAGAATTGGCGCTGGGTTGGCTAGAGCTTGGTATCGAAAAAGTCGGCCCTGTTCCGCAGCTGATGCGACTTAAGGAAGAGCTGCGCTTTGCAACGGCATCTGCGGAAATTGAATAGGCATTAAAGATAATAAGGGTCAGAGCAAACATACAGTTCTGGGTTTTTTACGCTGACCTATTTCCCATTTAGTGTGATCTCTTTGTCACATTACTGACCAGATTCGCCCATAGACCGAATTACGAAAGTCTAAGGAACCCAGATGCGATTATTCCTGTATCTCACTTGCATGCTCTACTGCTCGGTAATGTGGGCATGCGAATTGATCGATGTCTTCTCTGCCGAGTCACTTCGGTCGCATGCTCCAGTAGTCGTGGGACATCGAGGAGGTGCAGTTGTGGAAGGTATCCCGGAAAACTCCCTGCAAGCTATGCGCCTGGCCGCCAAGCGCGGTTATTCCATGGTAGAGATTGACGTACGTGCGACCCTTGATGGGGTGCCTGTGGCATTTCATGATTCAGAAATGGAAAAGCATGTGGGCGTTGCCGGAAGCATTGAAGAAGCCACTGTTGCCGAGCTCAGTGAATTACACTATCTGGAGGGAGAGGAGTTTCCAATCCTGACCGTGGAAGAATCACTTGCTGAAGCGAGCAGATTGCAACTTGGTGTTATGCTGGATATCAAGTCAGGACAAGAGAATGAAGTTTTTCCCCAGCAAATTGATGAATTTCTCCAGCGTTACGGGCTGACCCGTGCGACCCTGACAATTTCCCGTCACGAGAATACTCGGCGATATCTCGCAAACAGTGTGATGCAGCGAGTAAGTAGTGAAGACTTCGAACGTGTGAAGAGAGGTGAACAGCTCGACCTCAGCGGTCAGGTCTGGTTCAACTGGCCGCGCTACATAAGTAATGACGAGGTTGCTCGGCTTCAGTCCATGGGAGCCATTGTTGTACCGTCAATAAATGTATTCCACTACCCTGAAGCTACGCATCTGGAACGGGCCAAAGCAG
>DLPV01000011.1 GCA_002477465.1 Gammaproteobacteria bacterium UBA7449 | reverse complement strand
TCAGTGTTACTGGCCGCTTTGCTGCTGCCGTTGGCAGCGCCTGTCACAGGCAATGCACAAGCACAGGATTATGCGCAGTTCAGTACCGATGATGAGGCCAATAATATCGAGGTGTTTAAGCGCACCAGCCCGTCTGTGGTAAACATCACCAATGCGCGCCGGGTCCGCTCATTCTATTCCTTGAATCCCCAGGATGTGCCTCAGGGCAGCGGGACTGGTTTCGTCTGGGATGATGAGGGCCACATCGTGACGAATTTCCACGTAGTGCAGCAGGCCGATCGAGTGCTGGTTACTCTGCAAGATGGCATGACTTATGACGCTATCCCTGTAGGGGTCGCCCCCAACCACGATCTCGCGGTTTTGAAGATTGATGTCGAAGAAATTGATCTCGTTCCAATTGTGCCCGGCGATTCTTCCCTGCTGGAAGTGGGTCGCAAGGTGGTGGCCATCGGCAACCCCTTCGGCCTGGATACCACTATGACGGTCGGGATAGTGAGCGCCCTGGGTCGTGAGATCGACTCGGTGACGCGCCGCAAGATTCGCGATGTCATCCAGACTGATGCTGCGATCAATCCGGGCAACTCTGGTGGGCCTCTAATTAATAGCTTGGGCCAGTTGGTGGGCGTAAACACAGCAATATATAGTCCAAGCGGCGGCAGTTCCGGTATTGGCTTTGCTATTCCGGCCAATACTGTCAAACGCATCATCCCCGAGCTCATCCAATACGGGCGCGTACAAACCCCGATCCTGGGAATTAATTTACTGCCGCAGCCGGACTACTATCGCCAGCTGTGGAATCTGGAAGGTGTGATCGTGCTGGATACAGTTGCCGGTGGTGATCCGGAACGTCTTGGTATGCGCGGTCTAAGCAGAGCAGACCGGGGGCGTATTCGTATTGGTGATGTGATTGTCGGTATCGAGGGGCAAGAGATTCGCAATGAGAACGATCTTGCCGCATTTCTTGAAAACCGCAGGGCGGGTGAGACCGTTACGGTAAAGACCCGACGCGACAATCGGACTCTGGAGTACGAAATAGAATTGCAGGCGCCACCCGCACCCTAGAATCCAAAACCCGGAGTCACTAACGGCGCTGCAGTTTTTCTCGCGACCGGGCTACAGCTGCTTTAACTTGCCTCGGCGCTGTTCCGCCGAGGTGATCGCGGGCATTGAGTGAACCTTCGAGAGTCAGCACGTCGAAAACATCTTCGGCGATATCGGCGTGAAAACCCTGTAGGTCAGATAGCGACAGTTCCGCCAGGTCTTTGTTTGCGGCAATTGCTGCCACCACCGCGCTGCCAACGACTTCATGGGCATCACGAAACGCCACGCCTTTCTTAACCAGGTAGTCGGCAAGATCAGTAGCGGTGGCATAACCCTTTAAGGTCGCGCTTCGCATGTTTTCTCGCTTACAAATCAGTGCTGGCATCATGCTGCTATAGGCGTAGAGACAATCCTTGAGCGTATCCAGCAAATCGAACAGCGGCTCTTTGTCTTCCTGGTTGTCCTTGTTGTAGGCCAGTGGTTGCGACTTCATCAGAGTGAGTAGAGAAACCAGGTGCCCGGTCACACGCCCGGATTTACCGCGAATCAACTCAGGTACGTCCGGATTTTTCTTCTGCGGCATGATGGATGAGCCGGTGCAGAAGCGGTCGGGTAGTTCTATAAAATCGAATTGCGCCGAGGTCCACAGAACAAGCTCTTCTGAGAATCGGGAGAGATGGGTCATGATCAAGCTGGCAGCGGCGGCCAATTCGATGGCAAAGTCACGGTCGCTAACCGAATCCAGTGAGTTGGCGGTCGGCGCGTCAAAGCCCAGTAGCTCGGCAGTGTAATTTCTATCGATGGGGAAAGTTGTACCGGCCAAAGCCGCGGCACCTAAAGGTGACAGGTTTACTCTTTTACGGCAATCAAGCAGACGCTGGTAGTCACGATCCAGCATTTCAAACCATGCTAGCATGTGATGGCCAAAACTGACTGGCTGCGCTGTCTGTAGATGCGTAAAGCCGGGCAAAATAGTTTCGGCCTCGCGTTCGGCGACATCAAGCAGTGCAGCCTGAAGCTCATCGATCTGTGCAGCAACCTTGTCTATTTCTGCGCGCACGTATAAGCGGATATCGGTGGCTACTTGATCATTGCGGGAGCGGCCGGTGTGCAGCTTTTTGCCAACATCCCCGATACGCTGGGTCAGCGCCGCCTCGATGTTCATGTGCACGTCTTCGAGACCAACATCCCAATTGAACTTGTCGCTCTCGATGTCCGCCTGGATTGCCTCAAGACCCGAGCTAATCTGCGCAAATTCAGCATCCGAGAGCACGCCGACTTTCGCCAGCATGCGCGCATGGGCGATGGAACCCTGAATATCGTAGCGATACAGGCGTTTGTCGAAATTTACCGAAGCAGTGAATCGCTCCACGAATTCATCCGTGGATTCGCTAAACCTGCCGCCCCAGAGTTTGCTGTTGTCGTTTTCGTCTTGGCTCATGCTTTTGCTTGTGGTTTTGTAATTTAGGGTCCTGATAATAGCAGGATGAAGAACGTGGAATAAGCGTCTTTTGCCTGCTATTTAACGCAGGGTAATTCCCTCAGACAAATCACCGTAATTCCATTAGAATTCGTGTTCTTACACTGAGCGGAATTTTCTATGAACAAGCAGCCATCTCTGCGTATCGCCACCAGGGAAAGTCCCTTGGCGCTGTGGCAGGCGAATTTTGTGAAGGATGCGCTGAACCAACATCATCCCGCGCTGTTCGTGGAACTGGTGCCGATGACTACTCGGGGTGACCAGATTCTAGACTCGCCGCTGGCGAAAGTCGGGGGTAAAGGTCTGTTCGTCAAGGAACTTGAGAAAGCCATGCTGGATGGCCGGGCAGACATCGCCGTGCATTCCATGAAAGATGTGCCCATGGAGTTCCCTGAAGGGCTCGGGCTTGCCGTTATCTGTGAACGCGAAGACCCGGCCGATGCCTTCGTATCGAATGACTACCGCTCACTGAAGGAGCTGCCGCAAGGGGCCAGGGTTGGCACTTCCAGCTTTCGGCGTCAATGCCAGCTAAAGGAGCAGCGACCTGACCTTGAGATATTGGATCTGCGTGGCAACGTCGGAACCCGCCTGGGTAAGCTGGACAGCGGGGGATACGACGGCATTATTTTGGCAGCGGCAGGGCTAATCAGGCTCGGCTTGGCGGAACGTATTCGAGAACGGCTTGCTTACGAGCTGAGTTTACCGGCGGGTGGCCAAGGCGCGGTGGGCATTGAGTGTCGTAACGATGATCTGGAAACACTAAAACTGCTCGATTGCTTACATCACACTCAGACTGCGGCTAGGGTAACTGCAGAGCGTGCTGTCAATGCGCGGCTCGAAGGTGGTTGCCAGGTGCCAATCGCCAGCTTTGCGGAACTGGAGGGTGATAGTCTTAATTTGCGCGCTTTGGTCGGTGCAGTAGATGGCTCAGTAATTTATCGAAGCGAACGCAACGGCTCACAGCATGACGCCGAGCGCCTTGGCATTGAGGTAGCAGAAGATCTGCTAAAGCAGGGTGCCAAGGCTATCTTGGACGCCATTAAACTGGCGTGATTATTCACGTCCTTGACCAATGACAAGTGCCTCTGTGCAAAATAAAATTCTCAAGGGCCAGGTAACACTTATTACCAGGCCAGAAGCGCAGCAGAATTCCTTGCGCGCCGCGATTGAGTGCCGGGGCGGAGAGTGGTTGAGCCTGCCTTTGCTCAGAATAGTGCCGCTCACCGATTCAGATCTGCAGGCTGCGCGTCAGCATGTGCAGGATCTGGATAACTATGATGTATTGGTTTTCGTCAGTCTGAATGCGGCAAGTCTTGGGGCCGAACTGATCACAGATCTCTGGCCCCAGCTTCCCGTGCAGCAATCTATCATCGCGATCGGAAAGAGCACCGCTAAACTGGTGGCTGACTTGCTCGCCTGTGAAGTAATTTGTCCTGAAGCCGGAAGTGATAGCGAAGCGGTTCTGGCGATTCCGGAACTGCAGCAGCTTGCCGATAAACGCATCGGGATTTTCCGCGGCCAGGGAGGGCGGGAGCTGCTGGCTGCGACATTGCGAGAGCGCGGTGCAAGTGTGGACTACATCGAAGTGTACAAACGTGAGCAAGTGCAGCATGACGCTGCAGATGTTGCAGCATTCGCAGCACCAGACAAGATTGATGCGATCACTGTCCATAGTGGTGAGTCGCTGCATTCATTGGCGGGCTTGCTGAGTACTGCACGCAAAAGTATTCTGGCCATACCAATCGTGGTACCGTCAGCGAGGGTTGCCAAACAGGCCGAGCAATCAGGATTCAAGCAAGTCGTTAATGCGCACGGGGCAGATGACGCCTCCATGATCAAGGCGCTTGAGAGAATTCACGCAAATGCCGACTAACTAACTAGTAGTTGAAAGGTAGCGATAGCGAGCAACGGAAACATCGGTGACAGAACAGACTGAAACTCCAAAAATACTGGACCAGATATCAAAGAGCACGAACGCTGGTACCGGTAGTACCCGTAAGCTGCAGAACGCGCGACGCCGTTTTCTGATTGTGCTTGTGTTGATGCTACCTCTCATTGGCGCGGTTGGATTTCTTGGCTATACCCAGTTACAGATGCAGGCCCAATTTTCTAACATGACGACCGAAGATCCACGGGTAGCAGCGCTACAGGCGACTATCCAATCGCAGCAGGCAGAGCTACAGGCATTACGGGATACGGTTGCCAACCTGCCGACACCGAGTGACAGCCTCGAGCCTGAGTTGCGAACGCTGGAAGCCAGGTTCGGCACTGAGCTCGAGGACTTAAATTCTCAGCTTGCAGAGCTTTCTCTGCAGCGCCTGCAGACCGCTTCGCCACAGGATTCGCTATGGAAAATTCTGGAGGCGAATTACCTGGCACGGCTGGCAGCACAAAAGCTTCAGCTGGAAGGCGATATGCCCACAGCCCTCGCGCTTATGCAGCAAGCAGATGCCGCCCTGGTGGAATCAAACAGCAACAACAGTCTGGGTGTGCGCCAGGAACTGGCGCGAGACATAGAGGCCCTGCGCAATACACCTACTGTCGATCGACAGGCCGTGGTGTTTCGCCTGCAAAACCTGGTAGGCCGAATCGATGACCTCGACCTGCTAAGCTCCCAGCGCGAGAACTATATGAATCGTCGCAGTGAGCAATCCGAACCGATTTCCATAGAGAGTGATGCTGACGGCATGCTGGATTCGGGTCTGGAGTTTCTTGGCTCTGTTTTTGTCTGGCGTAAATGGGAAGACACTCCCGACGCGATGCTGGTGCCAGGGCAGGAGGCCGTGATCAAGCAGAGCTTCAGGCTCATGTTGGAGCAAGCCCAACTTGCCGTGCTTGGCAGGGACAATGGACTCTATCAGCGCTACATTGATAATGGCATCGAATGGCTGCGCAGATACACACTGCTAGAGTCAGCTTCAGGGCAATCGGTTCTGGCTGAGTTGACCGACCTGCGGAGTCTGGATGTAAATCCGAGCTTGCCTGGCCTTTCGGCTTCCCTGAGCGCCCTGGAGCAGCTCGCGGCCACGGTGCGCTAGAGATGATTCGGCTATTCGTTTTCAGCCTGCTGGCCATTGTAGTCGCGCTGTGGTTCACGCTCTATCTTGGCTTTCCCGGTGATCCCGGCTATATGCTTATAGCCTTCGGCAGCTACACTTTTGAGACTAGTCTGTTTGCCTTGCTGGTGGCGGTGATAGTGCTCTACCTGCTGGCGCGTCTTTTGCTGCTGCTACTGGACTGGATTAATCCAATGCGGCTGCTGGCTGCAGGTAAACAGATCTCTCACCGGCGCCGAACCCGAAGTAACAGTATCGAAGGCCTGCTGTATTTCACGCGCGGCAGTTGGCAGTCCAGCCTCAATCTCTTGAAAAGGGGCATGAACGAGAAAGATGCCACTGTGATTAATTACCTGGCAGCGGCATTTGCTGCTCATGAAGTTGGAGACAAAGAAGGCGGAATGCAGTTTCTGGACACTGCGGAAACGAAATTTCCAACCGCAAGGTCAACAATAAACTCATTGCGCGCACAGCTATTGTTTAAATCTGGTCAGTTGGAGCAGTGTTTAGCGGTACTTGAACAGACCAAGAAAAACTCTCTGAACGACCCTACGCTGATGACCTTGCTAAAGGATGTTTACGTCAAGCTAGAGGATTGGCCGCAATTAGAAGAGCTGCTTCCGGCTTTGGAAAAGAACAAGATTGTTGATAAGGCAGAGGCGCGGCAGATACATAAGCGCGTTTTTATGGTGAACCTTTATAAGCTCCAGGCGGCGGCGAAGTCCGAGGACGAAGAAGGCCTGGTTAAGTTACGCAAGACCTGGAAGAAAGCGCCACAGCCCTATAAGGAAGACGCCAAAGTCGTCAAACACTATGTGGATCTCTTATTAAAACTGGGTGATCAAGAGGAAGCCGCCAAGGCAATAGAATATGCTTTGGGTAAGACATGGCATGTTGAATTGGTGCAGCGCTATGGTGCTCAAGAGATTGGCGACAGCGCCAGGCAACTGCTGGTGGCCGAGAATTGGCTACAGTCCCGGCCATCTGATGCGGATTTACTATTAAGCCTGGGTCGCATATCTATGCGCAATCAGCTCTGGGGTAAGGCGCGAGAATACTACGAAACAAGTCTGAAGATATCGCCATCGGCCGAAGCTTATGGCGAACTAGGACGTCTGCTGAAACACCTGGGCGAAACAGAAGCGGGCGAGAGTTATCTGAAGAATTACGATGAGCTGGTTGGCACTCAGCTATCCAATCTGCCCATGCCTGAGCCAGACAAGATCACGCACTAAGTCTGGGTCAGTCGTCAATGCCCAGGTCTTTCCACATAGCATCAATGCGGGCCTTCACTTCATCCGTCATGGTAATGGTGGAACCCCACTCGCGATTGGTTTCACCTTCCATCTTGTTGGTCGCGTCCATTCCCATTTTTGACCCGAGTCCTGCAACCGGTGAGGCAAAATCGAGGTAGTCGATGGGCGTATTCTCAATCATGACGGTGTCTCTCGCCGGATCCATGCGAGTCGTGATTGCCCAAATGACGTCTTCCCATTGCCGCACGTTGACGTCATCGTCAACCACGACGACGAACTTGGTATACATGAATTGCCGCAGGAAGGACCACACGCCCATCATTACGCGTTTGGCGTGGCCCGGGTACTGCTTCTTCATGCTGACTATCGCCATCCGATAAGAGCAGCCTTCTGCGGGTAAGTAAAAATCTGTAATTTCCGGATACTGCTTTTGCAGCAAAGGGACAAATACTTCATTTAGTGCCACACCCAGCATCGCGGGCTCGTCAGGTGGGCGTCCGGTATAAGTACTGTGATAAATCGGATTCTTGCGGTGGGTCATCTTCTTCACCGTAAACACGGGGAAGCGTTCCACTTCGTTGTAGTAACCGGTGTGATCCCCGTAGGGACCCTCGTCAGCCATTTCGTCTGGCTCAATTACGCCTTCGAGCACTATTTCGGCGCTGGCGGGAATTTGCAGATCGTTAGTCAGAGATTTAACTACCTCAGTTTTACTATTCCTGAGCAGTCCGGCAAAAGCGTATTCCGACAGGGTATCTGGCACCGGGGTGACGGTGGCAAGGATTGTGGCGGGATCGGCGCCAATAGCAATCGATACGGGAAAGCCCTGTCCTGGGTGTTTCTGCTGCCATTCGCGGAAATCCAGCGCGCCTCCTCGGTGGGATAGCCAGCGCATGATGAGCTTGTTGCGGCCAATGACCTGCATGCGATAGATACCCAGGTTTTGCCGTTCTTTTTCCGGTCCACGGGTTATAACAAGCGGCCAGGTGACCAATGGACCGACATCGCCGGGCCAGCAGGTTTGGACGGGAAGAAAACCAAGGTCGACATCATCTTCCTCAACCACTACTTCCTGGCACGGTGCGGACTTACGCACCGCAGGTGGCATGTTCAGCACGTTCGCATAACTGGGCAGGCTCTGCCACAGATCGCGCCAACCTTTTGGTGGAGAAGGTTCTTTGAGAAATGCCAGTAAGCGGCCGACGTCTCTTAAACCTTCCAGGTCCTCCTGCCCCATGGCCATTGCAACCCGTTTGGTATTGCCAAACAGATTTGCAAGTAGCGGTACAGACGAGCCTTTAGGGTTTTCAAAAAGCAAGGCAGGGCCACCCGCACGCAAGGTGCGGTCAGAGATCTCGGTAATCTCCAGATAGGGGTCGACTTCGGCTTTGACCCGCTTGAGTTCACCTGCCTGTTCCAGCAGGTCAATAAACTCTCGCAAATCTTTAAATGACATCAGGCTATTGGGATAAGTAGTTAGCGCAGTGGATTACTTGCGCTTCATTGCGTTGAAGAATTCGTCGTTGGTCTTGGTGTCCTTGAGCTTGTCGAGGATAAATTCTGTGGCCTGCACATCCTCCATGGAGCTTAACAGCTTGCGCAGAATCCACATGCGCTGCAACTCTTCTTCGGAGGTGAGAAGTTCTTCACGTCGGGTACCAGAACGGCGCACGTTGATGGCAGGATAGACGCGCTTCTCTGCGATCTTGCGGTCAAGATGGAGTTCCATGTTACCGGTGCCCTTGAATTCTTCGTAGATAACTTCATCCATCTTCGAACCAGTTTCAATCAGGGCGGTTGCTATGATGGTCAGGCTGCCACCTTCTTCGAGGTTACGGGCGGCACCGAAGAAGCGCTTGGGTCGTTCCAGGGCATGCGCATCCACACCACCGGTGAGTACCTTGCCTGAAGAAGGAACGATTGTGTTATAGGCTCGGGCGAGACGAGTAATTGAGTCCAACAGGATCACTACGTCTTCTTTGTGTTCCACCAGGCGCTTCGCTTTTTCGATAACCATTTCGGCTACCTGAACGTGGCGCGAAGGAGGTTCATCAAAGGTGCTGGCAACAACTTCACCGCGTACCGATCGCTGCATCTCGGTCACTTCTTCCGGTCGCTCATCGATGAGCAACACGATCAAGCGACATTCCGGGTTGTTTCGAGCGATGGATTGGGCGATGTTTTGCAGGATAAGTGTCTTACCTGCCTTGGGAGGTGACACGATCAAACCTCTTTGCCCCTTTCCGATCGGCGCAGAAAGATCGATAACGCGTGCACTGAGATCTTCTGTGCTGCCGTTGCCGACCTGGAGTCCTAATCTTTCAGTTGGGAATAGTGGGGTGAGGTTTTCGAAGAGAATCTTGTTCTTGGAGTTGTCTGGCTTGTTAAAGTTGACTTCGCTGATTTTCAGCAAGGCGAAATAACGTTCGCCGTCTTTTGGCGGTCTGATCTTGCCGGCTACGGTATCACCGGTACGAAGATTAAAGCGCCTTATCTGGCTTGGTGACACATAGATGTCGTCAGGTCCTGCCAGGTAGGATGAGTCAGCCGAACGCAGGAATCCAAATCCATCCTGCAAGATTTCCAAAACGCCATCGCCATGGATGTCTTCGCCGTTTTTCGCGTGTTTCTTAAGAATGCTGAAGATAATGTCCTGCTTACGGGTGCGGGAGACGTTTTCGAGTCCCATTTCGTGTGCGGTATCAACAAGTACGCCAATGGGTTTCTGTTTTAGTTCGGTGAGATTCATAGTTGGGAGTCTTTCAGATTAGATGGATAGGATTCGGTCAGACTGATGCTGCCAAAGCTGCTCACGTCTTAACACTTTAAGTGTTAGTCAAATGGATAAATACTTTGGGAAGATTTTTGCTACTAAAAAAGAAATTAAAAAAACCAGCCGGGTTAGTGTCAGGGTATTAGCTCTGGATTCTTGGAAGTGGAATCGCTTTCTCGAGATATCGTCAGATTTAGACTTAGCTTTGATTGTTATTCGACAACTCGGAAATAATGTGAATTCGCAGCGACCTATTTTTCGTTATGTCTTGTCGACGCGTATATCTGTACATTTCGCAAATTCATCTGGTCTAGATTCAATAAAGTTCCACTCCTCCCGGAGTCCAATAATTGAAAACTGCTAAGGGTTTTCTTGGCGCCTGCGCGGAATCAACTCGTCACGAGTTATCTGTTAGATGCCTGGGTATTCTGTTCAGGAAAAGTGGTAGCTAGGGATATTTTCTTTTCAGATCTATAACTTATTTATAGCTGACTCCCACATCACAGCCACGTCCTGCGGTGCCTCTTAGGTAACGAGACACCGGTATTAAACGTAATTTAAATAGCGCTGTCAATAAAAGCGGACAGTTGGGACTTGGACAGGGCGCCTACTTTCTCGCCTACTTTCTCGCCATTGTTGAAGAGTATGAGGGTTGGAATACCGCGGATGCCATACTTTGGTGCAGTTTCCGTGTTCGAGTCTACGTCCATCTTGCAGATTTTGAGTTTGCCTTCGTAATCTACGGCAACTTCTTCCAGCACAGGGGCAATCATCTTGCAGGGACCACACCATTCAGCCCAAAAGTCTACCAATACAGGGCCATCGGCCTGCAGCACGTCTTGTTCAAAGCTACTGTCTGAAGTGTGAACGATGTTGTCGCTCATAGATAAATCCTTATTTGTTCAGGGGTCTTTTGTGAATAATCGGTTACGAATAACCGGGTGAACTAGCAGTTCGAGTGGGCCTGGCCGCGGCGAGGCGATCTCTGTAGGGTGCTAATAATAAGGCGAAATGCGAATGATTCAAGCTTTAGCCCCGATATCCTCGTAAATCCTCCTACCGAAGCAACATCCGGCCCCTGCAGCTAGCCTTCTTGCAACAGCTTGCCAACATGCTTTGCGAAGTAGGTGAGGATGCCGTCAGCCCCGGCCCGCTTGATGCTGACAAGGGATTCCATGGCTACGCTGTCGGCATCCAGCCAGCCGTTCTGGAACGCCGCCATATGCATGGCATATTCACCACTGACCTGGTAAACGAAAGTAGGCACACCAAATTCGCGCTTTACCCGGCTGACGATATCCAGGTAAGGCATGCCCGGTTTTACCATTACCATGTCTGCGCCCTCGGCCAGGTCCAGCGCGACTTCCTGCAGGGCCTCATCGCTATTGGCAACATCCATCTGGTAGTTGTACTTATTGCCGCTGCCCAGGTTGCTGCTGGAGCCTACGGCATCTCGAAACGGGCCGTAGTAGGCGGAAGCATACTTGGCGGAATAGGCCAGTATCCTGGTGTGAATCTCGCCGTTTTCTTCCAATATCTGCCGGATCGAGCACACTCTGCCGTCCATCATGTCTGAAGGTGCCACGATATCGGCGCCAGCCTGGGCGTGTGACAAAGCTTGCTTGCTCAAGACTTCCACCGTCGCTTCATTGAGGACATAGCCAGTTGCATCGATGATGCCGTCCTGTCCGTGAGTGGTATAGGGATCAAGGGCAACGTCCGTGATTACACCCAGTTCCGGGAATTTGTCCTTGAGTGCCTTGACTGCGTTCTGGACCAATCCATCCGGATTGAAGGCCTCGCTGCCGTCCAGACTCTTGGCAGACTGTCCGAGAGAGGGGAACAGGGCGATTGCCGGGATGCCAAGACTCACCAGTTCTTTAGCCTCTTCAAGCAGGAGGTCGATGCTCAGCCGGTGCATATTCGGCATGGACTCGATGGCTTGTTTCTCGCCGCTGCCTTCAACAATGAAAACCGGAAATATCAGGTCATCTGTGGTCAGGCGTGTTTCCCGCATCATGCGGCGACTAAACTCGTCGCGACGCATTCGGCGCATGCGTGCGGATGGAAATCTTCTATCGGTGTCAAAACTGGGCACTGTGGTCTCACTTATCGCCGACTGGATTGGTCGGGGTTACTTGTCATCTTGGGGTCGAAGCAGGATGATAGCGCGGGCTTGAGTTAACTGTCGCCGCTAATTGGCCTATACCGGCGTTATACCATAAGAATTTTTTGGTGCAACGAAATAGTCTGTGGGAAACCGGGTCTTGTTGTGCGTCGGTCATGATAGGGATAGTTGGGCTTGAGCATCTTTGGCAGATATATGATTGGTATCTGCCTCTACGACACGCCGTGAATACATCCATGCGGGCTACGGTCGCTGAGGCAAATACCAATCACATATCCTCGACCTGGTGTCACGATAGTTACAAAAACAGAATTTTTAAAGCGGGTAGTTGAAGTGAACAAAACTAAGGTTCTTATTGTTATCGCGATAATCGCGGCGCTTGGCAGTTTCTATATGTTCGACCTGGGGCGCTTTATTACCCTGGAGTTTGCGCAATCGCAGATTACGACCTTGCAGGAGTTCAGGGACGAGAACTTCTTGCTTACTGCGGCGATTTATTTTGTCGGGTATGTCGCTGTGGCGGCGCTGTCTTTGCCGGGTGCGCTGATCCTCACACTGCTGGGTGGCGCAATCTTCGGTTTGCTCTGGGGACTGTTGCTGGTTTCATTTGCCAGTTCCATAGGGGCAACCTGCTCCTTCCTGGTATCCCGACTCTTGCTCCGCGAATGGGTTCAATCTCGTTTTGGCGACTACCTGGCGCCTATCAATAAAGGCATCGAGAAAGACGGTAACTTTTATCTCTTCAGTATCCGCATGGTGCCGCTATTCCCTTTCTTCATGGTCAACCTGTTGATGGGGCTTACGCCGATTCCGGCGCGCTCCTTTTATATCGTCAGTCAGATCGGCATGCTCATGGGAACCGCAGTCTACGTAAATGCGGGGTCTGAATTGGCACAGATAAGCTCCCTGTCTGGCATGGTTAGCGGCCCGGTGATTTTTTCACTGGTGTTGCTCGGCGTCTTTCCCCTGGTGGGCAAACTGATCGTAAACACGCTGCAGAAAAACAAGACCATGAAAGGTTTTGCGAAACCCAAGTCGTTTGACGCCAATGTGGTCGTAATCGGTGGCGGTTCTGCTGGACTGGTGTCAGCCATCATTGCGGTTGGAGCCAAGGCCAAAACAGTGCTTGTAGAGAAGCACAAGATGGGAGGGGATTGCCTGAATACGGGCTGTGTGCCAAGTAAGTCGATTATTCGCAGTGGCCGAATCATGTCCTATATCCGACGTGCCAGGGAATACGGACTGACCGATGCCTCGGCTGCCGTGGATTTTCCAGCCGTGATGGATCGTGTGCAGGGAGTAATCAAAATCATTGAGCCTCACGACTCGGTCGAGCGTTTTACTTCGCTCGGCGTCGAGTGTGTGCAAGGTAATGCTTATATCAAATCACCTTTCGAGGTCGAAGTAGACGGGCGCACTATCACTACCCGTTCGATTATTGTGGCTACCGGTGCGCGTCCCCTGGTGCCGCCTATTCCTGGTCTGGAAGACTTGGGTTATCTCACTTCCGATAGCATTTGGGAATTAAGGGAATTACCGAAGCGTTTGCTCGTAGTGGGCGGTGGGCCAATTGGCTGCGAGTTGGCCCAGGCCTTTAGTAATCTTGGTGCCAAGGTAACCCAGGTGGATATGGCATCGCGGATCATGCCCTGGGAGGATCCTGAAGTCTCCGCTGCGGTGATGCAGCAGTTTGAAAAAGATGGCATCAATGTACTTACCGACCATCGTCTCACTCGATTTTTAAACAGCAACGGCGTCAAATCTATGGAAGCCGAGCATCATGGTGAAACTGTCACCGTAGAGTTTGATGAAGTGCTATTGGCCATTGGCCGCAAGCCGAACACCGAGGGCTTTGGACTCGAGGAACTGGATATGCCGCTGACGCCGTCAGGAACCATCGAGATCAACAATGCCATGCAGACAGCGTATCCAAATATATTTGCCTGTGGTGATGTGGCGGGCCCTTACCAGTTTACCCATATGGCATCGTTCCAGGCCTATTTCGCCGCGCTCAACTCCCTGCTCGGTGGCATATGGCAGATGAAAGCTAACTACCGGGTAGTGCCCTGGGCGACATTCACAGATCCTGAAGTCGCGCGGGTTGGACTGAGTGAGCAGGAAGCGAAGGATCGCAATATTCCTTATGAAATTACGCGCTATGAGTTGGATCATCATGATCGAGCTTTAGCAGACGGCGAGGCCCATGGATTCGTGAAGGTGCTTACGGTGCCAGGCAAGGACAAGATTCTCGGCGTCACGATACTGGGATACCACGCCGGAGAACTCATTGGCGAATTCGTTTTCGCCATGACCCACGGCATGGGTCTGAAAAAAATCTCGGCGGTTACTCATATCTATCCGACGCTGTCGGAGTCCAACAAGTTCGCGGCCAATGCCTGGCGTAGTGCACGGTTACCCGAGAAGTATTTTCCCATTATCGAGAAGTTCTTTCGCTGGCAGCGAGGTGCTGGATGAAGTTAACCAGCTGATGGGTCAGAAGGAGCGAGATGGTGCTGGGGCGATCGAGGATCTCTACTTCACTAATTTTGCCGTTCAGCAGCGATGAGCAGGGTAGTGAACTGGAATCAGCCTTCATTCCAGGCGGTCAAGTAATCGTCAAAGCTGATCTCATCAGCCTCTTCGATTTCCTCCTGCATTTCTATCGAGCGCTCTCCGGCGGCCATAAACCGCGATACCGTGGCCTGATCAAGATCGCCTTGCTGGAAGTAATCCCTGATCTTTCTTGAATTTTCCATCGAAAAATCAAAGAAAGACAGTTGGCCCTCTTCCATATCCTTGAGAATCTGGCCAGAAGGCGTTAGCTCGGAGTCTTTAACCTTGGCCATTTGCGCGGCAACTGAATTGCTGTAGGCGCTGGTGCCGTGGCTCTTATCCAGCAGTGCGGCGCTATGCTCGATATCTTCTACCAATGCTCCTGCCCAGTCTCTCAGCTTCAGGGCCTTGCCTTCACGCTTGAGCTCCAGTTCAGGGTCGCGGCCCTGTTCTACAACAAGCGTCAGATTGTTGGCAACCTCGAAGAATTCATCCTTGTTGCACTCTGGACTGTCGCTGAGTAGGCAGTGCAGTAAGAAACTGTCCAGGAATCTGACTTGTTCTGCGTCGATTCCAAGCGGCAGGTAAGGATTCAGATCCAGCGCTCGTACCTCGATGTATTCAATGCCTTCGTTCATTAGTCCATCAAGCGGCCTGGTGCCACTCGCTACGTTGCGCTTGGGCCGAATGGTTGAATAAAACTCATTTTCCAACTGTAGCAGGTTAGTGTTGATCTGCAGATACTCGTCGCCTTGCTTCTGCCCCAGTTCTTCATACGCTGGATAGGGCGTGTGGATGGCATTGTGCAAACACTCTACATAAGAGCCGAGTTCGTTATAGCAAACGAAGAGAGACTTCTGCGCTTCACTCTTGTAACCAAGCCGGCCCATACGCAGACAAGTCGCATTGGGAAGGTAGAGACTCCTGTCGTCAAACTCTTCCAGGCTGTGCTCTCGACCCTGCACGAAACACTTACACGCCGCCGGAGAAGCACCAAACAGATAAACCAGCAGCCAGGAGAAGCGGTGAAAATTACGAATCAGGTGCAGGTAGCGAGAGGTTCTAAAATCCTGCAGGGATTCTTCGCTGCCGCATATCTCCCTGAATGGTTGCCAAAAAGACTCCGGCATCGAAAAGTTATAATGCAAACCGGAAATTACCTGCATCAGGCTGCCATAGCGGTGGTGGAGGCCGCTGCGATAGAGCGTCTTCATCCGGCCAATGTTTGAAGAGCCGTATTGAGCCAGCGGTATTTCCGCATCTGACTGCAACGGACAGGGCATGCTCGCAACCCATAGAAGCTCATCTTGCTCGAGGTTCTGCATGGTGAAGCGATGAATGTTCTCCAGCATTCCCAGGCATTCATCAATATCGGTATTGGCCGGGGTAATGAATTCCAACAGAGATTCTGAAAAATCTGTGGTAATGTAACGATTAGTAAGTGCGGAGCCCAGTGAGTCAGGATGTGGTCTGAGCGAAATGCTGCCTTCAGGAGACACCCGCAGACTTTCCTTTTCGATGCCACGTTGGACGGCACCCCAAGCCGAATCAAATTCAGATAACTGATAGCGGCTCAGGCTTGCTTCAATGGACTTAGTCATGTGCTCCCTTACAACACATTGCCTGATTTCTCTCGGTGAGCGCCACTGCAGTAAAGTAGCAAGGACAAGGTGCTGACTAATTCGAGTTCGGCATTATGACAAATATCCCAGTCGCTGCGAACCACCGATTTCTTCGCACCTGCCAGCTTAACTGCCTTCGCCTTGCTTGAAGCGATGGATCATTCTGCGCTGCTTCTTATTTGGCTTGCTGGGTGATGGCCAGTGATTGGGTTGAGACTTGCGCTGCTCTGCGAACAGTTCCCGCTTTGCAATACTCTCCTTGGTCTCCTCATAGAGCGCTTGTGCCTCAGGTGCATTGCGTCGCTGCTCAGACAGCCCCGCGACTACAACCACTTTTTCGTCAAAGCCCTGGCGCAGGGTGATCACGGTGCCAATCGTGATTTCCTTGCTGGGTTTGCTCCTCGCACCCTCACACTGCACCTTTCCACCTTCAATCGCCTGTTTGGCGATGGCGCGGGTCTTGTAGAAGCGGGCAGCCCAGAGCCATTTGTCGAGCCGCACTTTAGTCAGGGGTTCTGAGGATTTATTGGGCATATCTGGGATTTGTCCGTTTAGTCGGAGTGGTTGGCGCTTCGGCTTTCAGCCATTCTAGAGTTTGCTCGGCATAATGTGATCAAAGTCTTCCACCTGGGGGAACTCAGCCGCAGCCACCGGGGGAAGTTTGCTGTCAGGTTGCTTGATGGCCCATAGGTGAGCAATGCCTTCGCGCTGCGCCTGTCGCAAAACCTGCAGATTATCATCGAACAAGGCAGTGCGCTGCGGATTATAGGGTTCCAGGGATTGCAAAGACGCCCAAAAGCCATGGTTTTCTTTAGCCAGCTGCAGACTATGTGAACTGATGCGCTGATGGAAGTAGTCGGCAATGCCGGTATGGCGCATTTTTAGATCAAGGCTGATGGGATGCGCATTGGTTATTAGCAGAACCCGTTTATCCAACGCCAGCAGCGTTTCCAGCAGGCGCTCCACATTGGGCCGGACCAGGATTTTGTCGGTAATAGAGTGCTTGATTTGCGGAATATCCAGCTTGAGTTCTTCCTGCCAATAGTCGATGCAGTACCAGTCCAGCGTGCCATGCACCTGAGAATATTTGAGTTTGACGTGTTCCCGCGCTGCCTCCTCGGAGACACCATGACGTTCACTGAAATGTTGCGGGACGAGGTGTAGCCAGAAGTAATTGTCGAAATGCAGATCCAGTAGCGTGCCGTCCATGTCGAACATCACGGTGTCTATCTGGGACCAGGGTGGCATAGCGGAGTTCTCCAGGGAGCGGGTGTCTATTGCAACCGGCACAGCGCATAGCCAAAGGCAATACGCCTGACGCTTGGAAATAAAAGGTGTTTGATGCACCATGAGGATGACATATTTACTGTGCCGGAGAAAAGTGAAATGGAATTGCCAGAACAGCTGCGCCAGATGCAGCAGATCGCCAGTTCTGCCGGCAAGGAAATTCTCTCCGTCTACGAAGATCGTCGACCAATCGACGTCACGGTAAAGGCTGATAATTCCCCCCGCACTGAAGCAGATCGCCGGGCCCATAATGTGATTGTGGAGCAGCTAGCGGCCTTGCCCGAGAAGTATCCGATCCTGTCCGAAGAAAGCGATGCGGTTTCTTTCCAGCAGCGCAGCAGTTGGGAGACTTATTGGCTGGTGGATCCTTTAGATGGCACCAAGGAATTTATAGGCCGCAACGGTGAGTTCACCGTAAACATTGCATTGGTTGAGAATGGCATCGCCCGGGCAGGTGTGGTGCATGTACCTGTTTCTGGCGACAGTTTCATAGGCGAGCTTGGTCAGGGTGCCTGGAAGCTTGCTGGCGATGAGCCACCCCAGCCGCTACTGCCAACCAGCCTGGATCCGAAGTCTCAGCAATTGCGAATTGTTGCCAGTCGCAATCATCGTGGTCCGGATGTAGATCGCATCATCATGGCGCTAGAGCAGGATTTCGAAGCGGTTGAGGTGGTAAGCATGGGCAGCTCCCTGAAATTCTGCCTGCTGGCAGAAGGCAAGGCAGATGTCTATCCGCGCCTTGCACCCACCAGCGAGTGGGATACCGCAGCAGCACACGCGGTGTTGCGCGCCGCTGGTGGCGATGTGGTGACGACGCAATTTGTGCCTTTGCGCTATAACCAGAATGCCGAGCTGCTTAACCCGCACTTCATTGCGGTGGCGGATGCCAGCTTCGACTGGCGGACAAGGCTTGCCCCGATGCTGACTGATTGAGACCCTGGCTGGGTGAACCCGTGCACCGGGGCTCACCCAGTCATACTGACCTCCTTCTCACCGCTGCCTCTACTAGACACCCCATTGCAAACGCGCTAGCGTCCGCGTTCTGCTGCCGCCGTTGGCAGGTCGATTTTAAGTCTAAATAAAGCAGGGCTATGGATTATGGGTGTTAGATTCTCCTCAATATTAACTTTCGCTTTACTGCTGGTCGCGTGCGGAGAGTCGCCGCCAACCGTCACTGAGCCTGCCCCAGGGCCGGTCGCAGTCATCTCCGAAACCGAGCGCCTTAATAGCTGGCTCGACGAGCAGTATGAAGAACAGCTTGAATTCAGCCCGCAAACCCGCAGCGTGTTGGGAGACAAGACCGACTACGACCAGCTTAATGACGTTACTCTGGAGGCTCAGGATCGCGTGCTTGAGTGGCGCCGCCAGAGTGTTGCCGCCATGCGCAGCGACTTCGATTACGACGCGCTGAACGACGACGGCAAGCTTTCCTACGACATGTGGGAGTTCACGCTGGAGCAAGCCGAGGCGGCTTATCCTTATCGCAACTACGGTTATATCTTCGGGCGTGGTGGCCCCCACGCTTCCCTGCCCAGTTTCATGATCAGCTTTCATCTTATAGACGATGAATCAGATCTGCAGGCCTATCTCTCGCGCCTGCAGCAAATCGACCGTGTGCTCGGCGATCTGTTGGATCGATCAAGACAGCAGGCCGCGGATGGGATCCGCCAGCCTCGATTCAACTATGAGTTTGCACTGTCTGAAATCGATCGGGTCACCGCGGGCGTGCCATTCAATACTGATGACAGCTCGCCAAACTCGCCGATCTGGGTCGACCTGCAGGGCAAGGTCGATGCAATGGTGAAGAACTCGGTGCTGAATTCTGATGTTGCCCAGGAGTATCTGACCCAGGCCAGGGAGATTCTCTCCGGGGAAGTGCTGGCTGCCTATGATGAGGTGCGTGCCTGGCTGGAGCAGGATATTGCCAATACCAGTGCAGAGCCACAGGGCGTCTGGGCTCTGCCGGATGGGGAAAACTATTACAACCAGCGCCTCGCCCGCATGACCACGCTTGAGTTAACTGCCGATGAGATTCACAATATTGGGCTGTCAGAAGTTGAACGCCTGTTAGCAGAGATGGAAGCGGTCAAGCAACAGACAGATTTCGAGGGCACACTGCAGGAATTCTTTGTCTATGTGCGCGAAGACGAGCAGTTCTACTACGCCAACACCGACGAAGAGCGCCAGGAATACATCGATGTCAACAATGAGTACCTGGACTACATTGGCGAACGACTGCCTGAATATTTTGGCCGCTTGCCCAAGGCGCCATTGGTGGTAAGACGGGTCGAATCGTTTCGTGAACAAGCAGGTGCGGCCCAGCACTATCGACAGGGCGCACCCGATGGCTCTCGCCCCGGTGTCTTCTATTCTCACATGAGCGACATGTCGACACTGGCCAAGTGGCAGATTGAAGACATTGCCTATCACGAGGGTAATCCTGGCCACCACATGCAAATCTCCATTCAGCAGGAACTGACGGATGTGCCGCGTTTTCGCACCCAGTATCGAACCACTGCCTATACCGAGGGTTGGGGTCTTTACTCGGAATGGCTGGCCAAAGAGATGGGTGGTTTTCAGGACCCCTATTCGGACTTTGGCCGCCTGGCAGGAGAGATCTGGCGGGCAGTACGTCTGGTGGTAGATACTGGCATACACGCCAAGCGTTGGAGCGAGGAACAGGCGGTACAGTACTTCCTCGACAACTCACCCATTCCAGAAGGTGCCGTGCGTTCTGAAGTTAAGCGCTATTTTTCCAATCCCGGTCAGGCGACCGCCTACAAGATTGGTATGCTGAATTTTCAGGAAGCGCGCGCCAATGCCGAAGCGGCACTGGGCGATGCTTTTGACATCCGGGAGTTCCATGATGTCGTGCTTGGTGCCGGTGCAGTGCCCATGCCGATGATGCATGCCAGGGTAGAGCGCTGGGTAGATGAAAAACTTGCGGCCAGCTGAAATTAGGATAGGGGATAGAAAAGTGAGCATGGTGAATTCAGGTAAAGCATTCAGCATCGCGCTGGCACTGACAGCTAGCAGCAGTTATGCCCAACTTATGGAAATCGCTGCGCCCGAAAGTGTCGGCTTTTATTCTGCCGGTCTGGAGGCGGTCACTGCCAACCTGCAGGAGCACGTTAACAACCGTGATATTGCCGGAGTGGTAGCGGCCGTTGCCCGAGACGGCAAGATTGTTTACTACGAAGCGCTGGGCATGATGGATATCGAGCAGGTCACTCCCATGCGAGAAGACGCGCTGTTTCGCATCTATTCCATGACCCGGGAGATCACCAGCGTTGCTGTGTTGCAGCTCTATGAACAGGGCAAGTTTGAAATGGATGAGCCTATCCAAAAATACCTGCCTGAATTTGCGACGCAGCGAGTTCTGATGGATTCCGAGAGCACCGATGTTTCCCAGACGCGCGAGCGCGTGGGTGATATCACGGTGGCGAAACTCCTTACCCATACATCGGGACTGGGCAGCAGGAGTTCGAGCCTTTATCGAGAGCAAAGAGTGCGTGACAAAAATTACACGTTGGATGAAATGGTAGAGAAGGCGGCAAGTGTCCCTCTTTTCCATAACCCAGGCACCGAATTCCGCTATGGCATTCATGCGACTATATTGGGTAAGTTGATTGAAGTCTGGTCCGGTGTGCCTTTGAACGAATACCTGCAGGAGCAAATATTCGAGCCTCTGGCGATGGGTAACACTATGTTTTGGGCAGACGGCGAGAATGCGAATCGCGTCGCTGAACTGTATCGGCCTACCGATGGTCGCCTGCTGCCCTACCAGATTGAAACCGTGCCCTGGACTATGCGCCCGCGCCTGATGGAAGGGGGTGTGGGTCTGCTATCTTCAGTAATGGATTTTATGCACTTTTCCCAGATGGTTCTGAACAAGGGCGAGCTTGGCGGCAACCGGATACTTAAGGAAGAGACTGCGGAACTCATGTATCAAAACGCGGTGCCGGATCAGGCCATGCCGATTGGCGACCGTGGCTACTGGGTGGGATCAGGCTGGACCCTGGGGGGGTTCAACCTGGTGATGAATCCCGGCACCTACAGCTATCCGGTCTCCGAAGGGACGATCTGGTGGGACGGCTCCGCTGGCACGCGCTATTTCATAGATCCGGTGCAGAACACCGTGACCGTGATCATGGCCCAGGTTTCCCCTTCCCGGGGCGGTGGTTTTCGGGAGGATTTCACCCGCCTGGTGGATGCTGCCATGGTGGAGCGCCGCTAGAGCCAAAAAATTCAAGTTTCTTAGTAACCGAAGCCAGGTCCCGGCATCTATTTAAGTATTGGCGTGATTAAAGTACACAGATGCTTATTTGAATTAGCCGCTGGGGACAGGGCAATGATCATTAAAATTGAGGGCTTGGCAAAGCTCTTTCGTACTGAAGACATCGAAACGACGGCACTGGATAGCGTTGATCTCACTATCGAAGAGGGCGAATTCACTTCAATCATGTAGCCTTCTGGCTGTGGCAAGTCGACCTCGCTGCATATCCTGGGGCGTACTGAAAATCCGAAGGTGAGCGTGTGATTACATCTAGCTACGGTTAGATTGAAGACGTCGAGCGCGTCCAGCTGAACAGTTAGGGCGCCTGTTAATTCCAGATAGCTGGCAGTACACTGCTGTTGACTCACAGCAGGTACTTCCATGCCCGTCCAATTCGGTTATCTTGCAGATCAACCGGAACTGGTGCCCCAGATTATTCGCTGGTGGCATACGGTATGGAATGATCGCATGGGTTCTGATTTCAGTAGTCTCGAACAACAACTCGCTGACTCCCTGAGCAAGACCGAATTTCCAATCCATATTATCGCTTCGGTAGATGATGAGCCGGTAGCGGTCGCGGCACTAAAGCGACAGGAACTGGAGGAGCTGTTTCCGGACAAACAACACTGGCTGAGCAGTGTCTATGTTGACGAGAACTGGCGTGGCAGACAGCTGGGATCTCGAATTGCGGCGCGCGCAATTGAACTTGCCAGGGAGAAAGGGCTGCCCCATCTGTATCTTCAGACGCAAAACCTGAGTGGTGGCCTCTATACCAAGTTAGGTTGGCAACCTATTGAGCAGCTTTCTGTGCGGGGCGACCCTACCTTGCTGATGATTCTGACTTTGTCAGAGGCGCAATAATCAATCAGAGGCAGTAGTTTGAGCGAGATCAATATCATCAGAGCAAAGCCAGGCCACGAAACCCTCATGGCCAACTACTTTGCTGAGAACGAACAGCACCTGCAACCCTGGAGTCCCGGAGTGCCGCGCAACTACCACTCGGTAGATAACTGGAAGCAGCGCCTGAAAGAGCGCGAGCTGGAGTTCAAGAGCGATCAGTCCGTACACTTTATCGGAACCGACGAACAACAGACCCATGTCATAGGCAGCTGTTCCATCAGCAATATTGTGCGCGGCGTTATGCAGGCCTGCCACATGGGTTACTCGATCGCTGAATGCTACCAGGGCCAGGGCTATATGAAGTGTATTGTTCAGTTCGCGATTAAGTATGCATTCGAGGAGCTGAGGCTGCATCGGATCATGGCCAATCATATGCCGGCCAACAAGCGTTCTGAAGCACTGCTACAGAACCTCGGCTTCGAGCGCGAGGGAGTTGCGAAATCCTATATTCTTATCAACGGCAGATGGGAAGATCATGTGTTGAACTCTCTGATCAACCCTGACCAACGGAGGTAACAATGGCAACAGTAAAACCAGACGAGGTCAGTCAGAAAGTAGAGGCTTATATAGAGAAGCACGAGCAGTGGGCAGAGATACTCAACGCGGCGCGCAAAGTCATGCGAAGCACCGAGATGGAAGAAGCGGTGGAGTGGGGCACACCCACTTACACGCTTGAGGGAAAGAACGTGGTCGGTCTCGCGGCATTGACGTTTTGAACAGGGTGATAAATTTAACCGTCGAAAGGTGAAGGCTTACGTCAAGGAAGCCATTGAGAATCAGCGTGCCGGAAAGGCCATCCAACCTGCCCCAAAGAAAACCCTGACTGTGCCAGCGGAGCTGGATGCCGCGATGAAGAAAAGCGCGAAACTGAAGCAAGCATTCAATGCTCTGACCCCAGGCAAGCAGCGCGACTATGCTGACCATGTGGGATCAGCCAAGCAGGAGAAAACCAGGCTGTCGTGCCTCGAAAAAATTACACCTATGGTGCTGGCTGGGCAGGGCCTCAATGACAAGTATAAGTGCTGACAGGATTCTTCAGCGCTGCTATGGCTTTAGTGGGTAGCGCTCGATGACCGTGTACTTGGCGCCAGCGGGCAGTGTTTCCGACTTAAACAGGCAGGCTTCACTGATTGCACCTACAAACCATTCCTGTTCGCCGAAGCGGTCGGTGAGATTTGAAAGTGGGGGGCGCGCCGCCTTGCCGTAGCGCGCCATGGTCACGTGGGGCGTAAAGCGTTTTTGCTCAGCGGCAAAGCCCAGTAGAGCGCAGCAGTTCTCGATGTCCTTTGACAGTGCTAGCAGCTCAGGACTTGGGTCTACGCCAAGCCAGATCGACTGTTTGAAATGCCCCAGACCTCGGCAGTGATAGTTAAAAACCTGATGTTTCGCGCAGACCTGCGCCAGGTGGAGCGACAGTTCGGGAATCGCCTCTTCAGCCATCAGACCAAGAAATTTTAGCGTCACGTGCAGATTGCGTTCTGGCGTCAATCTCAGGCTTTCAATGCCCGGGTATGATTCTTCGTATAAGGACTGTCTGACTGGTGCCAGCCAGTCCCCTGCTAGCGTCTGAAGTCCAACAAAAACCCTGATCTTGCTGGCTTCGCAATTACTCGATGATTGCATTAGAATCTCTGCTCCCTGGCTTCGCGCCATGTCGACGTCATCAAAGCAGACTATGCACGATCGAGCAATCTTCAATACTGATCACGAACTCTTCCGCAGCAATGCCCGTCGCTTTTTCCGCGAGGAGTTGGAGTCTAATATCGCGCAGTGGGAAAAAGAAGGGGTACTGCCCCGCGAGTTCTGGTTGAAAGCCGGAGAGATGGGTTTCCACTGCTGCGGCGTCCCCGAAGCCTATGGCGGACCCGGCGCAGATTTCCTCTATAACATGGTTCTGTCGGAAGAGGTGGGTTATGCGATCGGCGGCGCCAGCGTTGGCTTCTCTGTCTCTTCTGATATTGTTTCCTACTATCTATTACACAGTGGCACCGAAGAGCAGAGGCAGCGTTGGTTGCCCCCAATGGTGAGCGGCGAAGCCATCGCTGCCATTGGCATGTCTGAGCCCGGCTGTGGCAGCGACCTCAAGGCCGTGAAGACCACGGCGTTAAGAGACGGCGATGACTATGTGATCAACGGGCAGAAGACTTTCATCACCAATGGTCAAAATTGCGACTTTGTGCTGCTGGTTTGCTCGACTGACCCTGGGGCTGGCGCGAGGGGTATCAGCCTGATCATTGTTGAGACTGATCGCGAGGGTTTTGCGCGCGGACGCAACCTGGACAAGATCGGCCAGAAAGCCGCTGATACCTCCGAATTGTTTTTCACCGATGTGCGTGTGCCAGTCACAAACCTGTTAGGAAGCGAGGGTGGCGGCTTCGCCGTGTTGATGAATGAACTGCCTCGCGAGCGCATCACCATCGCCTGTCGCGCCTTTGCCGAGGCGCAGCGTGCCTATGAGCTCACCGTAGATTATGTGAAAGAGCGTAAGGCCTTCGGCCAGGCGATTTTAGATTTTCAGAATACCCAGTTTAAGTTGGCCGAGGCCAAGACCAGCCTCGCGGTAGGTTGGGCCTACCTGGACCAGTGTCTGGCAAAAATCAATGAAGGCAAGCTCACCCCAGAGGAAGGCGCCATGGCCAAGCTTTGGACCACTGAGACTGGCAATCAAATCATTGATGATTGCCTGCAGTTTTTTGGTGGCTACGGTTATATGAGTGAGTATCCGATTTCGCGGCTTTACGCCGATTCCCGGGTGCGTCGCATCTATGGCGGATCGTCCGAAATCATGAAGCTGGTTATTAGTCGTACGGTATAAAACAGAGTAAGTGAATTGAGCATGAAGGGAATTACTTCTTACGGCGTCTACCTGCCAAGACTTAGGCTTGGCAAGCAGGCTATGGCCGAGGCCAATGCCTGGTTCGATGCCAGCCTGAAAGGTCTTGCTAAGGGTGAGCGTAGCATCTGTAACTGGGATGAAGACACCATCACCATGGCGGTGGAGGCGACCACCGACTGCCTGTCCGCGCTGACTGAAGCAAGAGTCTCCAGTCTCAAACTTGCCTCCACCACGCTGCCGTTTTTGGACAGACAAAACTCGGTGGTCATTGCCGAGGCGCTTAGCCTGGATCGCACCATCAGCACCATGGACTGCTCAGCTTCTCAGCGCGCGGCGACTTCCGCCCTGATCAATTGCCTGGAAAGCAACCGCAATGGCAACCAGCTGCTGGTTGCCTCAGAGCATCGTCGTACCAAGGCAGGTTCGCGTGCCGAGATGCTGTGGGGTGACGCCGCAGCCGCTGTGGCGATTGGCGATGATGACGTCATTGCCCAGTGTCTGGGCGTCGCCACCCACGCGGTGGATTTTATCGATCACTATCGTGGCGACGGCGCCGATTTCGACTATGACTGGGAAGAGCGCTGGATTCGCGACGAAGGCTTTATGAAGATAGTGCCGACCGTGGTGGAGTCAGTCCTCGATGACGCTGGTGTGGCTGCGGCTGACATCAAGCATTTTATTCTTCCTACCGACCAGGCACGCACGCCCGCAGCCTTGGCTAAACGCCTGGGCATTAACGCCGAGGCGATAGTCGATAACCAGATTGCTTCTGTCGGCGTTGCCGGTGCGGCGCAACCCTTATTACTGTTGGCCAAGGCCCTCGAATCAGCGACCGCTGGAGACACTATTCTATTATTGGGCTTCGGGCAGGGCTGCGACGCCATACTGCTGCGCGCAACCGACAAGCTGGCACAGTGTAAGCCGCGGCTCGGTCTATCATCTGCCTTGATGAGGCGCCGGGAAGAGACCAATTACAACAAGTTTCTCAGCTTCAATAACCTAGTTGAGCGCGATATCGGCAAGCGCGGCGAGGCCGACAAGCAGACCTATCTCTCGGGCTATAACCGGCGCAAGGATTTACTCACAAGCTTCCTGGGTGGTAAGTGCCGTGAATGTGGCACCGTGCAGATTCCCCGCGAAAAGTATTGTGTTAATCCGGAATGTAATGCCCTCGATAGCCAGGATGTTTACAGTTTCGCCAGCCAACAGGGCACGGTGTTAACCTGGACTGCGGATCGGCTCACTTTCGATTGGAGTCCCCCGGCTTATTTCGGCATGGTGGAATTTGATGGCGGCGGCAAGCTGATGATGGACTTCACCGAAGTGGAGGAAGGCAGCATTGATTCAGGCTCCCGGGTCTCCGTGCATTTTCGCATCAGGCAGTTCGACCCTCAGCGTGGTTTTAGAAAATACTTCTGGAAGGCAATAGTTGAAGACTGAGCGGATAGATGCGCTCAACACGAAACGGTGACAGTTATGGCAAGTGGAATTAAAGATAAAGTCGTCATACTCGGCATGGGCTGCAGCAAATTCGGTGAACGCTGGGACGCCAGCCCTTCCGATCTCATGGTTGAGGCCTTTGAAGAATGTTTGGCCGATGCTGGAGTCGAGCGCAATCAAATCGAAGCGGCCTGGTTTGGCGCCGGGATTGACGCGTTTAACGTGGGTTCCAGCGCGATGCCTCTGTCTATTGCCCTGCGCCTGAATTACATCCCGGTCACCAAGGTTGAGAATATGTGCGCCACCGGTACCGAAGCTTTTCGCGGAGCGGTCTATGCGGTAGCTTCCGGCGCCTGCGACATTGCACTGGCACTCGGTGTCGAAAAACTGAAGGACACCGGTTATGGCGGCTTACCGCAACGCAGCCGGGGTGTGGAAAATGATATGTATTGGCCCAATCTGTCTGCCCCTGGCGCCTTCGCCCAGCTGGCCTCTGGTTACCGGGCCAAGCACAAGGTAAACAAGGATGACCTGAAGCGCGCCATGGCCCATGTCTCGGTGAAGAGCCACGCCAACGGCGCCAAGAATCCCAAGGCCCACCTGCAGCGAGAGATTACCGAAGAGCAGGCGATCAATGCGCCGTTCATTGCTGAGCCTATCGGACTGTTCGATTGCTGCGGCGTGAGCGACGGCTCCGCCTGCGCCATCGTCACCACGCCAGAGATAGCCAAGAGTCTGGGTAAGGAAAACCTGGTGGCGGTGAAGGCATTGCAGCTGGCGGTATCCAACGGTACAGAATCCAGTCACGCCAGCTGGGATGGCTCCTATTTAAAGACCACCCGCATTGCCTCCCAGCGTGCCTACGATGAGGCCGGCATTCGTAAGCCGAAAGATGAAATCACCATGACTGAAGTGCATGACTGTTTCTCCATCACTGAGCTGGTCACTATGGAAGACTTGCAGCTGGCCGAAGAGGGTGCTGGGGTGAAAGATGTGCTAGATGGCACCTTTGATGCAGAAGGCAGCAATCCCTGTCAGATAGACGGCGGGCTCAAGTGCTTCGGTCATCCCATTGGTGCCTCGGGTCTGCGCATGCTCTATGAAAATTACCTGCAGTTGCAGGGAAGGGCTGGATCGCGTCAGTTGTCAGATCCGAAGATGGGCCTGAATCACAATCTTGGCGGTTTCCCGCATCAAAATATTTGTTCTATTTCCATCGTTGGGCCCTACGGTTAGGCGCCTCCTTGGAAAAGCGTATAGAGCTAAGAAGTTCTCCATCCATTGACGAGCAATTCAAGCTGGCTCGAGTTGCGCTGACTCACGCCCAGAAAATGATAAATGGCGAGATACGGACCATTCGTATCAATTGTGGGGCCGATCCAATTACTGGGGCTGGCAAGCTAAGCGAAAAAAAGCTGGAGCAGTATCAGCAGGCCTGCTACGACATGGCGGTACAAAGCGCGAATATCTGGGCGGCGCGGAGTTACCTGGATTACGCCGAGGGTAGTCAGGATGACACGATTGGCCAGGCTCTGGCACTTAGCTTTGTGGCTGAAAAGACCCGAGATTTACTGGCGCAAAGTTTCGCCGGCGGTGGCAATCTTTCGGCTGGAAAGAACTCGGCCGATGCAATTCTTGCTAACGAGGAACTATCCAGTTACCTCGAGTTCAACGGCGGCAACCTGCACTATGATTTAGTCGGCAGGGATTTATCTGAGATGTCTGTCCAGCGGCTACCGTCTGGGTTGTCAGAAGAAAAAGAATTAATCGCCAACACCTTCAAACGCTTCGCCGATGAGGTGGTCGCACCGCTGGCCGAATCCATCCACCGCGAAGACCTCGACATTCCGGAACAGATCATTGGTCCGGCTGCCGAGATGGGCTGTTTCGGCACCTGTATCCCGGAGCGTTTCGGTGGGCTGCAGCCCGATGACAAGCCGGACAGCCTGGGCATGATCGTGGTCACCGAGGAATTGTCGCGTGGCTCTCTCGGTGCCGCCGGCAGTCTGATTACCCGACCAGAGATCGCCGCCCGAGCGCTGCTCGCTGGGGGTACGCCGGCACAGCAGGAAAAGTGGCTGCCACCTCTGGCAGCGGGTAAGGAACTCTGCGCCATTTCCATCACCGAACCCAATACAGGTTCTGATGTCGCCGCGGTTTCGCTCAAGGCCAGTAGAACAGGGGGTGGCTGGCTGCTCAACGGTGCCAAGACCTGGTGTACTTTTGCTGGCCGCTCCGAGGTGCTGGTGGTATTGGCCCGGACCAATCCAGATACATCATTAGGCTATAAGGGGCTGAGCCTGTTTCTGGTCAAGAAACCCATCTATAAGGGGCACAGTTTTAGCCATAAGCAAAAGCAAGGCGGCACTCTCACCGGCAAGGCCATCGCGACGCTTGGCTATCGCGGCATGCATTCCTATGACCTGTTCTTTGAAGACTATTTCGTGCCGGCAGAAAATCTCATCGGTGAAGAGCAGGGCGAGGGTAAGGGTTTCTACTACACCATGGCCGGCTTTGCCGGTGGTCGCATCCAGACTGCGGCTCGCGCCACCGGTGTCATGCAGGCGGCCTATGAACAGGCACTGCGCTACGCCGGCGAGCGCAAGGTATTTGGTGCGCCGATTGCCGATCTGCAAATCACCCGCATCAAGCTGGCCCGCATGCTGGCCACCATCACCGCGTCGCGCCAGTTCAGCTATGCTGTCGCAAAGATGATGGATGAAGGCAAAGGCCAGATGGAGGCGAGCCTGGTGAAACTTTTTGCCTGCCGCGCTGCAGAATGGGTCACCCGGGAGGCCATGCAAATTCACGGCGGTATGGGCTATGCCGAAGAGACTGCCGTGAGTCGCTACTTTGTTGATGCGCGGGTACTCTCTATCTTTGAAGGCACTGAAGAAGTGTTGGCCACGCGGGTAGTGGCACGAGAACTGCTGGAAAAAGGGGCGTTGGAAATCTGATTGCAGTGACTTTTTTGATGAAGTGACAACTTTATTGATGTGACTGTCTTATTGGAATTTCTATCCAATTGCCCGATAACTAACCATCACAGTAAGCAAGACAATAATCCCAAGGGAAGCACCACCGCAATGGCAATCGACCCGGACTACCTGCTCAATCGAGAGTGGCCCAAGATCACCCAGACCTATACGGAAAAAGATTGCATGCTCTACGCCCTGGGAGTAGGCATGGGAATGGATCCGCTTGACGAGGACGAGTTGCAATTTGTCTTCGAAGAAAAACTAAAAGTGCTGCCGAGTCAGGCCGTGATGATGGCGCACCCGGGATTCTGGGCAACCGAGGAAGATATTGATCTGGACTGGATGAAGATTCTGCATCTGGGCCAGGAGATTATTTTACATCGACCCCTGCCTGCGGCGTGCACCGTGGAGGCCACCACCTGGTTTACGGAAATAGTGGACAAGGGAGAACGTGGCGGTGCGCTGATGGTTACCGATCGAGTGGTAAGCAATGCCGAGACTGGTGAAGAGCTGGCAACCCTGATAACCACCATACTGGCCCGTGGCGATGGCGGTTTCAGCAAAGAGCGGCGCCCTACTCGAAAAACTGATGCAGTGCCGAGCCGTGAGCCGGATGAGATCTGTGATTTGCCGACCCTGCCGCAACAGGCCTTGCTGTATCGACTATCCGGCGACTTTAATCCGCTACATGCCTCTCCTGCAGTCGCTCGCGATGTAGGTTATGAAGCACCCATACTCCATGGCCTTTGCACCATGGGGGTGTTGACCCATGCCCTGATGAAAACCTGCTGCGACTATGATCCTGCCCGTTTCAAGCGCGTGCGTTTGCGCTTCTCTGCACCGGTGTATCCCGGCGAAACTATACGCACTGAAATCTGGCGTGAGGAAAACAACATCGCGTTTCGCTGTAAGTCCCTCGAACAGGACAAGGTCGTCATCAACAACGGCTACCTGGAAGTCGCCTAGGTCGGGAGCAAAAAGCCATGCAGTCAATTCTTAAAGGTCTACGCATTGTTGAAGGCAGCGCCTTCATCGCTGCGCCGTCTGCCGGCATGACCCTGGCACAGCTTGGGGCTGACGTGATTCGCTTCGACATGATCGGCGGCGGCATCGATTACCGACGCTGGCCGGTAACGGCGGAAGGCAAGAGTCTCTACTGGCATTCCCTCAACAAGGGCAAACGCTCAATCGCCGTCGACTTTCGCAGCAATGAGGGACGTGAGCTACTCACCCAGTTAATCACCGCGCCGGGCGATGACGCCGGACTGTTTGTCACCAACTTTCCTGCCAAGGGCTGGCTCTCCTACGAGGCGCTGCGTAAGCATCGCGAAGATCTTATCTTCATCAACCTGACAGGCGATCGACACGGCGGCAGTGCGCTGGACTATACCGTCAACAGCAAAGTAGGGCTGCCTTTCCTGACTGGTGATGGCGAGATGCCGGTTAACAATCCCTTCCCGGCCTGGGACGTGATTACCGGGCAACAGATTGCAATGGGCCTGTTGGCAGCAGAACGGCATCGTCGTCTCACCGGTGATGGGCAGTTTATTGCCATTACCCTAGCGGATGTGGCACTGGCGACCATGGGTCATCTGGGTTATATCGCCGAGGCCCAACTCAATGACATGGCGCGTCAGCCCATGGGTAATCATATATTTGGTACGTTCGGTCATGATTTTACTTGTCAGGACGGCAAGCGAGTGATGGTTGTTGGGGTTAGCCCCAAACAGTGGCAGGCGCTGGTAAATGTTACCGGCACAGACGTAGCAATTGGCCGATTGCAGCAGGAGCTGCAGTTGGATTTCAAAAATGAAGGAGATCGATTTCAGGCTCGGGAGCAGATTCGTGAGCTGTTCACGCCTTGGTTTGCCACTCATGAATTCCTGGTCGTCGCCAAGGCGCTTGATGCAGAGGGTGCGACCTGGGGCCCCTATCAAAACATCGACGAGCTGGTCAACGAAGACATTGACTGCTCTGAGGACAACCCCTTGTTTCAGACCGTCACCCAGCCTGGCATTGGTGAGTACCTGGTGCCAGGGCAGCCTCTGAGTTTTGGTGTAACTGAGCGTGAAGTGATTCGCCCCGCACCGCTGTTGGGACAGCATACCGATGAGATTCTGAGTGAGCTACTTGGGCTTGGTGACGCTGAGATAGGCGCACTACACGACAAGGGTGTGGTGGCGGGGCCTCAAGAATAAAACCCTGGGAAGAAAAATCCAGAAAGAAAGCCTAGAAAGAAAGCCTAGAAAGAAAAACCCAAGAAGAAAAACTTAGAAATTAGACCCCAGGAACAAAGTGAGCCCTGATTCAACTATGCAAGGCGATAGTCGTTACTAGCAGCTACACATAGCTACGAGAAACCCCTTCAGCCCTTTCCGGCTTCAATTAGCCTTACCTAAGTAACCCAACCACCTGCCAGTGGAATAATCTGCCCCACCATGTGATTGCATTTACCGCTGGACAGATAAGCAGCAAGCTCTGCTGTTTCTGAGGCGGCACCTACTTTGTTGGTTGGTACATTGCGCTTCACATGACCGAGGAATTTTTCATTGTCCAGAATGTCGTCGGGATAATAGGTATTGTTGTTGATATAGTTCTGGGCGATGGCGTTGACATGGACATTGCTGCGCGCCAGCTCCAGACCTACTGCCTTGATGAAACCATTTTGAGCACCGCGTGCCGCGCAATAAGCCGCATTGTTGGCGATGCCCTTTACGGGCGCTGCGCTGGTGACAGCGATAATCTTGCCAGACTGCCTCTCTATCATCTGTGGTGTGATCGCACGTATCAGGTACATCAATGGATGTACCAGGGAATCAAATAGTTTATTCCAGTCGGCATTCTCTATTTTTTGCACGGGCCCGGTCATGGGTGGCTCCGCCAGGTTCACCACCAGGATATCGATCTCACCGGCGGACTTCACCAGCGCCTCACACTCTGATTGGGAATGCATCGGATAGCTGCCAGTCACTACTTCGATGCCATCGGCTTTAAATTTTTCCTGAATTGCTGCTCCCATGTAACGTTCAACACAGGTGATAAGCGCTCTTCTCGTGCTCATGTTTCTTAACCTCTTACTGCCGACTCTTTTATTGTCAGATCTAGGTTTGGTGATTTATCTATTGCTGAGCTTGCTTTTGCTTTAGCTCGAGCAAGTGTTTCACAAACCGTTCCAATGTTTCGTATGGCTGGCAACCCACCACCACCAGGTTGTTCTGATAGAAGGTGGGCACGCCGGTGATGCCCATCTCGCGGGCACGCTGCCAATCGGCATTCACGGCGTCTTTAAAGCTATGGGTCTCGATAACCTCACGGGCCGCGGCGCCATCCAGACCGGCTTGTTCGGCAACCGCCACCAGCTGCTCAACATCGGACAAGTTGATGTTGTCGACAAAGTAGGCCTGGTAAAGCGCATCGTGAATCGCCTCACCGCCTTCCTGGGTGTCAGCCCATTTGCCCAACTCCTGTGCCAGGCGACTGTTATAGGTATGGGTGCGCTCGCCATAGGGCAGGCCAGCTTCCGCCATCAAGCCTTTCAGTCTTTGTTTGATGGGTTCGATGTCACGCCCGGCAAACAGTTCGGCAAGCGACTTGCCCTCGATGGGGGTTTCCGGATGCAGGGGAAAATGTATCCAGCGAATTTTCACGGGATAGTTTGCTTTCAGCTTTTCAATACTCACGGTACTGAGATAACACCAGGGTCAGACGTAGTCGGTGAATACGTCCAGTACTAATTCATTCATAACTCGCCCATTGTCATTGGAGAGAAGGGACAGATCCCATTCAAGATATCCACAGGCCTCGACCTACGTGGAGGCTACGGTGCCGATAACAAGAGTAACTGATGTAGAAAATCGTGTCTGCAGAGTCCGCTTCTCCCCCACTTGCGTTATACTGCCCGGCAGTTAGCCCTTCGGCTTGGCCTCGTGTCAGTCACTTGCGGCGACACAAATTAAGAGAATAGCAATTTACTAGGAGAGTTCCATGCGAAAGCTTTTTGCCCTGGGTGCTGCTGTCACGCTACTGGCGTCAGTCAGCTCTTATAGCGCTGCGCAGGACGGTGAACCACTCGCCATTATGATTCCCGGCGGCGGTACATATACGGCCCCGATTTCGACAGACGTAGAAGACGCGCAGGCGTTCTTCGATCAAGGCTTGAGAATGGCCTGGAGTTTCTACTTCCCGGAGTCTATCGCTTCTTACCAGGAAGCTTCCCGACTCGACCCCGATCACCCCATGCCTTACTGGGGTATGGCACACGCCATCGGGCCCAACCCTAACAGCCGCTACCAGGGCCTGCCGGATGACCCGCAGGGCACCGGCCTGGAAGCGATCCGCAAGGCGATGGAGCTGGCCAACAACGGCACGGCGAAAGAGCGCGACATGATTAACGCCATGTTCGTGCTTTATAACAAGGACGCCATCCCTGACAATCGCGAGCGCGATTTCGCCTACCTTGATGCCATGCGCGAACTGCATGATAAGTACCCGGAAGACCCAGATATTGCCACGGTCTTCGGTGAGTCTTATATGAATACTACGCGCTGGGACTACTGGAATGCCGACGGCTCCGCCAAGCCTGGTACTGCCGAGGCCAAGGCTGCATTCGAAGCCGCCGTGGCTGTGTCACACGATCACCCAGGTGCCAACCACCTTTATATCCACCTGATGGAGATGTCTAACCAGCCGGAACTGGCGATGCCTGCCGCGCAGAAGTTGGAAGCCACTGTGCCCATCTCCGGCCACATGGTGCATATGCCCGGCCATATCTACCTGCGGGTGGGTGAGTATGAAAAGGCGATCGACATTAATAAGCGTTCACAGATCGTCGATGACCAGTTTGCCGAGATCTGGGGTGATACCAATTTCCCAATGATTGGCACTTACCCGCTGTCACACAAAATCCACAAGCCACATGCTCTGGACTTTGTGCGCTATGCCAATATGCTGCAGGGCAACTATGAAGCTTCGTATGAAGCCGCCGCCCGCAACGCACAGGGCAGTGATCCCAGCGGTACCCGCGGTCATAAAACGCTTGCTCACCAGTGGGTTACCGACAAGGTCTTTGGTAAGTGGGACAAGATTCACGCTGAAAACGCGGAGAACAGCGCGAAGATCAGCACGCCATACCTGAAAGGAATGTGGGCCTATGTCATGGGCAGCGCCCATGTTGCCAAGGGTCACATGGGGCCTGCGGAAGCGCAGCTGCAGGTGATTCGCGATGCCATCGCCGCAGATGATGTGGATGCCATCAATGTCGGCCCCACGCCAGGGTCTCATGTTCTCAGCCTGGCCATGCACGCGCTGCTGGGCGAAATCTCGGAAGCCAACGGCGACCTTGATGCCGCTATCCTGCACTACGGTCACGCCGTGGAGTACCAGGATAACCTCAACTACACCGAGCCGCCGGACTGGAACCAGTCCATGCGTCTGTATCTGGGTGCTGCCCTGATAGACGCTGGCCGCCCTGAAGAAGCCGAGCAGGTTTATCTCGATGATCTTCAGTGGAACCAGCAAAATGGCTGGACTACCTTCGGCCTTTATCAGGCACTGGAAGCCCAGGGTAAGGAACAGGAGGCCATTATCGAGAAGCGCCGCTTCGAATCCTTCTGGCGCAACGCCGATGTGGAGCTGACTCGCTCACGCATCTGATGATTCGAGAGCCCGGTCAGACGGGCTACCAGAAACAAGAAACGGCTCTCGGCAGTGTGTTGAGAGCCGTTTTTTTATGGGAAGCGCATTTCGGGCGATCTTGAATGTCGGTGGGCGTGAATAATTCAAGCCGGACAGAATACTGTACAAATTTATATGGTACGCATGAACCATAGTTGGATGGGGCGCCTTGCAATAGTATTTATTCCAACGCAGACACTTTGCCTGCGCCAACAAGAAAAAATGCTTTGAGGGCTAATAATAATGAAATACAGATACTTGATTCTCTATGCTGTCTCCTTTCTCGCTTTAACTCTGTTCCTGCTGACGCCACTGGCGGCTGAACCGAATACGCTGGTAAATTTTCCTGGGGCAAGCCCCTGTCAGGAGCTGCTAGACACAGTCGAACATTTGGTAACTTCCCTTTACTGATTGGGTCTAAAGGTACTCCCAAGCAGCCGAGCTGCGCCAGCACAGTTTTGCTGCGCACATCCGGTGACGATCCATAGTCTAAGCTGAGTTTTGGGTGAGCGAATCACTACAGCTCTGGTATTGCATGGGGGCCCTATTTTGAGGTGCTTGAAACTCATTAAAACTAACCGAGAACCATTAGAAGCACAGAAATATAGAGAAGCAGGAAATATAAGAACCCAAGTAAAAACGAGATCTCACTCAAGCCCCATACAACTGTTCCAAAACAAGCACTTGCCGCGTACACTGCAAGTCAATCAAACAAGATACCAGTGAACCGGAGAAACCGAGATTCACTTTATATAAATGTTATGTTCTTCGAATGATAAAAGATCAATATTACACACAGGAAATCCGTAATTGACATGAATTGAGAGGCATTGGGCGCGATAGCTGAATTTTTAGGAGCAATTGCGGTGCTAATTACTTTACTGTATCTGGCTCGGCAAATTAGACAGAACAGGGACTCCGTTGAGTCGGCTTCGGCTGAAACTGTGTTGTCGAATATCAGTAATGAGCTCCAGAATGCTGCCAGTTCTTCACAAGTTTCAAATGTAATACTGAGCGGAAGTGAGAATATAGAACAATTAACCGAGAAAGAACGCGGACAATTCCTATTCTGGTTTTACAGCTATTTTCGCATTCTCGAGCAAGGCTATCACCATTACCTAAATAAAAACTTTACCTCCTCCATATGGGAAGGGCATGCACGCCATGCTCAAACTCTTTTAAGTAATCCTGGTGTGATGAAGTACTGGGAGTTACGCAGAGAGGTTTTTTCTCCAGAGTTTCAGGAATATATCGATTCTTTGGCCTCACGGGAAACCGAGACTCTTTCGAGCATATCAGCTGTAAGAAAAATGGGCGAACAAGATTCATAGCAAAGTTCGTCAAAACATAAAAATCATATCACGAGAACGCAGTTTGCACGCCTTTTGATATTGACGTTCTGTTTCTAATTCGTAAATCTATAATCGGGAAGCAATTGAGGCATCTGGTGAAGTGGCTACCGCTCTAGTAGTCGTAATATCTCTAGTTTAAGTCTTTACGATGCAGTATACCGAAGTAATGTAGAAGACATTTTAGCTGGGAACGATCTTTGACAAATGCTGAACTAAAGCTGATGAATCAGATATACCATGGTCAAGATCCTATATGTCTAGGCTTAGCTTAAACCTTCTAGCTCATCAAACCGCAAACGACATAGTGAGGAAATCATAAGAGTGAAAATCTACGGACAGGCACAGAAAAATGAAGCAGAGCTGGAAATACTCGCCGAGGCCGCTCTTGTCGCTGAACCCTCCACGCTAAGAGACCTGGCCTCGTTTCTCTACCGTTGCGCAGATGCTATCGAAGAAGAAGGCGAAAGCTGGGAACATGAGCATTTCGAAAGCAACGAGGCGGTTAGCCCCCATTTTGTGGTTTTCAATCCCGGCGTAGTCAGCACTTGAGAATTTCTTTAGAGCTCAGTCCAAGAGCTGATTGGCCAGGGTAAAGCAGATCCCAGCACGAACGCGGGGCGTATTGGGTTCGAGGTAAACTGGCTATCCGGGTAGCTACGGTTGGTGAGTTGGCTGGGTGGAATGGCCTCAAGGGCCGGTTATTTTTGCCCTTAATATAGATACCCTCAACGGGATGGCAGATACTTTCAAGCGCAAAGTGATTCCCCGGGAAATACTGATCTCTATTGGCGCACGTCCACAGTAATTTCCGACCCTCACTGCCTGTTGTATCAGTGAAATTTCGGCAAGTGGGTGCAGTCGCGCGCTGACAAAGTAATGTGGCTGACCAAGCGAGATAGAGCCGTAATCAAGAATTCAATCGAGTGAATGAACTCAGGCGATTCTCTAAAAAACTAATCAACAATAAAACATAGGAATTTCCCATGCCTCAACTCTCCGGACATTGCCTCTGTGGCAAGGTCAGCTATTCCGCTGATGCGGAACCCGTGATGACCGTAGCCTGTCATTGCGAGCACTGCCAGCGCCAAACCGGTACTTCGTTTTCCATTATCGTCGGAATACCAGATGAGGCACTGACGTTTGGCAATGATGAGACACTCAAGACCTACAATGACACTGGTGAAAGCGGGCACTCTGTCCATCGCCGTTTTTGCAGCAACTGTGGTTCACCCATCGTCACCAATGTGGTCACAGTTCCGGGCCTAACCTTTATCAAGGCCGGTACCCTCAATAATAAATCCTGGCTGCAACCGGCCTCGCATATCTGGTGTGACAGTGCTCAGTCCTGGCTTGACCTCGGGGTGGAGATACCCCGCTTCGGGCGCAATCCTGGCTAAACCTTATTTCAATCTAAAGTATGCCAATATCAATTCGCGAAGCGACCGCAGCAGACTTCGATCAGATCTGGCCCATCTTTCATGAGGTGGCCTCCGCTGGCGAGACTTACGGTTATCGGACGTATACGACCCGTGACCAGGCCTTTTATCTCTGGATGGAGTATCCACGCTGTACTTATGTGGCGGAAGAAGATGGCCAGATCCTTGGTAGCTATTACATCAAGACCAACAATGAAGGCCCCGGTGCTCACGTCTGTAATTGCGGATACATGGTTTCATCCGCAGCACGCGGTAGAGGTCTGGCGACGAGCATGTGTGAGTATTCTCAGGCTGCAGCCTTAAAGCTTGGTTACCTGGCCATGCAGTTTAATTTTGTAGCCTCCAGCAACGAGGGTGCAGTTCGGCTCTGGAAAAAGCTGGGTTTCGAAACTGTTGGCCGTCTGCCTCGGGCGTTCAAGCATCCCACCAAGGGCTACGTCGATGCCCTGGTAATGTATAAATGGCTGGGTGACTAAAGAATAAAGCTAGTAGATTGTGCAAAAGCTGCCGGTGCAACCTAAAGTGCTAACTGATTAGCTAAAACTCTTAACATGGAATTAGAAAAGACTGTACCTGTGGATCGGCGCATTTGTTTTTAGGTTCGTGAAGCTCTCGAATGGCTGCGATCTGAGCAGGTCGCTGAGGTGATTGTTAACCTGTTGCCTGGCAACATTGACCGCCGCAAGGAATTAACATGAAAGAAGCCGACTATGAATTAGTTCTGGATGTGATGCATAAGCATCGCGAAGAAGGGGTAAGCCTGATGGCGCTGGCGCGAGAAACTGGACAGCGCCTTCCCGATCTGCAGAAATTCATGCGTGCCCATCGCAAATGTTTTGTCATGGTAGATGCCACCAAATATAAGCTTAATCCCGCCCCGCCTATCAATGGCAACGTAGGCAGCGTGCGGTTCAGGCTCAGGTCGGAAGCGGCAAAAAAGCGGCAGCAAACCATCGGGATGTGGGTTGCGATTACTGTTGCCATTACCTCCGTTTTTTACGCGATTAATAACATGTTCTAGCAGATCTCTTGGTACAGTGGGCGCCCCGTCATGCAGAAAGTCTGGAGCCACGAAAGCCTGGCGCTGGTGAATTCGGCAAAGAACTTGCTCACCTTCGAGCACTGAAGTCTCCGCGAACGACGTGATCACTGATTAAGCGCGGCTCGCTTTGCCTCCCAACCTCATGGTCGTGAGTTAATTGTCAAAGCAGTGACATCCGTGGTGCAATTTCCGCTAAAATGCATGGTCCCTAGTGCAAATATCGCTTTTTCCGAAGGATCGAAGCCGTGAACATGCTCTATAAGCTTGGTGAGAATCGTTATTTCTGGCTGACCGGGATCATCTATTTGACCCTGATGGAAGCCATCGCCCTGTATTATCAGTATGGCCCCGGAATGTGGTATCCCTGCGCCCTGTGTGTACAGGTAAGGGCCTGGGTGATGGGCTCACTGACCTTCTCAGTCATGGGTGCGATTCTGGCGAAGAACTTCTGGTGGCGCTGGATGAGTCTCAATCTGTCCATCGTGCTGATGGCGGGTGCGCTCCATACCAGCTATTACGCCTTCGGAGTTGAGCAGGGCACAGTGATCTCCAGCTGTACCATGGGTGCAGGCTTTCCCGAGTTTATGCCGCTGGATCAGTGGGTGCCTGTCCTGTTTGAAGCTCAGGGCATGTGTGGCCAGTCGCCACCTATGCCGCTTGGGGTCTCCATGGTGGAGGCGCTGCTTGTTACCCTGTTCATACCACTGCTGGTGCTGGTGGCGGTTTGGGTCAGCCATGTGCAAAAGATCATCGCTGGCGAAACTGATTAATTCGCAGCAGGCTCACTCTAAACGGCAGGAAATAAACGGTTACGGTTGCCGGGAAGAACGACGTGTAGTCCAGCTCTAGAACATATCCCAACGGCCAAGCCAAGGCATTTGCAATTTGCCTGAATTCGAATTGGGATTCTCACCCCGTATTCATTTAGAACGTCACATCTGACTAATGGTTACTGTGAATTTCACAGAAATCCTCAGCCGTGAAAAGTCCACAGCCAACCCATGGCTCAAATGCCACAGCCAATTCATGCTGAACCTGGTTTGGTATCCAGGTATCGAATGCCGTGTCAGGAAAAATAAGCAAAATAAACAGATAGATAGCAGTTTCACGCTGAAGTTCTTCGGCACAATTGTGCGGTCGGGGCATATCCATTTGTTATATTAGCCAAACTGAACTGGGGTCTTGTCGGTTTTCTCTCAGGCCCTGGCACGGCCCCCTACTCTTTGCTGCGGATACTAAAGCGATCCCCTGCTGCTGCGCAGAAGCTGGCCAATCACATGCGTTTTTTCTGGCCTCTCAGAACAAGTCCGACTTGGGTGGATTACAAGGTTATAATGGGCCCGGACATGCATGCCTGACAGGAAAATCTTATGACAGCCCGGCCGCACAAAATTCTTACCGCCTACTCCTTACCTTTTTCTCTTTCGTTCGCAGCGCTATCGTTGCTGCCGGGACTACTAATCGCGCAGGATCACTTCAATCCTAAAGGGTTTCAGCCCAGTTCTCACACCAGTTCCCTGCAGTCGGCTTTACGGGATAGTCTACCGTTTGAAGACGAGCGGGACTTCGAGGAAGCCAGGCGTGGCTTCATTGCAGAGCCTGACTCGCGTCAGATTATCGGCGCGGCTGGAAATATAGTGTGGGACATGACTCGTTATGATTTTTTGCTAACTGGTGAAGACCACGATTCGATTCATCCTTCCCTGCAGCGTCAAGCGACGCTCAACATGAACTTCGGCTTGTTCGAAGTCGTACCTGATTTCCTTTACCAGGTCAGGGGCTTCGATCTGGCCAATATGACCCTGGTGAAGAGCGATACGGGTTGGATCATCTTCGATACCCTGTTGACAGATGAAACGGCCGCAGCGGCGTTCGAGTTAGCGACCGAACAGCTCGGTGAATTTCCGATCAAGGCGGTGGTGTACTCCCATTCCCATATCGATCACTTCGGCGGCGTGCATGGCATCATCGATGAAACCGAGGTTGCGGCCGGTGAAGTACAGGTAATCGCACCGTCAGGATTTATGGAAGAGGCAATTTCCGAAAATGTCTATGCTGGTAATGCCATGTCACGCCGTGCGGCGTTGCAATATGGGCGCCTTATACCTTCCAGTCCTTTCGGTCAGGTGGACTCAGCGATCGGCAAGGGGCTGGCCGCCGGCACCACGGGGCTGATCGCGCCCTCTCTGGTCATCGAGGATGACTACGAAACCCATGTCATCGATGGCGTGACCATGGTGTTTCAAAATACACCTGGCACCGAAGCGCCGGCTGAGATGAACACCTGGTTCCCCGAGCAGAAGGTATTCTGGGCCGCCGAGAACATCACGGCAACCATCCACAATATTTATACCCTACGTGGGGCGCTGGTGAGAGATGCGCTGGCCTGGTCGAGAGGCATCAACGAGGCGCTCTACCGATATGGTCGTGAAGCCGAGGTGTTAGTGTCTTCACACAACTGGCCGCGCTGGGGCAATGACCGTATTCAGCAAGTGATGCGGGCGCAGCGCGATGCCTATGCCAATCTTAATAACCAGGTGCTTAACCTGGCGAATCAGGGCGTGACCATTAACGAAATTCACAACGAGTATAAGGTGCCTGAGAGTCTGCAGCAGCAGTGGTCGGTACGCCAGTATCATGGTTCCGAGTTTCATAACTCCCGCGCGGTGCTGAATCGCTACCTGGGTTACTGGGATGGTAATCCGGCGACGCTGGCGCCTCTGTCACCGACTGACTCTGCTCCGCTGTATGTGGAAATGATGGGGGGCGCTGCGGCGATCTTGGGCAAGGCGCAGGAGCTCCATGACGGCGGGGATTACCGAATGGCCGTGGAGATTCTCAACAAGCTGGTTTATGCCGAGCCGCAAAATGCTTCAGCCAAAGACTTGCTGGCGGCTGTTTTCGAACAGCTTGGCTATCAGTACGAGAGTGCGAGCATGCGTAACGTTTTTCTGGCGGCGGCGCAGGAACTGCGTAATGGCACTGGCAGTGTGCCTGGCCCGCGCGGCACCAGCCCGAGTCTGGCGCGAGCCATGACTACCAGCCAGTGGTGGGATGCTATCGCCACCCGAGTCGACAGTGAGCGTGCCGATGGTGAGCAGTTCGTGATCAATTTTGTTACGCCGGATACGGGCCAGGAATTCGTAGTGGAATTGAGCGGCGGCACCCTGACTAATATCGAGGGCTATCAGTCCAATGCAGCCGACGCCACCATTATCATGAACCGTACTGATCTGGATCCCGTAATCATGGGACAGACAACTCTCGCTGAACAGCTGCAGGCAGGCGTGGGCTCGGTGTTGGGTGACAGCAGTGTTTTGTTTCGGCTGGCGGCTGTGTTGATCACCTTTAATGCAGGATTCGAGGTGATGCCCGGTACCGTAACGCAGTAAAACAGGAGCCATCAGCGAAAGGAAAAGCCATCAGCGACTGGGGCCGGCGCGCCGAAAGAGTTAGCAATGACAAGTTCAAATTTACAACAGCGGCTGACTTGCGATGAGGGAGCTGTGTGTGTCCGCTGATCCGCTGGGTCAAGTTCAGTTCGTCCAGGCGCAGCTGCAAAGCGGTGCGGCTGTGGGCGGCGTTGGCGTTGAAGAACTGCAGGCTTTTGTAGAAGAGCACCCCCGCGTGTTGGCCTTAAGCGGGGCCGGTATCAGCCAGCATTCAGGGATTCCCACCTATCGTGATGCGGTTGGTGTTTGGAAATCCGACAAGCCTATCCAGCATGGGGAGTTTATTCGCCATCACGCGACACGCCAGCGTTACTGGGCACGCAGTTACAAAGGCTGGCCCAACGTCGCCAACGCCAGACCCAACGCTGCCCATATCGCGCTAAGTAAGCTCGAAGATCTCGGCTATGTTCAGACTCTGGTGACGCAGAATATCGACCGCTTGCATCAGAAGGCAGGGCATCGCAAAGTCATAGATCTGCATGGACGCCTGGACCAGGTGATCTGCATGGATTGTGGTGAAACCGTGACCCGGGCCGATGTCCAGGACTGGCTGGCGCAGAACAACGCACATCTGGATGAGATCAAGGTGACCGCAGCGCCCGACGGCGATGCTCAGATCGAAGGCGAAGTGCTGAATGACATGCAAGTGCCCAGCTGTTTTCGCTGTAGTGGTCTTCTGAAACCCAACGTGGTTTTTTACGGCAGCTCCGTGAATAAGGAAATCGTGAACGCCGTTTATGACCGGCTCAGCCAGGTTGACGCGCTATTAGTGGTTGGCACTTCACTCATGGTGTTTTCCAGTTTTCGATTCTGTAAGTTTGCCCAGGCAAATGACATCCCGATCCTGTGTATCAACGAGGGGCTGACCCGGGCCGACGACATGCTGCGACTGAAGGTCCTGGCAGATTGCGGGAGCACCCTGCAGCACTTGGCACAGGCATTACTTGCGCGGGGCTAACCCCGACCTCTTGTTTACTTTCCATGCTGCGCTGTTTTCACTGCTACCAAGCCTGAAATCCCGATTTGGATGAAAGCTTTGAGCCTGCGCGGCAGCGCTAGAAAGCGCTACCCACCAATAAGTACAGCAGAACCGAAATCCCCCCGATAATGGCGGCATAGGGAAGTTGGGTTTTGACGTGGTCGATGTGGTCAGACGCAGCGCCAGTCGAGGCCAGGATAGAGGTGTCAGAAAGGGGTGAGCAGTGATCACCAAACACGCCGCCACCAGAAACCGCCGCAATGGTGGCATATACCACCGTGTCCAATTCATTGCCGGAGAAGCTGAAGGCAAGCGGCACGGCGATTGGGATCATGATGGCATAGGTGCCCCAGGATGTGCCTGTGGAGAAGGCAACAAAACCTGTAATCAGGAACGCCAGCATCGGCAGCACGCTGGGAGTCAGCCAGGACTCAGTCACCGAGATGATGTATTGAGCGGTATTGAGCGCGGCCGACAGGTCATTCAGGGCATAGGCAAAGGCAAGTATTATTACGGCGGGCATGATGCCTTTGATGCCGGCCATGGCAGTGTTGGTAATCTCGAACAGTGGAACCCCCTGCACGCGCATGACAGTCGCAGCCATCACCGATGCCAGCAGGAAGGATTCCATAGGCCTGGCGCTGCCGGTGAGAAACACACTGATCAGCGCAAAGCCGATCACCAGCAGAACCGGGAACAGGAAATTCCAGAACAGGCTGGTCTTGATGCTCGGGAATGGGTCGATGCTGGTGAGTTCGTCGCCCATCAGAGGCTGTGCACCGTCCCGCACCAGTTTGCCTTCCTTCATGGCGCGCTCTTCCGCAACGCGCATGGGTCCGAAGTCCGGCAGGATACCGGAGGCGATTAAACCGACCATCACCACAGCGAGGATAGAATAGATGTTGAAGGGAATCGAAATGATAAACGCAGTCATGGCGTCGCCGGCATCTTCGATTGGTCCCATACCGATGATCAGTCCAGCTACCAGCACCGCCCAGCCCGTGATCGGCACCAGGATGCTCACCGGCGCGGAAGTGGAGTCGCATATATAGGCGAGCTTTTCCCTGGAAATATTGAAGCGATCAGAAAGGGCCCGCATGGTGGAGCCCACAAACAGTGGGCTGAAGTAATCGCTGAAATAGACGAACATGCCCATGAACCAGGAGATGAGCTGCACCCGTTTACGGGTCATCTTTCGGTTCTCAATGAACTGAGAAAAATTAAGAATGGCGCCAGTGCGCTGAAAAAAGGCAATGAGGATGCCAATGAATAGCTCTAGCATAAAGATCCAGGAGAAATCTTCGTTGCCCAGGGCACCGACCAATAAATTGGGAAAACCCAAAAGTCCTTCACCTGCCACCAGTACGCCAGCCAGGCAGGCAACCGCCAGGGAGAACACAGTGTTACGGGTAATAAACGCCAGCAGAATCGCAACTGTGGCAGGTATTAGCGAGAGGGGACCAATATAGTCGGTGACTTCCATGGCGACGGCTAATTCTTGTTTAGCTCGATTAAAGTATATCTGCACACAGGATTACATTTCGGCTCGCCCGGCCCACTGTTCCAGCTGCGAAGTGATATGGAAGCCGAGCGCGCGAATTGGCTCTGGCGGCATCCAGCTCGCTTTGCCGAATAAATCAGTGACATCTGGCACGTCAGCGCCGACGGCCAGGTCTGCCAAAAGCCGACCGAGCAGTGTGCCTTTGACGGTGCCGCCGCCATTACACCCGGCAGATACAAATAGACCCGGCTTTTCTTCTCCCCAAACCAGTCCACCATTGTAAGTGAAACCTACCGCGCCGCCCCAGACTGACTCCAGCGAGATACCTTTAAGCTGAGGAAAGCGCGCGTGCATCCTGCGAGTAAGGGAGTCTCTGACATGACTGCTGCTGGCCTCATGCTCATAATCGTGAAAAGAGCGAATCAGCAGGCGCTGATCAACAGTACGGCGCAAGGTGCTGCCCAGGCGATGGGTTGGCAGTAGGCCCCAATTACTGTCAGAGCCGAGTTGTGAATGCAGGGACTCTGGCAGTGCGGGCGTGAGCCCCGCATAGGTATACATGGCCACCAGCTGAGACTGGCCGATGCCCAGGGATTTGGCGAAAGCATTGTTGGCCAGGAATAGCGTGTCACATTGGATGTTGCCCTTGGGAGTGGTGACAAGCCACCTGCTGCTGCGGTTTTCAATACTCAGCGCCGGTGTGTTCTCAAAGCATGACACGGTATCGGGCAGGGCAGCGAATAGCGCTCGGATGAGCTGGGCGGGCTGCGCCAGATAGCAGTGGGGTGAGTACAGGCCTTCCTGAAAATAACTGCTGCCAATGCGCTGCTGAAGGTCGCTTTTGGTCAGCTTTTCATAAGGAAGTTCGGAGGCCTGCAGAAACGCCTCGTAGCGAGCGATTGAGCGTGCGCCAATGTCGCTGGCGGCGGCGCGATAGGTGCCCGCGCGGGCGATGTCTACGCTAGCGCCGGAGTCTTCAATATCCTGCAAGATGTCCTGCAGGGTCGCTGCAATCATCGCATTGCTGCGGCGCATTCGATCCAGGTTGGCCGCGTCCGCATCTTCTGCCAGGGCAGTTTCCAGCAGGAAGCCCGAGTTGCGGCCGGGATTGCCCTCGCCAATTTCACTGGAATCGATCAGGGCGACAGACTGGTCAGGATAATGTGTCTGCCAGCGTTTGGCGATGGCGATGCCAGTGTAACCAGCGCCGATAATAGCAACGTCGGAGTCGATGTCGGTGCTTAGTGCCGGGGCAGGTTCTCGCCTCGAAAGCAGCGCATTCCAGCCGCAGCGCAGTCTGTAGTCAGGAAAACTGGGTTTCACTCATGCAGGCTCAGCCAGGCCCTTATCATATTGGTCACCATCTCTGGCTTTTCATGGTGAGGCCAGTGGCCCACACCGGGAATAGTGACCAGCGTCCAGTCCTGGTCCAGCTCTTCCCAGGTGTTATTCAGCGCGGGCGCAAGCAGTGCCGTATCATTGAGTCCGTGGAACTGCAGTACCGGTGCCTGAATTCTCGGCAGCTCGGCCCAGGGTCCACCCTCGTAGGGAGCACGTGGGTAGTTGGCGCGGTAGTAGTTCATCATGGCATCGGCGCTGGAGTTTTCGAATGCCTCCAGATAAATCTCCTGAAGCGCCGCATCACCCCGGGACAGAGCCATTGCCAGACCCGCTGGGCTTATATTCTCGTGGGAATCGGGCTGTTGGAAATTGCGCGCATACTGAGAGTTTTCATGCTGTTGACCCAGCGTGGCCAGCTCTCTTTGCAGCCCCTTGATGTGAGGCAGGTTCATGATGATCAGGCGTTCGGTCATCTGCGGATAGCCGGCAGCGAAGCTCCAGGCGATACCGCCACCCCAGTCGTGGCCCACGATTACCGCGCTGTCCTGACCCTCCGCTTCAATAACTGCAGCAACGTCGGCGGTAAGCATGGCCATGTCATAGTTTGCTACACCTTCGGGCTTGTCACTCATGTTGTAACCGCGAGTATCCAACGCCGCCACCGTATAGCGATCTGCCAGGCCTTCCATTTGGTGGTGCCAGGTGTACCAAAAGTCAGGGAAGCCGTGAATAAAGACCATGAGGGGGCCGCTGCCCGTCTTGGCATAGTGAATAGACACGCCATCGTTGTCTGCATATTTATGCTCAACCCGCTCCATTATGGATTGGGCGGACGCGGTGCCGGTCAGAAAGGCTGCAGCTAAAAGCGCCAGCGCGGCAGCAGAAGTAGTTAGTCGGGACCCGATGGCTGTTGTCATTGCAACCTCACAAAACTCGATAGATTGAACTGCAGAATCCTAACACAGATAAAAGGAATGACCAGAACGCGCTGCTTTGCGATAGAATGGCGGCGGTCCGCGCTGTAGCTGTCTGAGAACCTTGCTTCAACGCCAGCATCAGCGAGCTAACACCAGCAAAGTAATACTACTAAAACAACAAACAATAAATAGCGGAAGCAGTCATTGAGTACCTCTGACCTTAGCCTGACTCTGGGCAGCTGCGTCTTTTTTATGGCGTTGGTGGCCTATGTGTCCTATCGCAAGACCCGTGGCGAGGTCAGCACCAGGGATGGGTATTTCCTGGCGGGCCGCGGGCTCAGCGCTGTGTTCATTGCCGGCTCCCTGCTGCTTACCAATCTGTCCGCCGAGCAGCTCATTGGACTGAATGGCTCCGCCTACGGATTCAATCTCAGCAGTATGGCATGGGAAGTGACGGCGGCCTTCGCCACGGTATGTATGGCCTTTATTTTCCTGCCGCGTTATCTCGCTGGTGCCTTTACTACCCTGCCCGAGTTTTTGTGTGACCGATTTGACGATGGCGTGCGCCGGATGACGGTAGTGCTGTTCATGGTGGGCTATGGCCTGGTCACCATTCCGGGTGTGCTCTATTCGGGTTCCATTGCCGTGCTGCAGCTGTTCGATGTACCCAATCTGCTGGCGGTGAGTTATAGCACCGGGCTAGTCATCACCATTATAGCGATAGGCTGCATCGGCGCTCTCTATGCCATCTTTGGCGGGCTGAGAGCAGTAGCGGTGTCAGATACCCTTAACGGTGTTGGACTGCTGCTCATTGGCACGGCAGTACCGCTGCTGGGGTTTTCCGCGCTGGGGGAGGGCAGCATCCTGCGGGGCATGGAGATCGTCGTTACCACCGACACGGAAAAACTGAATGCGATTGGTTCTGGGGCCGACCCTACGCCGTTTGCTACACTGTTTACCGGCATGGTGTTCGCAAACCTGTTTTATTGGTGCACGAATCAGTATGTAATTCAGCGAACCCTGGGTGCCAAGAATCTGGCCGAAGGACAGAAGGGCGTATTGTTTTCCGGCTTTTTTAAAGTACTGGTGCCATTTTTGATGATGGTGCCGGGTGTCATTGCATACCATCTATACGGAGATCAGCTGGATTCCATAGACCTTGCCTATCCCCAGTTGATCCGGGATGTGTTGCCGGTCTATGCCACTGGCTTCTTTCTCGCAGTGCTGCTGGGCGCAGTATTCAGCTCCTTCAATTCTCTGCTCAACAGCGCTGCCACGCTGTTCTGCCTGGATGTTTACGCACCGCTGAAGGGTGATGCGCTCAGCGATAAAGAAATGGTAGCCGTCGCCAAACGTGCCAGCGTGGTAATAGCCCTGTTCTCTTTTATAGTAGCCCCGCTGCTGCAATATGCACCTGAGGGGCTGTGGCAGATCATTCGTATCTTTACTGGTTTCTATAATATTCCCGTCATTGCCATCGTGATCGTGGGCCTGTTTACCAGGCGGGTACCTGCACTTGGCGCCAAGATTGTGATTGTGTTTCACATCCTGGCATACGGACTGTTTCAGTTCGTGCTCAATGAGCAGATCAATATTCATTTTCTGCATCTTTACGCGATTCTGTTCGTGGTGGAGATTGCGATCATGCTGTCCCTCGGCGCAATCAAGCCGCGCGAGCAGGAATGGAGCTATCATACCCGTGAGCTGGTGGACTTAACTCCGTGGCGCTTCGCCATCCCCTGTGCGGTCACGCTGTTATCCTGCGTGGTCGCTTTGTATCTGCTGTTTTCACCGGTCGGCTTGGTAGGCGGTATCAGTGAGCTGTTCTTACCCCTGCTGGGATTGCTGTTTCTGCTTAATGCCATGGGCTGGTTCTGGTTTACCACCCGTGAACCGGCGCCGCTCAAAGTACGGGCTTGAGAAATAATGATGAGAAACAAAAAGCAATGACCCGCAGTCACTTCTACAACGAAACTTCCACTGAGCGCGCCGAACGCGTCAAAGACTATAGCGCTCAGGGTGAGCCCGGTTTTAAGTTGCTGATAGTCGGATGCGGCATGATTGGTCGGGAACACATGCGTGTGGCCACGCTGTTGGGGCGGGCGCGAATCCACGGTGTTTATGATGTTGATGCTAACAGCATTAGTCTCGCGCAAGAGGAATTCGCAAAATATTCAGCACAGCCTTTTCAGGTCTACCAGGATCTGCAAACCGGCTGCGCCGATCCTGAAGTCGACGCGATCTTTATTTGTACACCGAACTTCACACACTTCGATGTGCTGCAGCAGATTAAACACAGCGGCAAGCCGCTGTTTATTGAAAAGCCCATGGCTACTCGCTTGCAGGATGCCCGGTCCATGCTGCTGCTGGCGCAGGACTATCCCGGCATAATTCAGCTCGGCATGCAGTATCGCTACAAGTCGCAGTACCTGGATGCATTCCACGAAGTGAAACAGCAGGGCAGCCTCGGCGCCATCAAGACTGTGACCATGAGTGAGTATCGTCCGCCGTTTCTCGACAAGGTGAAACAGTGGAACAAGTTCAACGAGTACTCCGGCGGCACACTGGTTGAGAAGTGCTGCCATTATTTCGATTTGATTAACCTGATGGCAGGCGCTCGGGTGGAAACCGTGTATGCCATGAGCGGTCAAGCGGTCAATTTTGTCGACTTTGAATACGAGGGCAGGCAGTCAGACATCGATGATCATGCCCTGGTAGTAATGCGGTACAGCAATGGGGTGAAAGCCAGTTTCACGCTCAATATGTTCAGCCAGGAACTGTATGAAGAGCTAGGCGTCACCGGCGAGAAAGGGCGCATCCTGGCCACGGAGCGGTCCAGTTTTACAGCGGGCACACGTTCCAAGGCCAGCATCATGGTTGAGGTGGCGGGTCATCCCGCCTATACCGGGCTTGATGTGACTTATCCCGACCCAATTGAACCCAGCGGGCATCATGGCGCGACTTTTTTCGAACATGAGGCCTTTATCGATCAGCTGGAAGGCAAGGCGCAGGACAGCGCGACCTGCGAGCAGGGTCTCTGGGCCATGCTGGTGGCGAGCGCTGCCCAGCATTCCGCTGCGACTGGCGAAGTAGTCGCAGCGAAAGACTACGCGACAGCACAGGGTCTGGCTGACGTGTTAGCCTGGTAGTTTGTCGGTAAGCAGACAGAGTGATTTGTTGCTTACGTTAAAGTGCAAATTGTTGGGACGACCATCGCAGTAAGTGGTTGTGAAGTAATTTAGTCCAAGGAGAATTTTATGCCATCCAGTTTTGCCCTCGGCGGTGATAATTTGCCCGCGGTCGGATTTGGTTTGTGGAAGATCGATAAGCCGGATACGGCTAATCTGGTGCATGCTGCTGTAGAGGCCGGTTACCGCCACCTAGATAGCGCAGCAGACTATGGCAATGAAAAAGAAGCCGGTGAGGGCATCAAATCTGCATTGGCCGCGGGTCTGTGCCAGCGTGAAGAACTGTGGGTGACGTCGAAACTCTGGAACACTTACCATAGGCCCGAACATGTGCGTGCGGCCTGCGAAAAGACGCTCTCGGACCTCGGTCTCGACTATCTTGATCTGTACCTGATTCACTTTCCCATAGCCCTGAAGTTTGTCGACTTCGATGAGCGATATCCGCCGGAGTGGTTTTTTGATCCGGATGCCGAAGCGCCGCGCATGGAAATCGACCCGGTTCCTCTGCACCAGACCTGGGCTGCCATGGAAGACTTGAAAGAGTCTGGCCTGGTCAAGCACATCGGGGTGTGTAACTACAACTCGGCCCTGTTACATGACCTCATGGCCTATGCCAAACAAAAGCCCGAAGTGCTTCAGGTTGAAGCGCATCCCTACCTCTCTCAGGAACGACTGATCAAGCTGGCACAGGATTACGGCATAACGGTGACGGCCTTCTCTCCCTTGGGCGCACTGTCTTATGTCTCACTGGATATGGCGGCGGAGAATGAGTCTGTGCTGGAAACGGATGCAGTGAAAATAGCGGCGGCGAGATTGGGCAAGACACCAGCGCAGGTTGTGTTGCGCTGGGGTGTACAGAGAGGCACCGCGATCATTCCAAAGACTGCGCGCAAGGAGCGATTAAAAGAAAATCTTGCGCTTTTTGACTTTGAGCTGAGCGCAGAAGAAATGCAGGCAATTTCGGCATTAAACAGCAACCGTCGTTTTAATGACCCCGCGGTATTCTGCGAAGCCGCCTTCAATACCTTTTATCCAATATACGATTAAGACCATGATTCCAGCCGTACATGAAGTCGCGCTTGCGCAGCAACTTAACCACGGGACCAGTTTTCCCCTCATCTATCAGGCTGAAGCTGAGCTTCAGGATATTGACGCAGTAGCGGCCTGGGTGCAGGCGAACCAACAGTTGCTGCTTGAGCAGTTAGCAGAGCGAGGCGCCATTTTGTTTCGCGGCTTGCCCGCTCGCTCAGACCTTGATTTCGATAGGGTGGTGCAGAGCCTGGGGCTGGCAAATTTCAGCTACGCTGAGTCGCTGTCCAATGCAGTACGCAAGAATCGCACGGAGCGAGTGTTTACGGCCAATGAAGCGCCACCGGAAGTGGAAATCTATCTCCACCATGAAATGGCTCAGACCCCGGTTTATCCAAGTAAGCTGATGTTCTACTGCGAATTGGCGCCCAGCAGTGGTGGCGCGACGCCGCTGTGCCGATCCGATGCCGTGCTTTCGGTGTTGGAAGAGCGTGCGCCAGAATTCGTCAGCCGCTGCGAGCAAGAGGGGGTGCGCTACACCAACGTCATGCCCGCCAGCGCTGACCTGGCGTCTGGACAGGGACGCTCCTGGCACAGCACTCTGTCCGTAGCGACCAAGGCAGAGGCGGAAGCGCGGCTGTCGGCCCTTGGTTACGGCTTTGAATGGTTGGTCGATGACAGCCTGCGAGCTACCACATCAGCTTTACCTGCAATCCGCAGGCTCGACGACGGTCGGCGCGTATTTTTCAATCAGCTTATTGCCGCTTTCCGTGGCTGGCAGGACGCCCGTAATCAGGCCAGCAAATCGGTGAGCTTCGGCGATGGCCAGGCAATTGCCGAGAGTGATATGCGCATTGTGTGCGACGCCGGCGAAGAGCTCACCTTCGATCTGCCCTGGCAAACCGGGGATATTGCGCTGGTAGACAACTTTCTGGTCATGCACGGCCGCCGCCCGTTCCAGGGTAAGCGCCGGGTGCTGGCGTCACTGTTTGATTAGGCAGACTCACCCTGTCGAGCAGGTGCCTGTTAGTCTGAACATGCTAGTCACCAGCGCTGACAAGATCATTACTCAGGTAGTCTGCATCAAGCACCAAACGATGCTGAGGTAACTTGGCGCGCAGCTCAAACAGACGCATGATTCGCTCTTTGCTGATTGCGGAATGGGTATGAAAATTATCTATGCGCAGCAGCGAGGCTTTAAGGTCTTCCTCCTGTCCATAGAGTTCATTCCAGGCGGCTATATAAAATTCACTGAGTAGCACCGCCTCTGTATCGAACGCAGGTGATGTGCTCACTGCATCGCGCAGCATTTCCAGCTTCTCAAGGCCGAAGCGATAGCGTTTGGCGATAGCGACATCCCGGTCCTCCAGAATATGCAGGCCTGGATACAGTTCCCGTAATCTGTAACTCACACTGCCCCGCTGGCGGATACCTTCATTTTCCCGGTGATAGGCTCTGGAGAGCGAGAACAACAGGTTCGCATAGAGCGGCTCGGCAGTCAGACCCTGAACCTGGGCGTACTGCACTGCGACCTCATTGATGCCAGTTGATTGTATAAGGTGATAGGCTCGCCGTTCCTTTTCATCGCGCGCAGCGCCACCGGCGTGTACATCAACTAACCACTGCATGTGCCGAAGCCGGGATATAGAGTCCCCCTGGTATTTGTTGCTTAAGAGCCAGGTGTAATGTTTTATCTTTTCATCGATGTCATCCCAATTGTTCCGGGCCATCTCTATTTCGATGACTAGCTGGAGAAACTCGAATTGCAGCGGAGACTCGAGGCCATCAGACCAGCGAATTATCTGCAGGGCTCTATCCGCGTTGCCCCTGGCGTCGTCAAAGCGGTTCGCCTGCAATTGAATGCGGGCCAGGGTGTGGAGCGGTTCAGCCAGTGACATGTGATAGCGCCCCAATTGAGATTCCTGCTGATCCAGCGCTGTGGTCTGCTTCAGGATCCGCTCGTTCAAGCCATTAAAATCCTGTGTTTCGGCAAGTCCAGGCAATGGCACTAGAATGGGTAGTATGAAAAGCGCCGCGCCAAGCGACAGGGTCAGCCCAGGACGGCTACTGGTTAGTTTCTTTTGGAAAGACACAGGTACGAACCTCAATGACAAAATTAAATTGAGTTCGATTCCTTC
>DLPV01000051.1 GCA_002477465.1 Gammaproteobacteria bacterium UBA7449 | reverse complement strand
CCGCCGCCTGCTCAGCGTACAGCTTTTGTGCGAGATTACTGGACGCGTCGGTCAGGTCCTTGGTCTTCACTTCGATGTCATCCTTGTCATCTGACTTAAGCGCTTCTTCCAGGGCAGTGATTGCGTTATTGATCGCATCCTTTTCTTCATCGCTCGCCTTGTCACCGGCTTCTTCCAGCGTCTTCTTGGTCGCGTGGATCAAGCCATCTGCGGTGTTGCGTGCAGTGATAAGCACCTCAAATTTCTTGTCATCGGCGGAATGGGCCTCTGCATCCTTGACCATCTTATCGATCTCTTCGTCAGACAGACCGCTGGACGCCTTAATAACGATGGACTGTTCCTTACCGGTGGCCTTGTCCTTCGCGGAAACGTTAAGAATGCCGTTCGCGTCCAGGTCAAAAGACACTTCAATCTGCGGCATGCCGCGCGGTGAAGGCGGAATATCCGACAGATCAAATCGACCCAGGGACTTGTTCTCAGCAGCCTGCTTGCGCTCGCCCTGGACCACATGAATGGTTACTGCCGTCTGGTTGTCATCTGCCGTTGAAAACACCTGACTCTTCTTGGTAGGAATCGTCGTGTTCTTATCGATCAGTGGGCTAGCTACGCCACCCAGGGTTTCTATACCCAGAGTCAAAGGAGTCACGTCTAACAATAATACGTCATTGACATCGCCAGACAGGACCGCCGCCTGAATCGCAGCACCCATGGCAACTGCTTCGTCGGGATTCACATCCCGGCGCGCTTCTTTGCCGAAAAAGTCAGCCACTTTCTGCTGCACCAGCGGCATACGGGTCTGACCGCCCACCAGGATGACATCATCTATGCTACCGGTATCGAGGCCCGCATCCTTCAGCGCGATCTTCACCGGCGCCAGCGTGTTTTCAACCAGTTCTTCAACCAGTGATTCGAATTTGGCTCGGGTCAGCTTTTGCACCAGGTGCTTGGGGCCGCTGGCATCGGCAGTAATGTAAGGCAGGTTTACCTCAGTTTGCTGCGAAGAAGACAGCTCAATCTTGGCTTTCTCCGCCGCTTCCTTGAGGCGCTGCAGAGCTAATGGATCGTTATGCAAATCCATACCTGACTCTTTCTTGAATTCGTCCGCAAGGTAATCAATCAAGCGCAGGTCAAAGTCTTCACCACCCAGGAAGGTATCGCCGTTGGTAGAGAGTACTTCGAAGGTGTGCTCACCGTCGGTCTCGGCAATTTCGATAATCGAGATATCGAATGTGCCGCCACCCAGGTCGTAGACAGCAATTGTGGCGTCACCCGCCTTTTTGTCCATGCCATAGGCCAATGCCGCTGCAGTAGGCTCATTGATAATTCGCTTTACTTCCAGACCGGCAATCTTGCCTGCATCCTTGGTCGCCTGACGCTGGGAATCGTTGAAATAGGCAGGCACAGTAACCACGGCCTCAGTGACTGACTCACCGAGATAGTCCTCGGCTGTCTTCTTCATCTTGGTCAGAATCTGGGCAGAGATCTGTGGCGGTGACATCTTGTCGCCATTTACCTCAACCCAGGCATCGCCATTGTCGTTGGCAACAATTGAATAGGGGACCATCTTGATGTCTTTTTGCACGACATCATCTTTAAACTGACGGCCAATCAACCGCTTTATGGCGAACAGTGTGTTATTTGGATTGGTAACCGCCTGGCGCTTTGCGGGCTGGCCCACCAGGGTTTCACCATCGCTGCTATAGGCGACGATGGAAGGAGTGGTTCGATCCCCTTCAGCATTCTCAATGACTTTGGGTTCGCCCCCGTCCATCACTGCGACGCAGGAGTTGGTGGTTCCCAAATCGATACCGATTATCTTGCCCATTGTTGCTTTCTCCAGTTCTAAATGCTTTCTAAGCCGTCCGTCGCCCGGCTTTCGCTTATGCCATCAATATTTGGTCAGCTCCCGCAAATTCAAGGCTCTAAGCCAGTTTTCGTGCGAGATCTTTAGTGAATCTGTTGCTGGACTACCTAATATCATGTCCCTGTATGATTCTTGATTAACCTGTTGCCGGCCTGATTTAGATCAACTCCCCTAAATTCTTACCCTCAAACAGCCTCATCAATCTTGGGGCTGGATCCCTTCGCCACCATTACCATGGCTGGTCGAATCACCCGGCCATGCAGGGTGTAGCCCTTCTGCATGACGGCGATTATCGTGTTGGGCTCAACATCAGGGTTTTCCTGCATGGACATGGCCTGATGCAGAGCCGGGTCAAATGGCTCACCCAGAGGATCCACCGCTTCGATGTTGAATTTGCTAAAACAGTCCGAAAAACTCTTGAGGGTCAGATCGACGCCATCGTAAATCGCCTTCACGGCCTCATTTTCGTGCGCCGACGCGGCATCCAGCGCCCTCTCCAGGTTGTCCATAACGCTCAATAACTCAGCGCTGAACTTCTCCTGGCCATATTTATGCGCCTTCTCAATGTCCTGTTCAGTGCGCCGCCGCAGGTTTTGCATTTCAGCCTGCACCCGCAGTAAATCATCGTGTGCTTTCTGAGCCGCGAGCTCGGCTTGCGCCAGCTTCTCCAACGCCTGCTCCAGGCTGATGTCCTGGTCGGTATTTGTATCATCGCCAGTTTCAGCGCCGACCTGCGCCTGTTCAAGGTCCTGCAACTCTTCTGCG
>DLPV01000043.1:50639-74745 GCA_002477465.1 Gammaproteobacteria bacterium UBA7449 | reverse complement strand
CCGGGAACTTTTATAGCAAGGCATTCAAACCGGATCGCGTAACCACGAACTGCCCCGGACTCTTGCCCCTAACGCTGGCACTCTCACAGCAGATCACTGACCAGATAGTGAGCTGACTGCTCAGTCAGGTTTTCCCCAACCACCCCCACCAGGCGTTCGCACCAACAGTCTATCCCCCGCTTTCACCGCCAGTGAACATTTCCCTGGCAGGACTTCACCATTCAACAGGTTCTCTCCGGACGTGCCCTCCTCTCCGCCTCTGAGTCCCCAAGCAGGAAACGCTCGGCGCTCAGTAAGCAGGGAAAGTTGCGCCGGTTCCAGAAATTCGTATTCACGGGTAATGCCATTACCACCCCGCTGCAGGCCATCGCCTCCACTACCCTGCCGCTCGGCGTATCGACGGACTCGCAGCGGGTAATGCATTTCCAGGCTCTCTACCGGCGTATTCAGGGTATTGGTCATGTGACTGTGCACACAGTCCAACCCGGCATAATGAGGACCGCCACCCAGTCCTCCGGCAAGGGTTTCATAATAGTCCCAACGAGTCCCGGAGTCGGCATCAATACGACCCATGGCGATATTGTTCATGGTGCCCTGACTGGCGGCCGGGATAGTATCGGGCAGCGCCTGGGCGAGCGCACCAAATACCAGATCAACCAGGCGGGTTGAAGTTTCAACATTGCCTGCAGCAACTGCTGCCGGTCGCTCAGCATTGAGAATAGAACCAGCCCTGGTCTTGATTCGAATTCGGCGAAACAGCCCCTCGCAGGCTGGCGCTTCATCCGGCAGCAAACAGCGAAAACAGTAATACGCAGCGGCTGCCACTACAGACTCCGGGCAATTAAGGTTACCTGGCACCATTTCGGATGAAGCTGAAAAATCCAATTCAACCTCGGCCGCATTAATCCGCAGCGCCAAATTGAGAGGGATCGCGCTACTGCCAAAGCCATCATCATCCAGAAAATCTTCAAACAGGTATTCACCCGGACGCAGGGTTTGCAGCAAGCCCTTGGTGATGCGGTCGGCGTAGTCATTGAGCTCAGCCATGCCTGTAAAATAGCTATCAATGCCGGTCTTGCCCACCAGCTCCTTGAGGCGCCCTACGCCTACCTGGTTTGACCCGGCCTGGGCCGCGAAATCACCACTCAGCTCTGCTGTATCAAGTTCCAGCAGTCTCAGGCACTGTTGCTGTAGTTCGCCGCCGGCGAATAACAGGGTCGGCGGAATCACGATGCCCTCTTCCTCTAGATGCTGGGAAACAGGCATCGATCCAGGTGTATCACAGCCGATGTTGGCGTGATGGGCGCGATTAGCGACAAAACCTATTAGTCTCTCGCCAGCACCTGAGAACACCGGCGCAATTAGAGTAACGTCCGGCAGATGGGTTCCGCCCAGATAAGGGTCGTTTACTACCAACATGTCCCCGGCTTGCCAGGGCCGTTTGCACACCAGGTCACCCATGGCAAAGGCCATGCTGCCGAGATGCACCGGAATATGCGCGGCCTGCGCAAATAGCTGACCATCCGGTCCGAATAGAGCGCAGGAGAAATCCAGTCGGTCCTTGATGTTAGGCGAAAACGCTGTGCGCTTGAGCACCAGCCCCATCTCATCGCAGATGGAGGCAACACGACTGGCAAATAGTTTGAGTTCAATTGCGTTCATACAGACAACCAGGGTTCCAGGCTTATCCATTCAATTCGCCGCAGCCTACTGCAAGCACCGCGCCCTCGCAATTGCCGGCGCCTGGAGATGCAGCTAGAATTGCGAATCATCCGAGGGTGGCGCGAGCTACCCTTTTCTTATTTAGCGCCCGGTCTTGCATCCGCAGCGCACTGAAAAGAAACCAAGCCTGCTTCGGCTATAAGCTTCAGGTGGTTAAATCCATGGCACTTCAACACTTCCTCACCTTACAGGATCTGCCAGCGGCCGATCTTGAAACTATCATACGCCGAGCAATTGACCTGAAAGCGCAACCCCAGCCGGCATCCAGCCTGACGGGCAAGACCCTTGGTTTGATTTTCGAAAAAGCTTCCACCCGGACCCGGGTGGCGTTCGAGGTGGCGATGAATCAGCTAGGGGGCGCTTCGGTTTTTCTCACCAACAATGACTCCCAGCTAGGTCGTGGTGAGCCCGTTGCCGACACGGCCCGGGTGATGTCTCGCATGGTTGAAGTTATAGCCATTCGAACGTTCTCCCATGCCAGTCTCGAGAAATTCGCTGCGTATTCCCGGGTTCCAGTCATTAACGCCCTCAGCGACGATTTTCACCCCTGCCAGCTGCTGGCCGATGTACAAACCTTCATGGAAGCACGCGGCGATATAAGGGGCGCCAGAGTTGCCTGGGTAGGCGACGGCAATAACATGTGCCAGTCGTATATCAACGCGGCAGCCGTGTTTGGCTTCTCACTGCAGATTGCCACTCCCTCTGGTTTCGAACCAAAAGCCGAATTGCTGGAGCGGTATGCCAAACATGTAAGCCTGGTATCGGACCCCAAGCAGGCCGTAGCCGGTGCCGATCTCGTGGTGACCGATGTGTGGGCCTCTATGGGCATGGAAGCTGAACAATCCGAGCGCGCCACCCGCTTCGCGGCCTACCAGGTCAATACGGCTCTTATGGCCTACGCCGCTGAATCGGCCCTGTTTATGCACTGTTTGCCAGCACATCGCGGCGAGGAAGTGAGCGCTGAGATACTCGATGCTGATGACAGCGTAGTCTGGCAGGAAGCCGAGAACCGAATGCATTCCAAGAAAGCCCTGTTGGAATACCTGATCGCGGGTTAACTACCCACTGATCTTGCCTTAATACTGACCACAATATATTGTGGTCTCCTGCTTGTCGCAGTTTATGCACTAATTCGAGGCATTTTGACAGTCAGCCACTGCTCAAAAATCAGCCAAAAGGCGAATTCATCGTAACGGCGCGGCGTAGCGGCAGTTTCCAGCCAACAACCACAATCTATTCACATTTTCCCCACAGCAAACACACAGGGAAATCCCTTGCATTCCCCCCAAAACCGCATTATCTTGTGTGTTAAATTTATAGCTTGTCTATATGTTGTAGTAGTTAAGCTTAAATCAGGGGCTAATCTTAGCAAGCAAACAGTCAAAAATTCAGGCAAATCGAGTACTCTAGCGGGTCATTCGGTTCAATAATAAGAACAGCACTTGATGAAAACCGGCTATTTAACGCCCGTTTTCTGGACTGTTTTGAGGGTTTCCGCGAAATCTCGGTACACGAGAAAAAAAACGCTAAAGTCCAGCCGCAAAAACACAATATATAGTATATGGCTTGAATGCTGCCGGACAGTAAATCGACAAGTTCGATAGTGGGATTTGTCAGCACTGGTCGTGCCGGATGGGGTCGATTCGTCGTGAAATGTCACAAGTGCTGATTTAGCAAGAAGCTCAAGCTGCTTATGCAGTACAGCAAGCGTCGCCAGGCAGGTAACCGCCAATCAATGGCGGGCAACATGCAGGCGATAAGAGCGATGCACAGACGAGACCTAACGCTTAACCGCACCGGGGTGAGAGGAAAGCGATTGACAGCAAGCAGCCACTGCAGGGCCTAACAATAGGACCAAAAAATAAATGAGGCAGGAATGCCTCGTAGTAAAGACCAAATTCGGAGCACATAAATGCAGACTGATGTACGACCCACGAGCGGGTCTTCGCAAGCCGCCACTCCTAATAATGACGAGTCTCTTTCTGTAGCATCCACCGCACCCGGGCAACTTAGGGTTATAAAACGCAACGGCGCGGTAGTCGCATACGATGAGTCAAAGATTTCAGTAGCCATTACCAAGGCTTATCTGGCAGTAGAGGGTGGCAACGCCGCTGCCTCTTCCAGAATTCACGAATCTGTAGCACAGCTGAGCTCGCAGATTACCGACATTTTCAGAAAACGCATGCCTTCTGGCGGCACAATTCACATAGAAGATATTCAGGACCAGGTTGAACTGGCCCTGATGCGTACCGGCGAGCACAAAATTGCACGTAGCTATGTGATCTACCGCGCCGAACGCTCCCGCATGCGGGAGCAAAAGCAGGAAACCGATCGTCCCAAGGAAGCTGAAATTACAGTGACCTTTGAAGATGGCCATCAGGGCCCTCTGGACACTGCGCGACTGCGCACCGTAATCGACGAGGCTTGCGAAGGCTTGAGTGACGTTTCTGCAGATACCATCTATAACGAGACCCTCAAGAACCTCTACCCTGGGGTGAAGATGGAAGATGTTCGCACTTCGCTGGTGATGACTGCGCGCACTATGGTTGAAAAAGACCCAAATTATTCTTACGTCACCGCACGCCTGCTGATGGACACCCTGCGCGCCGAAGCGCTAGGTTTCCTGGGCATCACCGATTCAGCCACCCAGTCAGAGATGCACTACCGGTACGCGGCGACGCTTAAGCCCTATATAGAGAAAGGCGTAGAACTAGGATTGTTGTCACCCCACCTGCTGGATTTCGACCTGGGTAAGCTCGGCGAAGCCCTAAAGGCAGAGCGCGACCAACAGTTTACTTATCTCGGGCTGCAAACACTGTACGACCGCTACTTCATTCACAGTGAAGGCGTGCGATTCGAACTGCCGCAGGTTTTCTATATGCGTGTCGCCATGGGCCTGGCAGCTGAGGAAGACAATAAAGAAGAACGCGCGATTGAATTCTATAATCTGATTTCAAGCTTTGATTACATGGTGTCTACGCCACAGTTGTTTAACTCTGGCACTTTGCGTCCGCAGCTTTCTTCCTGCTTTCTTACCACGGTACCAGACGATTTATTTGGCATTTACTCCGCCATTCGTGACAACGCCATGCTGTCGAAATGGGCTGGTGGACTGGGCAATGACTGGACACCAGTGCGTGCCCTCGGTGCGCACATCACTGGCACCAACGGCAAGAGCCAGGGCGTCGTGCCTTTCTTGAAGGTCGTGAATGATACTGCAGTTGCAGTTAATCAGGGCGGCAAGCGCAAAGGCGCCGTATGCTCCTACCTGGAGACTTGGCACCTGGATATTGAAGAATTCCTGGAACTGCGCAAGAACACCGGTGACGACCGCCGTCGCGCCCATGATATGAACACGGCTAACTGGATTCCCGATCTGTTTATGAAGCGGGTATTCAATGACCAGGAATGGACGCTGTTCTCACCTAATACTGTGCCAGAACTCCATGACATGCATGGTAAAGAGTTCGAAGAAAAGTATGCAGAATACGAGCGTCGGGCAGCTGCGGGCGAGATCAAACCCTACAAGACTGTGCGTGCAGCTGACCTGTGGCGCAAGATGCTGTCCATGCTGTTCGAGACAGGACACCCATGGATTACATTTAAAGACAGCTGCAATGTGCGCTCACCACAGCAGCATGTGGGAACCATCCACTCTTCCAACCTCTGCACCGAGATCACCCTGAACACCAGTCAGGAGGAAGTAGCGGTGTGCAATCTTGGCTCGATTAACCTGGTCAATCATGTGGATGATAATGGCCTGAATCAGGACAAGCTGAAGAAGACCATCACCACCGCTATCCGCATGCTGGATAACGTTATCGACATCAACTACTACTCGGTAGATCAGGCGAAGACTTCCAACCTCAGGCACCGTCCGGTGGGTATGGGTGTGATGGGCTTTCAGGATGCCCTGTATAAGCAGCGCATTGCCTATGCCTCAGATCAGGCAGTCGATTTCGCCGACGTCTCCATGGAGGTGATTAGCTATTACGCCATCAGCGCCTCCAATGAGCTCGCGGAAGAACGTGGTCGCTATGAATCCTACGAAGGCTCGCTGTGGGATCAAGGCATCCTGCCAATAGACTCCCTGAAAAAACTGCAGGAAGTCCGCGGCTGCGACTACCTCGACGTAAATTTTGAGCAGCGCCTGGATTGGGATAGCCTGCGTGCCCGCATCAAGCAAGGCGGCATGCGCAATTCCAACGTGCTGGCGATCGCGCCAACGGCAACTATCGCCAATATTTCTGGTGTATCCCAATCGATTGAACCGACTTATCAAAACCTCTACGTTAAATCCAATCTCTCCGGAGAATTCACCGTAGTAAATCCCTACCTGGTTGAAGACCTGAAACGCCTCGAGCTTTGGGATAGCGTCATGGTCAACGATCTTAAGTATTACGAAGGTAGTGTGCAGAACATCGACCGCGTGCCTGACGAGATCAAGCAAATCTATGCCACCGCCTTCGAAGTGGAACCACGCTGGTTAGTTGACGCGGCCAGCCGTCGGCAAAAATGGATCGACCAGGCACAATCTCTCAACCTTTATGTGGCCGGTGCCAGCGGTAAAAAGCTGGATATTACCTACCGCATGGCCTGGTTGCGTGGACTCAAAACCACCTATTACCTACGCGCTCTAGCGGCCACCACTACAGAGAAATCGACAGTCTCAGATAATAGTTTGAACAAAGTCTCTGCTGAGCCCACCGCGGCGGCAGTTCCACAGGCCTGTTCACTTGATGATCCGGAATGCGAGGCTTGTCAGTAAGCAAGCTGACTTTCGAATCGCGACTATTAACGTAAACAAATTTTTAAAAGGGTATTCACATGTTGTCTTGGGATGACTTTAATCAAGAGGAAACGGCCATAGCGGAGACTGCTATTGCGAACCCACCGCCACCTTCAGCCGCGCAGGCAGCTGAGGCCACAGACCTTTCTGCACAGCAGGCAACGCAATCCGCAGCAGCGGCAGTTTCACAGGCTGCTGAACAAACGGCAGCGCCCGCAGAGAGTGAGGCAATCACGGCCGCGAGCGTCACCTCCAAGCTGGACGCCGCCGACAGTGCGAGCAATGCCGATGCGCTGCAAAAAGCAAAGGACGACCTTGCCAAACTTGACGTCAGCGCAGGCCTGGAAGAACTGGAAGGCTCAGCCAACCGAGTAGCGGTTGACGACAAGCGCATGATCAACTGTCGCGCTGACCTTAACCAGCTGGTTCCATTCAAATACGACTGGGCCTGGCAGAAATACCAGGACGGCTGTGCCAATCACTGGATGCCGCAGGAAGTAAACATGAATGCGGATATCAGTCTCTGGAAAAATCCCAATGGACTAACCGATGACGAACGTTTGATCGTCAAGCGTAACCTGGGTTTCTTCTCAACTGCTGACTCTCTGGTCGCCAATAACCTGGTGCTGGCGATCTATCGACTTATCACCAATCCAGAATGCCGCCAGTACATTCTGCGCCAGGCTTTTGAAGAAGCCATCCACACCCACGCCTATCAGTACTGCATCGAGTCTCTGGGCATGGATGAAGGTGAAATCTTTAACATGTATCACGAGATCCCCTCGGTAGCGAAGAAAGCTTCCTGGGGTCTGAAATACACCCAGGCCCTAAGTGATCCCCAATTCAATACTGGCACCCCTGAAAAAGATCAGGATCTGCTGAAAAACCTGATTGCCTTTTATTGCTGTCTGGAAGGTATCTTCTTCTATTGCGGGTTTACCCAAATCCTCTCCATGGGTCGCCGCAACAAGATGACTGGTACGTCCGAGCAGTTCCAATACATCCTGCGTGACGAATCCATGCACCTGAACTTTGGCATCGACATGATCAACCAGATCAAACTGGAGAATCCTCAGCTGTGGACTGATCAATTGAAAGAAGAAGCCACACAAATGATTTTGCAGGCGACGCAGCTGGAGATCGAATATGCACGCGACACTATGCCCAGGGGAGTGCTGGGTATGAATGCAGCCATGATGGAAGAGTATCTGCAGTTCATCGCCAACCGCCGCCTGGTGCAAATCGGATTACCGGAACAGTTCCAGGGTGTAAGCAACCCATTTCCATGGATGTCGGAAATCATGGATCTGCGAAAAGAGAAAAACTTCTTCGAAACACGCGTAATTGAATACCAAACTGGTGGTGCATTGACCTGGGATTAACCCGGGTCGAGCGATCAATAAAATTAGTTTGATTCGGATTCAGGAACAAGCAAGCAACACGAGTAACAGCTCGCACAAGGACAACGGGTAATGAGTGAAGAAAAACCTTCAGAGAATGATCCAGAGCGCACCCTGCTCACACTAGATCAACTCAGCCAGACCATTGAGGTAATGACCAGCGTGGTCAACCGGTTGCGGCAGCACCTCAGTGAACAGCTCAAGACCCAGGCTGAGACTCAACAACTTGCCAAGGAAGAGGAAGAGGCCCTATGCGATATTGAAGCAGAGGCAGAGGCTGCTGCGCAGGAAGCAGCGGAAGCTGCCGTTGCAGCAGACGCGCAGCATGTCGCACAGATTGCGAGCGGGAACACAGAGCAAGCAAAGAGCAAAGGCAGCAATGAAAGTTTTGTTGTAGAGATCAGGCAGCAGGACTCTACGCCGGCCCGAAAAAACAATAAAACACTGCACTAGCTGAATACCTTTATTTCTGGCCGTCATCGCAGCAGCGGTGACGGCCTTTTTTATTCAGATAACTGACTCCGTTAAACTGTTGAATCATTATTAGGCTCACTCACCAGCCTTTCTATAGCGGGTTCTACAGAGGTTGAGAAAATGCGCATAGGCGCCCTACTTCTGGCTGCCGGATTCAGCAGCCGCTTCGGTGGTGTAAAGCTGTTGGCTGCACTTGACTCAGGCACCCGCGTATTCGACCAAACCTTTGAAAGGCTGCAGGCCGCTGTGCCTGAAACTGTAGTGCTTACCAGACCAGAACTCTCCTCCGAACTGGATGCTACGGCAAGGCGAGTCGAGGTCTTTTCTGAGGCCGAACGCGGTATGGGGGCCACGCTTGCCTTCGGGATGCAGTTCACCGGAGGCTGGGACGCCTGCATGATTTGCCTTTCAGACATGCCCTTTATCGCCAGCGATACTTATCGCACCCTGGCGGAACAGGCCACGTCCGATTCAATTTTACTCCCCGAATGCGATGGCGAAACTGGAAACCCGGTAGTTTTCGGCAGTGCGTTCTTCTCAGAGCTCGGAAAACTCAGCGGCGATGCCGGCGGTAAGGTGCTTATCCGACAGCATCCTGACAAAGTGATTAAACTCAAGCTGCAGGATCGGGCAATTCTGATGGACATCGATACCCCGCAGGACCTGGCACAGTTACAGGCAAGTCAGACCTGAGCCGGTGCTCCGCCCACGCCGCCTTGTTGCCATCCCGTCAGCATTCAACCTACAATCAGAATGAATTCCGAACCTGAACTCACTCGTGAAAAAAATAAAAAACGAAGCAGCCTTGTTTAAAGAAGCATTGAAGGTCGGGGGCAGATATTTTGAGGCGCGCGGCGCTGGCAAATTTGAAGCAACCGACCATCAGAACATGAAAGCCCGTGCAATCTACCTGCTGCTGGTAAAGGACAAGGTGATCCAACCGCTCGCCAGTCACGATGAGAACGTACCCAATATGCGTCACAAGCTGGCACTATGGATGACCAAAGTGCTACCCGCTGACCACCCTCTGATGCTGCATCATGAGAGCTAGGGATTCTTCAGTGAATACCGTGCGGCGATCCTCGCCTGCTTATCGCACAGGCGGTTTTTGGCTTGCGCTTGCGCTGCTATTGACCCTTGCTCCTCGCCTCAGCTATGCGGATCTGACTACGGCGCGGCAAGCCATGGAAGATCAGGCGAACCCTCTCATGCTCATGACGACTTCTCAGGGCTCGATTTATGTAGAGCTTCTGGCTAACGAGGCACCCGACAATGTCGCCCGTTTCATAGAATTGGCTGAGGGGCAGGTCGAATTTTTTGATGAGGTCGCCAATGCCACATTTACACCGCGCTACTATGACGGCATGCGATTTCATCGGGTGTTACCGGATTTTGTGATTCAAGGGGGCTCACCGTCCTACCATCCCCTAGGTGCACCCGAGCCGATGCTTGCTGACGAAATTAACGCCATAGCGCTCGGACTTGATCGCCTGCCCGTCCTGAATGAAGACGGCAGCATCAACCCCATGCTGAACGTCGGCAATCAAGAGGAATTTGCGCAGCGCGTGTTGGAACCACTGTACCGTGAACTGGGTGTTGAGATAGTGTCAGAATTGGATTCTGCTGAGGACGATATCGTGACTAATCTTCGGGGCCTGACGGTAATGCGCCTCTATGAGTATGAAGGTTATGCCTATCGGAGCGATCTTCAGACCCGGGGCATATCACGGGGAACCGTAGCGTTGGCAAATGATGGACCAAACCGCAACGGCCCCGAATTTTTTATCGCCCTGCGTAACGCCGATTGGCTAAACGGGAGGCATACCGTCATTGGCAGAGTCGTTGAGGGTATGGATATAGCTGACCGTATCGGCGGTATGGCCATCGACCCTACCGCGTTCAATCCCCAAAGCAGCGTGATTTATTCAATACGAAGGCTTAACTGAGATCAAAGCTAAATTTAAAAACAAAAACAGAGTTACGGTCAAAATGATTCAATAACAAAAGGAGGCTTCTTATGTCCAAACGCAGTAAGAAACAATCCGCTCAGGGCACTTATGCACTTTGTATCACCATCGGCCTGATGACTGGGCTGGGATTCGGCCCTTATGTCGGCAGCGTTCTGCTCTCTATATTGGGCGGTGGGCTCTTGGGCTACGGCGCTGGCTACTGGTTTACCCATCTAAAAAGCAAAAAGTCACGCTAAGTCGCGATTTCCCATAAAAAACTCGTAGCTTTTGCACTCACGATCCGCTGCCGGAAAAAATTCTCTCCTATACTGAATAAAAGTAGTAGCGCCGGTGCAGAGTTTACGGCGTGTTTATTAGTGAATTTAGATTTCGCATTTGACGAATCGCAGTGGGACTGCTGGACAGTCCCGTTTTCGACCCCATCACATTCAGTAGCAAAGACGAAACTGATGCAGATTCCATGTTGCAGGAGATCACCGGTCATATACTGCAAGAGTCCCCAACCTCCTGCGGCAATCGGGCCCTGAAAATCGAGGTCTTTAATCGGCAGTGAAGCTTTCGGTAAAAACTTCCTGACGATAGGGCGGCAGCGATGCAAGAATTTGCTTGCCATAGCGCTTAGTGACTATACGCTCATCGAATAGTGTGATGCGGCCACTGTCAGCCTCACTTCGCAACAGGCGCCCACTTGCCTGCACCAGCCTGAATGCTGCGTCAGGAACTGCCAGGGTAATGAAAGGATTCTTGCCCTGCTGCTCAACCCAGTCTGCCAAGGTGTTTTCGATAGGATCATTGGGCACCGCAAACGGTATCTTTGCGATCAGAACATGGGTGCAATATTTGCCTGGCAGATCTACGCCTTCAGCGAAACTGGCCAGGCCAAAGATCAGGCTGCCCTCCCCCTGTTCGACCCGCTGACGGTGGTATTTCAATAGCTGTGCCTTCTGGTAGTCATCCTGGCACAAAACCAGGTCTGCCAAGTCATCCGGTAAGCGCTGCATGACGTCCTGCATCTGTCTTCGACTGGAAAACAGCATCAGCGCTGCGATAGGTTCTTCCAGTAGCTGCGGCAAGGCGTTCACTATGACTTCGGTGTGCTTCTCGGTGTCTGATGGTTCGCAGGACAGCTTCGGAATCGACAGGGTCGCCGCATTGCCAAAATCAAAAGGGCTGGGAATACTCAGGTAGAAGGTTGCCTCGGGCAAGCCAGCCCGCAGAGTAAGTAACTCGAAGCTGCCGAGGGCTGATAGCGTCGCCGAGGTCAGAACTGCACCAGCACAGCGCTCCCACAGCTTCTCTTTCAGATTTTCGGCCGCTAGCACCGGACTGGCTGACAGCAACATTTCAATCTGGCTGTCGTCTTCGATGTGGACCATCCAGCGTGCGGTGGGCGGAGAGCCAGGGTTGTCGGCGTGTGTGTAGCTGTACCACAACGCCGCAGTGGCCTCGGCGCGACGGGCAGCGCTGCCGACCAGTGGAAAGAATTGCTCGGCCTGCTGTTTTCTGTCCAGGTCCGATGCTTCCTCCAATTCAATTTTTAGTTCATCTGCGATCCCGCTCAGCAATACCGCTAGCCGCGAAAAATCAGCCAGCAGGTTTCCAGCGACATCCTGAATCTCAGGCGGGATAACGCCCAAAGGAAACGTAAACCGACTGCGATTGTCATGAAAATCACCTTGCTCCTGGAACAAGGGTTGGAGCAACAGCCAGGCGTCTTCGAGGCGCTGCAGCAATGATTCCTGCAAACCTGAGTATTGTTCTCTGTTCTTGGCCACTATAAAGTCGTCACTCAGCAGTTGGCCCAGCAGATCGCCGCTGCGTTCCAGCCAACCACGGGTGGCTCTAATACGTGTATTGACTGCAAAGTGGTTATTGCTCTTCACCGGCAAGTGATGAGCCTCATCAAAAATATAGATACACTGCTCGGGCTCCGGCAGAATCGCACCGCCTCCAAGCGCCAGATCAGACAGCACCAGATCGTGATTGCTCACGATAACATCGGCCTTATCTAACGAATCCCGGGCCTTGAAAAAATAACACTGACGAAAATTGCTACAGCGCGCACCCAGGCACTGTGCATTGTCCACAGTCAGTGGTCGCCAGTCCTGATCCGACAGCGGTCGCTTCCAGTCATCCCGATCGCCTTCCCAGCTGCCATCGGTCAGCGCATCCAGCATTTCCTGATACAGGCTGGAATCGGGTTCACCGTAACTGCCAGGATCATCACCATAGAGATCCATCATGGCCTGGAGGCTGTCGTTGGGTTCCAGCAAGCCATCCAACTTCGACAGACAGAGATAGCGACCACGCCCTTTGGCCAGGGCAACACTGAACTGGAAGTCAGACCCCTCCTGCAGCTCCGGAATATCTTTGAGCATGACCTGTTCCTGCAAGGCCACTGTCGCTGTCGCAATGACAACCTTGAGCTTGAGGGCTTGCGCTAGCGGGATGGTGGCCAGAAGATAGGCGAGGGTTTTGCCAGTACCAGTCCCGGCCTCAATCACACAGACAGGCCCAGTGACTGCATCGTCATCCCCCGCTTCGGCTTTATCCGGATTTATCACCGCTAGTTGCTTGGCGATCTCAGCGATCATCTGCCGCTGACCATAGCGTGGGATCAAATCCCTGGATTTAAGCAGCTGCCGATAACTGGACTGGATCAGATCTTTAACTTCATCTGCCAGCATATAAGGGTTCCGGGCAGGGAGGACTTAGGATGGTTTTCACGGGGCGCAAGTATAACCCAGTCTCACACTCGTCGGGATATTAGTCCTGCAAGTCCACCGATTACCAGCCAAATCGCTCTTGATGCCGCACACAGTCACAGACGCAAGAAGTTCTGTTAAACTGCGCTCTCCATTTATCGCAAGCAAACCCTTGAAGCAATTAGCCGTTCGGCAGCGCCACCCGAATCGTTTTCGCAACAACCCTTCGTAGATCAGAGACAATGAGCAAATCAACGCCTGAATCATCAGCTGATAGCCCCAGCCCCGAATCGACTGAGCAAGCCCAGGTGCCAGACGTTGCGGAGACCAGTTTAGAGACGAAAGACACGGCAGCGGATTCCGAATCCATAATAAAAGAAAGCGCCGCGCCTGCAGGCTCGGATGCTTCCCCGCTTGATCCCTCACCTCCGTCGTCACCGCCTCCTTCGCCCACGCAAAGCTCTGGGACCAGCGCTGATGCAGCAGAGCCGCCGGCTCCAAATGATGCCACCCAGGCGGAAGCTGGCACCGCAGCGAAAGCTAAGCCAGCTGTGAAAAAAGGCAGGCAGCAAAAGCAACAAAAGGCAAATGTCCCTCAACTCGATGCAGCGTCAGAGCCAGAGACAGAGACAAAACTCGAGACTGAATCCGCAGCCTCGGCTGAATCCGTGATTGAGAAAGCAGCTGAATTCGCCGAAGCCGAACCCGCCAAGCAACCAGCCGAGACGGAAACCCCCGAGTCGCCCGGCAATACCCCCATCGATCCGACAGTCAATGCTGACCCTGTAGACTTTGCTGCTGAAATCACTGTGCTAAGCGCGGAACTGGAGGCCCTGAGTATTAAAAATACGACGCGCCTGGTGACGGTGGAGAATCGGGTCAACCGGCTGCGTAAACTGATTCCCGCAGAGCAGACCGAATTACTTGCTAATCACGCCAACCTCGCCGCAGCGCTCAGCGCTAAATTTGAAGAGAACGGCGGTCATCAACTGCAACTGGAAACAGCGACGAGAGAGCTCACCGCCACACTGGAGCAGGCTCTTGCGGATGGACAATCCCATGAGGCACTGCCGGCCTGGGACAAAATTCAGGGTAACCTGAGCAATACCAGCGGTGAAATTCGGGCTCGAATCAAAGCACTAATCGCGCCCTTCAAAACCAAGATTGATGAACTCCGGGACTGGAAAATATTTGCTGCCACTGAGAAGAAAAAAGAGCTCATTCAGCACATGCAGCAGCTGATCGAATCAAAAATGAATGCGGGCGACAAGGCCAAGCGCATCAGCAAATTTCACGCCGAATGGAAAAACCTTGGTCGTTCGAACCAGAATGAAGAATTGTGGGCTCAGTTCAAGCAGTTCTCTGATAAAGCCTACGAACCCTGCAAGGAGTACTTCAAACAACGTAAGCAGCAGATGGCAGAGAATCACAAAGCCCGCAAGGCGCTAATTGAATCTCTCGAGCAGGAAATCGAGCGCTTTAAGGAAACCGACATAGATGTCGCGACGCTAAACAAGCTTCTCAGCTCTGCGGATGCAGACTGGAAACGCTATGCGCCAGTGGAACAATCCAGGATTAAAACGCTGCAGAAGCGTTACTACGACCTCGTCAATAAGATCCGTAAACAGCGCAAAGATCTGAGCCGTGGTAACTTGGACAAGAAAAAAGACCTGATCCAGCGCGCCGAGCAGTTGGTTGAACTTGAAGACAAACAACAGGCAATGAACACCGCGAAGCAACTGCAACAGGAATGGAAAACTGCGGGCCCTACTTCATTCAAGGAAGACAAGAAGCTGTGGGAACAATTTCGGGCAGCCTGCGACAAGATTTTTTCAAAGCGCAGCGAAGAGAGAGATCAGCGCGCCGCTTCCATCAAACAGGCTGAGCAGGAACTGAATCAGATCCTGAATAAATTATCCGCGCTAACAGAACTGAATGATGAAGATCTGCGCAAAGCCAGGGCTGATTTCAATGAACAGGTGCTGGCTTTCTCTGGCGCTTTGGATCAGCGCATCAGGAAACAACGCAGCAAATTGCTGGACCGCTTCAATAATCTTAAACGCTCCCTGGATACCCGTTTTAAGACGCTGCCTGACAAGAAGAGTCAACAGCTCATGGATCGCATAAATGCTGGCATCGGACATTTAGTTGATGTCGAAGACAAGCTGCTCCAGTGCAAGGACGAAGCGGCTTTCGAAAAGGCCCGCTCAGAGTTTGATGTTGAAGCGTGGCAGCAGTTGGAGCTAACAGGCAAAGAGACTTACGATAGCCTGCTCCAGACAAGAGCCAGTCTGATCCAGTCCTGTCAGAACGCCGCAAATTATGCCGCCCAGAGCCAGCAGGCAGAGACAGCACTGCGGGGATTGTGCATTGCGCTTGAAATTAGGGCCGGGGTCGACACGCCTGAGTCTGACCAGGCCCAGCGCATGGCGCTGCAGTTGTCGCAATTGCAAACGGGATTTGGCCAATCCAAACCCAGCCAGCAAGAGAACAATCGCCTCGCCCAGGACAGTCGATTACGCAGTCTCTGTATCGGGCCTCTCGCACACGAAAAATCCGAGCAATTACGGGAGCGTCTGCAACTGAGTTTGCAGCGCCTGCTCAGACACTAACCCGATTTCGAAGCGGCAGCGCGCTGGAGAGCGCGCTAGTCTACAATCCCAAGTTTATTGAGCACTGGATTGGCGTAACTGCAGAGGAAATGGCGGTGTAGCTTGGGGTCTACAGCATTCAGGCGTTTCTCAAACCTCTTGCGTGCACCGCGATCGATCTCGTCTGGCTCGGGAATGTCTCGCAACTTGTGCAGAGGCACCATACCGTCCTGCATGAGGCGTTCCAGGGCCAGGTAATTGCTGTCCGACAGCACATAGTTATTAACGATCTGATCATCAATCTGGGCAGCGATCACTTCCGGGTCATCACTGGTCAACGCCAGTTCCTTACCGAAGGCCACATGCACCTTGCCCTTGAAACCAATCATGCCCGTCACAATGCTTTTGATATCGGAATCATCGGTCTTGGTAAAACTGCCGTGTTCCTGAATCTCCCGCAGCTCGGTGGCCTTCATGACGTCACAGGCATCATATTCGTAGGAGATCGACACCGGGACGATGTGTAGTTGGCGCAGGCTACCCGCCAGGGGCAGATCCCGTTTACCCATCGCCAGCATTTTCAACAGTGCCGGATCCGTGCGGTCTATTCCATCTTTAGCGCGGCCTTCGCGCTGGGCAATCCAGACATTCTGACCTGTCTCAATACAGTGATGAATATACTCTGAGAGCAGCTTCAAGGACTGTAACAACTCACGCCCCTTAGCTGAGCGCGCCACTATAAAGCTCTTGTTCAGTCGCATCAGATCGGTGACGAACGGTTTTTTCAACAGATTATCCCCGATGGCAATCTGCAGGGTCTCTAAGCCGCCGTGGTACAGCATGTAATTCACAAAAGCAGGGTCCATGGTGATATCGCGGTGATTGCTGACAAACAGGTAGCTGCGATCGGATTTAAGTGAATCCATCCCGGAGTTGCTCAGGTCTGTCGTGGTGTCGTGGATCATCTTGTCCATGTACACCGCGATAACGTCCTGCATGGATTTGACGTCATGCACATCTTTGACCTGACCACGCAACTTTTTGCTGGCGGCGCCTTTCATGAATTTGGGAAACAGGCGTGTCAGGCGCGGGTAATAAAAGCGAGCAATACTGTCCAGGAATTCGGGATCGGTCATCAGCTTATCCAGAACCGGGCGTGTTTCCGGGTCCTGGTAAGGCCTTATATCCTTAAATTTTTCCAACTATATGTCCTTATATATCAGTTATATATCGCTGTTATTTAAGTTAAATACTCGGTTATTAAAGTGGCACGCGCATTGTAGCGTCTTAGCCACGGATTGTGTACCGCCAACAGCGCTGTCCGGCGAACAGCGGCCTGTTTGCTGGGTAGGGCACAAAGCGGGTTTCAGGAGGAAGATCCGGGGCTCAGAAGTCATACTTTTCGAAGAACTTTGCGACATGACTTACCCCGCTCTGATTCGGCACAGCTGTCCATCTCCGAAATCTTTCCGTTTTACTCGGTCGGCTTGCCAGGAGAGTGGGTGTCTAGCCGGCGAGCCAAGTCTTCAGTTAAATCCTGTGACGCCAATACCCGCTTTCCAAATAACTCGTGAATCAACGCCGCTTTCTCTGCATTTAACCTGGGAAAGTCATAATCCATCGACATAGCTGAGCAGATCTTCCAACACTGACTGCTTTGGACCACCAGCCTGCTCCTTTGCAATTGTCAGTTCCTCTTCAAAAACTTGCCTCGCAGTGCTGTCCTCAAGCCGCGATTGCCTGAATTTATGCCAGCGCTCCTGTTCCTCCTGCCGCAAGGTCTCAGGATAGTTACGCGCACGATAGCGAAACAATAATTCCTTCAGGCGCCCATCCTTGAAGGGCAAATCCAGCCGCGCGAGCTCACTGGCATCAGAAGCGCGCACTATAGCCATCAAGTCCTTATCGGTATCGCTGAAAAACCCGCCGCTATAGATCATGAAATCTGGATCTTGCTGGGCCGGCATTTCCTCGGCCCGGAACACGCCGGCCACCTTTCTGGCCAGCTCTGGCATGTCGATAATTTTCTGCCAATGCTTTTTACACAACTCGGTATCGACGTTATACAACTCAGCATGCTCGGGCGGCAGTACCGCTGGTGAGGCGACAATCGGACACTTGTTATAGTGAATGGTCTTCAGCGGGATACGGCTAACACCTGCCGGCATCTGATCACGTGGTGTATAGACTCGCGCTCGAATCTCTGATTCCGGTAGATCAACCCAGCTTTCAGGGTCAATCCGCAAGTCGTAGACAATGACGCCATTGCTGTTGGTCGGGTGTGGACAAATCGGCATCGCGAGTGCCAGGCAGCCCTGGCTGGCGGGGTACATCACCGAAACATGCAGAATCGGTTTTCGGGTCCTCATGTCGATCTCCTGCTGCACGCGTTTTTTCGCGCGCAGCTGATAGACATATTCGAACAACTTGGGCTGCGCTGACTTAATGCGCTTGGCCATCTCGATGGTGGCAATCACGTCTGAGAGAGCATCATGGGAATCCGCATGCTGAATCCCGTTTACCGCAGTCAGCTCCTCGAGGCGAAAGCTGTTCGAGCCATCTTCTTTCTTTGGCCAACTGACCCCTTCTGGTCGAGTAGCCGCCATCAGACGCACCATATCGATAATGTCCCACCTGGAATTGCCGTTCTTCCACTCCCGTTCATAAGGGTCATAGAAGTTGCGATAGAGCAATTGCCGCGTCACCTCATCATCGAAACGGATACTGTTATAGCCGGCGACGCAGGTTCCGGGCGCAGCAAACTCTGCGTGAATCTTCTTAATGAATTCGGCCTCGGGAATACCCTCTGCCAGGGCTTTTTGCGGAGATATCCCGGTTATCAGGCAGGCCATAGGACTGGGCAGAAAGTCGTCTGCAGGCTTGCAGTACATCACCAGCGGTTCACCGATGATATTGAGGTCTTCATCGGTGCGGATACCGGCGAACTGGCTGGCGCGATCCCGACGCGGATCGCGACCGAATGTTTCAAAGTCATACCAATAGATGCTTGCTGTCACGCGCCGTCCCTGTTCAAGAGCTGTTATTGGCCATCATATCATGCTGCAGATTGGCTCTCTGATGGCCTGATGAGCTTACCTTGCAGTCGTCTGCTTACAACAAATGGTGTAGTATCGTCGGGTCAAATTGTCGTTAGAATCGATTGATAAGACGCAGCCATAAAGTCTACCGAAAAAGAGACTCACCGAAGCAGCACAATGAATTTTCGCGGCAGTCACATCCTGAGCGTGAAGCAGTTTGACCGTGATAGCGTCGAACAGGTTTTCCAGGTTGCAGATGGCATGGAGCCTTACGCACACCGCCTGCGCATGACCAAAGTGCTGGATGGTGCCATTCTCGGCAATATGTTCTTCGAGCCCAGCACAAGGACCCGGGTCAGCTTTGGCTGTGCCTTCAATCTGTTGGGGGGCGATGTCAGGGAAACCACTGACGTGAAGTCTTCCTCTATCACCAAAGGCGAATCCCTGTACGACACAGCCCGGGTAATATCCGGATACAGCGACGTCATTGTGATGCGCCATCCCCAGCCAGGTTCAGTGGCTGAGTTCGCCAAGGCCTCGCGGGTGCCTGTCGTTAATGGCGGCGACGGCCCCAACGAACACCCTTCCCAGGCGCTGCTGGATCTCTACACGATAAAGAAGGAACTGCATTCGAATTCACGCAGCATCGATGGCATGCGCATTGCCATGGTAGGGGATCTCAAGCATGGCAGGACTGTACACTCCCTGTCTCAATTATTGCTGCTCTATAAAAACATACACTTCACCCTGATCTCACCCACCGAGCTGCGCATGCCGGAGAGCATCGTCTCAAACTTGCAGGCTGCCGGTCACGAGGTCACGGAAACCGAGGAAATGGAACGGGGTCTGCAAGACAACGATACGGTATACCTGACTCGCATTCAGGAAGAGCGTTTCGACTCCAAACTGGAGGCGGACATCTATCGCGGAAGATTTCGGCTTGACCAGGCAATCTACACCCGTCACTGCCAGCCCAATACCGTGATCATGCATCCCCTGCCCCGTGACTCTCGGGCCGATGCCAATGAACTGGATAACGACCTGAACCAACATCCCAGCCTCGCCATCTTCCGCCAGACGGACAACGGCGTGCTAGTGCGTATGGCGCTATTCGCGCTTATACTGGATGTTGCAGACAAAATAGAAGACACTGCCAGCGAAGTGAGCTGGTACACAGAAAGTCGATTCGAAGAGTGAAACCATTTGAGAATTGCAGTTAGTCCAACACGAACAGGAATGATGTAACCAAGGCCAGGAACATGGGGTTCAACGACTTATTACGCATGATGATTGAGAAAGATAGCTCGGACCTCTTTCTCACCACCGGGGCACCTCCGAGCATGAAGGCTCAAGGCAAACTCATCCCCTTGATCGACAAAAAACACCCTGAAGGCATGGTGAAAAAAATCGCCTACCAGATTATGTCTGATGATCAGATCAAGGAAGTTATGGAGAAATCTGAGCAACAGGGTATGAAGACCTTCGACTCCGCGCTGTTTGACCTCTACAAGCAGGGCAAGATCAGCTACGAGGAAACGCTCAAGAATGCCGACTCGAAAAATAACGTACGCCTGCGCATTCAATTATCTGAAGGCAAGGCTGGTGAAGAGGAAGAAGAGCTGGAAGAAGAGGACGATAGCGGTGGTCTGTCTCTGGTAGGCAAGGACGACGAAGAACCCTTGTCCTTCTAAGACTATCCATTCATGCCCAATTTAAATGATTATCTGGCACTGGATGCCACCGCCATGGCAGCAGGTCTGCGTGATGGCGACTTCAAGGCCTCTGAACTGGTAAGCCTCGCGGTCGAGCAGGCTCACCGCGTCAATCCAACAATCAACGCCATAAATGTTGAAGGCTACGACGAGGCACTGGCTCTGGCTGCCGATCTCGACAAAAAACCTGCCGGGCTTGCCGACGGGGTCGCAGGTGTCCCTTTTCTGATAAAAGACCTGAGTCTGCTGGAAGGACTTGTCGCGACACACGGCAGTCGTTTATACCAGGATGCAATTGCGACTCGCAGCGCCAACATCGTGGTGCGCTATCTCGATGCCGGACTTGTGATCCTTGGCAAGACTAACACGCCTGAATTTGGCCTCACCCTGACCACGGAACCAATGGCTCACGGTGCCACCCTCAACCCCTGGAATCTGGACTATTCCACTGGTGGTTCCAGTGGCGGTGCTGCGGCGGCGGTTGCTGCCGGTATCGTGCCGGTTGCCCATGCTACCGACGGTGGCGGATCTATTCGCATCCCGGCCTCCTGCTGCGGCCTGTTTGGCCTCAAGCCTAGCCGCGGATTCACCACCATCGAAAAAGACATTGGTGATAGCTGGAGTGGCATGAGTGTGGGCCATGTGGTGAGTAGAACCGTACGCGACAGCGCCATGTTTCTGAATCTGATCACTCTCGATGAAGCCGCGCTGTATCCCATGCCAGCAGCACCGAGGTCTTTCGCAGACCATCTTGATGCTGTGCCCAGCGGCTTGCGCATCGCGGTGCAGAACCAACATCCCTTTGGCGAAGCCCTGGACCCCGATGTAATGAAGGCGGTCGAAAATACTGCCCAGCTTTGCGAATCTCTCGGCCATCACGTGACAGTAGTGGAACATCCAGCCGACTATAAATCTGCCGCGGCAGCCATGAATAAACTGGTTTGCATCCACACTTTCCAGACGGTAAACCGGCGCTTGCAGGAATTGGGCATTGATCTTGAAGTCGCAGACGTGGAGAACTCCACTCGGCAGATGGCAGAGATGGGCGCCAGATTCAGTGCCGTCGACTACATTCGTGCCCGGGATTCCCTCACTCGGGTAGAGCAGCAGATGGCGGTATTCCACCAGAACTACGATGTACTTCTTTCCCCTGTATTGACCAAAACCACGGCCAAACTTGGCTGGCTGGACATGAATACCGGCGACCTGAACGAGTATGGCGCTCGGTTTCGTGCCTACAGCGGGTTCACCGCACTCTATAACGGCACCGGCCAGCCCAGCGCTTCGCTGCCCCTATTTCAAGATTCAGCGGGACTGCCCGTAGGTGTCATGGCCACTGCCGCTTGGGGCAATGATCACTTACTGTTACAGCTGTCGGCACAACTTGAACAAGCCGCGCCTTGGCCACAAATCGCGCCATTTGCCGACACAGACTAGCAGTCCATTGCGTCCCCCTAACAGGCTTTTTACCCCCTTCCCTACGCTCTGGACCCTTCACCCTGAGGCCGCCTGCAGGTAGACTACTCGCTTCGACAATAAGATTGATTATTTCTGCGCCCACCCCGGAGAAAATGAATGAAATCAACCAAGCCAATTTGCCACCGCCCTGTCCAATTACTCTGCGCCCTGGCCCTCACGCTACCCGCAACATTGCTCGCCCAGGAAGCCGAGGGGCCCCGCACCGAATGGGGAGTCCCGGACCTGCAAGGTTTCTGGCGCAACAACACAGTCATGCCCTTCGAGAGACCCCAGGAACTGGGTAACAAGCAGGCCTACACCGAGGAAGAAGCCATACAGCTCGAGCGCGAGGCGCAGGCGCGGGTCGAGGCGGACAATGAACCGCTGGACCCTAATCGTCCAGCCCCTGCCTTGGAAGCGCTGCCACCGGTAGGCAATTACGACCTGTTCTGGACTGACCGCGGCATGTTCCTGCCTACTATCAACGGTGAATTCCGTACCTCAGCCATTATTGATCCACCCAATGGCCGCATGCCTGAACGGGTGGCCGGGTTTGCAGATCGCATGCGGGAGCTGCGCGCTAATATGCCAGCGCGCAACGATGGCCCCGAGGGGCGCGCCCTGGGCGAACGCTGCCTGCTGGCCTTTGGTAACAGCTCCGGTCCGGTGATGTCACCGGTGATGTACAACTCTCATATGCAAATCGTGCAGTCTCCTGGCTATGTCACCATCACCATCGAGATGGCCCATGATGCGCGGATTATCCGTATCGCCGACAACCATGAAGACTATGCTGCCGCCCAGGCGAAGTGGATGGGCGATTCCATCGGCCGATGGGATGGCGACACCCTGATCGTGGAGACCCAGCATTTCAACGGCTGGCAGACCTATCGTGGAGCGCCCACCGAGAACCTGACTGTGATTGAAACCTTCCGTCGCGAAGGCCTCAACAAGATCGTGTACGGCTTTACTGTGGATGACCCCACGGTATACACCGCGCAATGGTCTGGCGAATACCCTCTTACGCGCATGGATGACCCAATCTATGAGTATGCCTGCCATGAGGGCAATTACGGCATCATTGGAATCCTGGCAGGTGCGCGACGCCTGGAAGTCATGGAAGCGATTGGGATAGAGCGGGCGATCGAGCAGTAATCCTTACCACTGCATCCTGCGTGCCAGGACCATCTAAACAAAACGCTGAGCCTGGGCATGTCAGATCCGTCTCTATTCAAAGGCCGATGGAATCGCTGCCTCAGGCATCCGCGTTTTGTTGCCAGCATGAAATCGATTCCTACTTCCGCGACACGCTGTCAACACAGTCCGACCACCAATCATAGATATATGTCGTTCGGCCGCACAGTCAGCTGGCGCTTCCCGGGCGTTTGCCTCACCCCTGCGGGCGATGGTCACTGCAGTAGAACCCGATTCCATGCGTCAAGCCAAGGGGCAAGACTGGAAAATCAACTGCGCCATTTTTCTTTTTGGAGACTGAACCACCATGATCACTTTGCATCATCTGGAATACTCCCAATCATTCCGCATTCTCTGGCTTTTGGAAGAGTTAGGTGCCGATTATGAGCTCAAGATTTATGAGCGCGATAAGAAAACTCACCAGGCACCCAAGCCATTGAAAGACTTGTCCCCGCTCGGCTCAGCGCCGGTGATAACTGATGGAGATATGGTGCTGGCAGAAAGTAATGCGATCATAGACTACATTCTCGATCAACATCCGGAGTCGAATCTGCGGGTCGAGCCGGGACATGAAGATCGCGCGCGCTATTTGTTCTGGCTGCATGCATCACAGGGATCCATGATGTCGCTCATGCTGATGGAAGCGGTGTTCCAGATTCTGATCTCCAGAGTGCCATTCTGGATGCGTCCGCTTATTAAAGCCGCACTTGGCCAAGCCACTGCCAACTTGATTCATCCGCGCATGAAATCTTTGCTACAGGTTGCCGAAGCAGACCTGGAGAAAAAGGAGTGGTTTGGCGGTGATCATTTAACGGCAGCCGACATTGCCCTTATCTATCCCATGGAATCGGCAAAAGAACGTTTTTATCTCGATGTCGACTACCCGAACTGCCTGACTTGGCTGGAGCGGGTGCACAGCTGTGAGAGCTTCAAGGCAGCACAAGCAAACGACGGTCGAGAAAGCATCGCCCTGAAAGTCTGATGGAAAATAAATAATCTACGACCAGGAAAGCCATTTAACAATGGCGTTTAGGACTGGAACAAAAAGAGGGG
>DLPV01000043.1:45323-50311 GCA_002477465.1 Gammaproteobacteria bacterium UBA7449 | reverse complement strand
CCCCTCTTTTTGTTCCAGTCCTAATTCCAATGATTCTTGCTATTGGAAGGTATAGCGCATCCCCATACCGAAAGTAGTGCCATACTCGTCATACTGGGACAGCCTGCCGGGATTGCCGAAGTAATAGTATTCCGGACGGTCGTTCAGGTTAAGCACCTCTGCGGTCAACAAGATATTTTCACTCAGCTCGTAGCGCGCCGTCAGATCAATCTGAAAAAAATCATCGGTGTAGCGATCTACGATTGGTTCATCGCCAATCTCATCCAGAAACTTGCTACGGTAATTGCCCGCCAGACGCACGTCCCATGCGCCCAGATCGTAACCGAAAGAGACGTTGCCTGTGTGCTTGGCTTGCTTAAAGAATGGGATGGTGCGCTGTCCGTTAACGGCATCAGTGGGTAAATCAGTTTCACCATCCGTGAGGGTGTAGTTGGCCACGAACAGCAGACCATTATCCCAGGCTTTCTGAAAAGACAGTTCGAAGCCGCGGATATCAGCGTCGTCCGTATTGATAAATGTGCCGGCGACACGGTACTGCTGGCCGCGGAAGACTGTGTCAGTGGACTCAACTTCGACAATGGCGTCATCGATGGCCTTATAAAACAAGCCAGCACCAAAGAAGGTACCCTGCCCCAGATACCACTCATAAGTCACGTCAAAATTCCATGCCGTGGTGGGGTCGAGGTTTGGGTTACCGCCCTCGATCTCATTGTCTTCGGTATCGACAATTGCGCCGGCATTCGATTCCTGAAAACCAGGTCGGACCAGAGATCGAAACAGTCCAACACGCACTACACGGTCATCAGCTACATCGAATTTGACGTTCACTGAGGGTGCAAAGAAATCGTAGTTGTTTTCGAAACGAGTAAACCCTGCAAAACCGCCATCGAAAGCCTTACCCCGATACGTGGTGTCAGTGTCCTCGTAACGCAATCCGTAAACCCAGGTCGCGTTGTCTGTAGTAGTGGTTGCCATAGCATAGGCAGACATCACGTCTTCTTCAGTCACCCAATCCGCAGGAATGGACTCCTCATTTTCATCACCGCTAAATTCAAACTCTGGTCCAGGAGACTGACACGTGGAGCCATCGGACAGGCTTGCCGAACCACTCCCTAGACGCGGGATAAAACCCTTAACCTGGTCGAATGAAGCAGTTGGGCCAGCAACCGTATTGAGAAACTGATTTGGTGTCACAAAATTGACCGAGGACAGGTTGATGTCATTCACTGGCTCATAGGCACAAAAAATCAGGTCATTCAGCTTCTCGCGCTGGCGTATTTTGCCACCAAATTGAAGGTCAGTGTTGCCAGTGAGCGAGTAGTAGAAATCAAAACTTGCTCCAGAGTCCTCGTCCGTATTTAGAGTGAACTCCCTCTCGAAAGCTTTCAAATTAAAGGTAGACGGATCGTAGAATGTGGCAGGAAAGGTAACAATGGGCTTTTCCGGATCAGAGTTATCGTAGGTAAATGCTTCATCAATGGTATCACTGCGAAAAATCACTGCCTGACGGTCGCGGTCATCCTGTTCAGCCTCTGAAGTAAAGACCTCGAACTCAAGGCGGCTACGGTCAGTTAACTGAAGATCCGCACCGGCGCGCAGGGAAGTGATTTCCCGATACTCCGTGCGATTGCGACTCTCGGTGTCCACCTTGCCGTTGGCGTAGCTGAATACAGATCCGGTTGCTACCGCATCGTTGTCCTCGAGACCGTCGCGGGTCTCCCACTTGGCCCGCCACTCCTTGTCTGAGTATTCGTTGTGGAACATGTTAAAGAAGTAGCTGTTGCCCGAGTCCGTCCGATAATCCAGGGCCAGCACGACACCTTCTCGCTCCCGGGTAAGATCGTAATATCGCATTTCGTAGTCATCATTTGGCGCAACATCACCCCAGCCGCCATTCTCATTGTTGTGTGCGATGATGCGACGAGACTGATCGCTTAAAACCACTGCGGCACCGAACTCACCTGCCCCCAACTCCCAGCGGTTGGTGAAAGTCGCGGCTAGCTTTGGGTTGTCTGCATCTTCGGTGAGTTCGTTATAGGAAGTTTCCGCCTTCAGGCGTATAAACATATCGTCATAGGAGAAAGCGGTGATCGTCTCCAAATCAATAGCCCCACCGATGGTGTCCGCATCCAGGTTAGGCGTCAGAGTCTTATAGACTGTCATGCTATCGAGTAGATCGGAGGGCACGCCATCCAAAATAATGCCGCGTCGATCTTCCGGAGAAGCCGTACTCACACCGTTGATCGTCATTGCATTGAGATCAGTATTCATGCCGCGAACAGTCACGTAACGGCCTTCACCCTGGTCATTTTCAACCATGATGCCTGATATACGACGCAGTGATTCTGCCACGTTGATGTCCGCAAAATTACCGATGGCATCAGAATCGATTACCCCGACCACCTTGTCCGAGTTTCTTTGTTTTTCTAGGGCGCTAGCGAGACTAGCCCGGCTTCCAACAACCAAAATTTCGTCAATTGAGTCCTGCGCCTGAGCTGAAGCGGCAACCACCAGACCAATTGCAAGCGGCAGCGTCTTTTTTGTGAGTAGGTTTTTCATTTCGGGGATCCCCAGGTAGTGTGGTTAATGCGCAAGCGCTCTAGCGCAGGGGAGTTACTATTTGATTACGCATTCGAGTCAGAAATATTACAGATGGCAAAGAAAGCGCCATATGTCTTTTTCATGACAATGCCGAAAATTTAATGACATGATTTCGTCACAGAAAAGTAAAAAGGGCTGGAGGCAATATGTAAGCAAGCAGTAGTCACGCAAGAGCTAACGACAGCAATCTCTCTAACCTGGGAATCCAGTGCTCATAAATTCAGCGCTTCCACAATCGACCGCCAGGATAGGAATTTAAAATTCTGGGTATCCTCTGGCAGGGTGTTATACCCATCCTGCAATACAACAAGCCCTGTCGGATAGTCCGGCCCAAGGAAGCTGCTGGTCACCGCAAGACCATCAGTCTCTTGCACGCCATCCACTCTACCGTCCGGCCGGTCAAGGACTACAAAACTCCCTCGATAGGCGTGTGGCGGTAGCCGGTCAAATACGGCATAGCTGTAATTACCCTGGCTGGAGACTAGCACATAACCTCCTGCCCCTCGCGCATACAGACTCATTCCCTCAACATCTGCGGCGAGGATCGAGCCATCGATTTCCATTACAGTTTGTAAATCCGCAGCAGCCCGAAAATCAGCACTAAGTGCAAAAATACCTTCATTCTCAACACCAATGAATAAACGCTGATAAGCATCGTCCGCCACACAACCTTCGGGCTGACTGGGCACGCTAAATTCCCGCATTAGTTCTGCATCAAAAGAAATGGGATCTGGTGAATCCGGTCGGCCTGTATCGTTCAATCTCCACTGCTGGTAACTGCCATCGGTGTCGTTAACGAAAACGAAAAGCGCCTGACCATCGTCGTACATGCAGAGGCCATAGGGCTCGGTCAGTCCGGTACCGATTTCACTATCCTGTAACCAGAATAATTCACCGTCGAAATCGACCGCGAACAGACTCACGGAGTTGCTGCTGCGATTGCTGGCGGCTGCCAGCGCCGACCAACGACTGTGCTTGAGATAACGCAAGTCCACATTATTGGTGCGCCCTGCTGCGACAAACTGCTGGCGCTGTCCAGCAAGATTATAGACTTCGATTCCAGCCTGCTTGTCAGTGCCAATGATAAGACTCTTTAGCGGATCACTCGGGTTTAGCCAGATAGCCGGATCATCGGCAGCATCATCACCGCTATTTACAGGCACGGTTTCTGCTTCAGGGAAAACTGCCAGCGCATTGGATGGTGGCGGCGCTGGACCGTCAGAGGCACAACTTGAGATAAGAGTGAGCAGGCTTGGCAGCCAGAAGCAACGAAAACTCAAAGCAGACAACCATAAAGCAATCGACCAAGCCGTAAGCTTATAGAGGAAAGTTTGCAGTTCTGCGACACCAAGATCATCAGGATAACAGAAAATCCTAGCAGCTTTAGATCAGAGTGCGCCGTGCCGCTTGGCGGTAACCTCAGCCATGATTGAAATTGCGATCTCGGCTGGAGTCTTGCTCTGGATCTGGAAGCCGATGGGCGCGTGCAGAATATCTATCTCGTCCTTGGACAAGCCCAGCTCGGGCAAGCGTTCCCGTCTTGCCGCGGAGGTTCGTTCCGACCCCATAGCGCCCACATAGAACGCATCTGTCTTCAGCGCTTCCATCAAGGCCATGTCATCGACACGCGGATCATGAGCGAGGGCAATGATCCCGCTATAAGGATTACTGAAATGTTCACGCACCACATCGTCTGGCAGGCGTGAAGTTTTTTCCACACCATCTACTTCCCAGTTATCCAGATAGTTTGGGCGCGGATCGCACAGCGTGACATCGTACTCCAGTGCCAGCGCCATTTCTGCCACATACTTCGCCACATCCCCTGCCCCCAATAACAACAAGCGGTACATGGGGCTCAGGCTGTGACTCATGATTTCATCCCGAATCACCACTGCCGCCTCGCGACTCTCGGCGCTGACGGAAATAGCGCCAGTTTGCAAATCAACAAGCCGGCTTATGTGGGTGTGATTTTCCAGGGCGGAAATGAGCTCGGCGAACACAGTTTTGTTGGAGGCGGTGGGCTCGATGAATTCCAGCAGCACGTGCAGCTGACCACCGCAGGGCAGTTTCAGGCGCGCCTGCTCCTCTTCGGTCATCCCATACATCACCTTGAATGGTTTACTGCCTTCCGCGTCGTACTGGGATTTTAACTGGCCGTTGCGCAACTGTTCGAGAAAGTCTTCTTCTATGCAGCCGCCGGAGATTGAGCCCACCAGTTCGCCGTCCAGGGTACAAGCCATCATGGCGCCTATTGGCCGTGGCGAGGAGCCCCAGGTCTTTAAAATGGTGCAGAGCCAGACCGGTCGGTCCGACTCCAACCATTTTGATACATGGGTAACGATTTGTTGTTGACTGCTTAACATCTTGCCTCGTATTTTAACCTAACT
>DLPV01000043.1:39303-44929 GCA_002477465.1 Gammaproteobacteria bacterium UBA7449 | reverse complement strand
GCAGCTTCCACTTGCCACGCCGAAAAGCGATCACCCCGATCACACAGGTCAGGTTGTCAGCGGCAAACACCGCCCAGAATACTCCAACCGGCCCCCAGCCAAGCGTCAACGCCAGCACGTAGGCCAGTGGCACCTGCACAATCCAAAAGCAAAACACGTTGATATAAGTCGGCGTCATTGTGTCACCCGCGCCGTTAAAGGCCTGGATCACCGCCATGCCAAAACCCCAGCCAACGTAGCCGTAGGCGAATATTTGTAGACACTCGATCGCATAGGCCAGCACATCGGCCTCGCTGGTGAAGAAGGACGCAATCTGATCATCAAAGATCAGCATCAGAATAGCTGCAAATGCCATATAGGCTGCGTTGTACTGAGCGATCTTCCAGGTGGTGGTATCGGCACGCTCGATCAAGCCTGCCCCAAGGTTCTGCCCCACCAGGGTCGCCGTGGCATTGCTTAAGCCCCAGGCCGGCAGGATGCTGAACATCACCACCCGCACGGCGATGGTATAGCCCGCTACTGCCCCGCTACCAAAGCCGGAGACTATGGACATGAGGAATACCCAACTGGCAGTCGCCACCAGAAACTGCGCAACGCCACCGACAGAGATACGCACCAGGGACCAGACGATGCTCATGCGCAAGCCCATGTCTTTGGTATGCAGCTGCAGGCGTCCCTTGCCGCCGACCAAGTGATAAAGTCCATAGAGCGCACCAATGGTTCGCCCAATATTGGTTGCGACGGCGGCACCGGTCACGCCGAGTTCCGGGAATGGGCCAACCCCATATATCAGGCAGGGGTCCAGCACGATGTTGATGCCGTTGGCCAGCCACAGCGCCTTCATGGCTATCGTTGCATCCCCAGCGCCACGGAAAATCGCGTTTATGAGAAACAGGAATACGATTGAAAAACAGGCACCAAACATCAGGCGGGTATACCCAACTCCGGTTTCAATCACAGATTCCTCTGCACCCATCAACATTAAAATTTCCCGTGCGAAAACCAGGCCCAACAAGCCCACCATCACGGAAACAAAAACACCCAGCCAAATAACCTGACCCGCCGCAATCGAAGCCGCCTCGGGATCTTTCTCACCGATGCGCCTCGCCACCATGGCGGTTGCCCCCATGGAAAGACCGATAGCGATTGCATAGAGCAGTGTAATCACTGCTTCGGTGAGTCCGACAGTGGCCACGGCAGCGGTACCAAGACCGGATACAAAGAAGATGTCGACAACGGCGAATACCGATTCCATCGCCATTTCCAGGATCATGGGAATGGCGAGTAGCAGGGTCACTCGAGCAATCGAGCCCTCGGTGTAGTTGATTTCCGTATCGCCGGCGATGGCTTGTTTGAAAAGCTGCCAGCCGCTTTCTGATTTTTCTGTTGTCATAACAGGGTCCAACGTTTTTTGAGCGTGTAAAAGCAGGACGCAACAAATTCTTTTGTCACGGACGCATGGGGCGAGGATGATCTGTCGTTACAGATCAGGCGAGATGTCGTGCAAGGTGCCAGCTCAAACCAGCTTGTGTCCTGGTTGTGAAAGAGGCTGGAAAAAAGTTTTCTGCTGGGCGCGAAAATCGCTGGATGTCAGGCCACTACGCCGGACAGATCGAACTGCTTCATTGGATGAATTCTCCTGCTGAGTTCAAGGATTCGGATTATAGATTTTTTTTGTCGGCGGGCACCAGCGATTGCTGAGAAAAACTATGGTGAGAAGTGATACTAGTCACTTCAAATCGGGCCAATCCAGAAGCATCACTACAATCCTAGTTTTCGGTCGGTACCCGTGTACTCAGGCGCGGTTTAATGCGATTTCGAATCCAGGGGTCATCAGTGAACTGACGCGCCTGCTGAGCTGCATCGCTCTGGTCTGTGAGTCGATCCTGCATATCTGCCGTCAGGCTGCCCTGGTTGGCATTGTGGGAAATGCCCGCCTCAACCTCCTGCCGCAGGTAAGCGCCAAGATCTTCAGGTATAGCAATACTATCCAGCCGCGCCGCCAGCGCCGGGGCATTGCTGGACACTACCGGCAGACTGCGTTGCGCCCTGGTTATTTCCCGAGTGGGGTTAAATCGCTGGTAGGTCCTACTGGTGATGGCATTCTGGGAACTAAAGCGGCTCACGCTGCTACCTGCGCTGATTTCAGCCCTGTCATCACAGGTTATCAGCTCTGATTCCTGCTGCTGGGGACTGCAATCATAGGCCCATAGCCGCGAAGTACGCCGTGCCTCAACGGCGCGAATGGACTGGACCAAATCTTCCGAACTGGGTAGGACTATATGCGGGGTATTAACCCGGGGTTGTACCGGCGCCACCGGCAAAACATCCGTTGTGTCTACGAGTTGATCTGGACTTGGCTCAACTAAGGGTGGCGGCTCCTCTACTTCCACTGGCGCTTGCGGCTCTGCCTGTGCTGCTGGCTCCTCTGCAGCTGGTGCTTCTGCAATTAATTCAATGACTTCGCTCTCTATTTGGGAAGCCTCAAGCACAGGCGCGTCTGCCGGGGCCTGCTCCGGCGATAGCAGAGGATTGCTCGGCACCAGGCGGATACTCACGGTATGGGGCTGGCTAACGGGATATGCACCAATACGGGCATTCAGAAAGAAACTCAGGATAAGGACATGCACAAGCAGGCTCGCGGCCACTGCGAAAAGCAGCCCGCGCCCTTCCCTGGAGCTGAAAAGCTCGGGCATGTGATGCAGGTGTTGCAAGCTTGACCCCAGAATCGACTGGATTGCCAAATGACCGCGCCGCTGCGCACTGCCATCCTATACTGTCTGACAGTTGCAGTGTGCCCGAGTTCCCGGGCCTCGCCTGGACTAGCCTAGCCAAAGTCCAGGCCGGGGGCGGCCTGGGAGGACTCCAGGTTCAGCAGAAAGGACTTGGTTTCAAGTCCACCACCGAAGCCAGTGAGCTTGCCGTTGCTGCCTATCACGCGATGGCAGGGGATTATCACTGGGATTGGATTCAGGCCATTGGCTGCCCCTACCGCACGAGATGCCTTGGGTCGGCCAACATGACGGGCTAACTCGCCATAACTCCAGGTCTCGCCAAAGGGTATCTCCTGCAGGCCTTGCCAGACCTGGCACTGAAAATCCGTGCCGGCTGGCGCCAGCGGCAGGTCAAACTCCTGGCGTTTGCCGGCAAAGTATTCATTCAGTTGCTTAATGACTTCCTTAAAGGGCTTTTTGCTCTCCACCCAATTTTGATCATGCCGCCGCTTCATTGAACCGGAGGGAAACCCCAGCAGCTGCAGCGCCTGCTCGTTACCGGCTAATAATAACTCGCCGATCGGGGTGTCGTGATAATGATAAAAAGTTGTCATTAGCCTGCTCTCTTTATAGGTTATTTTGCACATTATATTTAATGCAAAATTAGATTAATTTTATTCCATATAATATTGTTTTATATATTTTTATTTATCTCTATTTTCTTGAGATAACCATAATATCGCCACAACAGAATCACACAATAAGCCCGCCAGGGCTGCCAGGGTTCTGCCCGCTCACGCAGTTGTTTCGGGGTCAAGGTTTCTCCCGGCGCCGTTGCGGCGCGACGCAAAATAAGGTCTGAGTGGGGAAAGGCATTGGGGTCATTGAGCGCGCGCATGGCGATGTATTGCGCGGTCCATTCCCCTATTCCCTTTATGCTGCAAATCTTCTCAACGAAAGTCTCGGTGTCGACTCCGCAGTCCATACGCAGCTCCCCTGCGGCAACCATCCTGGCCACCGCCTGAATCGCCGCAATCCGCTGCCCGACTATGCCCATGCCGCTCAAATCAGCATCCATCAACTCTTCAGGCTCCGGAAAGGTGTAGGTTAGCCCCTTGAGCTCGCAGTCATAGGGTCTGCCATAGCGTTCAGCAATGCGCGCGACCAGGGTAGACGCGGCTTTCACCGTAACCTGCTGGCCCAAAATAGCCCGCACTGCCACTTCGAAACCGCTCCAGCAACCCGGCACCCGCTGCCCTGGGAAGCGCCCAACCATAGGGCGGAGCAGTGCATCCTGGGCAAGGAAAGTATCAATCTCGGCGCTGTCCGCGCGCAAATCGAACAAGGAACGGACGCGGTCGATGATGTGGTAGAGATTACGGGTGTCCGGATAGCTAATCTTGAGATGAACCTGGTGAGCCTCGGCATCGAAATTGGCGACGAAGTGCCCTGCTTTGTCATCCAGACGGAACGTTCTCGCATAGCTGGACTCGGTAACCGCCTCAACCCCAGGAATCGCCCGATAGGCCAGGAAAGCCAGTATCGCCGGCCAGTCATACGGCGGCCGGTAGCTCAGGGATATCTCAATCAGGCCAACTTGTTTAGCAGTAGTGTTACCTTTCTCTCTAAGCTGCTTGGGAGAACGGTTGTAAGTCTTACTAAATACCGCGTTAAAGCGGCGCACACTACCAAAACCGCTGGCAAAGCAGATCTCCGACAGGTTCATGTCGGTCTCATCGATCAGCTTCTTGGCAAAATGCAGGCGCCGGGTCTGGGCCACTTCCACTGGCGAAGCGCCCAGATGATCGTTAAACAGCCGGCTGAGCTGGCGCGGGCCCACACCCAGCTGCTCGGCAAGCTCATCCACCGAATTTTCATCCAGAAAACCCTGGTCGATAAGCTGGAGACCCCGGGAAACCTTCCAGGACGCGCCACTCCAGGCTGGCGTGCCTGGCGAAGACTCAGGGCGGCAGCGTAAACAGGGCCGAAACCCGGCAGCAGCCGCAGCCGCCGCGGATTTATAGAGCTGCACGTTCTCCTTTTTCGGCACCCGCACCGGGCACACCGGCCGGCAGTAGATGCCGGTAGTCAGCACACCAACAAAGAAACGCCCGTCAAAGCGCGGATCGCGAGTCTGGCGGGCGTTTTCATAGTCGTCAGGGTTGAGGAGCATTGTTCGGCAGCCGCTTAGGTAATGGCAGTCATCATAACCCTAGTTAGTGCAAAAACTGGCCGTTTTCGGACGGTATATATAGTGAAAAAATTCATCCATGAATTTTTGTCACAACGTCGTGATTTCACTGGCGCAGAAGCGCGGTTCTGCTGGCAAAATCACTCCTCCCATGCGCTGCGCGCATGTCGCCGCCCTGTGCTCACTTCGAGTTGAAGTCGGGTTTAGTGCGAATAAGTGGGAAACAACCGGAATTTTGTCACGGCGTCGGGTTTCCGCTGGCACAAACCGCGGGTTTGCTGGCCGAACCCTTCCTGCCATAGCCCGCAGGCCGTGGGCTGGTGTATATTAGCGCCCTCTTCCGTTGCACCATTTTCTGCGACAACAATAGGTAAAAACGCAGAAAAATCGCTTTAAGTATCACATTAATAAAAATTGGAAATCTCATGAATGACAAGGACTTACGCAAACATTCTAAAATAGTGGTTGATGGCGTTGAGCAGGCGCCCAGCCGCTCCATGCTGCGCGCGGTGGGCTTCGAGGATGGGGATTTCAAGAAACCGCAGATCGGCATCGCCTCCACCTGGAGCATGGTGACCCCCTGCAATATGCACATCAACAAGCTGGCGGAAGATGTTAACAAAGGGGCCGATGAGGCAGGTGGCAAGGGCATTATCTACAACGTGCTGACGATCTCCGACGGCATCTCCATGGGCACCGAGGGCATGAAGTATTCCCTGGT
>DLPV01000043.1:30104-38916 GCA_002477465.1 Gammaproteobacteria bacterium UBA7449 | reverse complement strand
CGATCGGCGGCTGCGACAAGAACATGCCCGGCCTGCTGATGGGCATGGCCCGACTTAATCGCCCTTCCATCTTCATTTACGGCGGCACGATCCAGCCCGGCCCCAACCACACCAATATCATCTCGGTCTTCGAAGCCGTCGGCGGCCACGCAGCGGGTAATGTGTCAGATATCGAGCTGAAAAACATCGAGGAAACCGCAATTCCGGGCCCCGGTTCCTGCGGCGGCATGTATACCGCCAACACCATGGCTTCGGCGATCGAGGCGATGGGCATGAGCCTGCCCAACAGCTCGGCCCAGGATGCCATCTCCCAGGAAAAAGTGGACGACTGCCTCAGCGCTGGCGAAGCCATCATGCACCTGCTGGAACACGATATTAAGCCCTCAGACATCATGACCCGGGCGGCGTTTGAAAATGCTATAAAGGTGACCATCGCCCTCGGCGGTTCCACCAACGCGGTGCTGCACCTGCTGGCCATGGCCCATACCATCGGCGTGGAGCTGGAGCTGGATGATTTTACCCGCCTCGGCAAGGACACGCCGATGCTGGCGGACCTCAAGCCCAGCGGCAAATACCTGATGTCGGAGCTCATCAAGATCGGCGGCATCCAGCCCCTGATGAAAACCATGCTGGAGGCCGGCATGCTGGATGGTTCCTGCATGACCGTCACTGGCAAGACCCTGGCTGAGAACCTGGCGGACGTTGATCCCTATCCTGACGGACAGGATATCATTCGCCCCTTGGACCAACCTATCAAGAAAGACTCCCACTTGCGCATACTCCGGGGCAACCTGGCCCCAACCGGCTCGGTAGCCAAAATCACCGGCAAGGAAGGCTTATCCTTCCACGGCAATGCCCGCGTGTTTGAGTCGGAAGAAGACTGCCTGAAAGGCATTCTGGACGGCACGGTGGTCAAAGACGACGTGCTGGTCATCCGCTATGAAGGCCCCAAGGGCGCGCCGGGCATGCGCGAAATGCTCTCACCTACGTCCGCCATCATGGGCAAAGGCCTGGGTGAAGACGTGGCCCTCATCACCGATGGCCGTTTTAGCGGCGGCTCCCATGGATTCGTGGTCGGTCACGTGACCCCAGAAGCCATCGAGGGTGGCCCCATCGCCATTGTGGAGACCGGAGACCGTATCTCCATCGATGCTGAAGCCAATACTATTAACCTTGAGCTTAGCGACGAGGAAATCGCGGCGCGCCTGGCGCAATGGCAGCAACCGGAGCCCCGCTACAAGCGCGGTGTGCTGGCGAAGTTTGCCGCCAGCGTGGCCTCCGCTTCAGAGGGCGCTGTGACAGATAAATATTTATAAATATCATTTAATTCAATATATTATGATATTTATCTAAAGTTTAATCTACAAATAAGATAAGCAGAAGACTTAATCTTGCTCAAAGTACCCTCATTCTTCAGCGGCATCGGCGAAAGCCTCTCGGGCTCCTTCCTGCAGGACGGTGCACTGTGGGCACTGCAAAACGTCCCGGGCTTCCCGCCCATCATCCAGACCGTGCATATCCTTGGCATCGCGGCAGTGATGGGCAGCATCGTGCTGCTGAACCTGCGCATCCTGGGACTGGCGATCCCCTCCCAATCTATCACCGAGATCACCGGTCGGGTGATGCCGTGGTTCTGGATCGCACTGGCCAGTAACGTGATTTCCGGCGCCTTCTTCGTGTTTGGGCGCCCGCTGCGTTATTTCAATAACCCGGTGTTCCTGTGGAAGCTGGCTGCCCTGCTGCCTGCTGTCGCCTTGACGCTGGTGTTTCACTGGCTCAGTAAACGTCAGACCGACTACTGGCAGCTCAGCCCGGGAAGAACATGGACTGCCAGGGTAATGGCACTGCTGAGCGTCGCGCTTATCATCGCGGTGTGCGCGGCCGGGCGCTGGATTGCCTACCTGGAATACCTGGAGTACCCGTTGTGGAGTATGGAGCCCTATTTCGATGGCTCCGAGTACAGTTTCTGGGTTGGCGTGGAAAACTGGGGCCTGTCTCAGGTCATCGCTGCTACCAACTGGTTTCCGACTCTGGAGACCATTCACGTGATCGCAGCCGCCATGGTGGTCGGCTCTATCCTCTGGGTGGACCTGCGTCTGCTGGGCCTGGCGGCAAACCGCTACCCGATAAGCACCCTCAACCGCGAGCTCATCCACTGGACCTGGGGTGCGTTCAGCATCGCCACCGTGACCGGCCTCGGGATGTTCATCACCCGCGCCGCCGGACACCTTGATAACCCAGCGTTCCTGTCCAAGCTGGTGCTACTGGCTCTGGCCGGCGCCAACATGGGCTTCTTCCATTTCAGGCTCTATCGCAAGGTGGACCAGTGGGATTCCGCTGCAGCCATCCCAATTCCGGTAAAAACCGCCGGCTTCCTGTCGCTGTTGCTGTGGTCAGGTGTCATGCTGGCGGGCCGCTGGATCGGCCACATCGTCTAATCCGTCACTAAATATACTGTATAAATATACATGGTTTAGCCAAACCATATTTTCTTGCTTGGGCCTGAATTAGGCTACAGCACATGGAAAATCAAACTGCACAGAACCGGACCGAGCGTAACGTACCTAAGGCATTGATCCTGATGATCATTCTTGGTTTATACATATCCGTCCAGTTATAAAAAATCAGGAGCCTCTGCGCTTCACCAGCATTGCTGCGTGGGCCTTTCCTTCGGTTGCGGTTGCCGTTGCGGCCTCGCCACTGCGGCCAGAATAAAAACAATAAATCAAGAGGAGGAGCAATCAGTGGAACCACAAACTATTAATCCCCAAGCGGGCCTGCAGAAACAGGAAAACACGACCTGGGCGATCTGGCCTGATCGCGCCACCGCTGACACTGCACACAAAGGCATGTTTGAAGACACGCAGATGGCGGCATTGAGTGACATGCCGTTCGACGGCAAGCGTATGATCCTGGGTGGCTTTGAACCGATGCTTCACTTCCATAAATCTGATCTGGACCTGGTTTAGGTTCAATTTTATGGGGAACCCGCCATGGAAAAAGCGCCAGATTTGCAACCCACACTCGAAGGTCCACGTGTCATTGTTCGTCCCATGATTGCCGAAGACTGGGAGCACATGTATGCAATCGCTGCAGACCCATTACTGTGGGAACAGCATCCGGCGAAAAATCGCTATGAGGAAGTCCAGTTTCGCGAGTACTTTGAGGCCGCAATGGCTTCGAAAAGCGCTTTTACTTTCATCGAGAAGGCAAACGTTAGCATCATCGGATCGTCACGCTATCACGGCTACGACAGCCACAAGAGTGAAATCGAAATTGGTTGGAGCTTCCTGGGCCGCGATTATTGGGGCGGCCACTACAATGGTGAGGTAAAGAAACTCATGCTGAAACACGCTTTCACGTTTGTTGAAACGGTCGTGTTCTGGGTCGGTGCGGACAATCTACGTTCGCGCAAGGCGGGAGAGAAAATCGGTGGCAAGCTGCGAGATGGTATCCAGCAGCGCAGACACGGCGACGAGCTGTTTGACTATGTCGTGTATGAGATCACTAGAGAGGGCTACAACCCGCCCAGCTAGTGCCCGTATGCCAGTAGCCGTGTAGCGAGCCTTCTTGACCTATTGAGCGCCTCAGAGCCTCTATAGCCTGCCAATCCCTGCCAATTGCATCCCCCAGAGCCGGTGTTACACTAGCTGACAGCTTATTCCTCGCTATATCAATGATAACAGAGGAGCACTTATGACTACTGCAACAATAACGGCCCTACGAAAACTCCCGGGGCTGGCCAAAACCGCCGTTCTCTACGGCGCATTCGTTCTCTATTTTAGCCCCGCTACGGAACTGCTGAGTCCCGCCTCTCATGCCGAGGACGGCGGCACACTCTACAACACCGCCGTGGATATCCGCATGGGTAACCGATATTTCGAGCGCCAGTGTTCGCGCTGCCATGGCTTCGATGCCAAAGGCAATGATGAAACCGGAGCGCCCGATCTCACCGGCACATTGCGCCGCGCCAGCAGTGACGCTGGCATCTTCAATATCATCCGCGAAGGCATACCCGGCACCGCCATGCTGCCGGTGGCTGCCGATGTGCCAGATCCTACGGTGTGGCAGCTTGTCGCCTATATCAACTCCCTGCGTTACGACCCGGCCTCGGTGGATTTGGCCGGCAATGCCGGCTCTGGTGCTGACCTGTTTGGCGGCAAGGGCGAGTGTTCGAGCTGTCACATGGTAAACGGCCAGGGCGGCCGCCTGGGCCCAGATCTGTCCAGAGTCGGTGAGAACCAAACCCCTGAAGACCTGCTGCAGTCCATGTTGGATCCAGATGCAGCAGTGGCGCCACGCTGGTGGACTATTCAGGTTGCCGGTAGAGATGGCGAGGTGAGGGAAGGCTTTCGCATGAACGAAGACAGCTTCTCCCTGCGCATCATGGATGCAGACGCCAACCTGTGGTCGTTTCAAAAACGCGATATTGAATCCTATGAACGCAGTGAGCAGTCCACCATGCCCGGCTACGGCCAGGCACTTTCTGACGGCGAACTGGATGACCTGGTCGCCTACCTGTTTTCCCTGCGTCGCGAGGTACTGCCCCAATGAAAAAAATAACCAACCCATTCCCTCCTGCGCTCGCTGCCGCCTTCCTAGGCGTCAGCTTTTTAGTCTCAGCACCGCTGCAGGCCCAGGAAGACCCCTTCTCCACCGTGATAACGCCCGCCTTCTCTCCCATCACCTGGGAAAGACTGGTGAATGCAGACGACGAGCCTGAGAACTGGTTGATGTACTCCGGCACTCTGGATAGCCAGCGCTACAGCCTGCTGGACCAGATCAACGTGGACAACGTCGACCAGCTGGAAATGAAGTGGGCCTACCAGATCCCGGTCATCGACCGCGCCGAGACGGTGCCGCTGGTGGTGGACGGCATCATGTTTATCACCGAGGCACCCAGCAACGTGGTGGCGGTTGATGCCCTCACCGGACGCCAATACTGGCGCTATGACCACGACATGCCAGATGACCTGCGAATCTGCTGTGGCCGCAACAACCGCGGCGTTGCCATTCTCGGTGAGACCCTGTTCATGTCGACTCTTGATGCTCACCTGGTGGCCATTGATGCCCGTACCGGCAATTTGCTGTGGGACAAAGAAGTCGCACCGCATGACAGCGGTTACAGCAAGACGGCTGCACCGCTAATCGTGAAAGACAAAGTGGTTACCGGCATAGCCGGCGGTGAATTCGGTATACGCGGTTTTATTGATGCCTACGATCCAGAGACTGGTGAGCTGGAGTGGCGCACTTATGTGATACCTGGCCCCGGTGAGTTTGGTAATGACACCTGGTCGGGTGATTCATGGAAAACAGGCGGTGCAGCCACCTGGATAACAGGTTCCTACGACGAAGAATTGAACCAGATTTATTGGGGTACTGGTAACCCGGGACCGGACTGGAACGGAGATGTACGCCTGGGGGACAATCTCTATTCAGATTCTGTGGTAGCGCTTGATGGGGATACTGGCGAAATTGAGTGGCATTTTCAGTTCACGCCCCACGATGTGCATGACTATGATTCGATCCAGATTCCTATCCTGGCGGACATCGAGTTTGAGGGGCGCGAGCGCAAGGTGATGATGTGGGCCAACCGCAATGGCTTCTATTACACTCTGGATCGCACTGATGGCGAATTCCTGATCGGCAAACCTTATGCTGCCCAGACCTGGGCCCAGGGGCTTGATCCAGTAACCGGCCGACCAATTCGAGTGCCCGGTATGGCGCCTACCTATGAAGGCATCATGGTATCCCCTCCCATAGTCGGCGCGACCAATTGGTACTCACCGGGTTATAGCCAGGACACCGGCCTGTTTTACGTCACCTCGTTCGACGGTGAGCAGGAGTTCTTCAAGCGTGACGAGGATTATGAGGAAGGCGAGCGCTTTACCGGCGGTGGCGGCCGTTATACCCAGCCGATGGATGCCTACCATAGCTCGATCCGCGCGATTAACCCGGGGACGGCTGAAATCGAATGGGAATTCCCCATCATGCCCCGTTCATCTGCCGGCATCACCACTACCGCTGGCGGCATCGTGTTCACCGGCAGTGCCGACGGCTATTTCTTCGCCCTGGATGCGCAGAGCGGCGAGGAGCTTTGGAATATCTCACTGGGACGTCGCGTGCACGCTGCCCCCATGACGTTTGCCGTGGATGGCCATCAGTATGTGACTATCGCCTCGGGTAACGTCGTGTACACCTTCGGGCTCAGGAACTAGCTGTTATTCCCAATGCGGTAAGAGGCAGTTTGTGAGACCTGCCCCTTATTCGGACTGCTCTGCAGGCTTGCAGGTGGGAATAATAAGAACCAGCAACAAGTTTGGTTTCGAGTTTGGGCGATCCGGAGGGCTATGCCTCGAAATACGGTTCGATCAGCTGCTCACTGACATGCCATAATTCTGCAGCCGCCTCATCGGTTGCGAATTGGGCAATCCGGGGTTTGCGCCGATCGAAGAAGTAGCTCCCCTCGGCACTCAATACCTCGGCATCTTCGGCGCTGGCCAGCCAGATAAAAGTATCTGCCCCCTTCTCAATACTCCACATAAAGGGATACATCACCAGCCCGATGAGCCTCGCCAGGATGCCGCCCTTGCTCCAGATCGGCGTGCGCACCGCACCCGGGTGGAAAGAGCTGGCGATGAGTTTGCTGTCACCATAGCGCTTATGCAATTCACGGGCGGTGAGCAAGTTCATCAACTTGCTGCGGCCATAGGCTTTGAGCGTGCCGTAATCCTTTTCCAGGCCAAGATCATCAAAATCTAGTGGGCTGTTCTTGTGCCCGAGCGAACTCGTAAATACGACCCGAGCAGGATCTCCCTCATGGTCCAGCAGGCTTGGTAGGAGCTTCTTCGTCAGCAAGAACCCGCTGAGATGGTTAGTTGCAAAAGTGAGCTCGAAGCCTTCCGCTGTCAGCTTGCGTCCGGCATTGGCACCGCCGGCATTGTTGCAAAGCACATCAATGCGTGGATAGCGTGCCAGCAGTCGATCAGCCAATGTCGAGATACTCCTTAAGGAACTGAAGTCTGCAATCTCAAGATGGATGTTCTCGTTGCCCGAGGTCTGCTGGATCTTTTGCTGCGCCGCTCTGCCCCTGGCTTCATTGCGGCACACCAGGACTACTTCAGCCCCCTGCTCGGCAAAACTTTCAGCGGCCGCGAGCCCAATGCCAGAATTGGCTCCCGTGACAACATAGATCTTATTTTGCAGTTTACCCATAACGCTTCTTCCCATCACCCTTCCGCCTAACACCTCAACCCCTGTTGCAGATGTGGATGCCCTCTACCTGACTAGGTAATGGCTCCTGCCTGAGTTATAGTCCCCATCCTAAATGATGGGCTCCGCCAGCACCAACAGGAAAAAATCATGATCATTGTTTTGGGCAGTGTCACAGTGCGCGAGGATGCTTTGGAGCATGCAATCACTCTGAGCCATAGCCATGCTGCGCGTTCCCGCAATGAGCCGGGTTGCATCAGCCATGCCGTCCACATAGACAGCGAAAACAGCAACCGTCTGGTGTTTGTTGAGCACTGGCAGGACATGGCCAGCCTGGAGAAGCATTTCCAGGTTCCTGAGTCAGGAGAATTCATCCAAGCCATGGCTGAACTTGCAGTAGTGGCACCAGAGCTGAAGATGTACCAGGCGGATGAAATTACCCGGCATTGACGTCAGCGGCACGCGGAGGAGAACCATATGACAGCGGAAGCCATCAGTATTTTTCCGGTCCCAGAAATTGACAGCATCGAAGCTGACATTCGCGAGCGAATTCTCGCCGTGCAGGAAAAGGCTGGGTTCGTGCCCAATATATTCCTTGCCCTCGCCGCAAGACCTGCTGAATTCAGAGCCTTCTTCGACTACCACGACGCCTTGATGGAAGGCGAAAGTGCCCTGTCCAAGGGTGAAAAGGAAATGATAGTGGTGGCCACCTCGGGCTTGAACCAGTGCCTGTACTGTGTGGTCGCTCATGGCGCGATTCTGCGCATTCGAGAAAAAAGCCCGACAATTAGCGACCAGATCGCGACAAATTACCGCAAAGCAGATATTTCAGAGCGGCAGCGCGCTATGCTGGATTATGCCGTCAAGGTCTCCCAAAGCGCGTATGCGGTAAGTGAGGCTGATCATGTGCCACTGCATAAGCACGGTTTCACCACACAAGATATCTGGGATATTGGCGCCATTTCAGCATTTTTTGCCATGTCAAATCGACTGGCTAACATGAGCTCTATCAGACCAAACACAGAGTTTCACACCATGGGGAGAGGTTAATTCTGCTATAGATTACTGAAATTTTGCGGAATTCCAAGATCCGGATCTGGTACCAAATCACACCGCGAGCTTGAGCGATAACACCCCCGCTTGTTATTTTTAAAATTAACCCTCTGTTGATTCCCTCAAGATACTTCCACAATCAAAAGCCTGTGGTTACGCTTGATGCCATAAAAACTTATTAATAAGCAGTGCCAATTAACGACCACAAAACACCCAGACCTCCCGGCTGACGCATTCGCCAGGGATCTTTCACTTGTTCGGCCCTGTCAGGGTGCACGCCTTTACAAGGATAGTGCAGGCACCATCTTGTTTGGCGCGCCCCCTGAGGTGTTCAAGAGACTGCTCCGGCATGGTCTTAGTAACTTTGACACCGTCGTACTGCCGGTCTTTCGGAAAAAGGTGGCTCGCTGACAACAAGCCTTGAATTCCCACTCTACTTTTTCATTTTCTTCGGCAAAAGGCTTGCCGTGGGTCGTAGCCTGAACCTGGTTGAAGATGAAGACACCATCAGCCAAACACTGAGACTGTTGCGCATCACGCTGTTGGG
>DLPV01000043.1:0-29699 GCA_002477465.1 Gammaproteobacteria bacterium UBA7449 | reverse complement strand
TTGCGTCTTGAAACACCTCAACTAAACTATGTGTCGAGAAACTTGCGCATGCAGGACCCCAGTGGCATTGTAGATTGGCAACTCAGGCATGTTGACATTCTGCATTAGCAGACCAGGAGCATTACCAAATCAGCTTCTGCAGTATTTAACTACCCCAATCACACTTGAATTACGCGAGCACTCATTTTGATCAGCGATAGCCCAACTGCTTCAACCGACTTTCTGTCACCGCAGCAGATACTCGCCCTTAATGACGCGGAATCCTCTGAGAATCGAATCCATAGTGATGACGTTGCCCGACGCTATGGGTTTTCTGGCGCCCTGGTTAGTGGCGTCAATGTCTTCGGCTATTTGACTCAACCTCTGGTCCGGCACTACGGCGCAGCGTTTCTGGAACGCGGAATGATGGACGTACTATTCCTGAAACCAGCCTACCAGGACAATCTGCTCTCCATCCGTACGGAAAATCTTAGCCAGGAATCGACTCTGCGCAGCCATGTCACCAGCGCCTACAACGAAGATGGAACGCTGTTGGCAAAACTTGAAAGCTGGCTGCCTTTCGAGCTGCCTGAAATTAGTCCTCGTGCCGCCATGACACCGGGAGCAGAAATCAGTTCGCGCCCCGAAGTCAGCTGGGATGCGATCCAGATTGAGCAGCCAGCCCCAGCCCTGCTCTGGCAACCCACTGCGGCTGAAAACAAGACGCATGTTGAAGTCCAGCGCGATCGGGCAACGCTATATCAGGGCGCTGAGGCTTTGATTCATCCCTATTATCTGCTGGAGATGTGCAACCAGGTATTGAAAAATTTGTACGTGATGCCAGCCTGGGTTCACACCGGTAGCAAAATGGTGATGCGACAGGGTCTTAAAATTGGTCAAGACATCGTCATCAAGGCGGTACCCATCAAGAAATGGGATCGAAAGGGACATGAATTCATCAGGCTGTACGTGGTGTTTCTAGTCGCAGATGAGGTTGCGCTGGAAGTTGAGCATACTGCTATTTACAAATTGGCCAGCTAGTCCTAGGTCGAAATCGACTACTCCCTGCGGGGGTCGACTCCAAACAATCCTTCTCAAGCGATTCCTTTCAAACCCTAGACATTCTCTTCCTGCGGGCGTTTGCGCACCAGCATTTTTTGCTCGCCCTCCAGCACCAGTTCGCCATTCTGATTGTGCACCGTGGTGCGCAAATGTATGACGCCAGTAGTAGTGCCAGGGGTCAGGTCTACGATTTCGAGCGCCGGATAGACGGTGTCTCCGCAATACACCGGTTTCAGAAACTTGCTGCTCTGCTCAATCAGCCCAATCAAACTATCCTCTAGCACATGGGGCAGCATGCCGGCGCCGGGAGCTGTCTGAATCGCAACCTGAAATCCATGGGCAACCATGTCGCGGTGACCTTTGCGACGACAGTACTCTACATCATAATGAATAGGATGGTTGTCCCCCGAGGCAAGCTGAAAAGCGGCAAAATTCGCGTCACCCAGCGTACGCGAGGGGTTGTTAAAGCGCTGACCAACTTTCATATCCTCGAAATAATGTGATTCGGATAGGACATGCTGCGTAGGATCGAATTCGGGATCAACTTGCTTACTCATGGTCTTATGGTGTTCTTGCAGTGAGGATTGGTAATAATACCCTGTTGCAAATGCGTTTTCGCCAGCTTCAGCAAAATGATACTCTGCGGAGCTATGAACAAAAGAGGTCTGTCTGCTATGCGCAATATCCGTATTCGAAATTGGCCACGCATCATGTTGGTGCTGTTGACTGCCAGCTTGCTGCAAAATCTGTCAGCCGATGAACTTGCCGACCGCGTATTGCCGCTACGTGAACGCGCCGCTATCACCAACCGCTTACTCCAAGAGCGTCTGGACATTGTAGTGCCCATGGTCATGCGCCGGGCCGATGTTGATGCCTGGGTGCTGATTGCGCGGGAATACAATGAAGACCCCGTACTAAGAACCATGCTGCCCGCAACATGGCTGAACGCTCGCCGGCGCACAGTAATGATGTTCATTGATCATGGCCCGGAACGGGGTGTCGAACGCATGGCTGTGGCACGCTACGCAGTGGGTGATCTCTTTCCTGGAGTATGGGACCCGGAGTCACAGCCCGACCAGTATGCGAGAATCGCCCAGATCCTCGACGAGTATGATCCGCAGAAGATCGCGCTGAATTTTTCCGACACCTATGCGCTAGCAGACGGCCTGACGTACTCCGAGCAACGAGACTTCAGCGCGGCCTTGCCTGCAAGATTGCGCGAACGCATTGTATCCAGTGAACCCGTTGCTGTTGGCTGGCTGGAAACCCGCACCGAAAGTGAGATGGCGGTTTATCGAGACGTGATGGAAATTGCCCACGGTATCATTAGTGAAGGGTTTTCCGGCGAGGTGGTCAAACCGGGCATCACATCCATCAGCGATCTCGAGTGGTGGTTCAGACAGCGAGTTAATGATCTCGGCATGCAAACCTGGTTTCACACCGGCATCGAGGTCGAGCGTTCAGATCGCTCTCTCTCTGATATTGCAAACAATAACCTGGATCCTGAAATACTTTACCGCGGCGACCACGTGCATATTGATTTTGGGATTAGTTATCTGAATCTACAGACCGATACCCAGCAAAACGCCTATATCCTGCGTGAGGGCGAGAGTGACGTGCCAGCCGAGCTGAAATTAGCCTTACGAAAAGGCAATGAGTTACAGGACATCCTCACCGAAAACTTTCAGGTGGGCCGAACCGGCAATGACATACTACGACGCACCCGTGAGCAGGCCATCGAACGGGGCATAGGCCCCATCATCTACACCCACCCAATTGGACTGCACGGGCATGCAGCGGGCACTACCATCGGCATGTGGGACAAGCAAGAAGGCGTACCAGGGTCTGGCGACTACGCCATGCAGGCGAACACCGCCTACTCCATCGAACTCACTGCCCTGGTAGATATTCCGGGCTGGAGCAACAAGCCAATGCGCATGAAGCTGGAGGAAGACGGATTTTATGATGGCCAGGATTTCGAATATGTTGCTCCCAGACAGACGGAATATCACATTATTCGACCAGCTGATTAACAGCTCAGGCTGCTAGAAAGCTTGGTCGCAAGCTAAAACGCGGCATCGCGCACAGAAAACTGCATTAGATATCGACAATAATTAGACCAGAATAAAAGCGAAGCATCGGTACGCAGCGCGCAATAAAGGAATCATGCTATGCCTCTAGATATCACCTTCACCTTGAGTGACAGAGACCTTGAACGCTTCAAGACCATAGTCGGAAAAACCAGGACTGTGGCCACTGACAGCTAGGGCTAGGCAGAAATAGAGAAAGCGGCCTACAAGATAGTTGATATCGCCATGAACACGGAGTTGCCGGGCTTCATCGCGGATCACTTACTGCAGCTCAGAGTGCTGCTGGAGATGATGCGTGACGAGGAATGGAATATGTCTGATTAAGATCGTGCCCGGGTCATTAGCGCAATGTCCTACTTTGCTGATCCGATCGACCTGATTCCGGATCATATTCCGGGTATTGGCTTCCTTGATGACGCCATGTTCGTGGAGATTGTCATTCGGGAACTCAATGCCGAAATCGAAGCCTATGATGAATTCTGCCAGTTCCGCTCCGCCGAAGAACGCAAGCGCTCAGAAGCGGGCAAAGATCCTGATGAGAACCGTGAGGAATGGATCACGTCAAGCGGGAAGAGCTGCAGGCGCACATCAAGGAAATCCGCGGCGGCGCTGATGAAGAATTCGTTTTCCACCTGCTCTAGCGCATTATTCCAGCTCCCAAAGAGCGCCCGGTTCAAACGACAAGCGCATGACTCTCCGGGCCATCGACCCACAGTCGGTGATCGTGCTTATCTGGACTATAGCCATGACAATCAGGCCACTTGAGCTTAAACAAGACTTCGCCGCTGTCCGTCGTATCTGGGAAGAGATCGGCTGGATTGATCGCAATGATGACGACGATGCGAAATATCTGCGAAAATTCCTGAAAGGCTCCCGCACGCTGGCAGCCGAACTTGCCGGTGCTCTGGAGTGCACAGTCAGCAGCTGTGATGGCACAATCCTGCATCAGCAGGCTGAACTGAGCATGGCGGTAATCGCGGCTGTAACTACCAGCACGGTGGCGCGTAAGCAGGGCCTGGCCAGCCAATTGACTGCAAGGGTGGTGGCCCAGGAAGCCGAATCGGGCATGGCCACGGCGGCCTGAGGCATGTTTGAACAGGGATACTACAGCCGACTGGGGTTCGGTACTGGCCCCTACGAACGCTTTGTAAAATTGAATCCTGCACTGATTAATATCGACGTGGATTTCAGGCCACCGCTGCGACTAACCCAAAAGCACGCGGCTGATCTTTACCAGGCGCTGATGCAGCGCTGGCGCGGACATGGCGGCACTCAGTTAGCTTCTGTAAAACTTGTGGAAGCCGAGATGGGTTGGACAGAAGAGCCTCTGGGTCTTGGCTATCGCGATGAGGAAGGCAAACTCACACACTTCGTCTGGGGTCGCTGCAAGGGTGAATATGGCCCCTTCCACATTCATGCCCTTGCTTATCAAAACCGGCAGCAGTTGCTGGAATTGATGGCCTTGCTCAGGAGTCTGGGGGATCAAATTGTATTGGTAACCCTTTTCGAGCCCCAGCATGTTCAGCTGCAGGATCTCATCCGCCAACCCTTTCGCAATCAGCGCAAAACCGAAGGTGGCAAATATGAGGAAGGGATTAAAGCCGAGGCTTGGTGGCAGCTGCGGATTAACGATCTGGCTACTTGCATCGCCGCCACGCATTTAAGTAATCACAGCACGCTCTCGCTTAACTTGACTCTGGATGACCCTATCCGTCACCACCTGGACAGCAGTCTACCCTGGCAGGGTATTAGCGGAGAATACACGCTACACCTAGGCCAGGAATGCAAAGTCAGCGCGGGGCACAGCAAGAAGCTACCGCAATTAAACGCCAGTGTCGGTGGGTTCAGCCGCCTATGGCTAGGTGCAGCCAGCGCAACCCGATTGGCAACAAGCGGTGACGTTACGGCCGCAGATGATCTTATTGAGAATCTGGACCGGGTATTTTTACTGCCTACCCCTGCGACTGGTTGGCAATTCTAGTTGTTTCGGACTTAAAGTTCTCGGGCTTAAGCAAAGCCAGGCTAATTGGGTAGACTGGCTGCGATTGCATCGCGATCAATCAAGCGACCATTAAGATACACGGCGTGAATAGCACGTGTATTGCGAATATCAGTCAGCGGATTGGCATCTAGCACCAACAGACTGGCACGCTTGCCCACGGCCACCAGTCCCAGATCATCGAGTTTCAGATGTTTGGCGGCATTGCCGGTAGCCGTCACCAGAGCCGTCATGGGCGTCATCTCCAGGCTCACGAATATCTCCAGCTCCCTGTGCCCAGTGTAGCCAAAAGGGTGTCCGGGAACGGCGCCTGCATCTGTCCCTAATACTAAGTCCAGATTGGCCTCCTCTATTCTTTCAAAGCCTGCTCGTAATTCCGTTTCAACCCGCTCGTCCCTCTCCGGCACCGCACTGCGGTTAGCCGAGACTCCGAGTTGCTCCCGTAGCTCAACAGACAGGAAGGATCGCAAGAAGGGGTCGTCACCTATAGCTTCCCGTCGCAACTCACCCAGCCCAAGGTTCGGGATAACAAAGACATCTGCCCCCTTCCCCTGTTGCGCCAGCGCAGATGTGAATTCCGCCCCTATACGACCATGCAGGAAGCCATGGACCCCCGCGTCGATCAGGTCCGGCATATCGCGCGCAGTTTGCTGATGCACAAACACTTTCAAGTCCAGACTACGGGCCTGCTCGATCACCGCACGGTAAATAGCAGGACTTAGCTTGAGCTGCGAACCACCGCGATCATCCACCCAGATTTTGATGAACTTAACGCCCTTTTGAGCCGCCTCTGCAACAGCCCGGCGGGCCTGCTCTGGATTTTCCAGACCGCGAAGTATTGTCATGCCGGTTTCCGCTTCAACCTGGCTGGTATGGACCAGAAACTGATTGTTAGGCCCCTGACCCGGCGGCGCCATGCCGGCAGCAAACAAAAATTCGGGCAAGTCCTGCTGCACAGCAATGGACTGCTGCAATTCCTGACCTAGCCCAACAGGATCACTGCCGGCGGAAAACACTGCGCCAAAACCGTAATAGGCATATTGCCGCAGATTGTCCTCTAAATTGGCGAGCCCATAATTATCTGCCCCCCAGCTGGAACGGGACTGGTAACCCAGATGCGCGTGGCCATCTATTAGTGTCGGCATCAACCACTTTCCGCTCAAATCAATTACCGTGGCGGAATTAGCTGCAGCGGCCTGCTCCAGGCTCGCACCAATCGCCACGATCTGGCCGTCAACGACCAGGACATCAGCACTGTCCAGCTGCTCGCCATCACCCACGATGACCGCAGCGTTTTGAAACAGCCAGGAAGTCTGGGCTGTAGTCGCGAAGGACAGCAGCAGTAGAATCAGGCAACCGAGCTGGCTAAGAAGTTGTTTGGGGGTTAAGGAAAACAGAGAGTTCATAGGCCTGATCCGCTTTTTAAATTTTTTATTCGAAGCAGCAGCCAGGTTGCACCACTTCAGTTGGTATATATGGGATTGCTGACATGACAGTCAAATCAAGGCCCAGTGTATCAAAACCCACCGATGACGGGATAAACCGTCTGATTTGCCGCAATTTAGGTTCTCATTAGTGCTATGAGGCTGATAATCTAGGCCCTTAGCCAGAATAACAACTAGAGACCCCAGCTTTGACCGAATCCCTTGCCGCCACGCCCTTGAGCGAATCCGCCGCCCTGGCCCTGGCTGACAACTCCGACACGGCCACAATGGCGGCTGCGGCATGCAAATTGCGTGATCAGCATCATGGTCAGTTAATCACTTACTCCCGTAAGGTATTTATTCCACTTACCCAACTGTGCCGTGACGTTTGTCACTATTGCACCTTCGCCCAAACGCCGCGACACATTGAGAAGGCCTTCCTGTCACCGGATGAGGTCGTTGCTCTGTGTCAATCTGGCGCTGAGATGGGCTGCCAGGAAGCGCTGTTTACCCTCGGGGAAAAACCAGAGCTCCGTTATCGCGCGGCTCGGGAAGCTTTAGCTGAACTCGGGTATGAAACAACACTCGAATATGTAGCTGCTGTGGCAGAGAGGGTATTGAGAGAGACTGGCATGTTGCCCCACATCAATGCCGGTAACATGACCGCCGAGGAACTTGCTTTTCTGAGACCCGTAAGCGCCTCAATGGGCATTATGTTGGAGTCCGCCTCCACACGCCTGTGTGAAAAAGGCATGCCGCACTATGGCTCCCCCGACAAGGATCCGGGATTGCGACTGCACACTCTGGCTCTCGCGGGGGCAGCCCAGGTCCCTTTCACCACTGGCATCCTCATTGGCATTGGAGAGACCCGGCGGGAACGCATCGAGTCCTTGCTCGCAATTCGAAAAATCCATGAGCAATATGGGCATATCCAGGAAATCATTGTGCAGAATTTCCGGGCTAAGCCCAATACCAAGATGGCACAGGCACCGGAGCCTGATCTGGAAGACTTGATCTGGACACTCGCCGTCGCTCGCCTGATCTTCGGGCCGACCATGAACATCCAGGCGCCGCCAAATCTCAGCCCGGGAGTGCTGCCACAGCTGGTCGCAGGTGGCATAAATGACTGGGGTGGCGTTTCACCACTCACCCCTGACCATGTCAACCCCGAGGCCCCTTGGCCCCATCTGGACAAACTTGAGAATGAAACCGCTGCTGCTGGAAAATTTCTGGAACAGCGACTCACAATATATCCTTCCTATTTGATGGATGCCGAAACATGGCTCGACCCCGGCATCATGCCTGCTGTGTTGAGCCACAGCGACAGCATGGGTTTTGCGAAAAGAGACAACTGGCTCCCTGGAGCCAGCCAGGATATTCCTGCCCTGGAAATTGGCTTGAGTGAAAATCGACGGCCAGCATCACCCGCTGTCAAATCCATCATCGATAAGGCCCGGGCATGTGAAACCCTGTCAGAGAAGGAAATTGAAACACTCTTCGAAGCCCGCGGGCCTGATTTCAGTGCCGTGGTTAACGCAGCTGATGAGATCAGGCAAGAAAGCGTGGGCGACGCCGTCAGTTATGTGGTAAACCGCAATATTAATTACACCAATGTGTGCTATTTCCGCTGTCAGTTCTGCGCCTTTTCAAAGGGTAAAATGAGTGAAAACTTGCGCGGCAAACCCTATGACATCTCTGCAGAAGAAATTGCCCGACGCTGCATCGAGGCTTGGGAGCGTGGTGCAACTGAAGTTTGCATGCAGGGCGGCATCCACCCCGACTACACCGGCCAGACCTATATCGACATTGTCAGGACCGTAAAACAAGCTGTTCCCGACATGCATGTACACGCCTTCTCTCCACTGGAAGTCTGGCAGGGAGCAGAAACCCTCGGGATTAGCCTGACTGAGTTTCTGCAAAAACTCAAAGCAGCAGGTCTCAATACCTTGCCAGGTACTGCTGCGGAAGTCTTGCACGATGAGGTTCGGCAAAAAATATGTGCAGACAAACTCAACACGGAACAATGGCTGGAAGTCATGGCCGCCGCCCATGAAGTCGGCTTTAACACAACGGCAACGATTATGTTTGGCCATGTGGATCGACCCAGACACTGGGCTGCACACCTTCACGCCATCAGGGATCTGCAGGAACAAAGCCACGGCTTCACCGAGTTCGTACCTCTACCCTATGTGGCGTCTGAGGCGCCCATGTATCTCAAAGGAAAATCCCGCCGCGGACCAAGCGCCCGCGAGACGCTCTTGATGCACGCCGTGCCGCGACTGGTCTTCAACGGTGCAATCCAGAATATTCAAACCTCCTGGGTAAAGATGGGCCAACGCGGTGCCATGGTGGCGCTGAACTGCGGCGCCAATGACCTGGGTGGCAGCCTGATGAACGAGAGCATTACCCGGGCAGCCGGGGCAGAACATGGGCAGGAATGGGTGCCGCGGCAGATTACGGCCGCAGTCGCCGCTGCGGGACGGCAACCGCGCATGCGCACTACGCTATATGCCGATGCACCAGAACAGCAAAGGATCCGCGCATTCGAAGCCGCCGATCTGACCCAGATAATTAATACTGATGCCGGCAAGCATCAGCGCAGTAAAGTATTGCAGGATGCCCGAACAGAGATGCAGCGAAGCATCGGGGCTGAAACCTGAGGCAGATAGAACTCCAAATTTCACAAAGCAACAAACTGCGATATATCGATCCATATTTCCGGTAAACCCGTATTTCAACCACACCGAAGCTGGTACAATCGCGCGCCATCACGGCAAGCTATTGGGCTCAAACATAGTAGAATCGGCCTCATGGTTTACTGGAACAGCGCCTAACAGGGAAATAGAACTGCATGAAAATTAGCATTACCGGGGCAAACAGCAGCGTGGGCATAAATTTGCTGGGCCATTTAAGCGAAATAGAAGGGATGGAAGTTATTGCTGGAGTCCGCTCGAAGAGTGCCTTCGCCTCTCTGCCACAATCACCAGCTGTTACACCAACCACCATCTCCTATGACGATTCGGCGAGCCTGGAACAAGCACTTGCAGGCACTGACTGCGTTATTCACCTCGCAGGGATTCTGATCGAGAACAAGCACTCCAATTACGCCAGCGCTAACGTAGCAGCAACAGCCGCTGTAGTCGAAGCCGCCAAGGCAATGAGCGTCAAACACATAATTTTTATCAGCGTGGTCGGCGCTAGCGCCAGTTCCAGCAACGCTTATTTTCGCTCGAAAGGTGCTGCAGAGGAGCTGGTGTTAAATTCTGGTCTTGCGGGGACGGTAGTGCGCACCCCGATTCTGATGGGGCCCGGCACGGCTGGGGCCAGCTCTTTAATTGGTACCGCCTCCAGCGGTCAGGCCAAAGTCTTGGGTGGTGGCGACTATTCCATGCGCCCGCTTGATACTGATGACCTCAGTAGCGCACTGATTAAATTGGCAACTAAAGAGGCTGAGGGCAGCCAAGTCTTTGAGCTTGTTGGGCCAGAAGCAATTGCCTACAAGGATTTAATCAAGAAAACTGCGGGGCTCATGGGCAAAGAAGTAGAAGTGGGCTCAGTGCCCGTGCTGTTTGCTAAAATTGGCGCAGCCATCGGCAGTACGATTAAAGGTGGGGGCATAACGCCAACCGTTATCGATGTGATCACCATGAATGAAGTTGTGAGTCAGAACGCCGATTCGCAGATCGGAATCAGCCTGACACCTCTGCAAGACACCCTGACAAAAATTCTAAACAACGAGTAATGCCATGAGTGAGAAAACCGAAGCAGATACCCAGGACACGGAAGCTAACGAGACAGGAAACACTGAAACTGCCGCTGCCGAAACTGAAGGCACAGAAGCGAAAGTCCAGGCACCCAAGAAACAGAATCCGATCGGCCGCGTGATCTTTCTCGCTATTACTGCCGCGTGCTTCGCTTATCTGTACTACCGACTTAACGGCGCAGCCGCCCGTGAAAGCCTGCCTCTGACAGAATACATGAGCCAGGTGTTTGCCAACGTAGCCTGGGTACCCTGGCTGGGTCTGATGATCGGCTATTCTTTGTTCTACTTCCTGGTAGACACGCTGGTGGTTACCCGCGCACTGAACTGGTTCCTGGCAGATATCAAGTATAAGGATATTCTGCCCATTCGAGCCTCCGCCTACATTATTTCCATCTTTAATGAGCAAATTGGCAAAGGCGCCATGGCGTACTATTTGAACAAGCGTGACCAGATTCCTGGCTGGGAAGTGGGCTCGGTGATGCTGTTCATTATGTTCTGCGAAATTTTCTACCTGTTGATCTGGGCCTCAATCGGCTTTGTGTTTGGCGGCGCCGATCTGCCTGAAGCCTTTCAGCTGATGCCAGTGATCAGCGTGTGTGCAGCGATATTCCTGGTGCTTTGGTTACTTTATTTCAATGGCACAATTTTGCCCAATAACAGCTTTCGCGAGAAACGTATCCTGCACGCTTTCCGCCTGGCAAAGCCCTGGCATTATATAAGTTTTTTCTTGCTACGCTCGCCCGCCCTGCTCGCCGCCGTGATCGTCTACACCACCGCGCTAAATCTGTTTGGGGTGGAAGCTTCGTTCTTGAATCTACTGCCATTCTTGCCAGTGATTTTCTTCGCGGCAGCAGTTCCGACACCGATGCGTGCTGCAGCAATCACATTCTGGGTCATTTTGTTTCCGGAAAACGAAGGACAAATGGCAGCGTTCGGCTTCGTGCAGCATAATTTCTTTATCTTGTTTAACGCCGCAATAGGCTTGGTTTTCTGGCGCCGCGCCCAACGCGAATTATTCGCCTAAGCCTGCTTAATGGCGAACCTGTTAACGTCCATCCGCCTGCTGCTGATACTGCCGGTAGCAGGGGCGATGGCGCAGCGCGATTTTCTCGCCGATTGGTTGCTCGCAATCTTTCTAATTCTCGCCATCGTCACCGATTATTACGATGGTATCGTGGCTCGCGCCCAGGGCACTGCCTCAGCCCGTGGTCAGATATTCGACCATAGCACCGACTTCCTGTTTGTCACTTCCGGGCTCGCGGGGGCCGCCTATGCAGAACTCGTTCCCTGGGTGTTGCCCGTTTTGATAGTGCTTGCCTTCAGTCAGTACGTGCTGGATTCACATTTCCTGTACCACCAGAAGAGCCTGCGTATGAGTTTTCTGGGGCGCTGGAACGGTGTGTTCTATTTTGGCCCTCTGCTGCTAATTGCCACGGCACGGATCAGCCCAGAGAATTCTGGCCTGTATCCACTGCTCATGACACTGGCCTCACTATTGGCCTACGGCCTGATCATTAGCACTCTGCTTTCCATAGTCGACCGAGCTATTGCACCATTGCGACATTCGTCAGGCGACTGAGACGCTGGCCCTGCACTCCAAGCTCTTTGCTATTATTCTGAGAACCGCTTGTCACTATAATGTCACCTGCACTGGCTAGATTATTTAGACACCCAATTCTGACGAGTCAGGAAATTCTATGCAGTTGATCTCTACCAGCCCCAGCTTACTGTTTGCGAGCCTGCTACTGCTCTGCTCAAGCTCAGTGCACGCCGGCGACTGCCAAAAAACTACAGATATTGAGCGCGAACGCTGCACCATAGCCGACACCGGATTGAGAATGAATGACCTGCAGGCTGTGGGTTCCCACAACAGTTACAAATTGGCGATCCCGGCACCAGAATTGGCTCGTATTCGGGCCTACAATGAGCGCTCCGCAATCACCCTCGATTACAGTCACCTACCTCTAAAGGAACAACTCAATCTGGGCATGCGGCAGATTGAGTTGGATGTCGTCTATGATCCTGAGGGAGGCCGGTTTGCTGACCCCCTGTTGCCCCGAGAAGCAGCTGGAGAACCTGGCGCTCAAGCTTACGACGCTGCACAAATGCAGAAGCCGGGCTTCAAGGTTTTGCACTCCCAGGATATCGACGTCCGCTCAAATTGCATGACATGGATTCTTTGTCTGTCAGAAATCCGCAGCTGGTCGCAAGCCAATCCAGAGCATGTGCCTATCCTGATTATGCTTAACGCTAAAGAAGGCGGCTCAGCCTATCCCGGTGTAGAGCCGGCATTGGATTTTAATGAGGCAGCCTATTCAGCCCTTGACGCTGAGACGCTCTCTGTTTTCAGTTGGCATGAAATCATCACACCCGACCTGGTACGCGGAGATCACCCCACTCTGCGTGAGGCTGTGCTGGCAAACAATTGGCCCAGTCTTGACGATGCCCGTGGCAAAGTTTTTTTCGCGCTGGATGAACGACCTGAAAAAGTCCGCACCTATGCACGAGACAAAGCATCACTGCAAGGCTTGCCCATGTTTGTCAATTCTATCGATAGCAGTGCTGACCACGCGGCCTACTTCACTATTAATGATCCTGAGGGAGCATTTGAGCGCATACAAGCCACAGTTACGCAGGGGTTTATCGTGCGCACGCGAGCAGATGCGAACACAATTGAAGCAAGACAGGATTCCACCGAGCGCCGGGAAGCTGCATTTGCTTCTGGGGCACATTACATCTCAACCGACTACTATGTCCCACGCTTGGAATTCAGTAGCTACCAGGTGCAATTGCCCAGCGACAGCGCAGCACGCTGTAATCCGGTTCGCTGCGCGCCTTGAACACAGGCTCCAGTAAATTAGTCCCTCGCGTCCCACGGCGCGCAGCAGACCTGAGGCTTCGGATCTCGGCATCCCCTAACTTGCCGCTGGCATCATCATTTTTGTGACTCGAGCATCGGCTTCTGTGCCGCGGCGCAGTTGCCTGATGACAATCTCCCGATTTCCCCATAGCTCGGCGATCTACGCATTTAGCTGGCAACCATGTAGCCCTAACCCGGTAGCGACTCATCTCGTTATCTCGAGCTAGCGGGTTTACACAGCTGCTGCCAAGAGATCGCGTAAGCAGAACGGGCGCTTGCAAACCACTTCAAGTAAGAGAGCAGCACGGTAATGCAAATGCGGGGCGGATCACGGCGAAACATTGAAGATTGCCGCGGGTCAGTGCGCTATACTGGGGCAACTTGTTCTGATCGCTCTGTTGCGCCCTCTTTAGTGGCAGGTGGAAACGAACGGCCTAAGGGGATTTGGCAAACTGAGATTGTAATTGGTACCGAGAACTGCAAAATTCACCAACTGTCGCAACTCCCCAAGCCAGAAGCTGCAAAGTAATCAATATGCCTATAGACATCACCATTACCCTGAGCGACGATGACCTAGCGCGCTTCCAGGAAAGCATAGACAAAGGCAGGTTGGCGATTTCGGATACAGATGCGGCGCAACAAATTTAAGAGCAAGCAAACGAACTCATCGATAAAGCCCGGGTCATTGATCTTCCTAACTTCATTTCAGAACGCTTACTCAAACTGCAAGTACTAATTAATATGATAAGCGATGACGAATAGAAGCTGTCTGACGATGAGCGCAACAGTATTCGCAGCGCATTGTATTACTTTGTGGATGCCGATGATGTGATTCCTGATTACATACCTGGCATAGGATTTCTCGACGATGCCATTTATGCCGAAATTGTGATCCAGGAATTGCGCACTGAAATTCGTTTGTATCAGGAATTTTGCCAGTTTCGCATTGCCGAGGAGACTCGTCGCCGCGATCGCGGCAAGGACCCTTATGTCGGACGCGAGGACTGGATTACCGAAAAACGTTCACTTCTGCATTCCCGCATGCGAAAACGTCGTGCTCTGCGCAGTGGCGGCCGCGGCTGGCGTATGCGTTTACTCTAAAACCAATCGAGCAACCCCTAAGTGAAAAACACCCTGATGAAAATAGCCACGCTGTGGCTGGCCTGTTCCGCAGCAATCGCCCAAACGAGTGAGGGTGAGCGCCAGAGTTTTGTACCAATTGATTCCAGCCTCGAGGCCCAATTCAATGCTGTTGCCATGGATGAACGTGTTCAGGCGGCTCTAATCAAGCTGGAAGAGCGTGAAGAAGAAGCCATACAGGAACAAATTCGCATTACAGAGATACCAGCGCCACCGTTTCAGGAAGAACGTCGCGCCGCCTACTTTCTGGAACGGGTTAAGGAACGAGGCCTCGCCGATGCCTACATCGATGATGAGGGCAATGTAGTGGCAACCCGTCCCGGCACCGGTAATGGCCCTACCCTCCTAATCGCTGCGCACCTGGACACGGTCTTCCCTGCCGGGGTTGATACCACCGTCGAGTTTCGCGATGGTCGCTACTATGCGCCAGGTATCGGAGATGACACCCGCGGCCTCACAGTGTTGCTCTCTATACTGGAAGCGCTCAATGAAAGTGGAATTACCACCCACGCCGATATCATTTTTTCAGCAAATGTTGGCGAGGAAGGGCGTGGCGATTTACGCGGCGTCAAAGCGCTGTTTAGGGAGCATCCTGAAACAGATGGCTTTATCTCCATTGATGGCGTCAGACTTCAGCGTATTACAACCGGCGGCACCGGCAGTCGGCGTTTCGAATTCGAGTTCAAAGGCCCAGGAGGGCATTCTTTTGGCGCCTTTGGCCTTCCAAGTGCGATTCACGCAATGGGCCGAGCAATTGCCAAAATCGCGGACCTGCAAACCCCCCAGTTTCCCAAGTCGACCTTCACCGTGGGTACGGTGGATGGCGGCACATCTGTAAATTCTATTGCAGCAAATGCGGTCTTTGCTATCGATATGCGCTCCAACGATAAAGACTCTTTGGCAATTCTGGAACGCCAGGCTAAAACCGCAGCGCTGCAGGCCGTAGCCGAAGAGAACGCTCGCTGGAATCGAAATCTCATCAGCGTCGAATTCCACCTCATTGGTGACCGGCCGGTAGGCGTCACAGATCACCGCAGCCCTATCGTACAGGCGGCGGCGCTCGCATTCGAGGCCCAAGACGTGAATTTGCTGGGCCTGAACATCTCCAGCACCGATTCCAACGTGCCGATGTCGCTGGGAATACCCGCCATTACACTTTCTGGTGGGGGTGACGGAGGCGGCGCGCATTCGCCTGATGAGTGGTTCTCTCCCGTCGATTCACACCTGGGACCACAAACTGTGTTTTTGACTATCCTTGCACTAGCTGGCATCGAAGGTGTGGCAGATCCTATTCTGGAACAGCGTGACGACTAGGTTCAGGTCATATTCTTGATATAGCGATAGCTCCATCACAAAAAGCGGGGTCAATCATGCAGGCGATACTTTTGCAGCAACCGCGGACGCAGGAGCCAGCCGCGAATTTTACGAATCAGTCTTGGGCTTTCCCTGTGAGGAAGACACGCCTTTTGCTCTGGTGTTCGACGTAAGCGGTACCCAGCTAAGGGTTCAGAAAGTAGAAACTGTCGTGAATCCGCCCCATACCATATTGGGGTTCGCCGTGACTGACATCGCCAACACCATTGCTGAACTAGGGGACAAAGGCGTGCAATTCGAGTTTTACGAATTCATGGAGCAGGATCAGTCCGGGATCTGGACCACACCCGATGGCACCGCAATCGTCTGGTGCAAGGACCCAGACGGTAACCTGGTTTCTTTTACGCAGTATGATGCGGCTGGAGATCCTGGCTAGATCAATAGATTGATCCCATTGCTTTTACTGCAGAGTGGCAGACCTGGCCATGCTGCTTGATGTCGTTATCAGCCCCCATTCCGCCTGCTGTGAAACCCGCTCGATAACTTCAAAAATGGTATTTAGAAACTGCGGCGTGACGCCAATTGATAGCCGCTTACCATTGGTGCCGATGAAATTTAAGGCATGATTGCCAGGGCCCTTTCCGTCAGCTTGAAAGTCTATTTTATCGACCACAGCGCCCTGCTCGCCCAGCGGAAAGCGTTCTCCGGGTATGAATTTCTGCTCAAAATCCTGTTTGGCAGCATCGGCCTCCTGCTGCATGTCCGCGCGCATTAGCGTTGCCGCGCCCATCTCACTGGCTCTTGGCGCGGATTCGCTTTCCTTCTCAGCAGAATCAGGCTGCACGCGATAGGCGCTTATGTTGACCTTAAAATCAACCAATAATGAGGCGCTCAGGCGCCGGGTCAGCCAGAGCCGAAATTCGTCACCCTCTGTGTTGGTGATTCGAATAAGAATGCGATCCTCTTGCGAGTCATAGCTCGCATCAAACTGCGCCAGGCCACTCATCGCTTAAGTCTCTTCCTTTTTATTGCTGCCTGCCAATGCAACTGAGCTTGAACTAACTTCTATCACGGGGGCCGGTTTGCTGCCAAAGCTAAGCGGGTATTGCTGGTAGAATTTGTAGAACTCCTGCAAGCGAAAATCGCTCAAGACTTTTTGGCTGTAACCACGCTTGCGATTGCGATATAGATCGAAGTCCTTGTAGCGGAGCTTGTGCAAACATTGCTTGCAAACCACAAAGCCATGATTGACCACAGATAGCTCACCTTCGCCGCGCAGTTTCATCAGCTCGTAATCGTCGGACAGACGCGTCGTCAGCATCAGTTCCTCATTGGGATGTTCCTGCCTAATGGACTCCAGCTCAGCACACCAGGCCAGGTGATAGCTTGGGTATTCGCGGCGCTGACGGTACCAGTTTTCGTTGGGAATATAGGCCAGTGCGCGGCTATTCTTAAACGCCAGGGTGCTGTCGGGAAGAACCTTGATGGCATCAACCGCCTGCAGCACACCTGGAGAATCCAGCTGTGAACGCTCCGCTCCTGTGAGATGGATGGATGGATCAAAGAGTTCGAAATAGCCGAGCTTGTCAGTTCCTATGCGTTCACGCAGGGAATTAAATGGCTCAAATTCGGTGAAATCTATCAGGTTCATGCTGTCAACGAATTTCCTGCAGAATGGTGGAGAGGCGCGTTTCTGCATCGGTGACCACCACGAACTCAACTCGACGAGATCGGTCAGCATCCTCTTCGCCCGAGGCGGCAGTAATTAACTGCGAGGAGGACAGGCCATTGGCCGTGAGCCTTTCTCGCAGCCAGTCTTTTTCATAGGCGACGGCTTCCAGCTCCAGGATAAAGCCAAGGGTAGAACGGGTGCGCGCCTGGGAAAGCGCCATGTTGCGCATATAGGCTTCATCACTATCCTCGGCCTGGGACCAGGCACTGGAGGTATGCCCTTCGATGCGCACCTCCTGCACCTCCTCACGATATTTTTCAGAGGCCAGAATACGTAAATACCGTGGGAAAAAATTATCCAGAATCGCCCCAAATCCGGGCCTGAGGTTGGATTCACCCAACTCAAACAACAAATCGGTGTCGGTGAATCGGAGCCTCAAATCAGCATCTAGCTGAGCGCCCCAGCGCGGCAAATCCTGCTCAAACTCCAGCAGCAGATCCTGGTAGAGCTCTTCTTTAAGATCCTCGTATAGAACGACTACCCGCTCTATCTCCTGATTCTTTCGCTCCGCAATCACCAGATACATCACGGCGATCAGCAGGAACAGCATCATTAAACCACTCATGAGGTCGCTCACGGCGATCCAGTGTTCCTCATTGCCGCTCTCGTACTCGTACTCGTGCTCATGATCCAGTTCAGGGCTCAGCATATTTGTCCCTAGCGCTGCTTCGCCAGCTGCTGCTCGGCAATCTCCAGCACTTCACGCAGGCGATTGGTGAGCGGCATGTAATCGTTAACGAATTTCTCAGAAAGCGCAGTGAGTTGATAACCAAAAGTTTGCAGTGCCTGAGTCAGCTCTTTTTCCATGGATTCGTCCAGCATCTCCATGTGCTTGTTAGTCTTTGTCGTCATCGCTTCAACATGCTGAGCGAGGCCACCGTGGGCTGCATTGACGGATTCAGCCATGTTGAGATTTACCTGCTCAACGGTCTGGGAAATACTCTCGGCGGCCTGGGTGAGTATCGTAGTCAGACTTCGGTTGTTCTCTTCAATGCTGCTGCTCAATTTAAGCGTGAGCTCACTGACGTATTCACCGAGCGCGGGCAGTCCTTCTGAGGCCTGCCCCACCAGGCCGGAAAGCCCTGACAAATAGCCTTCCAGATTACGCGTTTGCTGTTCCAGACCTTTCAGCATCTCACCGAGTGAGGCGGCCACCTGGTTAAATTCGCGGGAGTGATCAATCATTTGCTCATAGGAGCGGCCAGCCTGAAGCATTACTTCCTTACTGGACTCCTGAGCCTGCAGCATGCTGTCTAATTGCTCGGAATAAGTTGTTTGCCATTCCAGCAATCGCCCTAGTGACTCGTTAAACTTTCCAAAATTCTCACCGTACTGTACTTCAATACGGGAGTTAAACTCCGTCATCAACGTAGAAATTGCATCGGTTAGCGCTGCCGTATTCGACTCTACCATTTGAGTCTGGTACGTCTGGTTGGATTGCAGTAAAGAGCTCGCACTATCTCTGCTTTCGTTGCGGAGTCCTTGCATACTCTCGTTGAGAGACAGAATCGCATTATTGAGGTCTGCGATGGTGACTTGCTGTGTTTCAGATTTGGCCGCTCCGCGAACACTATTGATGGCATGTCTGAGACGGATCGACAAGGCGCCAAGTATCCCCACAACGGAAGACCAGACTGCTACGCCCAAGCCATCAATCATGACCGGGACGCTGGATTCGATATTAGCGCTGTCAAACTGCATCAGGCCGAAAGCGATACCGAGAAAGGTGCCGAAAATGCCAAAACTGGTGAGTATAGACGGTGCCGTTCGCACTGTCTGGACGGAATAGCTGGGACCATGGAAATACAGGATGAGCACAACCATCACTGTTATCAGCGCCCAGGTAATATTGCTCAAATCACTCAGTAATCCCACGCGCGTGTCAGCCTGTGCAAAAATTCATAAAAAACCCGCTGGAATGCATGTTTATATCATAATTTCAAACTATCTGGTGTGGTTCGCAGTCCGAAATCAGCACCATTAAAGTACGCATGCCACCGCTGCCCTTCAGGCTTATCCAGGCGGCCATCCGATTCTGATCTGGATTGGGTCAGGGTGGGGTCAGGATGGAGCTCACAACCTATTCCGGACCTACCCCAGAGCGCGCACCTAATTCGTCGTGTTTGCCTGCTTGCGTAAGTCCCCGTAAAGCAGCTCCTCGGTAAATTCTACGCACTTGAATTCCAGCAACTGTATGTTTTCATCGAGACGGCGATAAAGAGGAAAGCTGATGCGCCATGGCTCGGTGTAGGTGTTTGGATCTTCCAGGGTCGCCTCATATCTGATGACGTTGGGCCCCATGTAAGTATAGCGCTCGGTCACCCTTAGTGCGTCGCTATGGTGGTTGCCGGCATGATCAAACCAGGTATCGGGCACTTGATCTGTGACATCAATCACCAGGGTATCGCCGTCATAGGAGGCCAGATTGTGACCCATCCAAGACAAAATAGGTGCTTCATAGTCTGGCTGATCCACATAGACAATGCGGCTGGCGCTGGCGAACTCGTAAGCAAAGATAATCGTATCGGTTGACTGCACGATCTGAAATGGGAACGGCAAATAGTTGGCCCTTGGGATCCCGGGCATATAACATTTCACCAGTGGATCATTGGCTAGCCAATCCGCCTGGTTTAGCTGCTGCTGCTGCCGAGCCTCGGGAGTGTAAGGAATTTCATCACCCTCGACGATACCGAGGCCTGCCGGGATAGCCCCTATTGCCCCCATCTCCACGACCGGTCCGAAATCCGCGGCATGGGGTTCTATGTTCCAATTGGCGGTATTAATCGCCTGCCAAATACCGTTGAAATCAGGGCGCCCATCGGCTGTGCGCGGAATATCTGTGGGCTGTGAAAATGCCGAACCGAAACTACCCAGGCTTATTAGGCCAGCGATTATCGCGGCGGCTAGTGGGAAATTTGCGGGATTCAGTGATCTGGCCATAGGCTTCTCCGTTATTGTTGTTGTATGCTCGCTCTGACTTTGAAAAATAGTAACACAGCAAACTTGGCGGGACAGCACTCGTGCTGCACTGCGGTAAATATCTTGAGGGAGGCTCCGACCTGCATACCTTGGCTCGACTCGAAGAGACTGGTCTCAGCATCATGTTGCGAGAATCTGGTCTTGCATTTTTTAGCTCCCTAACCCTGCATTCCCTGGCAATGGCTTTCGTTGTTGGCATCAACCTGGCACTTGCCTTCAGCCTGTTGGGGGTTATACCAAGTCTGTTGCACAGTCGCTTTCGCCCGTTTCTCAGTTTTCACTGGTGGGCAGTAGGCTTGATTTTCCTGTCTGGGGTCGCTCTGTTAATTGCATATCCTGCCAAGGCTCTGACAAACCCTGTTTTCTACCTAAAATTCTTCGCCCTTAGCGTTGGCCTGCTCATTACCTGGCGGCTGCAGCGCAGCAAGGGCATGAAGATACTCGAATCTTCGGCAGTAGGCGCGCGCCCTGGCAACGCCAAATCTATCGGGGCGGCCATGTTGCTGTGTTGGATGACAACAATCGGTGCCGGGCGCTTCCTGGCCTATACCCATTCTGTGTTGCTGGCATCCCGTTTCTTTTGAGGGTCTGTTGAGGTTTTATTGATGGAGCAGGCATTACTGCAATTTTCCCAGTTTACCGGCATATTTGCATTTATGAATTCGCCCTGGGGCTGGCCGGTGGTTGAATCGCTGCATTTCTTTGGCTTGAGTTTGTTGATTGGTACTGTGGGTGTTTTTGATCTACGCATGCTCGGCTTTGGGGCCGGTATCTCATACCAATTTCTGCATCAGCTCGTGCCAATTGGCGTTTTCGGCTATGCCTTGAATGTGACAACCGGTACTATGTTTCTAAGCAGCGCACCAGACCAATACCTCTACAATCCAGCCTTTCAAACGAAGATTGGTTTTATGTTGGTGGCTGGGGCAAACATGATGTGGTTTTATGTCACCACCAGCAGTAAGGTTCGCGACACCAAAGACTTTGGCATGGTAAGCGCGAGGGCGAAAGCCATTGCATTCGTCTCGCTGGCCTGTTGGTGCGGCGTAATTATCTGCGGCCGCCTGATTACTTACTTTCGACCACCTTATCACTGGTGCTTCTGGTGCTAGGCTGTCAAAACCGCAACGATCGCACTCCTGCCAGCAATCCAGCACCCCAATCAGATCGTAGGTGACGTAGAATTAGCGAGTCCTGAACACTGCATCTCATACTGGTCAACAATGGAATTACGTAAGCAAGTCGAGTTTGGCAGTTTCCAGATTCGAATCAACTGGATGATCGCTGCCTGCGTCGTGATGGCAGCAGCCAGTCTTATGCGTCTTGGTCTTTGGCAACTGGACCGGGCGGCGGAGAAAGTCGATGCCCAGTCTGAACTGCTGGCGGAACTGCAGGAAAATGCGCCTCCTATCGAGACCATTCCGGCAGGCCATCTGCACCGGACGAATCCCGAGCTCCAGAATCGGCACGTCAAACTGGTCGGGGAATATCTTAACAACCGCACCATATTGCTGTTAGCCGAGTTTTTCGACAGCCAAATCGGCTATGGCGTGGTTACGCCGCTGCGTCTTAACAGCACAGGCCAGATTGTTCTGGTCCATCGCGGTTGGACCACTGGCATCTTGCCCCCGAATACGCCACCGTTCACGCGCCCTGTTGAGGGGGCGGTGGAAGTCGATGCTCAGATTTACGTGCCGCCTGTCAATGCCCGGGTGATTGCCAGCCAGATAGACGCCAGTCAGTGGCCACTGCGAATTCGAAGCCTGGAAATCGATATTATCTCAGAAATTCTGGGAGAATCGGTGTTTCCGTTCCAGGTTCGCATTATCGCCGACCAGCCCGGTACTCTTACGCGCCACTGGGCCGCCGTGCAGCCCGATATTAACCAGAATTTATCCTATGCGATTCAGTGGTTTAGCTTCGGCCTGATTGTCCTTTTTGTGGCCTTGCTCGCCTCCAGCAACCTTTGGCGACTTCTCAAAGGAAATGATCCCGCGATCCCTGACAGGGCTGATTCTGAGGGCTAATCACCTGTTCTTAAAAAATCAGTAATCATTTTTGGCAATATCGAAGCTAAATCGAAGGTTAAGACATTGATTTTACTCGGCGACTTGGCCGCTTCGACGTTCAATTGAATCGCTAAAAGTGTTAAAGTCATACCTTGTCGATGATTCTGGACATTCAGCATTTGCCCGATTTAAAAAGTCATGTTTTTAGATATGTTTCAAAGCTATGAGGAGTAGCAATTATGCGCATTAAAACTGCGAGTTCCCTGCTAAGCGTTGCCGCATTGACAGCATTGATGTCATTACCAGCGGCCGTTTTCGCGCAGTCAGACGAAGTCACTTTCCACAAGGACATCGAGCCAATACTGCAGCGCAGCTGCCAAAACTGCCACCGCGAGGATGGCGCTGGCCCGATGCCGCTGGTTACCTACGAGCAAGTTGCTCCCTACGCTGGCCTGATCGAATACAAAACCGGTCTTCGCGACCGCGCAGGCGCGATGCCGCCCTGGTACATGGAGAAAGACATCGGTATCCAGGATTACAAAGATGATCCCTCATTGAGCGATGACGAACTGGCTGCGATCTCAACCTGGGCCCGCACCGGCACTCCCAAGGGGGATGTGGCTGACGCGCCAGAACCCCTGGTGTTCGATGACAGCATCAAGTGGCGAGCCGGTGAGCCAGACCTGGTCGTAGTTATGGACAATGTCACCAAGCTGGCCGGCACAGCGGACTGGTGGGGTGAGATTCCCTCCGCACCAACTGGACTGACCGAAGATCGCTATGTGAAGTCGGTCGAAGTTATTGAAGTCAATGACGTACCTTCCTCAGGTAGTGGCCGAGAGACAGTCGGCGGGCGCTATATCTTCCACCATATGATCTGGGCTACCGCTCAAATGGATGAGAATGGTGATCGCATGCCAGGCCTTGCGATTCCCTGGCCAGTGCACGAAGTTGGTCGTAATGCGGACATCTTTGATGAGGATGCGGGTCGCCTACTGCGCGCCGGCTCCTGGATCGTCTCAGACTCGGTTCACTTGCACTCCAATGGCGTCGATACTACCGGACACCTGGAAATCGGCTTTACATTCCACGATGAGGACTACAAGCCCGCATACCAGAACGCATTTATAGGCCTTGGCAACGGCGTAGATATCAGTATCCAGGGCAACACGACTGACCAGGAGCTGCACGCCTACACCGTGCTTGATCAACACACCAAGGTTATCTCCTTCGAACCTCACCTGCACGCCCCGGGCGAGCGCATGTGTCTCGAAGCGATCTGGGGCTACACCATCGAGACCCTGTCTTGCGTTGGTTATGACCACAATTGGGTGCGCGGCTATCCTTACGCTGACCAGGCGGCCCCGCTGCTGCCAAAAGGCACCATTCTGCACATCGTGGGCTACATGAATAACACCGAGACCAACCCTAACGTGCCAGACCCCCGTAACTGGCAGGGCTCAGGCAATCGCTCGGTGACCAACATGTTCATTGACCTGGGTATTCGCGTCACCATGACCGATAATCAGTTCTTTGAAGCCATGGAGGAGCGTCGCCAGGCGCTCAACCTGGGACCAAACGATCACGTAATTGGATGCCCGTTATGCGGAGCGCCACTGGTCGCGCCGATTGCAGACAGTGACGAGGATGATTCGAACACTGCTGCATCCGACGACGGTTAAATAGACCGAGGAAAGAAAATGTACGGAATGAAAATTGGACTAGGCAGACTTGCGGGAACATTTGCGACTCTGCTGACCTGTGTTTTACTGGTGATGCCCGCGGCAGTGACTGCGCAGAGCTATCGCTCAGGACAGCATGTGGAGCCGGCATTTGAAGGCTGGCGTCCAAACCCGGATGGGACTTTCAGTTTTATGTTTGGTTACATGAACGAAAACTGGGAAGAAGAACCGTCCGTGCCTGTGGGTGAGAACAATTTTTTCTCACCCGGCGAGGCGGATCAGGGACAGCCCACTCACTTTTTGCCGCGGCGCAATCGTTTCCATTTCGAAGTGACGGTGCCGGCCGACTGGGGGGACCGTGAGTTAGTCTGGACGCTTAACGTGAATGGTGCTGAACGCAAGGCCTACGCCACGTTGCGACAGGACTACCTGGTAGACAATATGGTAATCGCATCGGAAACCGGATCCCTGGGTGCTGGCACGAGCAGCCCGGAATCACGTGCAAATGTACCACCGGTGGTTACCGTGCAAGGGGACCGGGTTCGGGTCGCGCGCGTGGGTGAACCGATCAAGCTCGTTACCCATGTGTGGGATGACGGTCTACCTAAGGCCCGACGCGAGTCGACCATCACTTCTGATTATTTGATGAGTCGGATGCAACGCCCGCCCTCCAGAGTCACAGTCGGCAAGGTCAACGGATTGTTCCTGTCATGGAACGTCTATCGTGGCGAGGGCAATGCCACCTTCGATCCGCCTTACCCAAAACCGTGGGAAGACACCCGCACCTCTGCAAACTCTCCCTGGGGCGCCTTGTGGCTGCCACCAGAGGTACCAGAGGATGGACTGTATGAAGTTGAAGTGTCCTTCGATGAGCCAGGCACTTATGTGCTATGGGCACGCGCTGATGATGGCGGCCTCTACCACGACGGCTATGTCACCGTGCACGTTTCTGAGTAACAGCGAGCACTGCGATAGCAGAAATAACACGACATAGAAAAAGGGGGCATCGAGCCCCCTTTTTTGTTTCTTTAAAATTCACCTTCTCAATTATATTTGCGCGCTAAATCTCGGCATTGACCGCGATCTAAAGCCCAATAGTTGGTACAGAATCACTAACCTAGTTGTCGTTATTGGGCGCGCTAGCAGGAGGATCCTGTGGGTTCAGGTCTATTGTGAAGGGCGGATCGAAACGGCGCGGTTCTTGATCGATGATTATTTGTGTGCGAGGTGGCGCTACATATTGAATGCTTGGATCACCATAGCGCTTCTGCATCAACAGCTCTTCCGCTGCTTTGTGAAACGAAGGCGCCCTGGCATCAGGACCAAATGCGAAGCTGAAACTGCCGCGAATTAGCTGGTCATTAACTCCGAGAATAGCCCAATCCACGGTATAATACTTGGCGCTGCCGAGCTGCGGCAGTGGCAAGCTATAGCGCTGGCCGGGTCGAGGGTCATAGCGGAATTCGATATCTACCCAGTCTCGAGTTTCATTGCGGAGCGTTAGCTTGACCAGTCGCACCGCACGTGGAAACTGGATATTCAATTCCGCGGGTGCCGTACTGAGCACTTCGTCATTACCCGGCGCGGTGAGCATTTGGCTCAACAGCTCTTCGCTGGCCTGGGTATAGGAAAATTCAGGCGCTGCCATAGGCTGCGCCCAGGCAAACTGCAAAGGGGCAGATATTGCCAGAACTAAAATAAGCCCGGACGGGAAATTTTTTCCACCAACTGGGACTTTTTCGAAACTAATGGCCATAGTCAGGCGACCACACAAGCTAAAAACAGATATTTATTGATAGCCTTAGAATACCATAGTCTGTTGCTCAACAACCCCCTAACACACAGGCATAACGAATCTCATAACCCCGGAAAGTAGTCTTATGGATCAGTCAGATTTTTCCTCGATACTGGAAGAGCTGGAGCGCAGCAGAGATAACACCACGCATTTTTCTGAAGCCTGGTCACAGGGTCGTTCAGCCTTCGGTGGCCTCGCTGCAGCCTTTGCCGTGACCGCCATGCGTAAACTAGTTTCTACCGATATTCCCATGCGCGCTCTGATGGTATCTTTCATAGCACCTCTGCCACCGGGCAAAGTGCAGGTCAAAGCCAAAATTCAGCGGCAAGGTCGTAACGTGACCCAGTTAGTCGGAGAGGTTTATTCGGACGACCAGATCTGCCTGCAGGCTATGGGAGTGTTTGGGATTGATCGACCTGGACTCGAGGTACCGGCCGCAAGCGCAGAGCCTCCGCCACGAGACCAGGGCGTCAACTTCACTCGATATGCGAAACGACAACCGGCTTTCCTGGGTTACTTCGACGGTTACTGGACCAGTCCTGGCATGCCGTTCTCTGGACACGCCGCTCGCGATCTTAGCCTTTGGGTAAAACATCAGGTTGAACTACCCCAGTTTCCGGTAGAGAAACTGGTGGCTATTGCCGACATTCCACCACCCGTGATCCTCTCTCATTTTGACAAGCCACCGGTTCCCTCCAGTTCGTTGACCTGGGCGCTGGAATTTGTGCAAACCCCAGACAAGATCAACAGCGAATGGTTTCACCTGCAGTTCATCACTGAAGCAGCAGCAAACGGTTATACCCAGCAATCTGGAAAGATATTTGATGAAGCGGGACAGCTATGTGCTTTGACTCGCCAATGCATGGTGTACTTCGATTCACCGCGCCCCTGATTTTTAGGTACTGGCATTCAAATCTATGTTTCGAGTAACGCGAGCTCACGGACTATGAACAGATGCCTCAAGACGCTAGAATTAAAGGCTATCACGAACTAAGCTCGATTAATAAATAACGTTATGACCCAGAGAATTCAACGCCTCCTGCTCTCTGCCCTCGCTGCGGGCATCTTAAGCTGTGCTGCGGTGCCGGCTCTGGCCCAACACAGCCATGGCATTCTTACCCCCGGCGTAACGTTTCCCAAGGATGATTCGGTGCTTAATCAAGCACCGCGCATGATCACAATGAGCTTCAGGGTCGATGTGAGATTACTGAAACTTGCGCTGTATTCTGCAGAGGGTGAGTGGATCAATATCGGTTTCGTCTACGATCCGGAATTAAAGAACAATAATTTTGTACTACCCATTCCAAGCGAGCTACCGGATTCAGCCTACTATATCGCACAGTGGTCGGTGACCGATGACCGCCGCGGATTGGTGAATGGTGAATTTAAATTTGCGTTTGGAGACGGCGCCATTTCCCCTTCAGAAACAATAGAGCTTGAGTCAGCAGGCAAAGTCGAGGTGTTACCTGACACTGGGTCGTACCGCAGCGAATCGGTTGTACCCAACTAAGCGCTGGCTATTGCCTAAGCTATTCCAGCCTACGCAATGGAGGTCTGATCGACCAATTACTGCGTGTCGTCCATACCCAATTGTCCGGTCTGTCACTGAATGCCTTAGACTTTATTTGAACTTAAAGCCTTGCCCGGCTAGAAACTCCCGCATGTGTGGCCTGGATTTTTCCGATAAAAGGGTCGCCACCTGCTCGCTCCAGCTAATACCATGCCCACCCCCGGTTCGAGTGCGATAATACTCGCGTATCGACTCGTCATAGTCGGCAATACTTTCCTGGTCACCTTCCTCGTTATACACATCTTGCTTCACTACGACCGGGACAGGGAGTCGAGGCTTCACTTCAGGGTCCTGGTCAGGATAACCCAGGCACAGTCCAAACACAGGATACACGCCCTTCGGCAACTGCAGCAGCTCCGACACCGGACCTGGATTATTACGGAGGCCTCCGATGTAGCAAATACCTAGATCGACCGACTCGGCTGCGGTGACCAGGCTCTGGGCCATTAACGCGACATCCACCGTGGCAATGATGAAATGCTCAGTGAAATCACCCTCAAAGGGTTTGTCATAGGCATCACAGTAGTTTCCTGCCCGCTTAAGGTCGGCACAGAACACCAGGAACTCTGCTGCCATTTCAACATATTTCTGATTACCAGCCAGTTCAGCAAGCTTGCTGCGATTAGCAGGGTCGGTCACACGAATGATGGTTGATCCCTGCAGGAAACTGGAAGTTGCTGCAGCCTGCCCCGCCTCAAACAGGGATTGCAGCAGTTCTGCTGCAATAGGCTCAGGCTTGAATTTGCGAATACTACGGTGCGACTTCAGCAAGTCGATTACTGAACTCATGGCATTTTCCTTCAGCGATCAGCGTTTGTTGGTGAGGTGATTGAAGAACTCAGGGATAACGTCATTGGCGGCATTGGACTCTGCATTCAGTAGCAGCACCATACCAATATTTGCTTCTGGCGAAAACGCCATTTCAGAACGGTAACCACGCACGCCCCCACCGTGGTGAATAACGCGCATGCCAGCCAAATCAAAAACTCGCCAGCCAATGCCATAGTAAGCTTTTTCCAGCCCATTCCAACGATTGAAATAGCTGCCGTAGGGCGTTGAAATTACCGGTTCGTGCAGCTGCGAAAGAAAGTCTTCGCCAAATAACTCGGGAAAAGCACCAAGATTGGCTCGCAGCCACATGGTCATATCATAGACACTGGCATTGATCCCAGCGGCGGGTGCCGCGGAATAATAGGCAGGATTCGTTGTGGTTACCCGCCAACTACCGCGCCGCAGCCGATGGGGTGACGTCGCATTGGGGTCATTCTCGTAGGCCTCCAGACCGACACTGGCAGATGCCATACCCAGTGGACGAAATATGTGTTCCTCGACGTAGCGCGCATAGCTGTCCCCAGTGCTCTGCTCCACCACATCAGCGATCAGCGAGAACACGACGTTTTGATAACCATAGCACTGGCCCGGCTTACACACAGCCGGAATATCCGCAAACTTGTCTTTGATGCGGTCATAACTCACACCGTCATCCAGCAAATTGGAATAAGAGTGTGGCATTAAACCGGTGGAGTGACTGGCAACCTGCTTGAGAGTGATTGACTGATAGCTGGCGCCATTTCCCAAGCGCATATTAGGAAACAGGTCTGTAATGCGGGTGTCCCACGACTGCAGATTCTGGTCAACCAAAAGGGATGCAGCCGCACCGGCAAAAGTCTTGGACATGGAAGCAATACGAAAAATGGAGTCGGTTGTAATCGGTGCAGGCTCATTGGCCCGGCGTACACCCCAGGTTTGCAGGTGCATGATGCCTTCCCGGGAAACAATTGCCAGCGCAGCACCGGGAATCTTCTTTTCTCGCAACTGCGCATCCAGCCAGTTCACGTACTCGGTGAAGTCATAGTTGAGGTGCGAGGTATCTATCCAGTCATCTGCCCCTACCGGGCCCGGGAGACACAGCAATACCACGCAGAATAGTGCTGCGAACAGGCGGCGCTGCTTGGGTGAATTAAAGTGCAACACGGAAACTATCGGATGGGTCCTTGTGCTAGCCTGACGGCCTTAAAGCCTGTTTATTTTTTTAACTTCCTGCTTTCGGTTCACGGCCAATTCTGCTCATGCGCAGTCTTGAGCACCTCGCCGTACGGACTGCCGTATTCTATAGAAACTTGATTGTTCTTATAAGTTCCCGATAAATCGCAAAAAAAAAGCCAACTTAACAAAGGTTAAGTCGGCCAAATGGTTGCACATTTTAGTGCGTCGAGGAGACTTTATGAGGCAGTGCCTCAAATATTCATGGCACGAGCAGCAATACCCGCCTGTCTTCCCGCTCGGCGGTAATCGCAGTAA
>DLPV01000067.1:42713-78635 GCA_002477465.1 Gammaproteobacteria bacterium UBA7449 | reverse complement strand
AGGTAATGGCGGTGGCAGAGCCGGGGTTTGTGGAGACTGTCATCGTCTGCCGCACTTGGTCAGCACCAACCATCCGACTATCGGTATGGATACGCCGACATGGCGCGGCGCCTACGATCGGTTTTTAATTTTGCCACAAGGTCGCATCAATCTAGTTACTCTACAGCCCTTTGCCGAGCTAGCGGAACAAGGTATACCTGAACGTGAACTATGGCGCCGTACCTGGGCGCAGCGCGAAGCTTTCGATCCAGTGTGGGATATGATTGAAGAACACAGCACGGGCTATTCAGGTGCCTTTGCTCGCCAAGCAACCCTAAATCAAGTATCACTGGCGAAGCCGATAACTTTGGACATCGTCAATGCGCTAGAACAGTCTGCACGCGAGGAGGCAATCATCTTAGCTGTTAGCGGCGTGATGATCGATGCTAACGACACACAAGCAGTTTCAATGCTCTTCGACGGCCAAGAGTATAAAAGCTCTATTGCTAGTCACACGCAGGAAGAGTTAGTCGCCTTAACCCGTGAAGGAAAATTCATCGGCACTTTTACCGGCCACCATGGCGTTAACACTGACTTTGACCATCCACAACCGGCGCTATGGACCTTGAGTCCAATTCACGAGCAAAGTGGCCCGCAGGAGTTTCCGAATATCCATTCCGAACAGCTCTCCATGACTCTCAGCGGACGGCACGTTGATGCCGATGCCCACATCATCGTCAACGGTAGGCGTGTGGATGGATCGATTAATCTGTTAGAAGAGGAGATAATTCGCGTCGAATTAGCCGAGAGACCACCGCTAGGACTGCACTTACTGCAACTACAAACTCGTGGCGGATTGATCAGCAACGACTTCATTTTTAACGTCACCGCCGAAGCCGTGCCCAAGCGGGCACCGACGCTGGGTGAAATCGTGAATGATAATGGCTGGGAGAGTTTACTCGGAGACTGGGTTGATGTGTCGACTCGCGGCGAATTCCAAGTGAGCCTAAGTTGGAAAATAAAAAACCAACTGCTCGAAATGTCCTTCAGTGAACAAGCCGGAGCAACAATTGCGTCTATCAATATAAACCCTAGCTCTGGTGAAATCGTTCATGCCGGAATTAATCCTCTTGGCGCATCAATCACAGGCACCTGGGATTTTGCAGTTGAGGAAGGGCCCAAATTTGACGGAAAATTCATTACGCCCGAAGGCGTCGAAGGTAAATTAAGCATCCAAATGGTTCCGCAAGAAAACGATGCTTTGTTGTTTAAAATTGCGCAATCGAATATATCGATGATACGGAAATAGGGAATTCAGGCTCGAGTTTAAGCTTATGTAGCCTGGGGCACAGCAGAGGGATTTGCTAGGCACTGACAAGAAACCCCAGAAATAAAGACGTCTAAAAAATCAGGTCACGGCGCTTCACCCTCTCCCTTAATGCCGAGCCCGCCCCTGGGCACCATCTCCCCTATCTTATGTGCACTTTCCTTGACGCGTTGACAGCTTCAATATTTTATAGCATAAGTTACTAGATTCTATCGAAGGGACATCAAAGTACCCTGACCCCTTTGATTTGACAGCTTCAATGGGCAAGGGCATCTCTTGCTAGACTCCATCGAAGAAGATCCCTAAGTTAGCACTTCCTCAAAACTACTGTATTTTTACGCTGACCCTTTTTATCAGTTGGAATCTTTGTGAAGAAACTCCCTTTAAAAGTTCAAGTTTATGGAGCAAGCCACTCACCCTGGGTTCAGGCAGTCTTACTGACTTTACACGAGCAGGGTATCGAATATGAGTTGCGACAACTTGCACCATTCGAGACATTCCTGCGTTGGGGAGTGTATATGCCTACCGCCTCGATCGATGGGGCTCCATGGGAAAGAGAATCCACCGAGATCATTGCCAAACTAGGCATGAATCCTATCTCCAGTGAAGATCTAAAAGCAGTAAACGCCGCGTGGCAGGGAGTTGTTCACCGATCGGACAATCCTTTTCGATTTTTTGCAGCATTTGCAAGAGATGCCGATGTATCAACATCTGCCTGGCGGCGACTGGTCAGCAGCATCTACCGGGGTTTCGTATCGTTTTACATGTTCACGCTACTCAACTTCGTTAAGTTGAAGCTTAAACCACCAGAACCAGAAAATTTTGGAGATCAGTACCTAGTCTGGGAAAACGAATTCAATGCTTCACACTCACCCTTTCTCGATGGTGATACGCCCGGTAGTCGGGACATTTTGCTGTTTGGCATTATTCAGTGCCATTCAAGTATTTCAGTGCCTCCACTCACATCACTTCTCAATGATGAGCGTTTAAACGGGTTACGAACGTGGATTGCCAATATGCATGAAAGGTTTAAGGATTTCTCACATCTGTATTCCGGTCGTCACTTTGAACCCAGAATACCACCGCCAAAACCAGCCGGTTTAATACAGCAGGGGGCGTATTACTTCGGACTTCTCACCTCAATCGTGGCCTTTCCAGCCTCGTTGCCTCTGGTTTTCATACTCGCGGGGCGAGCTCGTCGCAAATAGCATGGTTGAGAGCCAGCGGGAGCTGACATTTAGTGCTCCTGATTTTATACTTGAGCGACCTCAACAAAAAGCTGTGGTCCATGACGGGCAAAATACACGGCAACAACAAAGAGCTGAATTGCCATGCTGCAACTTCGAACTAAGCTACACCTTTTTAGGCCAGTCCCCAAAATTCAAGGCCTTGGCACCAAGCTGGTCTTTTTTCTGGCCCTGCTGCACTGTCTGGTAAACCAAGCATTGGCAGCAGATGTAGATAGCCTCGAACCCCTGGCGGCCAGCGAATGGTCATATGACCATGCTGCGCATTTATTAGAACGCGCTGGATTCGGCGATACGCCGGAAGTGGTCACGCGATTCGCGCAAATGACCCCCGAAGCAGCTGTAGATCTTATAATCTATTACGAACAGATAGCTGACGACCTCCCAGACTTTCAACACTCTGGAATATGGGATGAGCCCATGCTCCCGGATGTGGACCTGCATCTGCGTTTCGATGACGTCATGGCCAAAGCCGCAGAAGTAGGAGAAGTATACGGCGAAGTCGTGGCTGATGAGGGGCCAAGACAGCTGCAGGACATAACTGACGCGCTGTATTACAAGTATCTGTCTTCAAATCGCGAATGGGAGAGAGTCGCACAGTGGTGGGCAGAGCGCATGTTAATTACCCAGCGGCCGCTGGAAGAAAAAATGACCCTGTTTTGGCACGGGCACTTCGCGACTGAGGAATTAAAAAACGACGACTATCGCCTAATGTTGAATCAGAACGAGACGCTTCGAGACCTCGCGACCAGTGATATGCGCTCTCTACTTATCGCCATGTCAAAAGACCCAGCCATGTTGTTATATCTGGATAACAGGCTGAATGTAAAGGGTCACGCCAACGAGAACTATGCACGAGAAATTCTGGAACTATTCTCCCTCGGAATCGGTAACTACACAGAAAATGACATCAAGGAAGCCGCGCGCGCATTTACGGGTTGGCGTAATCAGGGGCTTGAATTTATCGATGACAGGCAACAGCATGACGACGATGTCAAAACTGTTTTTGGTGAGACTGGTAACTGGGACGGCGAAGATATAGTTGACCTTATTCTCCAGCAAGATGCTGCGGGCGAGTTCATCTCTAGCAAGCTGTACCGCTTTTTCGTCAGGACTGAAATTTCCGAGCAAATGGTCAATGACTTGGCCGAAAATCTGCGCGGAGACGACTATCAACTTAAGCCTTTTCTCCGCACCTTGTTTCTATCACAGGATTTCTACAGCGAACCTTCGCTAGGTGCGCAGATTAAAAGCCCTGTGCATTTTTTAGTCTCTACCTATCGCAAGCTTGACCTTGAGAAGATCCCGGGCACCCCTTATTTTCCGGCAGCGACAAATCTACTGGGCCAGGCACTGGGGAACCCGCCCAACGTTAAGGGCTGGGACGGTGGAAGGGCCTGGCTAAATCCTTCGACAATCCTGCTACGTAACAATCTTATAGGCCACTTGCTGTTTCCTGAAACCGCTGCTGGGGCTTACCCACGATTTGCTTACTCCCCTCGCTACTCCAATGCACCGGCAGAAGCCAGGCAGCGTGATCTCGATGAAGCCCTCGCATTCAGTTCGGAAAGTGGATCGGTCGAGTTTTCAGCGGCTGCCATGGCGGGTGACGACCGTGACATGGCCACTGATATGAATTCAATGGCTTCCACCGCTCCCTCGGCGGCGCGGCATAATGCACGGGCGGAATATGACTTGAAGCTTGGCTTGTATCGCGGCATCACCAAGAGCTATGAGCGAGTCAGGCCGATCCCACCGACGCCAGCATCTTTCGACCTTAGCGGCATGTTACGTAATGCTAGCGTGTCCAGCTTTGAGGATGCCGTTATCTATATGGAGCGGCGTTTTCTAACTTTGAGACTTTTCGACGAGGACAGACAGACCATCATTGAATTTCTGCAAGACAGGATGCCAGATGGATTTCGCCTTCGTGATTCCGGCAACGGCGAGGTTGAAAAAAGCCTGCGTCTCACATTACAACTCATTCTAAGCACTCCAGAATACCAGTTAGGATAATTCAATGAACAGGGATAAGAATTTAACTGATACCAAAAATTTTAGCAGCAGCCGACGCCGCTTCCTGGAACTCAATCTGGGCGCAGCACTTGCTGCTGGAACAGGTCTATCGCCAGTATTTTCCGCAAGTGCTGCAGAGGTTAAGCTTACCGACAATGGCAGAATTCTGGTTGTTTTGGAACTATCGGGCGGGAATGACGGCCTCAATACTGTCGTGCCTTATACTCAAGATGAATACTACTTAGCCAGGCCAACGATCGGGATCCAGCCTGATGCCGTGCTTAAGCTTTCTGATGATTACGGCCTGCATCCAAATCTACTAGGATGGGAACGCCTCTATAAAGATGGCAAGATGGCTATTGTGCATGGTTGCGGCTATCCCAATCCCAATCGATCTCATTTCGAAGCGATGAAATTCTGGCACACTGGCGTACCTAATGCACCGGAATCCAGAGGATGGGTGGGGCGGCTTGCAGACACAGTAATCCCAAGGGAAGCCAGTGGCATAGTGATGAATATTGCCAAAGAGCAGTCACAGGCAGTTTCGTCAACCTACCACCCACCCGTGGTATTCAGCAATCCTGCGGCTTATCGCCTGGATAATGCTGAATCTCAGGCGAGCGCCTTTGATAGCATTATGTCGAACAGGTCGAGATCAGCAAGAAGCAACCTCGACTTTGTCCGCAGAGTTACCTCAACAGCGGCCGATAGCTCTGAGTTTGTGCGCCGCACCTGCGCGAATTACCGAACGAATTCAGACTATGGCTATGGCACCGTAGGCACCTCTTTACGCAACATAGCTGCCCTCATCGAAGCGCGAGCAGATGCTCGCTTCTACTATACCAACTTCTCCGGTTTCGACACGCACGTTTCCCAGGCTCCAAATCAGGCGGGGCTTTTCAATCAGGTGGGCGATGCCGTCCTGGCTTTTCAGGCTGACCTCAAGACCATGGGTCGGGAGGACGATGTGGTGATGCTGGTATTCACGGAATTCGGCCGTCGAGTTCAGGAAAACGCATCACTTGGTACAGACCACGGCGTCGCGGGGCCCATGTATATTTTCGGCAACCAGGTAAAGGGTGGTTTTCACGGCGAGCATCCTAGCCTCTCGGTTCTGGATCAGGGAGACCTGATCATGACAACCGATTTCCGTTCAGTCTACGGCAGCATGATTCAAGAGTGGATGGACGTGCAGGATGTGGGATCAGTGCTTGGTGGTGATTTTGCGAGACTATCGCTAATCGGCTGATCAGCAATATCCTGACGGCATATAGGGACAGATTTATTTTAGTAAAATAAATCTGTCCGATTTACACTTTTTACAATTTACTCATCACTCATGTCCGCCAATTAGTTCGTCCAAATAACCATCTCATGCTCTCCCTCCGGCGGTGCTCGAAGAGTATGGTCCACAGTTATCCGGCCCTGAGATAGAGCAGGCCAAAGCGGCTCCACCATCCCATTATCCAACTCGTACAAAACTTCTGTTAATTCTACCAATTTTTCAGGCATGGCCTCGGAGAGATTGCTTTGCTCGGTTGGATCTTCATTCAGATTGTACAACCAGGTCATGCCATTTCGTTCTTGAAGCTGAAGCTTCCAGCCGTTTTGTTGCACAACCTTATAATCGCCTGTTCGCCAATATAGCGGTCGGTCCAATGCTATTTGCGGCTCCGCCATCACGTAACTCATCAGATCAACGCCATCGATAACTCTGTCTCCTGGTTGCTCGACACCTGCCGCTGCGAGAACTGTCGAGAAAATATCGACATGGGCTACTGCAGAATTGTATTGGCTGTTGGCCGGGATTTTGTCGGGCCAACGAATAAAGAAAGGTGTGTGAATCCCTCCCTCAAAAAAGGACATCTTCCAACCACGATAAGGTTGGTTTAAGTCGGATAAGCCAACATAGTGGGCCCCACCATTATCGCTGGTGAACACTACAATCGTGTTGTCGTCGATACCATTGTCTTCCATGGCTTGCAGAACCTGGCCAATGCCGCGATCAAGACCGCGAATCATGCCGGCGTAGGTTCGCTCAACGTGATCCTCAATATGGGACAAGGCATCGTAGTCCGCTTTTTCTGATTGTAGTGGTGTATGAGGTGCGTTATAGGCCAGATACATAAAGAGGGGCTGGTTTTTGTTGGCTTCAATCGCCTTTACAGCCTGCCTACTCAGGTAATCAGTCATGTGTGAATCCGGCGCAAATCTTTCCTCATCGTTGTAACGAACAGCGAATTGCAGGTTAGCCCAAAGATACTTGTCGATGGGATCGAAGTCCTGCATGGAATTAACCACATTCGGATCATCAACATCCATGAACAATGCGCCTCCCGCAAGGAATCCCAGCCACTCATCGAATCCCTGATCCAATGGCTTTAAGCCTTCAGCACGACCAAGATGCCATTTACCAATACCAACAGAATGGTAGCCCTCAGCATCCAGCATCTCTGGAATCGTCAACTCACTTGTTGGCAGTCCCAGGGATGCCACTGGAGGGTAATTTACGGCGTTTTCCTCGATGAAATCATCGGTGGGAGTGAGGGTGTTGGTAAACCGAGCCATTTGTGGATTGACTGGCGTAAACTCAAAACCCGAGCGCGTTGCAAAGCGCCCGGTTAACAGTGCAGCGCGCGAAGGTGCGCAGGAGGCGTTACCTGCATAGCCATTTGGAAAATGTATGCCCTGTGAAGCAATGGAATCGATGTTAGGCGTTGGCACACTGCCACCTGCAATACCGCCACCGTAAAAGGTGATGTCGTTAAAACCCAAATCATCCACCACGATCAATACGATATTGGGAGGCTGCTGGTCATCGCTGGCTGTTGCAGGACCCTGCTGCCAGGTCACATCCTGAAAATCACCGATTGGATCAGTGAAACTCATTATGATGCGCGGCAAGTAGAACCAGTATTGGGAAAACAGCCAACCCCCAAGAGCCAGCAATATGACAACGGGTATTAGAATTTTTTTCATAGCTGAGCGGTTTTGAAATGCTTTCATATCATGACCTTTAGGAACTGGGTTTTGTTTGACCGTCGCAGTTCTAAATCAGGGTTTAAGTTAAGCCGAAAACGCTTTTGCACAGGCCGGGCGAGCCAACAGACGTTCGGCATAGGCGCTTAGGTTCGGGTAATTCTCTTCATTAATCGCACCCAAACGTTTCGACATGATGCAGGCATGTCCTAGCATGGTGTCTGCCGCTGAAAAGTCACCGATCAGATAGTCCCTGCCTTCGATTGCTTCTTCTACTGGCGCCCAGGCCTTTGCGAGAAGCCGCTGCGCCTGCTCGCGCACCGTTGCATCCTGCCTTTCTGGAGGTAGTAAAAGTGTGTGCACAACAATGGTGTTGATGGGTGGCATTACCATCCCTTCGCAGTAGTGGAACCATTGCAGATATTCCGGGTATCGGGAATCATCGGCGTCAGGTTTGAGTCCACCGTTCTTATGGCAATCAAGGATGTATTCAGCAATCGCGCCGGATTCAAAGATACTGACATCACCATCTTCCAGCACAGGGATTCTTCCCAATGGGTGACGTGCACGATGCTCATCAGACTTCAGGTCTTTTGGATGGAACTCCATCCGATTCAATTCATAATCCAGACCCAGCTCTTCTAGCAGCCACAGGGTGCGGCTTGCACGAGAGTTTGGAGCAAAATGGAGTTTCAACATTTGTCATTTCCTCACCTAATAAGAGCCTGTTTGTTTACTTGATAGAGGCCTTGGTGTTTAGATTTTGTTCCCTGAATTGAATTCCGTCCTTTAAATAACTAAGCAATCTCTACTTTCTTAAGCACAGCTCGGTCTCGTCTGAGACTTCAGCCTTAAACATTCCTACTAGCAAATCCACTAAATTACTCAGAAACAACTCAGCTTTCCTTCCGCTAAAGCCGGCCTTCTCCCTTGCCTGGTTTGACATCGAAAGATTTGAGAAACGAATTACATTGAGGCAGCGATTTTCGAACATCGTGTCGTCAAGGTGGGGCAATGACGACTTGAAAAGGCTTTTTATGATTTGCACGCTGTTCCCTTCATCAATCGCCTCTTCCTCAAGTGAAGGGTGCACTAGAGCTGCGTTCTTGGCGCCCCAGGCTTCAACCCATTGCCTGTGCCCCGTATCACTTTTACAAAGTTGAAAGGTAGGCCCCACCATCAAATGGCAGAGATCCCGCACAGATGGAGAGGCATTCTTAGCAAGACACTCAGCCAACATCTTCCGCCGCTTGACCTGGGTTTGCGTGAATCTGGCCTTGTGAATCGCCGCCAACAATCCTGCCTTACTGCCAAAATGATATTGCAGCACGGATTCATTCTTCTGCCCCGCCTCTTCTATCAACTCCTTAACAGAAACGTTTTCAGAGCCCTTTACAGCACTGAGCTTCTCCATTGCCCGCATCAATTTGTTGCGGGTATCTACTGCCCGGGCCTGACGGGCTTCCAAGGCGGCCATTTACTTACTCCTTAAGCGGTTCACGCTGACACGTTGCTTTTTCAATAAAAAATAATTCATCAACTAGCTTGATAATGGTATCCATTAATTATTTAATGTACAACATTATTTATTGACGCTACTATCTGCGTCTTAATTGCTGCACATTAGAACCCTTTAGAAACCATCAGGAACTGCAAATTGGCGAAAGTAAGCGAATCAATACCAATTGACCTGCAGCCGGAAGTAGATGCAGCAATCAATTGGTTTAATGCCCAATCCGCAGATGAATTCAAAGTCACTGGTATTGTAGATGCCGAAAATTCATTAGCGCAGAGCGATGAAAAAGAGCTTCGCCTCGTACTTTGCGGCGGCGATATCTGCCAACAGAAGAAGTTTAAAGTGCTGCGAAGCGGGGACAGCTTTTCCGTTTCATTCACTGACGAGGCGTCGATAGCAAATGGCACTCAAGCGGAACTCGATCCTCCTCCGGGGGCGAGAAAAGCCTGGCTTGACGATGTCATTAGTAAGCACAAATTCGTTGTCCTGGTTTTCTACCGCGGGTTCTGGTGACCTCCCTGTCGCCTCGAGTTACGAGGCTATGTTGAAGAAGGCGTTGCCGAGAAAATTCGTGCAGCGGGTGGCGAGCTCTATGCAATTGTGAGCGAACCACAGCGCCTTGCCGATGCCGCCAAATCAGAATGGGAGCTCAATTTTGATACTGTCGGCGATCCTCATCAGGAGATCGCCGGGCAATGCAAAGAGAGAGGCTGGCTGGAATTATTCGTCAATGAACAGACGTCCTTTATCATTAGCACGGATGAGCGCCTTTCACACCCCAAGGGGTATTTTCAGCCTGGCGTGCTGGGAATAGACATCAATAAGCGAATTCTTTATCGCTGGCGTAGTGTGCCGACTCGCGCAAACATTGGCGGTGCCTCAGAAAGACCAACAGCAAGCTATATTTATAAGAAACTTACTGAGTCGCTGGAGCAAACTGCTAGCAACTTGGATGCCTTGTTGGACAGCGAGCCCGAGCTGGATTCTAAGGGTCGACCCTTCCCGGTATTTGTTGCCCTGTTAATGGCAAATGGTTGGTTTATCAGGCCAGTGCCTTTTCTGCTAACTAATAGCAAACTCTCGGCACTACAAAGAGTCAAACGAGCAGCGCGCCGGATTCCGGTTTTTCTCGCCCTTTGGATTGCGGCATTTTTGATCTTGCCTACGAATTGGGTTGCCACTGCGGCGATAGCTTACGGCATTTGGCTAATTCCAATTGTGATAATGATTCGTAAAGGCTTGCAGCATATTGATGAGCCGGAAACCAAATAATCAAAAGAGTCAGATTAGGTCGATTTTTGGTTCGAGGTTTTAAGTCGACTTACTCTGACTGCCGTATATTCTCAGCATTTAACCTCTCCGCTTTAAAGCGCAACTACGAAAAGCTCAATATCTATGTCTAAAGTTACTCTCTATGGCTCTTCTCTTTCACTCTATACTGGCAGAGCTCGCAGCTATCTCATTAAGGCTGGCATTCCCTACGAAGAAACCCTGCCGAACTCACCACATTTCGCAAAAAATGTACTCCCCAAAATGGGAGAGCGCCAGAGTATTCCGGTTATTGAAACTGAAGACGGCGAAGTAATTCGGGACGGTGCCGCGATCATAGATCATTTTGAAGCGAGTAATAGTCAGCCCATTTCTCCTGTTACGCCCAAACAGAAAACCCTTAGCCTGCTGTTCGATGTCATTGGCACTGAAGGCTTGCTGCGACCTGCCATGCACTATCGCTGGAATTTTCCTGAGGAAAATTTGGAATTCCTAACTTTCCATTTTGAAACCTTCATTCCCCCAATCCCGGATAGAAAGGAAAAGGCAGAAGAACAGATGAATCGCATGCGAGGCGCCGGACAAAGTTTTGGCGCAGTTCCGGCTAACTTTGAAATGATTGAATCACTCTATGGAACACTAATAGAAAAACTCGACCAACATTTTGCCCAATACCCCTACCTCTTGGGCAACAAACCCTGTATCGGCGACTTCGGTCTAATTGCCCCGTTTTTTGGGCACTTGGGACGGGACCCTGCTGCTATCCGTTTATTACAAACAAAAGCAACAAGACTGTTTCGCTGGGTGGAGCGAATGAACAGACCTGATCCTGATTTCGGCGAGTTTGGACTAGGTGAGGAAGAGTATCTAGCGGGAGATGAAATCCCTGACTCGCTTATCGAAGTTCTCAAGCACATCGCTATCGACATTATTCCAGAGACCACTGCTGCCGCGGCCACTATCAATCAATGGCTGGAAGAAAACCAGGCTATGCCATCGAACACAGTGGCTGAAAGACATGTGGGGTTTACTGAATTTGACGTAATGGAAACAAAGATTCAGGCCATCGCACAGCCCTACCGCTTTTATTTGTTGAGTCGCATGCAGGACTTCGTTGATGCCTTGCCAGATCAAGAGAAGACGAGCGTTCAGGAACTGCTGCAGCAATGCGGGATGGAAAGCCTATTGAGCACTCGGCTCACAAGGGGGATTGGTCGGAACAATAATCGTGAGGTCTGGTTGTAGTAAATAGGGAGAGATCTATTTTGTTAAAATAGATCTGCCCCTTTTTTCTTGTCACTGCTGCCTGAGGGCATCCCCTAGTATCTGTCCGGACCGATTATACCCATCGGGCATGGGCAGCACGTTATTGTTTTCGACGTAGGCCTCGTAATCCGCAAGCATCTCTTCAAGCAAGGCTGGCATTTGCTGCGCCAGATTGGTGGTTTCTCCGGGATCGGTCTTTATATTGAATAGATGCCAGTCCGCATCATTCTGCCCTACCGCGTTTATCACGATTTTGTAGTCACCTTTGAACAGCGCGCTATTGCCTCCCAATTCATAACCTATGGGATTTGAATCACCATGCACGGATGCATCTTCACCCGCCAGAAAGGCAGAGAAGTCCTTCCCAATTATTGGCTCCACTTCTCTGTTCTGCCAGTAACCTTGATGATTTTCTACATCAACCAAACTCAGAATCGTAGGCGCCAGATCGGTGACGAAAACAAATTCATCGGTCAATTCATCAGACTTGTTGATACCTGGCCCCGCCATCACCAGTGGCACTCTCAGACCACCCTCGCTGGCGTGAAATTTATAGTAATAAAGTGGCGACGCTGCGATCGTCGCATTGCTGGGACCAATGGAGCTCCAGGAATTGGCTTCGCCCAAGGTTTCATAGTCTGAGTTATAGCCAACTGTCTCAAACCACCGAGCCAAGAGCGAGCTTCCATCCTGCCGAATGAGGTTCGATCCTTCTGCGCCGTTATCAGAAGTAAAAATAAACAGCGTGTTCTCGTATTCACCAATGCTTTGCAGGTAGGCCATCAGGCGACCAATATGCATATCCATTGCTTCCACCATGCCGGCATACACTTCCATGCGCCGGGCGTTATAGCGCTTCTGCTCATCGGGCAAACTGTCCCAGTCCAGTGTGCCGGGGGTAATCGCAGCCTGGGTCCCGGCCGGAATGACTCCCGCTGCCTCGGCAGCAAGACGCCGCCGCTCACGCATGACTGTCCAGCCTTCATCGTACATACCGGTATACTTGTCTGAAAATTCGCGGGGTGCCTGCACCGGCATGTGAACCGCCTGAAACGGAATGTAAGCAAAAAATGGATTATCGTCTGACCCGTTGGATCCGATAAATTCTATGGTCTTGTCGATAAAATATTCTGATGAATAAAAGTCATCGGGTAGCGTATGCTCAGCACCGTCGGCATACCAGTTGGCTTGCTCATAGATGGGCAAATAGGTGCGTTGATCCCAGTTATCCGCTCCGGTATCCGCCATCGCTATTGTCCGGTCAAACCCGCGGGACGAGGGTAATAACTCCGGGGTATGACCAAGGTGCCACTTGCCGGTCATATAGGTGTGATACCCATTGTCCTGTAATACATTTGCGAGCGTGACGACTTTGTCATTCAACACACCCTGGTAGTGCTCATAGGCCATTTGCTCTGCAGGCAATGCCTCAGGGATATTTGGTACACCATTGCGATGACTATCCACCCCGGTCAGCAGCATGGCCCGCGCCGGCGCACAGCTCCCGGCCGTGTGGTAATTCGTGAATGAAAGGCCCTGTGCCGCGAGCCGGGCAATATTTGGAGTGCTTATCTCGCTGCCGAAGGGGGAAATATCCGTGTAGCCAAGATCGTCGGCAAGAATCAGTATAATATTGGGTCGCTTCATATCTTGAGCGTTGACGGGCGCAACTGTACCAACAAGCAATATAAGTGCGGCGCGAAGAAAATAGGTATATCGGTCTTTAATGTGCATCTGAAGCCCTTTCTCACTTGGGTATTAAGGATTAAAAACGAGCCCTGACCAGGAATTTGGTTTGCTCGTTAAATATAATACACAATAGGTTAGCAGATTAAATAACATTTCAGTCCAGTGCCTGCGTGTGCTCGACTCGCGAAACTGTAAATCCATCGTCGCGACTCCCTTATCTCACTCTTACTTAACTAGAGGTCTAGGCGGCAAAGTTGCATGCCTGAATCCATTGCCAAACTCTTATCAAGGAAAGCCAAGGCTCCCCTCCCCGTTGGTTCTCTATCACACTCCCATAACCACAGTACTCTTTCTCATACCCCCAATAAGTGTAGCTGCCTGTTTGAGCATTGCCGACAACAAACCTTTATGCGATTAGCCCATAAAGCGTAATTCGGCGCAAAGCTGCCATTAAACAACCCCACTCACCCTGATCCTGTCGATTGCTAACTTTCTAAATGGGTCTTGACAACCTACCATACGGTAGGTAGTTTTAACTTGCCACTTTACTACAAGGAATTAACATGCCCATTCATTCAAGGTTCGTAGTTTTTATCACGACATTATCCATTACTCTACCGACCCTTTTCGCTGCAGAACAAAATACCGCTGCTGATGTGCAGAATGACGTTATGGATGTCACGCTATTCCGAGGCGCTGGTAACAACACCTGGTTCGAGGTGTACTTTAATGCTGTGCCCACTGCAGGCGCTGAAAATGTGGAAATGCAGACCCGTGATATAGACCTCAGGCCAGAGCGTGACGTCACCCTGCACGTTGAAATTTACAACCCTAATGCAACGATGCCGCTAATTATTACTCCCGGTGGCAATGGTGATACCAGCGGCTTTGGAAGCTTCGCACGAAATGTGGCAGCAGCGGCACCTGAGCTTAAAGTCATCATCTATGACCGACGCAATTTGGGCCAGTCGGAAGTTTCATTCGGCAATGAACCCCAGATGATTGAAGAAGGAGAAGACCTGCATGTGCTAATTAACCGCCTTGATGTTGCGCCTGTTACTCTCTATGGCATGTCTTCGGGTGGCCGCTCTAACATGATACTTGCCTCCCGCTACCCGAAGGACGTGGCCTCCCTGATTCTTGCGCCCCTTACCGGAGGACCGCTGGCTGCAGCCCGATTGTCCGAGGAGTACTTTTTCAAGTATCTGAATAGCGAAAATCTTACTACGATGGATCCTATTAGCGACTCACCTATTACCTCCATGGAAATGCTCAGTGAAACTCCGCTATGGAATGCCTATCTGGAGCGGAATACGCCTGAAAAGCAGCAACGTTTCTATAATGCAGACATCGACGTTTTTCGAGCTGCAATGAAGACATCTGGCACACATATAAGATCAACGGGTGAGCAAACGGCACTGGGGATTGATGACCGCGATCTGGCGGCACTGGAAATTCCCGCCACACTTATTTTGCATCATGGTTCCTATATTGACTATTTGCACCCAATCACTAATTCCAGGGCCGCCTTAACCTTGATCCCCAATTCAACTATGCAGTTCGCTCCATATCTTCCAGAGATTCTCGATGCCCTTCTACCCTTCGTAAAAGCGCACACGCCAATGATAAAAGAATGAATGAAACTGCGGTCAAGATACTGGATGTAGGCCAAGAGCTAATCCAAACGCGTGGGTTCACGGCGATGAGTTTCCAAGACATTGCCTCTCAAGTCGGTATAAAGAAACCCAGCGTTATCCACCACTTCCCGAGTAAGGCAAACTTGGGTGTCGCCCTTATTCAGCGTTATCGAGACACCTTTGCCTCTCAACTCGACGCGATTAGGACCAACCCAGACAAGAACGCCTGGGATGCTCTGGAGTTTTACTTTTCGCCCTATTTGCAGTTTGCAGCAACACCAGAGAAAGTTTGTTTGTGTGGTGCACTCTCTGGTGAGGTCACGGCGCTGCCAGAAGAAATGCGCGTGGAAGTAAAACACTTCATGGAAGACCACCAGAAATGGCTGGAAACAATTCTCAACAATGGCCGCAAGAACGATGAGTTAAACTTCAATGAAACCCCAGCTCGCCTTTCTCGGATGATATTCAATACACTACAAGGGACATTGTTGGTTAAACGTTCAACGGATGATATGAGCCAACTCAAAGATGTCATTAAAGTCATCACGCATATGCTGAAATAAAAAGCCACACCCAGAGACAGTTATCGCAACGTACATAACAGGGGAAATACCATGATTACAGCCGAACTTACCTATCTCACCTGGATATCACTTTTTACTGCATTAATGTGGATGCCTTATACCCTGAACCTGATTTCCGTCAGGGGCCTCATAGCCGCTATAAGTTATCCAACCGACCCGAAACCCCTGGCACCCTGGGCAGCGCGAATGAAACAAGCCCATGCTAATGCAATCGAAAACCTGGTGATTTTTGGCGCACTGGTTCTCGCCGCGCACTCTTCGGGTGCGAACAATGAAGCTACTGCGGTTGCTTGCGCTGTGTATTTCTGGGCTAGGTGTATACACCTTCTAGCCTACACTTTCGGCATTCCTTGGATTCGCACCGCGACCTTCATTGTCGGATTCGGTTGCCAAGCTACGATAGCTGCGCAGATCTTGATTTGAGCAGTCCTACTTCGAAGAAAATGAAAAAGAGTGGGACTCTCGGGGCGATGGTTGGCAAGCAGCGCAAACAGGATTAGTTGAGAATCAGTGGACGCTCACGGCTTGTTTAACCCATAGGCCCCTTAGGCTACGTTAGGAATGAGAAAATCGCGATTTCCCGACACGGTTTCCACGAACGATCTTTGCAAGACCCCTGATACTACAGGCCTTACTAAACATTATTAGCGACCCTATCCCGTCGTTTTTAGTGTTCTTGTAGTCTAATAAATTCGGAAGTTGGAAGAACTTTTATTTTTAGGTAAAGCTGTTCCGGCTTTCATAGGTCACAGAAACGCGCAAATTTGATGGGATCATTCTTGGCTTGATCGCCAAATATGATTCCTTCGAAAATCTTATCCCAACCAGATAAACCCCATCGAATTGACATAACTTCTGCTACACTTATACTCAAACGTCCACTCAATTAGCGTCGAGGTTCTTTATGTCTTTTCGCATTCAAATCGCATCCCTGGCTACTCTAGTCGCCCTTGTCTCTTTTTCTATTCCGCAACAATCCGTTGCGCAGAATTCCACGAACCCCTATGCAATCATCGAAGGTTGGGCGAAACTTCCTGGAGGAAGAGTAATGGGAGCCGTCGGAAAAGCCAAGGTCGACCCCGATGGCCGCCATATCTGGGCCGTCGTTCGTTGCGATGCCGGGCCTGATCGTTTCGGTTCAGAGTGCGCTGATTCAGAACTTGACCCTATCCTGAAATTTGACCCCGAAGGCAACGTAGTGGAGTCCTTCGGCAGCGGCATGTTTATCTGGCCCCATGGCATTGATGTTGATGCGAGCGGTAATGTTTGGGTGACTGACGCCGTGAGTGATAACAATATTCCCGCAAACGACGATCGTGGGCACCACGTCATCAAGTTTAGCGCTACGGGCGACTTACTCATGACATTGGGCACGCCAGGAGAGCAGGGTGGCGGCCCGAATCATTTCACGTCTCCAAGTGACGTGGCAATTGCGGCAAATGGTGACGTGTTCATCGCGGACGGCCACAATGCAAATGGAAACAACCGGGTAGTCAAGTACAACAGCCGTGGCGAATTCCTTATGTCGTGGGGAGAGACCGGCTACGCTCCTGGCGAGTTTCGCGCGCTGCACGCCATCGCCATTGACCCAAATGGTCGGGTCTTCGTCGGCGATCGCAGCAACAGCCGGATTCAGATCTTTGATCAGGAAGGTAACCACGCTGCCACCTGGACTCAGTTTGGGCGCCCCAGCGGGATCGCCTTTGACAACAACGGGCGAATCTACGTCGCGGACTCCGAGTCGGACAACGTGCAGAATCCAGGTTATGAAATGGGCATTCGCATTGGCGAATACGAGACAGGTTGGGTGCATGAATTCATCCGCTTCCCATGGGCAAATCCCAACATCCTTCCCGGCAATGGTGCGGAATTCGTCACTGTCGATAGCGAGGGCAATATTTACGGAGGTGAGCCTGTCCCTAATCCGCATATTAATGCTCGAACGCTAAGAAAGTATGTGAGAGTGCGACCTTGAAGATACTGACAATAAGTTTTTGAACTACTGGAGCCGGTAATTGCGTCGAGGATGAGCAATCCGCGGCGAATGAGTTCTGAGTCTCTTTGTTTACGTCATATAGTTTCTTGGTGAGCTGTTACGTCGACAAAAAACAATGATTTTTAGCTCTGAAGCTAAATCTGGAGCATTTCTGAACTAGCAGGTCTTAATGCTGAGTTCAGATCGGATTTAAATCTGCCAAGGCTGACTTTAGAGAGCACCTATTTTCGTATTAAGGTGTTGATGGGCCGATGTAAATCTCTCGCCAGCTCCTCACCCGATCGTGGCCTCGGTACGTGCCAAATTCTGCAGTGGCTCGAGGATTATCGTCATAGCTGCCGTTGGGAATCTCGACATAGTCTGCGATTCCCCTTCGGCTGCAATTTCCTGAGCATCCAGGGCAGTGCCACGCCAGTCATATTTAAGGAAATCCAGATTGCGCATCCAGCTCAATCTGAATGATTACCCGACCGGTTTTCTCATCGCTTGGGTTCAGGTCGCTGTATGGCGCTGAAGTGAGGAAGGGACGATCAGCATCGCCCGCGTCCAGATCGCCAAGGCTTTGGCCATCATTAACTGTCGGCGTGAAGTCAGTATTGACTCCTTGTTCGATTACCGTATCCCCATCCTGGAACGGCAGTCCCTGGCCGACGCGATTTCAAGTGCCGGGTAGGACTATGCAGACATGATGTAGCAGGTTGCTAGGGGTCATGAGCAAATTAATGCAATGCGTAATTACTCAATCACAATCTCATTGGATTCTGCAGGCAGCGAGAAAACCATCCCGTCTTCGGTGATAACTGCTCCCTCGGGCATACTATTAACATATACCCCTAAAGCCATATCGTTGCGGGGTGCCGGTACCAAATGGTATAGCGCGAGTTGCCCAACATCGGCCTGTTCTACCAATTGCTTCAGGTCTGCTATGCTGGCATGGTAATCCTGAATGTCGTGCAGCACCGTTGCCAATCGGGTATTGCCCGTACTTCGCGTCATGCCTTCTGCACCTCGAACCAGTTGCAAAGCCATAGCATCGTGCATAACCACATCCGCACCATCTGAAATCTCGATAATTTTTTCCGTGACGAGACTGTCTCCGCTGATTACGACAGAACGGCCTTCGTAATCCAATCGATAACCAAAGGCAGGCTCAATGGGGGGATGGGAAACTTCGAAGGATGTAATGCGCAGTCCATCCTCCTCAACAATGACTCCCTCGCCAACGGTCCGGGATTCAAGCACGCCGAGTTCGGGGTTGAGCAACTCTGCACCGTGATGCGCGACACGATATCCACGGTCAAGTTCATACGCAATATTGAAACCTTCAACGACGCGATCTACCCCCTCAGGCCCTATGATTTCCATCGGCTCAGGCCTGCCCGCCACCCATGAATTGAGATTGAAGTCGCCGATATCTGAAATGTGATCCGAATGAAAGTGGGTTATAAGAATGCCGCGCAGTTTTTCCATTGGCAGGCCAGAGAGATTGGCTGTGGCTGCCGAGCCGGAACCAGCATCCACAATATAGAGATGCTCAGGCGTTTCTACTGCAATGCAAGCCTGCGCGCGGCCCGGCGCTGGCAGTGGTGACGACGTACCACACATAGTGACTTTCAGACCCTCGAAATCTTGCGCAAACAGAGCGTGGCAGAAGCTAAGTGAAGAGATCACTGCAGTGCAATAAAGACCAAGCGTTAACCTGAAGCTTTCCATGAAAATTCCTCTAAAGAAAATAGGGACAGGTTTTTTTATAGCATGAGTAGGGGCAGTGAAGAAAATAGGGGGCAGAAAATAAGTCTGACCCTATTTCCTTATTTTCTTTCATTAATGCAACGCGGGTCGGCCGCTTGGGCACCTCGGATTTGTTCAAGGGTAAATGGGATCGGTGCACAGCCATGGTCGATGCCGCAAACAAGATCCCACTCGGGGCGCGCCAACTGGTGGCAACCAAAACAACTGCCCGCCGGATTAGCCACCTCAATGCCGCCTCGCGCCAAGATGTTTGTGCCTTCTGCAGAAACATCCAGCAGGAAAAACTCCCAGTCATTGGTAGCTGGATTCCAACCTTCCCGATGTTTAACCATGACTTCGTTAGGAACCAAAGTCAATAAGGATCCAGGCGGGTAAACCCCTCCCTTGCTGGAGTTGGCCACCTCCAGTGTTCCATCTACATCGCCCAGCGTATTATCAACAAAAAATCGGCCGCTGGCCGCGAACGCGCTTAAGCATTTAAAAGTCGCTTCAGAGACATCGAGCTTCTTGCTGTCGTCAGCTGAATAACTCTGACTCGTGATTAATGAAGTAAGAACGATTAGGGAAAAGGTTTTAAGCTGAGAATTGAACATAATTGCATGCCAACCTGATGATTGTGAAAAAAGTGATTGTTTGAATCAGCAAGCAGAATGGATTGAAAACGGCGACATTTTCGGCTTCGCTGAAGAGTGAAATCTGATAATAATCGGAAACATCCATGAATCCTAGGATTAGTCCCGCTCTGGCCCCAAGCCTATGCTGAGGTGCTGGAAAGCACAATAAGCGACTACGATTCAGGCTATTGGTTAATCGAACTTCCCCCCATGGTTCGCGAGCCTTTTCAAGATACTTACGGGCCCCTTATAAAGGGCCTGGAAAATAACTGTACCCGGTTTGTTTCATTCCGAAGAAGCTATATGGAAAGGTTAAACCAATAATAAAATCGGGGTAGCAGCGCTGGCATGAAGCATGACACATGACACATATCAACGCCCCACAGCGCCTCAGATTTCCAAAATCTATTAATAGGATGCTCATCATGAAAAACCTGTTTCAGAAATTTTCACTGACCGCACTGTCACTCGCGCTCTACTCTGGTGCTTGCGCCCAACAAATTCTTCTGCCTACCGAGTCTTGCCGAGATTATTCTGGCGTCGACATCGTAAGCTTTGCCGACGCCGTGCTGGAGAACGAAGTAAGAGAAGCACTGTCCATTGAGCCTGAAGATGCGCTCACTTGTGACCTGGCTGCTGGATTAACTGCATTAGATGCTTCCGGCGCCGGCGCGCGACGGTCAGTGTCAGGCTCGCCAGAATGTAATGACCCGGAACATCTGTTTCATGACCTATCCGGCATTCAGAACCTGTCAGGCCTCACCGATCTCGCTCTCAGGAACCGAGGGCTTTCAGATATTAGCCCTTTGGCTGGACTCACCGGTTTAATCAATCTGAACCTCCATACCAATTGGATCTCTGACATAAGCCCGTTGCGAGGCCTAAGCAATCTGGTTCGATTGCGTATCGCCGAGAACCCACTGACAGATATCAGCGCATTGAGCGATCTCACTGAGTTGAGAGTCCTTAGAATGCACCGTCACGGAGATTTTATCGGCGGGCAAAATCCCAGATCTCATAGAGGAGCGACCGGCATCCTGCTTACCAATGCGGTTACTGATATCAGTCCGCTCGCCAACCTTACCAAGCTGGTTGACCTCAACATTCATACACAGGACATCAGTGACCTTGCGCCTTTGAGCGGACTGACTGCTCTACTTGAACTGCGGCTCGCTGCGAATTCTTTCACTGATCTCAGTCCGCTGCGTGTGCTTACCAGCTTACAGTTTCTTGAACTCACTGGAAACGACATCACCGATATCACGCCACTAAGTGGACTGACGAACCTTGAGGCCCTCGATCTTCGATTTAACCCTGACCTGACCGATATCCAGGCGCTGTTTGAAAATCCGGGCATTGGGGCAGGAGATATAGTCGAGCTGAGGCATACCAATGTGTCATGTGCAGATCAGGCACGGCTGGCGGAGAAAGGTGTTGAGGTCCGCACTGAATTGTTTTCTTCTTGCGCCACTGCAAACAGACAGAGATAGCTTAAGTGCAGTTTTGCTCTAGTAAGCAAAGGATCACAGGAACCCTGTTTACATTGGCCGGACTTAATTCGCCCAGAGTCGCATCAAGCGATAAAGATTGTCTCCGCCACGTTTCACGGGGCAGCGAATGAATTGCCATTCAAATAAATCGGAACATAAATCTGTCCCTATTTACCTCTATTTAACCGCGTTTACCGGCCGCTATTTACCGACTGCGCCAGCGATCCAGCAGCACCGCCAGAATAATCACCAGCCCAGTAATCAGGCGCTTGAATGGCTCTGACACGCCAAGCTGTGCCAGTCCGTTTTGTAGCACTGAGATAATCAATACGCCGATAAACGCACCGACGATAGAACCGCGCCCGCCCATCAAGCTGGTGCCACCAATCACTGCAGCCGCAATCGCGGACAACTCCAGACCCAGTGCCGCGTTCGGATCTGAAGCACCCAGATAAGCTGCATTCATCAACCCACCTAATCCAGCCAGCAACCCGGAAAGCACCAGCACAGCGGTGACATACGGTTCGGTACGAATACCTGAAATCCTGGCTGCCTGCTCATTGGTCCCGATAGCAATCAGATAGCGACCAAACACAGTTCTGGTGAGCATGTACTGGGCTGCGAACACCAGGGCCAGCGCAATCAGGAACGCAGGGGACAGGCCCAGTGCCTCAATAGGCAGTGAGAGACCCTGAATTGAGGGACCGATATACATGGTTTGGGAGCCTGTCACCATATAGGCCAAACCCCGCCCCGCTTCCAACATACCCAGAGTCACGATAAAAATCGGCAAGCGTAGATAGCTGCCGAGCAAACCATTCACGAGACCGGTAAATCCTCCGGCCAAAATCCCGAGCATTGCAGCCACGAAAAGTGGCATCTCGAAGCTGGTGTAAAGCAGACCGATCACCGCCCCACTCAGGGCAACGACCGAACCAACTGACAGATCGATTCCGCCACTGATCAACACCAAAGTCATACCGATGGTCACTACCGTAAGCGCGGGCAGTTGAGTGAGGATGGCAGCAAGGGTGCCGGCGGTGAAAAAATTGTCCGCAGTGAATCCGAAGAAAAGCACCAGCACCAGCAGCGCCAAAAAGATAAACAGCTCTTCAAAAACCAGACTGAGCTTGCTGAACAAATTCTTCGATTGCTCGCTAGATTGCATTATCCCGTTTACCTTATCCCCGTTCCTCAACAAGCTGCCCGCACAGCTCTGTGGGTGTATTCGCTGAACGCCGCTTCCAACAGCATTTCCTTTGACCACTGTCCTCGCTGAAATTCTGCCACTTGCTTGCCATTGGAGAGCACCAGAATGCGATCGCATAGCGCCATCAATTCTTCCAGTTCACTGGACACCATGAGCAATGCGGCGCCATCATCACGCAGCTTACGCAGCTGCTCATGAATTGCGAGTTTGGACGTCACATCGACGCCACGCGTGGGTTCGTCGAGTAACCACACATTTGCCCGGGCTTGCAACCAGCGCGCGATGAGTACTTTTTGCTGATTGCCACCGCTGAGCCGATCGATACTCTGCAGCGGGCCTTCGCATTTTACCTTGAGTCGATCGATGAGCTCCTCAGTCACTTGCCTTTCACGCCTGGGCAAAATTGTCGACAGCGCGCCCCGCAGCTTACCGAGTTCAGCCACAGTGCTATTCATTGAGACTGATTTATCAGCGAAGATGCCCTGCGATTTGCGATCTTCGGCAATTAACGCGATGCCGTTTTTAACGGCCTGCGACGGTGAGTCAATCACGATTTCATGATTATCGATTGCATCCATGAGCAAGACGCTGCCCTTACTTTCAGCAGACAAACCAAAAATGGAATGCAGTAATTCGGAACGACCAGAACCGGCCAGACCTGCGATACCCAGAATTTCTCCGCGATGACAACACAAAGAAATGGGTTCCGGGAAAATATCAGTGGCAAGCTGTGCTACCCGCAAACACGGCTCGCCAGGAGTTTTCGAATTGTCATCCTTATGTACCATGAGCGCCTCGCCTGACATGGCTTTGATCAGATCATTGCTGGTCAGGGCGCTGCACGGCGCACAGAGTGCGATGGCACCATCACGCAGCACCGATACTTCATCACAAACTTGTAGTACATCTTCGAGGCGATGGGAAACGTACAGCACACTGAGTCCCGCATCTGCCCGATCACGAATGATCTCATGCAAGCGATCGGCTTGAGGACCAGTGAGTGCTGAAGTGGGCTCATCCAAAATCAAGAGCTGGCAATTAGCCTCTGGCATCGATAGTGCTTTCGCCAGTTCCACGAGTTGCTTCTGCGCCAGGGTTAGAGTTGAGAGCCTGTCGTCAGTGCTTACCTCTACTAGCCCCACCAGATCCATCAATTCTCTTGCCCTTGCCCGCGACTGTACTCGCGCAATTCCTAATGACTGACCTGGCAGATCAGATAAGAGAATGTTTTCGGCCACAGAAAGTGTCTCAATCAAACTAAGCTCCTGAGACGCCAGCGCTACCCCGTGATCCAGTGCTTTACGGCGGGAACTGCGGGGGTAAGCCTTACCGTTAAGACTGATCTCACCCGCATCGGCGGCCAGCAGACCAGAAACTATATTGATCAGCGTAGATTTACCTGCGCCATTCTCTCCTACCAGACCATGCACACTGCCGCGCGCGATCTGTAGTCCGACCTGATTGAGCACAGGCGCAGCGAAGCGTTTGCTGAGCCCTTCGATTTTAAGTCGGTCGGTCAAGGGATCGTAATTCTCTAGTTGGCTTGTAAGGATTGCGCGGTAATGAGCTCAAGTGGAGTTTCCCTGTCGTCCGGGATGATCCCCGTTGTCAATATCTCAAGGGCATACTCTATTCCAAACACGGCGAGTTGATCTCCAAACTGATCGACTGTTGCAATGACCGCACCTGTCTCGACAAGCGGATGGATGGCGGTGATATTGTCAAAGCCCGCGATTATCACTGGATGGTCAAACCCAGCCATACCTAATGCGGAGGCGGCTCCCAGCGCCATATTGTCATTGGCTGCGAGAATGACATTCAAATCAGGGAACTGAGAAAGAATGGCTGAGGTGACTTGGGCGGAGCGTGTTTGATCCCAGTCGGCACTTTGCAGGGTCACCACTTCCATGCCTGCCGCCGAAACTGCCTGCTCAAAACCCGTGCGTCGCTCAATTGAATTGAACGCAGAAGGAATACCTTCCAATATCGCGACTTGACTCGACGCGGGCAAATTCTGCAGCGCATAATCTCCGACCATTCGAGCGCCTTCGACATTACTTGGCCCTATAAAGGGAATCTGTAGTTCGTATTCTGCCAGCACTGCGGGCTCTAGCCGATTATCTATGTTGATTACCACAATACCGGCTGCTGCGGCACGTGAAAGTGCCGGAACCAAAGCTCTTGAATCCGCTGGCGCGATTACTATGGCGTCGACCCCTGAGCTGATCATCTGATCCACCAATGCCACCTGCTGCGCCAGGTCGCTCTCATTGCGAATACCGTTAACAACTAATTCATATTGATCTGCATTAGCCAGCTGATGAGCTTCCGCACCATTGGCCATATTGACGAAAAATTCATTAGCCAGTGACTTCATCACCAGGGCGATTCGGGGTATATCAGAGGTGTCAGCAGAATCAACTAGAGAGCTCGTCGATTCTTCAGAACCACAAGTCATCAGACCCATCGTCGCAATTGCCAGCAGCATTGTTCGTGCTTTATTCATCTTCTTTACCTATCTACTTTACCTGCCTACTTTCCCTATCAAAACAGCCAATGAGCGGCGACGGCAGCAGTTTCCAGGGCCCAAGAGCTTGTATTCACACTGAATATCTCTTTATTATCGAGTCTATTAATTGCCAACAATCTACTGTATCAGAACCCAAGAATAAAGAAGCCTGGACTTCAACGACAAGGAGAAATTGCCCGTGAAGCAATTACGCTTGATCCGCACACTAGTTATCCACTTGAGTCTTGCTCTCTCCGCCATCTGCGCGACCGCAGCGATCGCGGCTGAAGAGCCAGTCACCATGTCCACAGCCACGCTGCGGGACAAGATCAAAGGCGCCTGGGCAGCCCAAACCATAGGCGTCACTTACGGTTTCCCGGTTGAGTTTCGATTTAACAGTGTAAGGGTGCCAGATGACCATGAAATTCCTTGGTATGACGGCTACCTGCTGGAAACTTTCACGCAGCGTCCCGGTGCTTACGATGACATCTACATGGACTTGAGCTTTGTCCAGGTTTTTGAAGATCAAGGCTTCGATGCGCCAGTGCAATCTTTTGCCAACTCCTTCGCCAACGCTGAATACAGCCTCTGGTTTGCCAATCAGGTGGCACGCTACAACGTGTTGAACGGACTCACGCCACCAGAATCTGGCCACTGGCTCAACAACCCCGCGGCTGACGATATCGACTTTCAAATTGAGGCCGACTTCGCCGGGCTCATGGCGCCGGGCATGGTGAACTTAGCCATCGAGGTCAGTGACAAGGTAGGCCACATCATGAATTATGGTGATGGCTGGTATGGCGGCGTGTTTATCGCCTCCATGTATTCCCTGGCCTTTGTGGAAAACGACATCGAAACAATCATTGATAAAGCAATCAACGTCATTCCTGAAGAGAGTGATTTTCACAAAATCATCGATGACGTCAGTGCTCTGCATAAAGAGAACTCTGAAGATTGGAAATTTGCCTGGGAAGGCATCAACCAGGAGTGGGCACACACTGATCTTGGTCCACGCGGCATGATGAATGACTTCAACATCGACGCCAAGATCAATGCTGCCTGGGTCGTGCTGGGCCTGCTCTATGGCGATGGCGATTTCGGCAAAACCATGGAAATTGCAACCCGCGCCGGCGACGATGCCGACTGCAACCCTGCTTCGGCTGCAGGTATTCTCGGCACCATTTATGGTTATGAGGCTATCCCAGATTTCTGGAAACAGGGCTTAGCGGAAGTAGAGGGATTGGATTTTGCCTATACCACTATTTCTCTCAACGAAGCCTACGAGATGTCTTTTCAGCACGCCCTTGAGATGATCCGGCGAGAAGGGGGACTGGTGAGCGCGAGTAGTGTCACCATTCCAGTTCAGACTCCTGATGTGGTTCCGTTCGAGGACGCATTCGAGGGTCATTTCGCCAAGGAAAGAATCCAACTGGGGTCAGGGGTCGGTCGGGAACGCAGTTTGCTCGAGATGGACGAATCCTACTCCTTCGATTTTAACGGAATTGGGTTTGCCATCCTGGGTTCAGCGCAAACCGACGCCGAGGAAGACTACGTCTTTACTGCCGAACTGCATATAGATGGCGAGCTGGTAGAAACAGCGCAATGGCCAACCAATTTCGTCAAACGGCGATTCTACCTGTTCTGGCAATACGATCTGGATGCAGGTGAGCATGAGGTGGAGATTAGATTGCAGAACCCCAGCGACAGTGCCCGCGTGATGCTGAATACGCTTGTCACTTATGGTAATGAACCACTCGCCGCCGACTAACATCAGGTCGCGATATCAGGAAGACATGATGAACTCCCTAATTCGATGGAGCACCGTAGTTTTATTGGCAGTCTTTGCCACAGTGACATTTGCAGATCCTGTCAAAATCATCTTCGATACTGACATGGGAAACGATGTGGACGATGCGCTGGCCCTGGCTATGTTACATTCATTGCAAAGCCGAGGTGAGAGCGAGCTTCTCGCCGTTACAATCACGAAAGACCATGAGGATGTTGCCCCTTACATTGACGCACTCAATCATTTCTATGGTCGCGGCGACATTCCTATTGGCATCACGGACAGCGAAGTCACACCAGAACAGAGCAGGTTTACGCCTATTATTCACGAACAGCAGGGTGGAAACCCCATTTATCCACGTAGCATTATTGTGGGTGACCCAGTACCTTCCGCCGTTGATCTGCTAAGACAAACCCTGGCCGGCCAGGAAGATCAATCCGTAGTCATTATCCAGGTGGGCTTCTCGACCAACCTGGCAGAATTAATGCAAACCGGACCTGACAGACACTCACCTCTTGCAGGAATGGATTTAATCCGGCAAAAAGTGAGTCATATCTCAATCATGGCTGGTGCATTTACCGAGATTAACGGTGCTTCGCATCTGGAATACAACATCGTCAACGACATCGCCTCCGCACAGCAATTGGCAGACGAATGGCCAACTCCTGTGATCTGGAGTGGTTTCGAAATTGGTCTGGCGATTCGCTATCCAGCGATAAGTATTGAAAATGATTTTGATTATGTCGATCGACATCCGATTGCCGAATCCTATCAACTCTACATCCCTACTCCTCACGAACGACCCACATGGGATCTGACCAGTGTACTGTGGGCGGTGCGAAAAAATCGGGATTACTTCGGCCTGTCAGCTCAAGGCAAGGTTGAGGTGCTTGCCAACGGAGAAACTGTATTTAGCGAGAATCCGGATGGCCTGCATCAATACCTGACGGTTAATGATGCAATGATAGAAGCAGCGCGGGAATTGTTAGCCGCATTAGTGAGTGAACCTCCTTGATTCAATTCCCAAATAACAATTCGGCTCATGCGCGTCGGGGACACTAATAGTTTAATAGCTTAAAGTGTCGAGAAAAATAAATCTGTCCCTATTTAAGCTCACTGCTGCGGGGCCGCCGCAATTAGCGCTTCCCAGAACACATCATTAAAACTGCTCCCCGGGCTGCTGCCACTAAACCCTAATCGGGTCACCACGAGATTCAGACTCGGCACCAGGTATAGCTTGCGATCTCCAGCGCCTTGCATGGCAATCAGATCATCGGGAGCCGAGGAAATTAGGGCCCCATCGCGACGAGGAGCCCGGGTACGGGTGCCGAGGGAAAAGGCTTGCCCATTGAGCCACCATAAATAGCCATAGGCCGGATTCAAACCCTGGGAAGGCGATAACATCTCAGTCAGGAATTCTGCATCAGCAAGCACATGTTCTCCCTCCCAGACTCCACCGGCCTGAATCATCAGACCGAAGCGCGCCAGATCTCTTGCCGTTGTCGATAGTCCAACCGCAATGGCGGAATTAGCCCAGGGTCTGGGCGTCCAGGCAGTGTATTGGGCACCGATGGGCTCACTAATCCAGTTTACCGTGAGCTCATTACGCCCCATACCGGTGGCCGCCATCAACACGCGCATGCTGGCGTGATAGACCGGCGTGTTATACAACCAGCGTGAACCTGCTGGTCCGGCATAGGTGAAGTCCGTGTTCAGCCCGCTGTTCATGCTTAGCAGATGCTTGATGGTAATCGCCTGCTCCTGCGCAGCTGTTGCCTGGGACCAGCCTTCGCCCAGATAGTCAGACACCGGATCGTCGAGCTGCAAATAGCCACGTTCCTGCGCCATGCCGGCTAATGTCGCAACCACACTCTTCTGGGCCGATGCCACGTCTTCTATGGCACGGCCGCTGCCATCTTTACCCTGCAAATAGCGACTATAGACGTCGCTTTGCGGCAACTCCCAATACCTTTCAGCCATGATACGGCCATTGTGAAGTATCACGATTCCTGAAGAATTTCTCTCGCCAGCGATATCCAGCGCTGCAGAAAGTTTATCTTCATCCCAGCCCACCGCAGCGGGGGAAATTGACTCCCAGGCTTGGGTTGCCGGGGGGAAATAAAATTCAGCCGCGGGCGCCGGGTGAGCAATTGCACAGCAGAGAATAGCCTGCATAAGCAGATAGTTTACTTTATTCATTTTTTATCACTGTAATGGCGTAGGAAAGTAAACAGCATAAGTGAAACCGGGATTCTTCAGTGCATAAAGGTGCCAGGGAATGCATTCCTGGTTGCTGATATAATTGCCACAGAAATTGGATAATAGCTGAAAGCAAAAGCGATTGATCGAGGATACTGCAAAATAATGAAGCCAATAACAACTATGATCCTGCTCTGCCTCACTCTGGCCGCCAGCGCACAGGAGCGCGAGAATCATCCGCGTATCCTCTCTATCTACCACGGACTCGATCCCTTACCGCCAAGAGCCACTCGACTGTGCGGACTGCCGCCCGCCGCCAATCAGGACGGCATGCCCGTTGTTTTTTCTGTCCAGGTAGATGGCGATACAATTTCTGCATCCGCGTTTGCCGTTGAAACCAGCAGTGGAGAAATAGTCACGCCTTTGTGTGCAACGCTTCGTCCCGCTCTGGAACCCCTGGAACAACGCACAGTCCTTCTGATCGGCGAGTTTAGTCCTGCAGACGCTCTACCAGTCAGCGTTGAGATTGTGGGGCAGCTCCAAGATGTGAACGGCAACTCTCTGGTCGGTCTCACAGGCAAAAAAGTTACAGCCCTTGAGTCTGGGCCTAGCCTCGTTTACGCAGAGCGCTTCTCACCCTCCCAGTCAAGGCTGGCAGGTGAATGCCCGGAACAAACCGTGCAGGCAGTGCAACTGACCTGGGAAGGCGGCGTGACCGGTCCCCAGGGCACGGATCTCGCCGAGGCCCAGCGAACCGCAGTAACGATATTGCTGGATGATGGCAAATCTGTACACCCTCTCGCGCTCGGCGATGACGATCCGGATAATCACGTTATCGCATGTATCGCCGAATCAAGTCCGGCAATCTCAGTAAGCGTAGTCGCGGGTTTTTTTCATGATCCGGGAGATGACGCCAACCCGGAAACTAGAATTACCGTAATCTCGAAAATGAAAGAATAGGATCTACAGTACAAAAGAGGTCGCTACAAAAGGGCCTGCAAAAGGGATCGGGTTTATTCAGGGACAAAGCAGTGGCAGAAACTAAATCTGTCTCAGTCTATCGACATGCTTTGAACCCGCCTACTCCACCAGTCTCACATTAATAGCCCGGCCAGTTTCCAGAATACGCATCCTGTGGATCCCCATCCAATTTCTGGTGATCTCAACCTCGGGGTCGACTGCAGAATAGCTGTAACGTCGAGTGCTGCTGGTTTCCCACACTTCCCCGTTTTTGAGACGGAAACGAGTTGGACCGTCCCAGCCGTTGAACTGCCCGTCAATCGCGCTGCGAATCGGCGCGTTGGAAATTTCCTGAACGGCGGGGCTGGAATCCATGATTTCTCCGGCATCCTGTGCGGTGTAGCGCACGAGCCAGCGATTAATGGCCTCTATCTCGTCATCCGACAGGCGGCCGATTCCAGAGGCCGTAAGTTCCTCTGTCGTCATCAACACGCGAATGTCAGGGTTATCAGCAGCAATTGCGATCTGCATACATACAATCAGTACAGCAGCGAAGCTTAGTCGAATCATTTTTCCAGCCATTTCCAGTTAATCAAAAGATATCAAGGTTGAAGAAAGTGAGCTCAACTTTAAAACATTTAGCTTAATTGAATCAAAATTTCCGGCCTGCTCAAGTTGTAAACTTTTAGCAGCAAGCGATGCCGGCGCTATTTGGGTTTCCGGTCACTAGGGACTGGCGCCCTGGTTCGGATCGCTCTGTGGCAGCCTGTTCGCTGAGTGTGCTAACCTTACTCGGACTGCATCTCTCGAGACAAAGCTGGAGGAAACGCCATGAAATCAGTTCTAACCGTCATCGCACTCTTGTTGGCCTGCAATACTGCCAGCAGCCAAAGTATCAGCGCGCTACAACAAGCTATGGACAATCCCGATAGACCGGCACAAGACAAAACACGGGATAGCATCCGCAAAGCGCCTGAAATTTTGCAGTTTATGGGCGTAAAGCAAGGTGACACCGTGCTGGATGTCATCGCCATGGGGGGCTGGTATACAGAAGTGCTTTCCTACGCTGTTGGGGATAGCGGTAAAGTTTATATGCACAATAACCCTATACCCATCACTGAAAACAGTGCCGAAGAAAGAAACGAGCGCTTGAGTCGATTATCCAATGTCGAGAATTGGATCGGCTCACTAGCAGACGTTCCCTCAGACTCAATTGATTTTACGATGACCGCTTTGAATTTCCATGATATTTATAATCGCTCGCCAGCTCAAGCAGATAGCATGCTTAAAAGTATACTGTCTGCCTTAAAACCTGGCGGGGTCCTGGCCATCCTGGATCACGAGGGCACGGAAGGTGCGGACAATGCAACACTTCACCGCATCGCTTTTGAGGATGCAGTGAAGGCCGCCCTGAGCGCAGGTTTCGTATTAGTCGGCGCGAGCGACTTGCTGGAAAACCCAGAAGACGACCATACGCTCGGCCCATTTGATCCGAGTCTGGAAAGACGCACCGACAGGTTTGTGCTTAAGCTCGCGAAGCCAGAATAGACTTTAGATTTTGTATCGGGGCTAAGCCTGACACGCCTTTCTCGTGAAGCATTGGAAATATAATTCCGTATAAAGCGGGTCAGGCCTGCCCCGCAATGGTGACCTGACTCGCTTACAATAAGTTCACGGCACTCTGCGTAGAACATCCCGATTAATCAGCGCCTCTTATAATTGACTCAAATCAACACGACTTCCTTGCAGGGGCGCAAAATCCCTCCTGACTCAATCGAATGCGATTAAGAAAATTTAGGAGTTCTTTATCATGACAATCGATGAAAGCCGTGACGACAGAATAATGCGCGTAATTCTCGGCATTGTCTTGATCGGGCTAGGCGGGTTTGGCTTTCTTTCCATCTTTGGCCTTATCGCTCTGGGCACTGGAATCGTGGGCTTTTGCCCCTTATATAAAGTACTCGGCAAAAGCACCTGTCCCCAATAATTAGGGAATCTTTCATCGCAAGCGCATCAGAGTAATTACTCTGCGCTGGATAGTACGTCTGACCTGGTGTTCCTGGTAAATGGTGGGTGGTGGATGTTGGATAGTGTCGAGAAGCGTCGGTATCGCCAGATAATAGAGCTAAGGCTGAACCTGCTGTCTTAACAGCATGCACTAAAGCGCACGGATCAAATCTAGTATTGCGCCAGGTTTCGCTGCGTAACCTCCCAGTAATACCATTTCGCGACGACCTGTTCCGTTCCATTTTCGGCTATAGTCGTGGTCACTGGTTCCCTGCCAATGACTTCGACGAACTCGGCCGGATCACTAACCAGCGTTGCCGTCATCTCATAGATCTTGCCATCGATCTTTAGCCGCACACGGGGGTCTCGTTCAACGTTAGCCCACCACTGCTTGTGGTCAGGGAACTCACGTTCCAGTCTGGCGTCTCTGGCACTGCCACCAATATATAGCTTGTCACCACGGGCGGTGGGCAGGATGGTGACCGAATAGGGAATGCCATACCAGGTTCGGGTTTCCAACATGATCGTGTTTCCCCGCACTGGGTGATCCACATCATAAACCCAATCCCAATCGGCCACTGGTTCTTGCACCAGCTCTCCCTTTAGCCACAAACCGGGATAGGTCATACGACCTCTCTCAGTGTATGCCTCCGTGGTGTAGTCCATGTACTCAGGGTCGAGCCCAGTGATACGCAGCGTCAGCAGCGCACCGAACAGCAGGATGCCAACAGTCAGCAGAACTTTTCCAACCTTGCTCATGATTTCTCGCCTTCATAGATTTTTAGAGATTAGTTTTATAGAGAAAATGAAAAAACGATGTGTTGAGAATAATACGGCAAGACTCAAACCACCTCATTGTAACTGAATTTCAAGCATCAGGCGGTCGCAAGTCCTCTAATCCTGCTTTTTCCCTCTAACCCGAATTCGTTTTGCGGTATCCTTTCGGCATTCACCAAGGAGATCCCATGAGTAACACGATCAACAATTATGCTCGCGAATTGTGCCCTGCGCTGCTGCTTATCACGTCGCTGGCAGTTGGAGCGTTGAGCCATTCAGCTGGCGCCAATGAAACCTATTATCAGCTCGACTTTAGCGAGCGACAGGTTCAACAGGTCACGATCGAGGCGCGCTTTAGTGAGGTTATTGGCGATACCCTGGATTTCCACCTGCCAGTATGGCGCTCCGGTCTTTACCTCGTGCTGGACTTTGTCGGCACGATGTCGGGCATTGAAGTGATGGATGAAAATGGCCTGGCCCTGCCATTTGAGCAGACAGCCAAATCTTCCTGGCAGGTAAAAAGGCCTGATTCAAGCATCGGCGACGTCATAGTTCGCTATCGACTCTATGCCGACAGCCTTACCGATCGCACCCGCCATGTCGATGCCGAGCACGCATTTCTGAATCCGGCTGCCGTATTTGTCTATGCCGATGGATTCCGTGACGAGCCAGTGGATATCACCCTGAACTTGCCTGCAGGCTGGCGCGCAGGGAGCGGCATGGAGCAGCCTGAACCAGGCCATTTTGTCGCCCCTCACTATGATCGCCTGGTAGACTCACCCATCGAAGCCGGGACTTTTGATCTCGTCAGCTTCGAAGCTGGCGGCATGACCATCGACTTCCTGATCCATGGCACCTGGGATGAGGACGAGGAGCGCCTTGCCAACGACATCAGCGCCATTGTGGAAGCTTCTGCCGGTGTATTCGAGTCGGCCTCGCGGTCATTGCCAACAGATCGCTACCTGTTCCTTTTGCATAGCGGACCCGGTCTCGGTGGCGGTACGGAGTACTACAACAGCACCGTCGTTCACACCGACCCCCGTTCATTTTGGGATGACGAGCGCTGGGGTGGTTTTCTCGGATTAATGGCCCATGAGTTTTTTCACACCTGGAACGTAAAGCGTTTCCGCCCTGCATCAATCGATCGCTATGACTACCAAAATGTTAACTATACCGAGTTACTCTGGGTAGCCGAAGGTCTGACCAGCTACTACGACCAGCTCCTGCCGGTACGGGCAGGTCTGATGCCCGTTGCCGATTATCGCAAGCAGCTCGCGGATACCATAGGCGGCGTAGTCGACAATCCCGGTTATGGCCAGGACACCCTCGCACGGGCCAGCTACGAAGCCTGGACCAAGGGCTACCATCGCGGTCCCGACCGCGCTGCGGATAAGGCCAATCGAACTATTTCCTTCTACAGTCAAGGCGGTCTTGTAGGGCTAGTGCTGGACCTCGAGATTCGACGCATCAGTCGCGGCCTGCGCAGCCTGGATACAGTGATGAGCGCACTGTACGACGACTTCCCCCTCGGCGGAGGCGGTTTTACTTACACAGATTTTCGCGCACGGGTCGCAGCAGTGGGGGACGCAATTCTGGCCGAGCGGCTGGACGGCTGGGTTTATGGCACCGAACCACTGCCAATTGCACAAGCCCTGGAAAATATCGGCTGGTCACTTGACCGTGAAGACATCAGCGAGGACCCCGTGCAGGTTTCCCTTGGCGTATCCATTCGCGGCAATCCCCCTGTGGTGCGCGCACCACGTCTCAATGGTGCGGCATGGCGTGCAGGCGTGAACGCCGGCGACGAGCTCCTCGCTCTGGACGGCGTGCGGATTGGCAGTGGCCTGAATACGCTGCTTCGTCGCTATGACCCTGAAGATACTGTAGAGTTGGCGTTATTCAGGGATGGCCATCTGAAGACTCTGGGCGTCACACTGGACCCTGCCCTGGCTGACCACGAGATAATAGTCTATGAAGATGCCGCTCAAAGCAGGAGCCAGATGCGCAGGGACTGGTTAGGCGGACTGGATGAGGGCGATGAATAAGACTAGCTGAGGCGGAACGGGTCAGAAAATAAATCTCCCTCTACATACTAGTAGCGCGTCAAATTTAAATGACATAGCATGAAACCAATATGCAAGAATTAGTTCCCTCTCAAAACGACAGTTTAAAAGATCTCCTTTGGAGTTTGCCTCAGCCATTTGTTGTGCTGGGCAGCGCCGTACTTGTGGCTACCGCCATAACTACCGGCTGGACCGATGCCGATCAACTCACTTCGATCATTCTGCTGCTGCCTATTCCAACGCTGCTACTGTGGGAGCGGCTCACGCCAAGACGGGGCGACTGGCTGCTAAACTGGAGGGATTTTCTGGAAGACAGTTTTTGGGTGCTGGCCACCTACATGATCTGGGTGCCGCTCTACGATGAGTATTACGACACACCAATTTCCGACGCCTTTGACTGGCTCAGAGAAGCTTCTGCGTTTCCTGTAACGATTCAAGCAGAGACTACGCTTGGGCTGCTCTCCATGGCTTTCCTCGCCATGTTGATGGTTGAGTTCATCTACTACTGGTTACACCGCATTCAGCACCGCTACATGTTTTTCTGGCGCATGCATGCCACACACCATCATATTACCAAGATGAGCGCTGCCCGGGCTGACCGAACACATCCGCTGGAGTTCATGGCTTTGAGTATTGGGCCCGCGATAATCCTGGCCTTTTTCCAGGTCAGCGGGGACGTGATCTCAGTGTTTATTACCTTGCGCCTGACTACAGTCTACTTCAATCACTGCAACTTACCGCTACGTTCTGGTCTGTTTGGTTTGCTTTTCACCACCGCCGAATGGCATGCCCTGCACCATTCCCTGGAACGCGACGAAAGCGATCAAAATTTTGGCTGTGCGCTGATCATCTGGGACCGAGTGTTCGGTACCTTCAACGGCAATCCGGATGTTGCGCGGGTGGGCAATGGCACTGGTGAGCAGCTGTCTCTATACATGCAACTAACCATGCCATTTCGTTCGGTCGAGACCCTAAAAAATCTCTAGACCGCTGCCTTTTCAGATCAGTGAGAGGCTGGCAATCTCGATGCCGCCATGAACAGAATGGCGG
>DLPV01000067.1:35712-42414 GCA_002477465.1 Gammaproteobacteria bacterium UBA7449 | reverse complement strand
CCGCCATGAACAGAATGGCGGCCGCCGTTACTTCGATGACAGTCGGCACTATGGTAGCGGAACCAAATTCCCCGTTCACAACCGCAACACCTCGTGCGATCACCATCACCGATTCGATTGCCGCGATTGGCAGGAGCAAAACCGGCTGTTGCCGCAGCATGGCAAAAAAGCTTACTGCTGCCATCGCCAGATAATGCGCGCCAATCATTGCGCGAACCGAACCTGCACCTTCAGCACTGGCCAGACTTAAGCCCAACCCGCTTGCGAATTCTTCCGGAGTGAACAGACCGGCCAGGCCAATTACCAAAAACAATCCACCTGTAAGAAAGACCGCTATTTTAAGGACGGTAAGCATTTCTATCTCCTGATTCATTATTCTCTCCTGTTGCAGGAGAGGACCCATTTGCAATGAGCCTGGGCTGATTACAACTGCCGCATAGTAACTCTGAAATCCCATCCTGAGATACACTGCTTTCGTGTTCAACAACAAAAAAGCTGCTCTTGTTCTCACCGGGAGGAACCCATGAAGCACCCTGATCGCACAACATTATTAGCTACCCTCTTACTCACCATCTCCGTTTCCTTATTGAGCAACGCACCAGCAGCCGGCCAGGAACTAAGCGCCGCGCAAACCGCCCTGATTGAGGCACAGGCACAGCGCCACGTTGAGCGCTACTACAATTTCTACTATGAGCGGAATCCGGAGGCTCTGTCGACAGAAATTTTTACCCTGCCGTGGTACACCTTGGGCGCGAATGGCATCACCGCGCGATCAACCGAGGCAGAGAATCTGGCGTTTTTTTCATCGGCGATCGCTGGGCTGCTTGATCGCGGCTGGGACAAATCGACTTTCAGGACCAAGACTGTCTGTGTTTTGAACGCGGGCTCAGCCATTGTCAGCGGCACCAACACACGCTCGCGGGCAGACGGCAGCATCATGTCCGTTGGTGGCGTTTCATATATGCTCGGCACCACCAGTGAAGGCTGGCGCATTATTTCCTTCGCTAGCCATCCGCCTGACAAGCTCTTGGACTGTGCGGATGGATGAATTTTCGCAATAAAATCAGAGCGTTGTAGCATAGCCACAGGCCCAGCAAGCGCCAGGGAAATACCAAATATTCCTTAGCCATGAACACGCCTGTCTTTATCACATTTTATTACAACTTGCCTTATCACTACTTTTTGCCCTCTGTGGTACCCTCGTAGGAGATTAGTACCTTAAAAGGCCATAAAAATGAAAAAACGTTCTCCACTCGGGACCGAATCCATTGCCCAAAAACTTGTTCGCTTCAGCGCATTAGCAGCAATCGCGGGGCTCTTGCCGCAGCTTGGCTTTAGTCAAAACCTGGTCACAGACGATACCGTTGAGTGGTACACCCAGAGTGGTGACTACTCCGGCACGCGCTTTTCCCATGCCGATGAAATTAACGCTGACAACTTTGATGAACTGGAAGTCGCCTGGGAATGGGATGGCTCCAGCTTCGGAGGTTATTCCGGTCGCGCAACTCCTACTTACGTAGACGGCAAGCTGTTTACAGTGTCTGGCCCGCGTCGCAACGTAGTCGCCATTGACCCCAAGACCGGTGAAACCCTGTGGTCCTACCGACTGCCCAATACGGCACGCTGGGAATACTCCATGCGCGCCTCTTACGGCAAGGGTATCGCCTACTCCCGAATTGATGGCCGCGGTGTGGTTTATATCTCTACCCCTGGCTTCTTCCTGGTGGCACTGGATGCTGAGACTGGCGCCCCGCTCGAGGGCTTCGGTGGTCAGGTACCTGTCGAAGGCTTCCCTGAAACCGGCGTCGTAGATATGCTTGCGGATCTGGGTCACCCCTATGACCCTTATGAAGGCATCCCGCTTGAAGTGGGTTACATCACGGCTTCCTCACCACCTATCGTGGTAAACGACACGATTGTTGTCGGTAACTCAGCCGAGCAAGGCTACCTGCAGGCGCGGGTTGAGAACGTGCCCGGAGATATCCTGGCCTATGATCGCGTCACTGGAGACTTCAAGTGGAAGTTCAACGTGATTCCTCGCCCCGGCGAGTATGGTCATGAGACCTGGGAAAATGATGCCTGGCAGTACACCGGTGATGTTTCATCCTGGGCCCCGCTGTCGGCTGATCCAGAGAACAATATCGTTTATGTGCCAACCAACCCACCCACAATCGATTACTACGGTGGTTTCCGCCCCGGCGACGGCCTGTTTGGTACCAGCCTGATTGCGCTGGATACCGAAACTGGTGAGCGCCGCTGGCACTTCCAGACCGTTCATCACGATGTCTGGAACTATGACAACCCAGCCGTGCCCATTCAGCTGGACATTAATGTGCCCGGCCAGGGAGTCGTGCCGTCAGTCCATCAGGTAACGAAACAGGGTTTTGTTTACTCATTCAATCGGATGACTGGCGAACCAATCTGGGGCATGGAAGAACGACCCGTGCCGCAGTCCAATGTGCCCGGCGAGAAACTGTCGCCAACACAGCCATTCCCGGTTAAGCCGGCACCATTCGAAATGCAGGGACTAAGTGAAGAAGACCTGATCGACTACACACCTCAACTGCGTCGACAAGCACTCGAAGTCATGGCTAATTATGACCTTGGCCCGCTCTTCAATCCGCCAATCCATGACACTGACCCTGACGGCAAGATCGCTGCAGCCATGTGTCCTGGTGACGGTGGTGGAGCCAACATCAATAACCCACCGGTCGCTGACCCTACTACTGGTTTTCTGTATGTCACATCCCGAAAAGCCTGCAGCTGGCAGCGCGTTATCCCGGGTGAAGAGGCTGATGCAGCCATCCCCAATCCAACCGGTGCAACTTTCGCTCTGTATGCGAACGATCGTGCAGGTGGTCGCCCGCCAAGACTGCGATCTGGCCTGCCTTACTTCAAGCCACCCTACAGCACGATTACTGCGTATGACATGAATACTGGGGACATCGCGTTCCAGATTCCGACAGGCGAAACCCCTGATCGCATTCGCAACAATCCTGCGCTGGAAGGCGTTGATATAGGCGATACCGGTACCGGCAATGCCATTACTATGGTAGCGACTCAGAACCTGCTGGTTTATTCAGACATGGATCATGATGGCGAAACCGCTCTGCTTTATGCAATCGACAAGCAGAGCGGTGAAGAGTTGGGGCGTATCGGAGTGCCAGCGCAGAGCCGCTACGGCATGAGCTCCTGGATGCATGATGGACACCAGTACATCATTCTGCAGACCGGTGCTAAGCTGACCGCCATAGCACTGCCCGCGGCACAGCCTGGTGGCGGCAGTCACTAGACCCTGCCTTGCTTGATGTAATGAGCCAGACCAACATCTGGCCCTGACTCAGGCAGCAGCAGGGAAGCTCAACAGTAAGGGGCGGAGAGACTTGGTCTGGTCACTCCGCCCCTTTTTTATTTCTCTAAATTCCCTGTGCCTTTTTGTGCCTTTCTATGGCTCTGTAATTCTTTCCTGCCGTCTTCATCACCTTGACCTTTGTTTTGTTGCTGCTGCTTGGCAGGACTCAGCACTGAACAATTGTTGAAAAAAGACCGATCTGTCCACATCCAAACCTGTTGTCCCTGCAGCAAACTCCACCAATCAATCTTGTTTCATTGCATTGGTAAAACCCTGCTTGCGCCTGACTTGCATAAAGCGCACTCATGGCGGTAACAGAAGTTAGTCGTGGTTTACTCGTGACTTGCGAAAATTCTCATTCATCGCAATCTGACAAATTCTTCGGTGCAAATAGCAATTGAAAATCCTACCCTGGCGATACAAAATCCAAGCGGTCGGCGCTTTTTGCTCTCCCTTAAACGCCAATTTAATTCGGAATAAATCGATGCTTGAGAAGATGGAAACTGACTACCTGGTGGTCGGCACAGGCGCCGTTGGCATGGCTTTTGTCGATACACTGCTGGACGAAAGCAATGCCAATATCATTATGGTGGACAATCACCATCAGCCAGGCGGCCACTGGAACGATACCTACTCATTCGTGCGCCTGCATCAGCCGTCTCACTTTTACGGTGTCGCCTCTACGCCTTTGGGTTCGATGCGAATAGATGAGACGGGTATTAACAAGGGCTACTTCGAGCTAGCCACCGGCAATGAGGTCCAGAGCTATTTTGAGAAAGTCATGCGCGAGCGGTTTTTGCCTTCTGGACGCGTGCGCTATTTCCCCATGTGCGAATGGCAATCTTCAGAGGCCGGCATCACGAGATTTACTAACTCATTGTCGGGCAAAAAATACGAGGTTTCAGTAAGTCAGAAATTGGTTGATACCACCTACTTCAACACCTCTGTGCCTTCGCGACACAAACGTGCTTACGATGTGGGCGACGGTGTTGCCTGCGTGACGCCGACCCAACTGCCGCTGGCTGCAGAAAAATTTGATAGCTACTGCATCGTGGGTGCAGGCAAGACTGCCATGGATGTTGGTCTCTGGCTGCTTGGCTCAGGCGCTCAACCAGACGCAATTAGCTGGGTGTGCCCCCGCCATTCCTGGCTGCTTAATCGCGAAGTCGTGCAGGGCCACGAAAAATTTTTCTTCGAGTCCATGAACTGCATAACCGAGCAACTCGCAGCGATTGCGCGAGCGAAAGACGTGGACCAACTGTTCGAAGATCTGGAAGCATGCGGCTTTCTTCTGCGTATTCACCGTGACCGTACACCATCGATGTTCCATTACGCCGTGATCTCAAAAGGCGAGATTGAGCAACTTCGAAAAATAAGCAAGCTGATTGAAAATGGCAGGGTCAGCGCTATCGAACAGGAGCAGCTTTTGATGCAGGATGGCTCGCGAGTCCCTATGCCTGCCAATTCGCTTTACATCGACTGCACCGCCTCCGCTGTCAATTTTATCGACTCAAAGTTAAAACCAATCTTCGAGCCGGGCTTGATCACACCCCAGGCTACCCAGGTTCCCAACCCCTGCTTTAGCGCCGCAATGGCTGCTTTTGTTGAGGCGAACTACCCGAATGATGAAGCGCGCAATAAGGCCTGTCGACCCATTCCACTGCCTGACAACCCAACGGGTTGGTTGACTTCGCAGCTGGGCAATATGATGAATCAAGGCGCTTTCAATCGCGATCCCATACTCAAAAAGTGGGTCGCCAGCTGCCGGCTCGACGCCTTCGGCAGAGTGAGTCGAGGAGTGAAGCCTTATCATCTCAAAAAGATTGCCGTGCTAACGCGGCTAAGGAAAAACATCAAACCCGCGGTGGTCAACTTGAAGCAGTTAATTGATAAGTACAATACAGCGGCTTGATGAATCTTTCGTCGAGCCGCTGTATAGCATTGGCCAGAGCGAGTTGAGCTAGCGCAGAAACTCCATACCGATACCCCAACTATTGGTGTACTTGTAATAATCTACAAGATCACTGTTGTAACCAGTACGCGCCCAGAAATACAAAGGTATACCGGCAAGTTGCGTAGTGACTTCCAGGCTCGTGCTATTATTATCGAACGGTCGCGCATAGCCAGTTGTGTGCTCCAGCTCGACCCTCTCAAAACAAACCCAATCTGAACAAGGCTCATCCTGTAGCGTGTAGGCCAAGGCAAACTGAAGGCATGAATAGTTAGCACGGGGCCTGGATTCTGCGCCATCCCCTTCCCAGACGTTGTACTCCTCCGGGTCACCCTGAAACAATCCATGGTCAAGGTAATGCCGATACTCAATTTGAGTTTCGGTTCGTCCCGCTAATTTCACGAGAAACGGAGTATTCCATTCCTTGACCCAATCAATCGAAAGGTAATCCCAACCACGGCTTATGGATTCCCGCGCAGTGATCTCAGGATCACCCCGCAGATCAGCCGCATCTGCGGCCAGCCTATATCCCTGCGGGTCACTAATGCGCTGCCCATTGGACTCATGTCCCTAACCAAAGTCCCAGTGACTCGGGTTAGTCCGATCATAGACACCGTCCCGCCACACCCGCAGAAACAACTCTGGGTTATAGCGCCGAGCCACAACCGGGGACGACTGCCGGGTTGCAACGTACTGAGAAAAACGGGTCGTGAAGGCAAGATATAGACGCGGCGTATTTCGGACCCGGTCGATGTTTATCACCGAGAAAATCGCATCGACTACTGGATTTAGCACAGGGTATTTCACGGACAGCGTAGCGTCCATGTAATGCACGCGCTCATCCTGTGAATCCAACCTGGCCAACAGCTTATTGGGCTTATGCATGGTAAGCCCATCAACTCCATTACCTAACAGAGGCTGCATACTCTCTTCCCGAGGTGCATAGCTGTCATAGCAAGCAAGCCGAACCTGGTCATCGGAGAAGGTTGGACAGGTTAGAAAGGCCTGATCAGATTCAGCAGCATATCCCGTGGAAATTGCGACCAGAGTGATGATTACGCAGCCAATAGATGCGGGATAGAGAGTCATAGCGCTTATACCTGTGAATAAAAGCTAAATATCTTGTAGCGATCAATTGCAAACCGGGGCGACACTGCCAGTCGGATGGCTCAAACCAGCCTGACATCCTCATTGATTGCCGCAATTCTAACCCGACTAAGGCATGATACCGTGCAAACTAATAGGCAACGCCAAGGGTTGCCTCAGCTGTGTCATCAGTATTCGCCCCATTGGCGTGCTGATTATGGAAGATGGCTCAGGGATGGATGAGAAGGTCATTGCCGTCCCGCCTCCTCATATCACTGGGCGCTACGAATCTATCCATGACCATACTGACCCA
>DLPV01000067.1:0-35382 GCA_002477465.1 Gammaproteobacteria bacterium UBA7449 | reverse complement strand
ATACTGACCCACGACCATACTGACTTGCCTGAAATCAGCCTCAAGCAAATAGAACATTTGTTTGAGCACTATAAAAACCTCGAACCTGACAAGGTGGTCAAGATTTGAGGATGGAAAAACGCTGACACTGCCAGTGAGATGATTACAGCCGCAATCGCGAGGTATCGCGCCCTGAAGTTAACTATTGACCAAAAACACTGCTGCTATAGGGTCGCATATCCTTTATAATGCGCTCTCTTGCGTTCATCTGCAGTGAAATTCGGCAATTTTGCCATTTTGCACGCAAATCTGGTTTGGCCCTTTCACAGCGGCAATGGCAATAGCCTTGGCCCTGACCCATGCCTTCGTATCTCAAATTCCCGAAATACTTGGCAATTAGACTGGTCTTCCCTCTCTTATTCTGCGAGCTTTACCATTGTCCAGAACAGAACAAGAGATCACGAATGGCAAAACCCAACTACTCGTTTGAAAAACGGCAGAAAGAAATAGCAAAAAGAAAGAAAAAGGAGGAGAAGCGTCAGAAAAAACTCGCTAAAAACGCGGATGAAGACCAGAGCGCATCAGTGAATGATGAAGCTTCTTCACAGTAGTTCCAATAGGGAAAATGCAGTACCGCGATTTCTAATTTCGAATTTTGGATTCGAAAAATTACTTTTAATCAAAACAGAGAAAACAACATGAGCAAAGGGACAGTTAAGTGGTTTAACGCAGACAAAGGGTTTGGCTTTATTACCCCAGAGGATGGAGGCAAAGATCTTTTCGTCCACCATTCTGAAATTCAGAGCGGCGGTGGTTATGCGACGCTAAATGATGGGCAGGCAGTAGAGTTTGAAGTTGGCCAAGGGCAGAAAGGCCCATGCGCCAATAAGGTAGTGCCGCTCTAGTTTGCGTTAAGAGGCCAAAGCAATAATTTGATTTCGGATTATTGCTTTGTGCCGACTCGCCTCACCCGCTCCACAGTACGACCGGTCTACTCCGCAACAGCTGCTGAATCCGATCTCAGCCAGTCACCAATCCGCCAAGTGCTTCCAGTTACCGAGCACTCCAAACTTTGACAGCAACATTGCTGCAAACGTTTAGACGCGGCCAACACATTGGCATTTACCCGGCGCGCTGTTAGATTGGCGCCATGTCGGAAAAATCCACGAGCTATCTTGTCACCGCTGCCGCACGATTCCTGTTTCCTTATAAGAAGCAGATCATTTGGGCCAGTATTGCTCTCATCGTTACCGCCGGACTTAATTTATCCCTGGTTCAATATGTGCGCATTATTGTCGACCAGGGATTTGTCGCTGCCTCTGCCATCATGTTGAACCAGGCCATTATAGGTTTCTTGGTGATTGCCTTGCTGCAGGCAATAGGAACTTTTGCGCGCTTCTACTGGGTATCATGGCTTGGAGAGCGTGTTACTGCCGATCTACGCAAAGCCGTTTTTTCCCACATCATTGGGCTGCATCCTGCCTACTTCGAAGCCAACCTCAGCGGCGAGATTCAATCCAGAATCACGACGGACACGACCCTGATCCAGTCCGTGATCGGTTCATCAGCATCCATCGCGCTGCGGAATCTTCTGCTGCTGCTCGGTGGCATCGTATTCCTTTTTATCACTAATCCGCGACTCACCAGCGTGGTGCTTATCTGCATTCCACTAGTGATTGGTCCTATCATGTTTTTTGGGCGAAAGGTCAGAAGACTGTCCCGCAACTCTCAGGATGAGATCGCCAATGTCGGCGCCTATGTTGGCGAGAGTATTCAACAGATAAAAACAGTTCAGGCCTACACGCATGAGGCTGATGACCGGAACAGGTTTGCAGAGCATGTTGAGAAAGCGTTTAACGTGGCACTCCAGCGCATCAAGACTAACTCTATACTGATCACAGCGGTGATGAGTCTGGTGTTTGTCGCCATCGGCGCATTGATCTGGGTTGGTGGCCGGGATGTCATCAACGGATTAATGTCCGCTGGCGAACTGACCGCCTTTGTCATCTATGCAGTCATGGTGGCAATGGCAGTTGCCGCCATCAGCGGGGTAATCGCCGAGTTGCAGAGGGCAGCCGGTGCCCTGGAGCGGCTCATGGACTTGCTGCACGCAGAAAATGAAATTGAGGCTCCGGAGAATCCAAGAAGCTTCAACGGCAAGCCATCTGGTGCCCTGGCACTGGAGAAGCTCACGTTTGCCTATCCTTCCCGGAGGCAAACCCTAGCCATAGATGATGTGTCCCTCGCCATTGAACCGGGCGAAAACGTGGCGCTGGTAGGCCCTTCGGGCGCTGGCAAGTCCACCCTATTCGATTTGATTCTCCGCTTTTATGACCCAAACTCCGGTGCTATCAGACTTGACGGTATTGACATCAGAGAGCTGGATCCGCTGGAATTACGCAGCCATATTGCGGTGGTATCGCAACAGCCCGCCATGTTTACCGGTAACGTGTGGGAAAACATTCGCTACGGACGGCCAGAGGCTGGTGATGAGGAAGTGAGGAAAGCGGCAGAACTTGCCTATGCCGATAATTTTATCGAGCAGCTTCCGGAAAAATACGATAGCTTTCTGGGCGAGTCGGGCGTTCGGCTTTCCGGAGGGCAGAAGCAGCGCATTGCAATCGCCCGGGCGATCCTCAAAGATCCGGAGATTCTGCTGTTGGATGAAGCAACCAGCGCCCTCGATGCCGAGAGCGAGCGCCAGGTTCAAATGGCACTGGAGCGGCTTATGCGAAACCGGACTTCATTGATCATCGCTCACCGCCTAGCGACTGTGAAAAATGTAGATCGTATCGTGGTGCTCGACTCAGGCAAGCTCATTGCCCAAGGTACGCACAGAGAACTCTTACAAAGCTGTGCACTTTACGAAAATCTCGCCAGGCTACAGTTTAGTGAAAACAGCAGCTAGCTTACGCTGATTCAAGGCATCTTGAGCAGCAGTCCGCAGGCTGTTAATCAGACATGCTGGCGCGAAGCTTGTATTCAATCCGTCCGACCCGAGCAGCAAGCCACTCCGATTGATAATGCAGGCAGTTATGGGGCTGCTGCCATAGGCTGGGCAGAATACTTGAAAAGCCTCGAGGCTTAAGACCCTCTGGTATCGCAGATGTAAATGCCTGGCGTAGTTCAGTTACTGATCGCCTAGCTGCTCCTTAACACGTGCACCGCGCAAAATATTAACCATGCCATAGTTACCTTCGTGGCAAGCGTACTCATAAACCTGGCCCGCCACTTTGTATATGGGGATGAGACCCACTATCTTGTCACTAAACGTCGAGGGATCATCAATGGTAAATTCATAGTCGATTCGGTCGTTGGCGACCCGGGTGAACCTCTCGGTCAGGTGCTTATCCTCCGAACTGCCAAGCGCGGAAAATGAATTAGTAAGACCATTGAAATTTCGCGTTTCGACTACCAGGGAATCACCATCCCAATAACCCCGCGAGTCACCTGACCACTGCCCTATCTCCGCTGCTGCATGAGGACGATTATCCATCGGCACGATGCGGGCGTCATGAACCATTTCAATGATGATGGCCACATGGTCTCGATTTTGAATTATCTGCAGATTGTTGTTATAGAAACTTGGTTTAACAGGCGGCCCAGCATTGAAACCAACCAGGCAGCGGTCGGATAGCGGGCGATCCTCTGGCCCGTCTGTTCCGAAGTTTGCCCCAATGGCATTCCGAACTGGGCGCTGAGGAGGTTGGCCGCGCACAGACCGAAACGCAGATTCCTGAAGAGTAGGAAGCCTGCCGTTCTTGGGATAAATAATGTGTGAAGTCAGCCTGGCACGTCCCAAACCTGCACTCTCTATCCAGAAGTCATTATATGCTTCATCGACGCCAGTCCCCGGTATCGCAGCGTCAGAAGCCTCATCACGGGCAGCTGATCTGGACTGTAGTTGCGCAACTTCTTCCTCAGTCAGGTATTGCCGTAATCCGAACTGGGCAGGACGCTGCATTGGTGTAGAGGAGGAAAAGTTCCAGACTCCCTGCAGGTCCGGCTGCCCCCATTCGGTTCTGGGCACACGGTAACTCTCCGCAGCCATAACCAGGCCAGGAAGACACATTAATGCCGCGCATCGAACTAAGGAAATTGACGCTAAAAACTGCATATATAGGCTAAGTGAAGTAAAGATTTGGCTCTAGAGTACGCGCATCAAATCGTGCTCGCAACAAGCGTGATTGCAATGTCAGGCAGATCAGACTCTGCAAGGTCCGCAAATCGTACTGCTCAGGCATTAACAGCCACTCAAGCTTCGACCCCCTGGATAATTTGATTTCTGCCTCTTGTCCATTCCTGGTTTCTATCCCGCGCAAGTGTCTGTCACCCTGCGCCTGGATATGTACAAACGGCCGCTGCATGGCTTATATTGAGGATGATCAAAGCTTCTCTGACAAGAATTAGATTAGAGTCAGGCCCTGCAAAACTCAGCCGACTGATCACTCACAAACGGTAAAAGAATGCGCGACAGATACATCATAGTAGACGACATTTATAGCGACCCGGATGGGCTAGTTCAGGCAGCTTTAGAATCTATCAAGCAAGCCGAACTCCCCAGAGGGAACTATGCAGGCGTAATGACTACCCATCCTTTCCTGGGTGAGCAGCATCGAGCGCTGTTTCAACAGTTAACAATGGAGCCCTCTATCAACAGCTCCACAAATGCGAACGGCAAAATCAGATTTACTCTGCCGGAAGACCCCTTTAAATTTCACATTCACTATGATGTGGATATGAGTACCAAGTGGGCTGGTGTTGTCTATCTATCAAAAGAACACCCGCCGGGTATTGAGGGCACGAGTTTCTGGAAGCACAAGCGAACAGGCCTGGAGATAGCGCCCAATACTATCGAAGGTTTCGAGCAGTATGGGTGGAAAGATTTTAATGACCTGCGGCTTTTCCTGGAAGATGAAGGCCTTGACGAATCGCTCTGGGAGAAGACACTATCAGTGCCCTATAAGTACAACAGGTTGATATTGTTCAGACCCTGGATGCTGCATTCTCCCGGCCCGGCTTTTGGAGGTACCCTAGAGAATTCCAGAATCATCCAAACTCTCTTTCTTGGCAACTAAGCTTAAACAATAGGGTCTTACGGTTCAGGGCATATGCGTTGAGTCTGCGGCAATGAGGCGGCACTTACCTATTAAGGGTAGCGGTGCCCACAGGCGACAGCTGGCAACGAGGATTCCATAAATGCCTAACCCAGCGCAATTTCAACCCGATTACTCTCGCGGTTAACTCAAGCCCGCAGAAATTTGGTCGGGCAACAGCAGAAAACCAGTGCAACTTAACTCTCCTGGAGTTGCGCTATCGAGCCTGCAGAGGGCCAACAAGACCAAAGCTCATCCTATTGCTCGAGGAAATCCAGAATTGTCCGATTGATAAAAGCCGCATCTTCAGGTGAACTTCCACCACCAGCGAAATGCCCCCATAGCGTGGGAATCACTGTGAACTTTACGTCTGGAATGAACTGAGCCTCGTGCCTGAGAGCATCGATATGGAAGTACAAGTCAGTCTCGCAAGGCATGTAAAGAACCCTCGCCTTGATTGACCTCAATGCCGCTTTATAGCCGCCGTTGAATCCGGGCGTGTCTCCCACGTTATTTTGCTGCCAGGTTGTTGCCAACCAGATATAGTCATTCGCATCCCAACGAGAGAATGCGTTCTGGTAATAGGTGTTTACTTCCTCAAGCGTATTAAGCCCCAACTGCTCAAAATAGCGATTGCGATACCATTCCTGCGAAGTCCCCCAGGCGGACCAATGGGTGCCAGCTGCAGCCAATCCTACCCGAGGTTGCTCGGTGTAATTACCGCCATTGTATGCAGCATCCGCCATGATGGCTGACTTGAAGCTCTCCAGCCGCATGACGCCGTGAGGATGCTCTACGGCGGAGCCGCACCAGCCTACCGCGTTCTGCATAAAATCAGGATAGCTCACCGCCCACTGAAACGCCTGCTACGCCCCCATGGAAAAACCGAGCACGGCAACAATGGAGGATACGCCGAGCTCTTCCGTCAGCAGTCGATAGCCCGCTTCGATATTGTCCCTGATCGCGATAGTCGGGAAATTTGGCCCATTGAAAGGGGGCGGCGTATTGCTTGGAGAACTTGACAAACCGTTCTGAAACATATCAGTGGCGACAATAAAATACCTGGAAGAGTCCAGCGCCATACCTTCGCCAATCAGGAAATCATATCCATGATGGTTGCCACCATAAAACGAGGGTACCAGGAGCACATTATCTCGCGCGGCATTGAGCTCACCGTGGGTAACATAGGAAACCTTCGCCACCGGTAAAACATCACCCCCTTCCAGTTCGAAATTCCTGATCTCGAAGATCTGGTGGCCGCCGTCAGCGCTAGCGACTCGCGCTGTGAATAGACAAAACCAGAGCAAAATCCTTATCGCACTTTTCTGCATACTTTTTACCTGTATCCGGTACCTAAAGGACTGCGCAACATCGCAGCACGATCAATTATATGGTACAAACATTAAGTCGTTATTTCGGCGAAACGATGTCATCCACACTATCACGAGACAATATCTGCGCATGCCAGCGCCACAGATTCGCCAAGGAATCATCCGGCTTTAGCCCGACCAGTGTCGTTGCGAAGTCGATGCCTGTTACCAGTGTTATGTCTGCAACGGTAAAGCGATCACCGGCAACGAACTCACTCTCCGCTAACTCTTTATCTATCCGCTCATAGTATTTTTCCACACTTACATCGCTGGCTTCTTTGACTTCGGGAATCTGCTTGACGATTCCCATTTTGGCCACCACGGGACCATGCACCCAGGACTGGCCGATCTGCGACCACAGCTCCGTTTCCAGTTGACGGTTGCGCATCTCAATATAGCCCAATTCAAAAGCATCCCTGCCGAACAGGTTGGGCTCAGGACACACAGCCTCCAGGTACCTGCAGATTGCGATAGACTCAGCAAGGCAGCGCCCGTCATCAAGTTCAAGCACCGGCAGCTTGCCGCTTGGGTTTTTCTTCAGGAAGTCTGGAGTCTTGTGTTCACCCTTCATCATATCGACTTCGACAAGTTCGTAATCCAAACCTTTCTCAGCAAGGAATATGACCACTTTTCGGGGATTAGGGGCTGTGCCGTAGCTGTATAGCTTCATACTAGAGTTTTCCGTTCAGGGTAGGATGTCACACATCAGTGAATTCATGATCCGATATTCTCCAGCCAAAGCCAGGCGAGTCCATGTAAGCAGGCCAGAATCGCTGGTTATTCGAGCTCACCTGATCTATCTGCCGCACTCATCGTCAGCGCGATTTATCTTTAGTAGACTGGCGGCATGATAGAATTTCCCGTGCTGGATCTAGAACGGCCGCTGGCTCTGCTCAGACAGTGTCCTCCATATCAGCCCACGCCAATAAAGGAAGCAACATCCCGAAACGGCAACCGGATACTCATCAAGGATGAGACGAGCCGATTCAATCTGGGCGCTTTCAAGGCACTCGGGGGAATCTACGCTATCGCGGCTTTTCTATTGCAGCAATGGCAAGAAGAGACAGGCACCTCCCTTGAACCAAGGCGATTATTTGACAGAGACGTCAAAGATTGGAGCAATCGTTTTACTTTTATCTGCGCAAGTGCTGGCAATCACGGTGTCGCCGTCGCCAAAGGCGCCCAGCTCTTTAATGCCAGGTGCCGGGTGCACCTTTCAGAGTCCGTGCCCCTGGAATTCCAGGAAAAACTTACCCACCTCAGCGCCATTGTCATGCAATCCGGCGCCACATATGAGGACAGCATGGTCGCTGCCAAGCTAGACAGTGAAAGTGCGGGGCAGGAAGATATTCTGCTGTCTGACAGCTCCTGGCCCGGCTATAAAAGAATGCCAAGCCTGGTCATGGAGGGCTACACCGTCATGGCCGCAGAAATGCGGAAGTCGTTTCTGGAAACGAATACCTGGCCCACCCATGTTTTTTTGCAGGCTGGCGTCGGGGGCATGGCAGCCGCCGTTGCCTATCACATATGCAACACCTGGGCTCAACAGCCAGAAATCATCGTGGTAGAACCAGAGGCAGCCCCTTGCTTGCTCGAAAGCAAAAAGGCCGGAGTGCCAACTGCGGTCACAGGTCCGGTTTCGGCGATGGGTAGACTGGATTGCAAGGAACCCTCCTTGCTCGCATTTGAAATTCTGCAGCAGGCTGCAGACCGCTTTGTTTGCGTGAGTGAGTCAGAGGCAGATACCGCCGTTATCCAACTGGCTGAGAGCGGTATTGATACCACTCCTTCCGGTGCAGCAGGCATGGCCGCGATGCTTGAGGCATCGCGACTCGAAATAGGGATGAGCGAGGGTTCAATTTGCCTGGTGATTGCGACGGAAGGCTACATTGACCTGCCTGTAGAAAAAATCACCGTTTAACAAATTTAAGCACTTCCTGATCTCCAACTGAGGCACCCCATATGACACCATCATCACTCACCGCAATGCCTTCAGGAAAACTGGTGCCGCCGGTTGGGCTAGGATCTGGAATGAAATCCGTGATCATGCCATCGAGTGTGCCCACATAGATGCCGCGATGCCAGCCGGGGTTGTAGCCATACTCCCCCACTGCCGCGCGTGATTCCGAGTCTACTGCGTACAGCGTATCTCCAAGAATGCGAATCCCGCTGGGTCGTCCCCAGTGCGTCCAGATTGCCAGCAGCTCACCCTCTGGTGATAGCACCTGCAGCCTGTTGTTGGTGCGATCGCCTACGTACATGCGCCCACGCGAATCTACAGCAATAGCATGTGGACCTTCAAACTGAAGCGGCCCATAGCCTTTTTCTCCCCAAGCCTCAATAAACTGACCGTCCGCCGTCATGTGAACGATGCGACGGTTTGACTCAGGGTTAATATGACCGTCAACGATATAGAGCGACCCATCTGCACCAATGGCTAGATCTGAGGGCTCGTTAAATTCTCCAGGAGCGTCACCGCGTATACCTGGCTCACCAAGCACCAAAAGCAATTCACCCTCTGGTGTGAATTTAAAAATCTGGTTGCCTTTCTCGCCTTCGATGATGCCCGCATCAATCAACCAGAGGTTGTCATCATCATCAACGACAACGCCGTGGGGCCAAACGAACATGCCGCTGCCAAAACTGAAGAGCAAATCCCCGCCTGGACTGAACTGCAAAACCGGATCCACATCTGATTCCGGGCAGGCGCCATTGTTGCCACCGCAACGTTCAAATACCCAGATGTTTCCCTTGGAATCCACATCAATCGCATTACCAGACCCCATGGATCGTCCTTCGGGGAAATCGACAATGTTCCGCACTATCTCATAGGAATTGGGATAGTCCGGCAGGACGTCATTTTGCTGGGCGAAACTGCTCTCAAGGCAGAACACTGCCAATAAACTGGTTGATGCGATCAAAAGTTTTTTACTTAAAATCATAAAATGCCTTCGGTCTGCGCCGTTTCATGGGAACCGCTGAAAAATGCAGATCTCTTTCTCAATAATGCGGCCTCGATATAAAGTACCTTAACTTGGATAGGGAAATAAACAGGAATTTAAGCTCTAAACTCTGGCGCCCTGCTCGTGAAAATCATAACTCATTGATTATATTTATAATTCCCTAAACCCCTAAAGATATGGCGGGAGTGATTGCCAGCGCTTGCTGTGGCCCGACGCCCCATTTCTATGCGAGCATGCGAAATTTCCCGACTAAAATAACAGGATCCTTTATGACACTGATGATTGGCCAGAATAGCGTGGTTTCCATGCACTACACCCTCAAGAACGACGACGGCGAAATCATGGACAGCTCAAATGGCAAAGAGCCCATGGTCTATCTGCATGGTGCCAACAACCTGATCCCAGGCCTGGAAACAGAGCTCACCGGGAAAACCTCAGGCGCCACCTTCAATGTCAGCATTCCTCCCGACAAAGCCTACGGCGAATTAAGCGACGAATTGATCCAGGTAATCAGCAAGAGTATGTTTCAAGGCGTGGAATCGATCGAGCCCGGTATGTCTTTTGTTGCGCAGGGAGACGGTGGCGCCCAGCGCCAGGTGCGAGTTACGCAAGTAGAAGGTGATGATGTCACCATCGATGCCAATCACCCGCTGGCAGGGCAGACGCTAAATTTCGAAGTTGAGGTAGTCGATGTACGAGAAGGTACGCCACAGGAAATCGAACACGGGCATGTCCATGCCGGCGGCGAAGATCACTAGCCGCGATTGTTTGAAGCCAGCCGGTCAGCACACTGGCTGACACTACAAAATAGATCCCGTGAAGTCTCTGTTAAGCCTCATTTTTAGGGTTGAACAGAATCACCGGTTCAAGCTGGTGCAGTGCTTGTCTCAGTGGACGTGACGGGAATAAGCGGATTGAGCGTGTGAGTAAATGCGGGAGCGTCAGCAAACACTGTGCCGGCAAAACACGAAAACAACCGATTTTCTCAAACCGCGAACTCTTTAAAACATCTCAATTACGTATTCTTTGTTGTTAAATCAATCTCTCGTTAAACAGTTCCAGCACAGCAGGGGCATCCCATGGCGCCGCTAGCCATGACGGATTCTGCCGCCTTGACGTTTTGTTGAGCCGTGCGCCGGGTCGCCGCAGCGTTAGCAAAACTGCCGCTAGTCAGCTGTTCCGGCGAAGTTATTACGATTTTCTGTCCAAAGTAGCCGGTATAGATTTCATATTGATGTCGCTGGATGTCTGTGTGTACTCGAATCGTGTTGGCATCGACTACCTCCACATCGCTGTTTCTCACGCCATCCTGTAAAACCACGGCGTTCGCGGCATCAGGCAGGTTCGTCACTCTCCAGCTTGTGGGCCTGCGTTCAGCGTTTCGGTCTGCGGCGTAAGTACCGATATGCAGTGCGCCAGTTGTCTTATCATTCCAGGCTCTATCGACACCGAGCGCCGGGTAATCGACTCCTTCCAGGGTTGGAGCCGTATATTTATCCAGATGCTTAACCGAAAAAGCGTCTTTCCAGCTTCCTTCGGCGATCTCATTGACCATCTGCTGGGCTGCGCCTTGCCCTCGTGGATACGGTTCGCCATTATTAAACCACCAGCCGAATTTCTCCATGTCATCGCCAAACCAGCGCGGCTCGGAGTATTGTTCAGCGGCCGCCCGTAATTTTTCGTACACCGTTTCATCACCCAAGGACTTGGCGATTGCCATGCCCAGAGCGCTCGGCCGGACGTCACGAGAAGCGTCACGCCATCCGTTTGAATTAGCCATGGCATCATAGATTTGTGTCGCTATTTCTGTTGATTGTGGCAGCAGATAAAAAGCGACACCTGCCCCCGCTGCTGTGACTCCAGGCGTATTAACTTTAAACTGTTCCAACGGGTCATAATAGAGTGTCATCCATTCAATCTGATTCTGGCCGTTGATCCCCATATAACTGTCTTTCATGAACTCGATCCAGTTCTCGAAGACACCATGGGCATTCGTCACACCCAATTGATCAGATAGATAGATGCCCAACCCGGCGGCAGCATTACAGAACGGCCAGATCTTGGTATTTTCGCAATGCGGTCCCTCTGGATGGTCGAGATATTGCTGCTGCAGGTGCTCTACGATGGCAGGTTGGGTCCACTCAAAGTGTTCATTTTCGTAGCCTGCGATCTGCCAGGGCTGTTCCCACTTGTCATCTCCAGACACGTACTTATAAATAGACAAAACCAGATTCAGCCAGCCGCGGAAAAATAAATTGCCATCTGCGCCGATCGGATCCGGCTGCAGCCCCCAGGGCTCAACGCCATTCGCAGTCCAGCCCGGTGAGTCGTAATTGCCGCGTACGCGTTCAGGCCAGGCCTGAAAACCAGGCGCATTAGAAAGCCCATATTTTGCCCGATCCGGGCTGGGGCCGATAAAAGTATTCCAGTCTATCGCTGCCCAGTAAGAGGTATGGCGGGTGGCAAGCTCGTCCATGATGCGGGTATAAACTTCACGCCAGGCTGGCGTCTGATCCGCCATAAGCATCACGCCATAACTGGAATCTGCAAGATCGAAGCGTGGATAGCTCAGCATTGGTGCGCCGGTATATTGGTCCCACCAGGGATGGGGGCCAATGCCGTCATCATTCCAATCGATCTCCCCTCGATCGATGTTTATTCCCCAGGGCTTTTCCAGATTTTCTCGATAGGCCCAATCATCCGCGGTGGTCGCCTTTTGCCAGATATAGCGCAGCCACCCTTTCGTGCGGTCATTATGACTCGGGTAAGAAGCCGAGGTCAGTGGGGAAGTCGCGCAGGCGCCCAAGGCTGCACCACCGCCCACTATGGTGGAATTTTTTAAGAACGCGCGGCGCGAAGAAACTCTGGATCCACTCATAGACTAACCTATGGGCCACAATTTGATGGCGTTGTTGTTGCTTCTGTTGTTACTTCAGTTGTTGCTTCTGTTGTAACAGTCTTGCTGAATCAATTCAATCTGGCCTTGAAACAAAGTGATCGGAGGCTTGCTTATGATATTGAGAATCATTATCATTTGCGCCATTGCAAATTCGCTAGCTTCGCAGACCCGGTTGGGGAAGCTACCTGGGAACCACGATGATCCGCAAAGCACTCTTCTGGATGCACCTCAGTGCAGGCGTCAGCGCCGGCCTGATCATATTGATGATGTCAGTTACCGGCGTGATTCTGACCTATGAGCGTCAGCTTCAAACCTGGGAAGATGGTCCCTACTACTCTGAACCAGAGGCCGGGCAGCGCCTGAGCATAGATGAGCTGATTGCTGCCGCGAATCAGACCGAGGGCTTCGAGGCCTCCAGCCTGATCGTAAATTCCAAGGCCAGTGCACCGTTTATTGCCCGCATGGGTCGCTCCCAGACTCAGCACCTGAACCCCTACACCGGTGCGATATACGAACCCCACAGCGACTCACTGAGCGCTTTCTTCTCTGATGTGCGCAGCCTGCACCGCTGGTTCCTGGTGACCGGTGACGGCAGGGCGACCGCTCGCGATATCACCGGCGCTGCCAATCTGTTGTTTTTGTTTCTGCTGCTAAGTGGCGTCTACTTGTGGCTGCCCAAGATTATCAATTGGGCAACCGTGAAGGTACGCATCTGGTTCAATCCAATGGTGAGTAACTCCGCCGCGAGGGATTTCAATTGGCATCACGTATTTGCGTTCTGGGCCGCACTGCCGCTGCTGGTGATAATTCCTACCGCCTCGGTATTTAATTACGGCTGGGCGAACAGCCTTGTTTATACCCTGGCCGGAGATAAACTGCCGCAACGCAGCCCGGCTGTAACACCTGACCCCTTAAATGAACCAGTTCGAGTGCAAAGCTACGAGGCCCTAGTCGACACCGCCGCGACCTACCTTGAAAACTGGCGCACCATCAGTTTCTCGCTGCCACAAGCGGGCGCCGAAACCATTACCCTCACCATCGATGAAGGCAACGGCGGGCAGCCGCAGTTGCGTCACAACCTGACCCTCGATAGGACTTCCGGAGCAGAAGCGAGTTGGGTGCCGTTCACGGCACAGTCGTCCGGCGTAAAGGCGAGGCGCTGGGTGCGCTTTCTGCACACCGGTGAAGCACTGGGGCTGACTGGCCAAACGATCGCGGGCTTTGCGTCAATCGCGGGGTCAATCCTGGTGTGGACTGGCCTGGCACTGGCGCTGCGCCGCTTTCTGCGCTGGCGCGCTCGTATCCGAAGGCCGGTAGTGGCCAATGAAAACACCGGCGAATTAGCAAGCTAGTTCAGCCGGTGTTATGAATGCCGATTGTCTAGTTTGCAAGGTACTTCTAGCAACAAACCTTTTTATCGAACCCTTCTAGAGAAGCGTGTTGGTGGCCCTTTTTAAAGTGCCGGTATCACGCCTGTTATCGCGCCGCAGCCCGCACCGCCATGTCATTGAGGACGTCGATGTAATGGACCTGTGTGCCAAAACCACAGTGACCGTGATAAGGCAACCAGTTGAACTGTGCGTTGGCGGCTGGTGCCTCCATCAGATTGAGGGATTCTTCCAGGAAGCGCAGGCCATTGGTGAGATAGTAGTTGTCCATATCTCCCATCCAGAACTGCAGTTTGCCTGTAAGGTCTGAGCCCATCCGGGACCAGTTTTCTTTGACATAAATTTCCAGATCCCAGGGTCGCCAGGAGTTTGCTACCGCAGGATTTATCTCACCTGTCGCCTGATTCCAAACCGGTATAGGATCACCGTTTTCATCGGGCTGGCCGTAGACCGCATTCCAGGCGCCCCACTGCGCGCCGGAGTTCACATAGCTTCCGCCTCGCCCCATCACCGCTTCCAGGCGCACCTCATCGGCGATGCTGAATCTCGGATCACCATTGGTTGACCGTGCGCTGGGGCGCTGCATACCGCTGGCGCTGACAAACGCGTTATCGTCATCATAGAGATTGACCAGCTGAAAGGCGCGGAAGCTGGGTGAGTCTGGGCTCAGTGAATAGGCACCATTAAAGTAGTCTGGATATAGAATCTGCAGCGCCATGGAAACCCAGCCCCCGGTTGAGCAACCCGTCACAAAACGACTGGTGGGAATATCATCAATAGGAAACTGTTCTGCCAGATAGGGAAACAGCTCAGTGAAGTTCGCATCGGTATAGGGACCGGATACCGCGCTGTTCATTTGATAGGAGTCGCCATAGGGAGATTCGCCGTCAAGAAATACAATAACCGCGGGCGGCGTCGAATCATCCAGCCAATACTCCATGAACTCGCTGTCATTCATCAAGCGCTGACTGCGGGTATAGCGGCCATTGAGTCCAGCCACATGGAACAGAACCGGATAACTGTCTCCGCTGCCCTGCTCGTAGGCGGGCGGCAGCAATACCGAAGCGCGCAGATACATATCCTGGTCATAGAATTCTGATAACAGGTCCGAGCGAATGCGCACGAACTTCAGCAAGTCTGTATCTTCCGGCAGCATTTCCTCCGGCACCCTTTCCGACAGGTTAAAACTCAGTTCTTGCGAACCGCTGCCCACCTCAATGGACTGCGGCGTGGAGTAATAGTTGCCGGGCGAATCAAGATCGGACAGCACTTGATTTACATCCAGCAAGGCCTGCACCTGCCAGGTCCCTGAGCCTAATTCCATCACCGACTGAATCGGGAAACCTGCATCAGGTTGAAACTCAATCGTGCTGCCATCCCAATTCTCCACATCCACGGCAAAAAATGGCGAGGCATCACGGGGCGCTGGTGAGTCACTGATGCTGAGCCTGGGCTCCCTGCGCGTATCTTTGGTAAAAACCACGAACAGACGTCCAGTCTGGGATGCATCGGCATCTGGCAATGCAATCATGATTTCCGTAACTTCCGCTTGAAGCGTCTGCAGAGACAGCCCCAGCACACAAGAAAAGCCAATCACCAGAGTCGATAAGCGCATCCACAGTCTCCTTGGAACTTCATAAACAATTCGAAGCGACAAGAGTACGTTGATTTCACAACGCGTCAAGTGACCAAGCATCGCAGGAACAGGCGTGGAATATACGGGTGCATGCAGCCCCAATCTTGTGCACATTCAAAGTCGCTTGCCTCACGGCAAAAAGTGTAGAGAATGAGTGTCAGAATTCCTCAACAGGTCCGCTAATATGCCCTTATCCAGACGCCAGCTATTACAACTAAGCGCCAGCCTTGGCGCCCTGACGGCTAGCGCTGGTCTGCCTTCTGCCTCACTAGCAGCCCAGACAGTCGCCACCATCAAGCCTGCACGCTTGCGTCCGGGCATGACGGTTGGCCTGGTGACCCCGGCCAGCAATGTGCCGGAGGATGAGGACCTGCTTGCCGCTATGGATCTGGTCCGCTCATTAGGCTTCGAAGCCAAGGCGTCCCCTAACCTTCGCAGCCGCAAGCAATACCTCGCGGGCAGCGATGCGCAGCGCGCCGACGATCTCAACGCCATGTTCACAGACCCTGATGTGGATGCCATCTTTTGTGTGCGCGGCGGCTACGGGTCCGGTCGCTTACTGCGCGATCTCGACTACGGCATGATTGCCAGCAATCCCAAAATACTGATGGGCTATAGCGACATCACAGCGATTCTAAATGCCATTCATGTGCGCACGGGACTTCTGACTATGCATGGCCCGATTGCTGGAGACAATTTTTCCGAGTACACCTATGACCAATACCGGCGCGTACTTGTAGAACCGAGCCAGATCACACAGATTGGCGAAGCACCCTCCTTCCAGTCCAGCCCCGGTGTCGTTGAACGCAGCAACAGGCTTACTCCGATTGTGGCCGGTAGCGCCGAGGGCAAGCTGATCGGAGGCAATCTGTCGCTGATGGTTACGTTGATGGGTACACCCTTTGAGCCCGATTTTGACGGCGCCATCCTGTTCCTGGAAGATGTCTCGGAACCTCCCTACGCCGTAGATCGCATGCTCACCCACCTGTGGTTGACTGGCAAGCTGGATCAGGTCGCTGGCATTGCCTTCGGTAAATTCACCGACGACGGCTACGACAGCAACACTCTGAGTATGGAACAGGTACTTAGGGAACGCTGCGAACCCATGGGGATTCCTACCCTGCGCGGCCTCATGATTGGTCACGTGGATGATATGACTGTGGTGCCGGTGGGAGCACGTGCGCGCCTCGACGTGGATGCCGGGACGCTTACACTGCTGGAGCAGGCGGTCCTCTAATAATCTACAATCAAGCTTGCTTTCGACTCACCGAGTCGCGGGCGTAGGCGCGAATCCATTTCGGGCGAACCAGAGCACCAGTGCCAGCACCAATAGCGCAGGTAATACGAACACCATTACCCCATTCCAGCCAATGGCTGCAAGCAACACCCCCGCACTCAATGAGCCTACGCCCTGCAGCCCAAATACGAGGAAATCGTTTACGGCCTGCACCTTGAATCGCTCTGCGCTGCGATAACACTGAGTGAGCAAGGTAGTTCCACCCAGGAACAAAAAGTTCCACCCGACTCCAAGAAATATTAATGCACCCAGATAATGAAAGAACTCTGGATTCCCCCACCCAATCGCAACACAAACCAGCATCAGCACAAAACCAGCTTTGATGACTTTGAGCGGTCCGAATCGGGTGATTAATGCGCCGCTGAAAAATGACGGCAAATACATAGCCAAAATATGACTCTGAATAACACGGGTCGTCGCTTCCAGTGAGAAATTGTCAATCTCGTGCATGCTCAGTGGCGTCGCTGTCATCACCAGCGCCATGACGCTGTAGGCGATTGCTGCAGCGGCAACCGCCAGCATTAATTTGGGCTGTTTGAGTATTTCAGAAAGCGACCGCTTTGATTCGTTCTGAGTCTCGGACTCAATATAAGAATTCCTGTAAAACAGCAGCAGGATGACAAATGAGATCGAGAGCAAGGCTGCCAATCCCAGAAACGAACCGACGTAGAGCGGCAGGCCCTCTATTGCACTGAAGCGTCGCCCCACTTCTGGCCCGAGCAGGGCCGAAACAATACCAGCCAACATGAGAATGGACAGACTGCGGGGGATAAGTTCGCTGGGCACAGATTCAGCAACCGCAAAGCGAAACTGCTGCATGAAGGCGATATAAACCCCGATCAGAAATCCTGCAAATACGAAAAGGGGAAAAGACGCTCGGCTAATGGCGTAGGCGGATAGCAACGCCGCACAGATGGCAAGGGCCGTGCCGGCAAGAAACCCTGCTTTTCTGCCTGCTCTTGACATAAACATCGAAGCAGGGATTGCGGAGCTGGCAATACCCAAAATTTGCACGGCGATCGGCAGTGTTGCCAGGTCAGGTGAAGGCGCTATCTGCGCACCTACGATCCCACCCAACAATACAAGAATTGGCGCAGCGGTATGGCCGAAGCATTGTGCGATCGTGAGCACGATCAGCGTTCTGTATTTATCCAAGACGGAAGCGCTCGCTTTGATTTCTTGCTAAAACAACCTGCAAAAAACGATTAAAGGGGTGCCCTACTAAAAAGGGGACGGGTTAAGGTCAGGACGATTAGAGTGGAAAACGCGTCTTGCCAATAAACGCGTTCACCGCTTCCAGCAGTCCTGTGCTGGCGTCACTCACGACAAACACCGACTCTTCCCGTTCGCCGGGTGTCAGGTCGTGGTGATCAATCAGGACTATTTCATCTCCATGGGATGGAATCACCTCACCATCCAGTGAGTAGTATTCCGCCTCGGCAATAGCATCGAGCTGACACGCATCAAACTCGGCATAGAGTTCCGGGAATGTGTTGGTTCTGCGGACTATCACGCCATCGGGCGCCCGCCGGTCCACATCGCGCTCTGCGGCCATGCCGCGCACCACGCCCACAGTCTTGCCGATGAAGTCATTGATCTGGTTATAGGATGCTTCATCCTCAGGCCTAATTCTTAGCGCCCTTCTCTCGTAGAGAAAAGGATCTGAGAAAGTGGCGCCCTCACTCTCTCTATCGGAGAAGCTCGCCACATTGGTCGCTACCAGGTCGACTTCGTTATTGCTGGCTAATAGCCAGGATTCACTAAACGGCACCTCTACCCAGTCTATGTTGAAACCCTGCTCAGCGGAAAAGCGCTCCACATACTCCTTAATCCAGAGCTGGGAATCATAGGGATCGGTCGGCGCCTCTCGGGTCACGGCAACCCTGAGGGTTCCCGGAGTGATAGTCTGGATTTGCTCGTCGGCGGCACAAGCGGCCAAAAAAACGAGTATCCAGGGTAGTATCAGGAGATGGAAACGGCGCTGAGGAACATGGGTATTTTTCATGCCCCGAGAATAAATAGGGTAGCAGCAAAAATACAGCGATTTCTTACCACTCCGGCAACAGCGCAGCGCATGATGTGTGGTCAAAGTCTTTTTCTATTTCAGGCAATAGACAGATCTATCCTGCGCAGACCGTGCAAATGCGGCATTGGGAAAAGTGTCAAATTGACGTAGACTGCTGTGCATCATCACCATAATAATCTAATAAAAACACTGCCCAACAAAGATTATCAGGGCCCGGGAGAATCCAAATGAGAAACAGGCTTTACCAATACACACTCTCAGTGTTTGCCATTTCGCTCTTTGCGCAAGCTGTTGGGCAGACTTCCACTCCAGCCAATCTTCTGAATTCATACACTCCCATTGATGACCAGGTAATGCAGGACCCACCCGCCGCAGACTGGCTGATGTGGAGAAACCGTTATGATCTGAGTGGGCATAGCGCATTGAATCTAATCAATCGCGACAATGTCGCCGAACTTGAGGAAGCCTGGAGCATTCCTCTTTCACAGGGCGGCAACATGACCACCCCACTGGTACATGATGGCGTTATGTTTATTGCGGATACCAATAACATTCTGCTGGCTCTCGATGCACGCAGTGGAATCGAGCTATGGCGCTATCAACACGAGTCAGAGAATTTTGACGGCCGACGGCAGGGTATTGCACTCTACGACGACATGGTATTTGTACCACACAATGACCTCGACCTGGTTGCCCTAAATGTGCGTACTGGCGCCGTTGAATGGGAAACCTCAATTACTACACCAGCTCAAGCCATGCGCGGATACTATGGTCTACGCGGCGCGCCCATGGTGGCCGACGGCATATTGATTCAGGGAGTTACGGCAACCATGGTGCCACAGGGGGGGTTCATAGTCGGACTGGATATCGAAACTGGTCGTGAGCAGTGGCGTTTCCATACCGTAGCGCGCCCTGATGGCCCTGGCGGTAATACCTGGAACAATTTGTCCCTGCAGGAACGCAGCGGCGGCTCGGTATGGAACTCCGGTAGCTACGATGCCGAACTTGACCTGGTTTATTTTGGTGCTGCACCCACTTACGACACGGGACCATTATTGGAAGACCTGAGCATCTCTGGCGTGAGTAACGATGCCCTCTATACGAACTCGACAATAGCGCTACGGCCACGGACCGGGGAGCTGGTTTGGCACTTCCAACATATGCCAAATGATCAGTTGGACTTAGACTGGGTTTACGAACGTCAGTTAGATGAATTGGAGATTAATGGCCGCAACCGCAAAGTTGTGTTTACTGCAGGCAAGTTGGCGCTTTATGACGTGGTCGATGCGCAAACTGGTGAATATTTGGATTCGCTTGATCTTGGTGTACAAAACGTAGTCACGGCGGTGGATCCGGAAACCGGTGCCAAGTCGATCAACCCGGATTCAATTCCGAATAAGGAAAGCAATCATTTGGTCTGCCCCTACTTTCTGGGAGGGAGAAACTGGCAGTCTGGCGCCTACAACCCTGACACCAGGATGCTTTACTTACCGGTTCTGGAAATGTGCATGATGGCTGGCCTGATGGCTGATGGTACCTTGCTCTCAACCGGCATCGAAGCCACCCCGGCGCCACGCGCCGACAGCGATGGTCAGTTCGGTCGCCTGCAGGCAATTAATATGGACACCATGGAGTTGGCCTGGCGCCACCGCGAGACTACACCACCTTCTACACCGCTGCTGTCAACTGGCGGGGGGTTGGTGTTTGGCGGCAACCTCGACAGCTCCTTCAAGGCCTACGATGCTGAGACAGGAGCTGTACTATGGCGGGCTGCACTGGGTAATCTGCCTTCATCTTTCCCGATCACCTATGCGGTTAATGGCAAGCAATATGTGGCAGTCGTACAGGGTCAGCCCAGCCGCTTCACTGGCTCACTGTATGGCATCATTTCTAATTTTCTCGGCGAGGATAATCCTGCGATCAAGACGCCAACTGACCAGCCTAAACTGGTTGTCTTCTCTTTGGATTGAGCGAAGACAACACGCTCAAATTCAGGTCTTCAAACGAAAAAGCCCGGATCGGAAGATCCGGGCTTTTTCGTTTGAGAATCAGGTATCTCTATTCAGGCGCCATTTCCAACTCTTTTAGCATGGTGCGTGAGGCGAGATAAAAATGAATGCTGGACCAGATCATCACGGTAGGCAAGAGTGCCAACATTGAATAGCGCAAAGACTCAGCACCAAGCGTTGGCGCGAGGAAGTCACTCAACAGGCCCACCGCAAATGGTCCCATTCCTAGCCCGATAACATTGAGAATAAAAAACAGAATCGCCGATGCTGTGGAACGCCAGCGCAGCCCGACCAGGTTGTGTGTCGTAGCAATGGAATTACCGAGATAAACATTCTGTAGTGTCCCCGGAATGAACACGCACACCAGCGCGACGTATTGATTATCGGTAAGCAACACAATAATCATAAATGGCACGACCATGATCGTGGCAAGCCCGGGTATCCAGGTGTACCAGCGCTTATCCCGCCCTCCCAGTTTGTCACCGAGAATTCCCCCGATCAGTACACCTATCGCGCCAAACAGACCGGTGGATAGGGCCAGCCAGGTGCCGAGTTCGCCGGTAGACATCTCGTGGGTTCGAATAAAGAATGACGCAAGCCAGTTAACCGTGCCATAGCCTGCGAAAGCATTGAGTCCGCAGGCAAGCGCCATGTGCCTGAATGTTTTTCGTTGCCACAACAGGGTAATGACGTCTTTGAAGGGCACCTGCTTATCGGAGGCTTGTTTGTTCTCAACCAGCCCTCTAACAGGCTCTCGTACAGTAGTTCTGACCAGAATTGCCAGCATGATGCCGGGCACACCAACCACCATAAAAGCAACTCTCCAGCCGAAAAATTCGTTCAGCCAGCCGCCGAACAAAAAGCCGAACAGAATGCCAAGATTGACGCCCGTGGAATAAAAGGCAAGCGCGCTGGCACGCTGCATCTTGGGAAAAATATCCGAAACAATCGAATGTGATGGCGGGCTGCCACCCGCCTCCCCTACACCAACGCCGACTCGAGCCAACAGCAATTGCAGATAGTTCTGCACAAACCCACTGATAGCCGTCATAAAGCTCCAAAGACCAACAGATACCGCAACAATATTGCGGCGATTGCTGCGATCAGCCAGACGCGCAATCGGGATGCCCGCAGTGACATAGAACATCGCGAACGCAAATCCAGTCAGCAGTCCCAACTGGGCATCACTCAACGACAGGTCGAGCTTGATTGCTTCCTGCAAAATAGAAAGCAGCTGGCGATCAATGAAGTTAAAGGTATAAACCAGCGTCAGCACTACCAGCACGTAATTTCGGCGGGCTGTGCTGGCATAAGGGTTTTCTAGTTCGGGCAAAGGCTGGGCTTTTCCAGAGCCAGTGTTTTCCTGGGCGTGATCTGTCATGGCAAACTCTTTCTTATTATTGACAAAAATTCAGACTGAACAGCAAGTTACAACACTTTCACGCGTAAGCCCAACTTTAGTGATAACGATGATGAGCGTCGCGATAGCTGTGAGTCGCGACGCGAGCCGTTGAGGCCAGGCTTTCGTTGACATCAAGCCAACAGCCTTGCTGGTGAAACCACTTCGCGAAAACTGTCCAGGGATGCGAAGCCTTCCAAAAGCGTGGACCCTGTAACAAGCGAGCCTGCCAACTTGGCCAGGCCTGGCGCGCTTTGCACACCATAACCTCCTTGGCCCGCCATCCAGAAGAAACCGTCAACTCGAGGATCAAACCCCACCACGAATTCTCCGTCTGGGGCAAATGTACGAAGGCCTGCCCACTTGTGTTCTATGCGATTAGTTGCAAGCGACGTTACTCGCTCAAGGCGATCCATGGCCAGAGCAATGTCTAGTTCCTCTGGCCGTGCATCACAGGCAATACTGGGCGTCTCATCCGCAGGTGAAACCAGCAGCAAACCGGCGTCAGGCTTAAAATAGAATTGCTCTTCGACATCTATCGTCAGCGGCCATTCCGATGCGTCTACGGCGTCAGGCAACTTGACCATAAGCGCAGTCCGGCGCCGTGGCTGAAGACCGAGGTCACCAAGCCCAGCCAGCTTGCCTAACTCTCCTGCCCAGGAGCCCGCGGCGTTAACAACTATTCCGCAGCGCACTTGCTCTCGTTTCTGACTGTTGGACAACTTCACAGCATTCAACGAAAGCGCCCATTCACCGGGTAGCTGCGCGATTGAATCCACCTGTTGGCCACAACACAGCGTGCCCCCTGCCGCCCTGAAGCGACGCAGATAACCCTGCAATATGGCGTCAACTTCCAGGTCGCCTCCCCCGGTCTCTAACAAGCCATCACTGAGATAATTTGAATCAAGAATAGGCACCCGCCGCAGCACCTCGTCCTGATTGAGAACCTGCAACTGGGGCACTTCATGGTGAAACTCACGCATCTTCTTCAGCTGATCCTGACGGGCAATGAACACCGCATCCCGGGGATGCAGCAAGCTCAGCTCAGTGAAGTCATCTGGAGGCTTGCGGAAAAACTGTTCGCTGGCAGCGGTTATGCCTCGCACTGCCGCAGTGCCATATGAAGCAGAGAAATAGGCGGCAGAGCGGCCGGTGGAGTGATAGCCGGGCTGTGACTCCATCTCCAGCAGCAAAACCCGGGCCGAAGGCGCTAACTCGGCAGCGATGGACGCACCGGCAATACCGGCGCCAATCACCACTATGTCATAGCGTAAATCCATATATCACCACTTTGCTCTATTAAGATGGCGTTGCCGCATTAACGACGGGCTTATATTGAAACGGGGGTAGCATCCGAATAGATCGCGTACAAATTAATCAAACAAACCAGTTACAGTACCTGGAGCACGGTAATGAGCGGCAGGAACAAAGCTACTTTAAGCGATCGAGCGGCATCTTTCAGCACAATGATCTCGGCATAGTCCGTCGCCACATCCCCATCATATAGACAAAACTATTGCCGGGAGCGCCCGCCCTGCTCAGAGTGTCCGCCGCTATTGGCGTCGAGCTCTCACAACACACTTCAAGAATCGTTGCGACCACAATGGTAACGCCTAAGCCCATAAGAGTGGGCCCGAAATAAGTCGTAAAAGCCTTGGGAGAGACGATGGCGCGAACCAGGCTTGCGAGCAGAACCCCGAACAGGATTCAGCACAGGACCATTTTCGATTCAACCAGCCCATCCATCATCGCCTGCCACATATTGCCCAGACTGAAGTCAGCTTGCGCAAGTTGCTTGCTGGCCTCTGGCCAGAACTGAAGACCCAAAGGCAGGTCGATCTGTTGCGTGTTCTGCGTCAGCACGCCACGACTCACGCAATCGTCAAAAAGCAGGCCCGCGGGAAAAGCGATAATCATGGATAAAATGATGAAGCCCAATGTCCACGGAAAGCGTCGTACCAATCGTTTATTCAATCGGTAGTAAGATAACCGCGCACTGATCCGCTAGGCGCGGATTGGCGGTCTGAATAGCAAATCTGGATGTGCTGACGTAAGCTCTGCTGTGGTAGCAGCCAGCAATCTGATCTGGCCGTAACGCTTGGACTGGCTGGAAACGACTGCGAGACTAGAACAGTGATTGCTGCAAGACATGCAGTGTTCTCTGCAGTCCTCTTCACTGTGATTATCGTGAGCTCCACCATGCATCGAGTCTGATTGGTGGTGGTCAGCGCTGAAAGCGGCGCCTGCATGGTGATCAGGGCTGGTGTGCTCGTGCACCCCCATAGCTGTGATAGCAGCGTTGCTATCAGCCATGGACATAGACATCCACGCCGCTGCGCCTGAATTCAAGGGAGCAAACAACGACACAGCTAACTTTAAGGTGAGGCTCTTCTGCAGCATTCGCCTGATCTCATCACAGAAATACCTATCTTTAGGCCTAGAGTTACTCAAACGTCTATGTCGCCGATCTGTTCTTGAATTACCATCAGAGGAATACGGACAAACACTGGTCAAATTCACCGCGGTTCCCGACCATTATCATTACCATCAATCAGTTGTTGCTTCGATAACTAGCCAGTAAATCGGAAAACCAGTCCTGAGTAATTTTCAATTGACCGTCACAAATCGCCACATAGGGTATCTCGCTAACGGCACTGCGGATCGCGATCTTTTAGATAAACTCCTCCGCGCTGCCGATCAGCTCTTAATTAAGCTCCATTTTTGATTGCAAATGCCCAAGAAACTCCCGTCTAGAGTAAGCAATGTCATTGCGGACAAAGCGGCAGCTGCTGCTTTCCACAGCGTCGAGTAGATATTGGATTGCGGCTTCCTAACTGGCGGCTGAAACTCCAGCCCCAGCGGGAATAAATATAGTGACAGCCAAAAACGCGGAGATTGATCGGATCATGCTAATTTCGCCAGACGATCCCGCCAAACTATTCCGCTACAGCCAGGGCGTCTGACGGAGATTACACAATTATTTTCTGAGCCTAAATTGATTCAGAAGCGCATACAAGCAGAAAGCAGGGCTTAGATCAGAATCTTACAATACTAGATCGTCAGGGTTACAGGCCAGGCCAGGCCTGCACTAAAGGCGAAACCAAGGCCAGTATCGGCCTCGGTTACGACAGCTATCCTCTTTAATGCAGGAGCCATAACGATCTCCTGACTGGATTCAGCCCACGACGCCAGATTCTTCGGCCTGGTAATTCAGGTCAAAGTTGCCTAACGGTAACTGCCTGATGCGCAAACCGGTAGCGTCAAACACCGCGTTGGCCAGAGCCGGAGCGATTCCGGGCGTACCCGGTTCACCGGCGCCGCCGATGTCATGACCACTGTTGATAACGTATGTCTCGATAAGCGGTGCTTCGTTCATCCTGACCGACTTGTAGTCATCGAAGTTGCTCTGAGCAACGGCGCCATTCTCGATGCTAATCTCCCCGTGCAAGGCTGCGGTGAGACCATAGATGATGCCGGATTCCAGCTGAGCGGCGATGCCGTCTGGCGCTACCGCAAGGCCTGGATCGATCACAGCAACTACGCGTTCGACGGCAACCTGTCCATCAGCCACGGTCACCTCCACCACCTGAGCAACCAATGAACCAAAAGACTCTTGTAGCGAGATACCGCGTCCTCGGCCTGCGGGCAATGGACGTGTCCACTGTGCTTCCTTGGCGACCCGGGTCAGCACCGCGAGATGCCGCGGGCTATTCTGCAGCAACTCGGCCCGGAATTCATAAGGGTCCTTGCCAGCTGCGTTGGCGGCTTCATCGATAAATGACTCGGTGAAGAAACCGTGCTGGGAATGATCCACGCTGCGCCAGGCACCGAACGGGATATGTACCGGGCTACTGACATAACCGATATCCTGAGCGGGCACAGAATACGGAATCAGTGGCGCTTCGATCGGCTCATTCTTGTTGGTATAGGTGTTCTCCCAAGCGATCAAATTATCATCACTGTCGAAGGCCGCACGAAAACGACTTTGCACAGCCGGACGATAAAAATCCTGGCGCACATCTTCTTCTCTTGACCAAATCAGCTGCACTGGGCGACCCACGGCTCGGGAAAGCAACGCAACTTGCATCGCATAGTCTGGACGGGCCTTGCGTCCAAAGCCTCCACCCATGATGTGATTATTCAGGGTGACATTTTCAGGATCCATACCAAGTATGCTGGCCACATCGCGGCGAAATCCCAAAGGATTCTGACAGCCAACCCAGATTTCGGCGCTATCACTCTTCACATCCGCAGTTGCGTTCAACGGCTCCATACAGGTATGAGCAAGGAATGGCACGTGATAGTCAGCATCGAGGACTCTAGCCGCCGATGCAAACGCGGATTCTGTTTCACCTGCCTTGCGATCAGTTTCACGCTCGGTTTTCGCGGAGATGTCGCGTTCGAACTGGGCATAGATGTCGTCACTGGAGACAGACTCGAAGCCGGTCTCGCTCCAGGTGATATTGAGAGCCTGCACCGCGCGATTTGCTGTCCAATAGCTATCAGCAACCACCGCAACAGCTTCAGATGAAATGGTTTCTCCTAACATGCCACCGACAGAAGACTGCGGAATCAAAACGACATCGACAACACCCTCGATCGCACGCGCGGCGGCATCATCCACCGCTGCGACGCTACCTCCAGGCACCGGAGAACGAACCACGCTGGCATAAGCCATATCGGGCAGGCGGACATCCAGCGCGAACTGCGCTGAGCCATCCACCTTGGCAGGAATGTCGCGACGCGGAACGTAGGTACCAACGATCTTGTAGTCTGCAGGATCTTTAAAAGTCGGCGTCTGCGATGGCGTCATCTCGGCAACGGCTGCAGCGAAAGCGGCATAAGGCTCGCGGCGATCGCTTGGGCCATGGGCAACATGGCTGTCCCCAGTGCTTACTTCATCGACGGGCACGCCCCAGGCATCAGCCGCGGCTGTCTGCATCATCTCTCGGGTCGCGGCACCAGCGATACGCATGGCCAAGATACCGGTAGTGCGTACACTCATGCTGCCGCCTGTAATCTGCAGGTTCAGCATGTCGGCCACATTCATCATCATGCCGTCGACAGTGGGGATAACCAGATTGGGAAAATCGATCCCGCTGAGCAGATAGCGACGTCCGGCCGAATAAGTGGCGTACTCACCGATAGCCGGTGCTTCCTCAACTTTTACCTGATCCCAATCGGCATCAAGTTCCTCGGCCAGCATCTGACCCAATGCGGTATGCACGCCCTGTCCCATTTCTGAATGCGGCACGATAGCGGTTACTAAGTTGTCACTATCTATCTTGATATAGGTATGCACCAGGCCCTCACTTTCATCACCTAGTTTGGCAGCCAGATCCTTGACCTGGTTGCCTGGACGCATGGCGATACCAATGACTACACCACCCCCGGCAACAGCCGCTGCTGAAATAAACGCGCGTCTGGTCAGCTTAGACATTTTCCACCTCCGCTCCGTTGTAGAACAGTTTCTCATGAGTGGCAGATGCCACGCTGGTGGTCTTAATAGCTTCACGAATGCGCCCATACATGCCGCAGCGACAGATGTTACCGCTCATGGCTGCATCAATATCGGCATCAGAGGGACTGGGATTGTTCGATAGCAAGGCGGAAGCCGACATCAGTTGACCGGCTTGGCAGTAACCACACTGAGGCACCTGATGTTCAATCCAGGCCTGCTGCAGTGGATGCAGTTCGCCGTCGTCGCTGCGTAATCCCTCGATGGTCGTAACCTGACGGCCTTCGACTCTTGAGATGGGTGTCACGCAGGAGCGCATGGCTTGCCCATCAATGTGCACCGTGCAGGCTCCACACTGCGCAATGCCGCAGCCAAATTTTGTGCCTGTTAGTGCTAGCTGCTCTCTTATTACCCAGAGCAGCGGCTTGGACGGGTCGACATCCACCGTCTGCTGTTCGCCATTAATCCAGAAAGAAGTGCTCATTATCTCCTCCAGTTTATTTCAGGATGGAAGCCTTAAAAACTTAATCGCTCAGAGAGCCGGACTTATAGTCATCGAAATCTTGTTAGAAAGTGCTCGGGGCTACGTCCCGCTGCACTTTTTGTTTAAAACACGCGCTTAAACACACGGCTAAGCAAATGCTCGTACGCATGATTATAAAAGCTGACATATTAGTTACTTTTTGTCAGAATGTTCATGTCAATAGTATACTAATCCATTGGTGAGTGCACTCCCTCGGTTGGAAATTCCACGATGAATAAACCTGAAACGAGTATTGAACGGCATAGAGCCAAACGCGAAGCTGTCTATGAAGCTGCCGCGACTGTGTTCGCGCAGTATGGATTCCGACGCACCACCATGAATGACATTGCCCAAGCCGCTGGTATTTCGCGGCCTGCACTGTATTTGATGTTTGCTAACAAGGAAAACCTGTTTCAGGGGCTCGCGGCGTTTCGTCTTGATCAGGCCATAGAGCAGGCACTGGACGTGCTAGCAGGCGGCGGTGACACAAACGAGCGCGTTATCGAAGCACTGCTGGTGTTTGAGCGCATCTTCTACGAGCCGATTGCCGACTCTCCCCATGGCGCTGAACTAATGGACATTAGCCAGAGCCTGGCCTCGGAATTAATGATGAAAGACATCGTCAGATTACATGCCGCCCTGGCCAAGACGCTCAGCGACGCCGAGCAGGCAGGTGAGGTCAATTTTGGAAACAGCCCGCTCAAGCCCAAGGCTTTTGTCGAACTCCTGTTCACTGGCGTGAACGGCGTGAAAAAGAAAGCCAACAACACAGAGGAATTCAGAAAAATGGTCAAGCAATTGGCTGAGGTTTTTCTGCAGTCAGTAACCAAATAAGATTGTCGGGAATTCGAATGCACTCTTAGCAGAGACCCGACTTTGTTGGTGGAAAAGCGGTGAGTGCAAACAACGGCTTCCCGGTTGGCGTGGCACCGGGCATTCTCTCCTATATTCCTGCGGCGCCAGGCAATCCCGCGCAAATCATGCTGCCCGACAGCGAGCAAGGAGAGAACATCCATCAAGTAGACGCCATTCTATTAGGTATGCTGCAGGATCTGGGCAGGAAACTCTCCGAGCCTTGCGGCTCAGAATAATACAAGCTAATTGATAGCGTCAGGTCTAATACTTAAAATACCGTAGGGTTTTTTAGATCCTAACTCTTAATAGAGTCTAGCAAGAGAACTGCTCGGCGGCAGCTTTGACCGGAATGCTAGTCCTCGAACCCAACAAATACCGCCGCCTCATCCACTGCCTTTCTTTCAGAGACAACCGCATTGGCGGGAAAACTGACATCTGGATAGCCCATGGCAACACAGATCATAATGACCTGGTCATCAGGAATGCCGGCGTGCTCTCGCACGACAGGGGATTGCATGATCCCTTGGCTGTTGATGACACATCCCAGGCCTCGCGACCAGGCGGCATTGACTAGCGCATTGGTGACGCCACCACAATCGAACGGCGCGATATCACCACCATGTATGGAACGGTCGTAGGTTACAACCACCGAGACTGGCGCATCGAACTGGCGAAAGCCCCTGAGCACCCAACTCTGTCTGGCCTCTTTGTCATCACGCTCAATTTTCATCACCTTGAACAATTGCTTGGCTATGCCGATTTGCCGTTCCCTATGTACACCCTCATAGGCACCGTGATTACGGAACTCCCTCGAATCAGGCACACCGGCCAGATTACGCTCAGTGTTGCCGGCGCGAATCTTGTCCAGGGGCTCACCCGCAACGACATAGAAGTTCCAGGGCTGGGTATTCAGTGACGAAGGGGCGCGCATGGCCATCTCGATCACTTCCTTTATCAAAGACTTGGGTACCGGCTTTTTCTGGTAACCTCGAATACTGCGTCTTCCTTTTACTACTTCGTCATACAGCATATTGTCTATCCAGATCTTTCCAGTGTCGGTTGCCGTTACCCGGTGTCCGAGTTAACTGAATCCACATCTCAGCAACGGCGATGTTTATCACCATACCCAACACCATCATGGAAGCAAACATAACTTCTACACCAAGCCCGGTTGCAGGAATCAAAATCAGCATGAGTGCCCGCTGCGTCGCCACCCCAAGCATCAGCGCGAAGCTGCGCACCATCCATTCCCGATGCGCACCAAATTCCTTCGCCCGCACACAGCCATAAGCTTTATATAAACAGAACAAGGTATAAGGACCAATGATTGCATTTATAGACGTCTGAACCAGACCGAAGCCTTCATGGCCGGTGAATGGCCACACCACACCAATAAACGCGCCGGTGAATCCCGCGATGCCTCCACACAGCAACCAAACTCTGCCATTCCAGCGATGAAACTTGGTCCAGCGTTTGCGAATAGTAGGGATAAACTGGAATGGGGCCATAGCATAGACAATGAACCCCACCACCAGGTGGCTCCATACCATCAGGTAGTGTTGAACATAACGAATGTCAAAAGCGTTAAAGGCCGCTTCGGGATCTGCCACCTCTTGCGAGAACGCCGAGGTCATGAAGCCAACGCGACTGAATAACGAGCCAAGACCCACAAAGATCAGTAACAACACCACGGGCCAGCCAAGCCCCGCAATAATTTTGCGCAACAAGCGTCGCTGTGCTGAAGAGAAAACCTCCAGCGCTTCGTTACCCGCAGTCGCGGGCGCAGTCATATCAACCATAGTGATTCCCAAGCAAGTTTTCACTAACTGACGCCTAAAACAAAACAGGCCACGTCCCGACAAGGGCCGTGGCCTGTCCGCCTTCCTGAGATTCCTAGTCTATCGCAAAACAGTAAAACAATCCTGCTCCGCCCACACTTACCAGATTCTCCTGCGTGCAGCCTGGCGTGCCGTGGGAAGAATTCCAGGGCGAGCCTGGAGTGGTGAACGAATAGCGATCGGCGTGACCCACGCGCGCACTGCCTTCGCTGCTGCTGGTCCAGTTACTGCAGGTCATGTCATTGCCCGGGGGAAAAGCAGTGCCGTCAATCTGGGTGCCAGTGAGCACATCATGTTCAGTGAAATCAGGGTCACCATCTATTCGAGAAGCGAACTGGTTGCCGTTCTCATCCAGCATGAAAGTCCAATTGAAGTTGGAGTTGTCGTAGTGCAAGTTTTCCACACCAGTGGCCATGACCAGACCGTTGGCATTGGCCCAGGGACCCTCCCCAATACGATCATGTGCGTTCACCGCGTGTGGACCTTGAGTGCTCAGATAGGCGTGCCAGGTGCGATGCCCCACCCCTGCATTGGAAGCCAGCTGCTGGCAATGGGCATCGGCGCCCGTCAGACCACCCAGGTCGCCGCCATTGCCTTGTCCCACGCTGGTAAGAAACACGCCCATCTCTGGCGGCTCTTCGTCATCCTGTTGGGCCAAAATAGTAAAGGTTGGAAGTGCCACGCCCACTGCTGTCGCGACGGCTATAAGGATCTTATTTTTTTGCATTGTTATTCCCCCTGTCTAAACCTGTCTCGATGCTAAGTCAGCCATTTGAGGGAGTAAATAGATTCAGATCATGAATCTATTCACTCTAATCGATTAACAATGGGCCTAGATGCTGATTCAACTCGGCGAGAAACCCCTCGCGTAGCCAGAACTCGCTGTGGCTGCCCCCTCGATGACCAAAGTATTTTTCATCAGCGCATTGATCTCCGATGTGTACTTTTGCACCTCAGAAGTCACCGAATAGCAGTCTTCCGCACCCTGCACGAACAGGACCGGCATGCCAAAGCCCGCCTCCAGAAACCCTCGACGAAACTGCTCATGACCCACCCTAGTGCCAGATGGACGCATCATGCCCTCAAGAATAATTCCCCGGATGCCCTCTGGCGGGAAAGTGGGAAAGCCCGGGCCAGAATCATGCCCGCCCGCTTCATAGCCTGCTATGCCGCCCATGGTTGGCGACATAATTCCCGCTATTTCGTCCTGCCAGCAATAGGCCTCCCTAAGGCTCATGTCGACATTAAAACCCTGCAGTTCGCGAAAGCTCAGATAGTCATCCGCCATCTGCACGAGTTCCGCGTGAATATCCGGGTAGCGTTCTGATAGAGGTTGCGCCTGTCCTGGAGACGAAACTATACAGAAGATGGAGAACAGAAGCGCTGGCGCAAAGCTATGGCTAACTTGAGTTCGCCTAACTGATATCCCTGTCAATTCCACGCCATGAGTGGCTAAAAGTTAGGCCACGGAAACAGGTCGACCGGCGGCACATCCAGATCCACTTCGTTGCCCCTGGCCATCACAAAAGTGGGTTGCAACAGGGTTGCCAGATCCTCCAGCGGGCTGCTGCTGACGGCGATAATGTCGGCGTCTTTGCCCGCCTCAATGGTGCCAGTCACATCGGTCAAGCTCATCAGGTCAGCGGCGTTTACCGTTGCCGCAATAAGAATTTCCCGAGCAGGCATACCGGCCTCATTCATCAGCACAGCCTCGTAAGCATTCGTACCATGATCGTTAACCCCGGCATCGGTGCCATAAGCGATCTTAACGCCGCGCTCGTGGGCGATCCGCAACGCATTTCGCATGATTGGCCCAACCTCAAGCGCTTTCTGCCGCACTGCTGGAACGAAAAAATCTGGCTGTTCCGTCGCGATACGCTCCACGGTGTGCCCGGCTATCAGCGTCGGAACTAAGTAGGCGCCAGTTTGCACAAATAACTCAGCGACTTCAGCGTCGAGATACGAGCCATGCTCAATGGAATCAACGCCTGCGCGCAACGCAGCCATCATGCCCGCCTTGCCGTGGGCATGGGCTGCTACCTTGCGACCCATGGCGTGGGCGGCCTGTACCAGGGCTATTTGCTCTTCATCGGTAAACTGCTGCTCGGTGCCAGTGGCGGTCTGGCTCAGCACACCACCGGTAGCAACATATTTGATGTGGTCAGCACCATACTTAACTTGAGTGCGCACAGCTTTGCGACATTCCGCCACGCCGTCACAAACGCCAGTGTGTGGATGGGGAAAAATATCATCACGAAATCCACCGCCATCACCATGACCTCCGGTAGGCGTAATGCCCTGTCCAGCTGCGCGAATGCGGGGTCCCATTACGATACCCTGATTGATAGCATCCCGGAGCGCGAAGATGGCATTTCTGGCGCCACCGACATTGCGAATCGTGGTAAATCCGGCCCGCAGAGTACGCTTGCCAAATTCGTAGCCCATCAGGGTGCTCATTTCATTCGAACGAGTCACTCTGACCTCACGCGGATTGGGTTCTTGCTGGCTGAGAATATGGGTGTGAGAATCGATCAACCCTGGCAGGACAAACTGATTGCTAAGATCGATTACGCGGGCATTTGCGGTACCAGTCACATCCCCAGGGGAAACATAGCCATCTCGAATATCGACAATGACATTGTTCCTGACAAGGATGCTTTGCTCGGTTTGTACCGCTTCCCTGGCATCCGCCAGCAGGGCACCGGCGTGAATTATTTTCCATTGATTGCTAACTTGTGCGTATAGCGATGTACAAAAAATCAACGCCAAACTGCCAACTAGTTTTCTCACGATTCTGTCCTCACCTGTTATCTCTCGCATCTTTTCGCTTTGTTTGTTTGACGGCCAATCCCGCTCTGCGAAATAAGCTTTAGCTTGGGTCCGCCCTCAAACCACCCGCTGGCAGTAAATAACAGCGCCCAGGCGCCTGATCATCACGATGAGTCTAGAGCTGTTCTCTTCCCAGGGTACCTCGAGGAACTCGGTAGCCCGCATCATGGACATAGTCAGGACCAATGGACGCAATCGTAGGCGTGCCGCTACCACGCATTGTGATCAGCAATTCGCGATTCAACAGGTCCAACACTCTCTCGACTCCCGCCTGACCAAACGCACCTAATCCCCAGCAATAAGGCCGGCCGATGCCAACTGCAGAGGCACCCAGCGCGAGCGCCTTATAGATATCCGTGCCACGACGGAAGCCGCTGTCCACGATAACGGGAATTCTGCCATTCACCGCCGCGACAATTTCGGGCAGGCATTCGATAGTGCCCCGCTCAGATTCAACGGCGCGACCACCGTGGTTGGAAACCCAGATCGCATCTGCCCCATACTGCACTGCAAGCGCCGCATCTGGTCCAACTTCGATGCCTTTAATAATGACATTCATATTGGTGACTTCCTTCATGCGACCAATAACATCCCAGGTCAGAGCCGGATTGTTCAGGCCTACACCCCGCATGTCCAAACCATCAAAAATAGGTTTGGCCTGACCGGAGTGGCAATTTGAGCAGGTGCGATCATCATCGCGCATCATGATGGACTGGGTTTCTGTGTTGCGCCCACCAGGCAGATCGATGGTTAAACAAACCGCGGTGCAGCCTGCTGCTTCTGCCCGTTGCAGCATCGCAACGGTGTATTCCCAGCGCGTGGTTGGATATAGCTGGTGCCAGATAGGGGCTCCCCTGGCTTCCGCCACAGCTTCAACTGGCGTCGATGATTGTGTGGACAACACCATATGATGACCCTTTGCGGCGGCAGCGCGTGCCGTGCCCAATTCCGCTTCGGCATTATAGGCACCCTGACTTCCAACGGGGCAAAGAAAGATAGGCGAACTCGCCTCCGTACCCAGGATATTCACATTGGTATCAGTCTCACTGACATCCACGAGTCTGCGAGGTTTGATTTGGAAACGGGTAAAGCCATCGCGATTCGCACGCAGCGTATTGTCACTGTCCACACCGGTGGAGAGATAGCCCATGTGCGCAGGTGGAATATTCTTGCGTGCTACCGCTTCCATCTCAAAAACATTGATCACCTCTGAGGGATTTTGTAGACGCTCACCTAACACTTCCTCGACTTCCTGCGCAAAAGCAGAATAAGTTGTCAGTAAAGGGCTGGCCGCCAAAAACTTAAGTAAGTCTCGACGATCAAGTCGTGGATCACGACGATTCTCAGGTTTCATTTTGAATTCTTTCGACATGGGCTTCTCCAACTGCTGCGAGGCTGTTTATGTTGTTCTCATTCTATTGTGCTAATGGAAACGTCAGACTAGCGCTCTAAAGGTACCGCTTAAACAGCGGCCTGGCGCATTTTCATTGCTCTTAAACTAGCCTTGTCACTTGCACTTGTCCAGCGCTGGGCTGGATAAAATCGAGCCCCGGGGCTTCCCAAATATTGAAGCCAAATGCTTTGCAAGTAATCGACAGGTTCATGCTAAAATACTGCAAGACAATTTAACGAATCCCTGCGTGAGACTCAGCGCCACCGACGCCGCTTTCCTGTATTCGGAGACTGCGAGCGGCCCGATGCATATCTCCTCCGTCTTCGTTGTCGCAGGCGAATTGACCTACGAACGCTTCTTTCAGCATTTCGCACAGCGCATGCACCTGCTTCCGACCTATAAACGCAAGATTGCAATGGTGCCG
>DLPV01000052.1:34087-39257 GCA_002477465.1 Gammaproteobacteria bacterium UBA7449 | reverse complement strand
AAGATAGCTCCCTCTTTCGAAGCTTAGTCTTTTAATAATTTCTATGCCAGATTCGGTGAGACTGACCAGGTCAACGTTGAGTTGGTTTTGTCCTTCGGCTAGTGCATAACTTTTTTGTAAAGCGCGGTAGACGGCTCTTTCAGAATTATCAATGCCATCTCGCCCTATAAGCCCACTTTGAGCTACATAGATTCGCGTTGAGTTTTGTTCCAGTAGCTCAAAGGGATCACCTTGTACATTGAGCTGCTTGAGATACTGTGGCAACGCCAGGCTTGTTATGTCACCGCCCTTCAATTCAACATTAAGCTTGAGGGTATCTGTGGTTATTGAAATAGACCCGGCATCTTCACTTGGCGCAGTATCAATTCTCGGTGCCGAAACAGCCGCTGCGGTGGGTGTGGAATCAGTCCGAGTCACTGGCGCAGGGACTGACGGCGTTTCCGGCAGGTCATTGGCTATTATAGAGGTCGCTTCGGTAGACGTCACACTATCGATGGCTGGTGGATAATCTTCCTGCCAGGCCAACAACATGAGATAAGTAACAATTGCCAAGGCGGCGTAAAGTGAAAATCGGGTTATATCCATGGTTCAGGTCTCATTGCTCGCTTTAACCCGAGTGTTACGTTCAGGTACCGGATCGATACCTCCCTCGTGCCAGGGATGGCATTTGCTCATTCTTCCAAGACCCATCCAGACCCCCCTGAGCGCTCCATGTTTTTCGATGGCCTCTCTCGTGTAGTGAGAGCAGCTTGGATAGAAACGACAGTTACTACCAATCAGTAAACTGAAACAGCGTTGGTAAATATCGATGATCCTGATGAGTAAGTTGTCGAGCATCTATTCGTCTAGCTTCTTTATATTGATAGATATTTAGTGAACTTTGCCACGAGTTTAATTGAACTACTACCGTGCTATCGTACGCTTTTGCTGGCAGCATCTTGCCACAGTTTGGCTATCGCAGAGCTGATGGCATCGTTGGGTAGTTTATCTGCATCCCTTCTCACCAGTACAACCAGATCCAGGCCAGCAAAGAGTTCCTGGCGGCGGAATGAGTCTCTAATCAAGCGTTTAATTCGATTGCGCTGAACTGCTGTGGGGATATTTTTTTTAGCTACCACCAACCCCAGGCGGGAGTTCGAACTCTCGTTGCGTCTGGCTAGAACCAGGAAGTAGCGGCAGGAGACTTTGAAATGGGTGTTATTGAAGACAGCGCTATAACCACTGGCATTCAGTAGGCGGGATGCTTTGGCAAAGCCATGATCTGCCACTGGACATTCTCAGCTCTCTTTTCGCAACAGAAAAGAAGAACTCAGGCAGATAATCTGGCGCGCCCTTTGGCACGCCGTCGCTTCAGAACAAGACGGCCACCTTTGGTTGCCATACGTGCGCGAAAACCATGTGTTCGGGCTCTTTTAAGCACGCTAGGCTGATATGTTCGCTTCATAACGAGTAATCCGGGTCCACTAATCCGTTTGAACCGATTAGCGGTTCAAAAAAGAGGCGGAATTCTAGAGGTTTTGGGCAAAACTTGCAATCAGCAATAAGCCTTTTCTTCTCGATATTTGCGACTGGCCTGGTGTGGAATTCTGCTGGCGAGAGCAGTTTTAGAGAGCCCAAAACCTACCATAAACCTACCCAAAACTTAGCCACAACTTATCCACAGGATATTTATTCACAGGGTGGGCCAATAAGCGGCCCAGCTTATTAGTTTTCGTCCTAGAAAAAACAGGCCGATGTGTTTTAACTAATTGAAAAACTGCAAGAAAAAACACAATGAAAAGATCAGTCTCAGGCACTTTACACAGTGGATAACTTATAAATCGCTGGATAGAATGACCATCAAAAAGCAGTTTCAAGAATAAATCGGACGGTTAAAGCAAAGTGGTAGTAGAGAATTGGCAGAGATGTACGGAACATCTCAAACAAGAACTTCCTGCGCAGCAATTTAATACCTGGATTAGACCTTTAAGAGCGGAGCTCGATGCTAACGCGCTTAGTCTATACGCGCCAAATAAGTTCATACTGGATTGGGTAAAGGGCAAGTACCTGAATCGAATCTCAGAGCTGGTTGGCGAGCAGGGGAAGGCGGGCATTGAAGTCCGCCTGCTGGTTGGGAGCGCGCAGCCATCCCGCGAGCCAGTCGAGCCATCGCGGTCCCAAAATAAGGTGAAACCGGATGCGGTTGTGATCCCGAACGCTGCGCCCGGTCTGCCATCTGCAGCCAGTATAGAAAGGGCGCAATTGGACACGATTATTGAGGGTAAGCTTAAACATCGTGGCGCCCTGAACCAGGATAGCACCTTCGATAATTTTATCGTTGGAAAGTCAAACCAATTGGCGAGGGCTGCTGCAATGCAGGTGGCGGAAAATCCCGGGTTCGCCTACAACCCCTTATTTATATACGGTGGGGTTGGCTTGGGTAAGACCCACCTTATGCATGCCATCGGAAATTACCTGGTAAGTAAAAAGCCCAATGCGAAAGTCGTTTATCTTCATTCAGAGACATTCGTGGCGACTATGGTGACGGCCCTGCAGCTAAATGCGATCAATGAATTCAAACGGTTTTACCGGTCGGTAGACGCGCTGTTGATCGACGATATTCAGTTCTTTTCCGGCAAAGAGCGTTCCCAGGAAGAATTCTTCCATACCTTCAATGCATTGCTCGAAGGTGGCCAACAGATTATTTTGACCTGTGACCGGTACCACAAGGAAATTAATGGGCTGGAGGAGCGGCTTAAATCCAGATTTGGTTGGGGGCTGACGGTGGCAGTAGAGCCGCCGGAGCTGGAGACGCGCGCCGCCATATTGATCAATAAGGCAGCGCAGTGTGATGTGGAATTGCCTTATGAAGCCGCGCTCTTCATTGCGCAGCGCCTGCGTTCAAATGTTAGAGAGTTGGAAGGCGCGCTTAAAAGAGTGATTGCGCACGCTAATTTCAAAGGTACAGAGATTGATTTGGAGCTCATCAAAGAGGCGCTGCGGGACATGTTCGCCCTGCAGGATAAGCTGGTCACAATTGACAACATACAGCGATCTGTAGCGGAGTATTACAAGATCAAAATGGCCGACATGTTGTCAAAGCGGCGAAACCGGTCAGTTGCCAGGCCAAGGCAAGTGGCCATGACACTCTCCAAAGAGCTGACAAACCATAGTTTGCCTGAGATTGGGGATGCTTTTGGGGGCCGTGACCACACGACGGTCTTGCATGCCTGTAAACAGATTAAAAAGCTTCGGCATAGTTCCATAGATATCCAAGAGGATTACAACAACCTCCTGCGGTCGCTCTCTAACTAGAACATAAGCCATTGAAAAATATAGGGAAAAAGAAATAAAATGCAATTTCAGATTAGCCGAGAGGCGCTGCTAAAGCCCTTGCAACTTGTCAGTGGTGTGGTGGAGAGGCGACAGACCCTACCTGTACTTGCCAATGTGTTGCTGGTGTTAAAAGACGACGAGTTGTCTTTAACGGGCACTGATTTGGAAGTTGAGCTCGTGGGCCGAACATTTGTTGATGAGGCGCTACAGCCGGGCGAAATTACGGTGCCGGCACGCAAACTATTGGATATCTGTAAATCCCTGTCTGAAGATGCCGTGGTGGATGTCGCGCTTACCGATAACAAACTGGTTCTCAAATCGGGTCGCAGTCGCTTCACCCTAACGACCCTATCCGCGTCAGAATTTCCCAATGTCGAGGAAGAACCAGATACCTTTTCCCTCAGCATTCAACAGTCGAAACTTCGTCAGCTGCTGGACAACACCAGCTTTGCCATGGCGCAGCAGGATGTTCGCTATTATCTCAATGGCATGTTGTTTGAGGTCGGCAAGGACTATCTTCGATTAGTCGCTACCGATGGTCATCGCCTGGCCATGGAAACGTTGCAAATGCAGAATAGCATCGGCGAGACACAGCAACAGATTCTGCCTAGAAAAGGGGTGATGGAATTATCCCGCCTGCTCAACGATGAGGGCGGTGCTATAGACCTCACTTTCGGTCAGAACCATATCCGAGCCCGGGTACCGGAGTATTCATTCACTTCAAAACTGGTTGACGGCAAGTTTCCTGATTACAACCGAGTGCTGCCGAAAGGTGGAAATAAGGTTGTCATAGGAGATTGCCAGGAGCTGCGGCAGGCGTTTGCCAGAGCTTCAATTCTGTCTAACGAAAAGTATCGTGGTGTAAGAGTGATGCTGGCGGAAGGTGAGATCAAGATCCTTGCCAACAATCCCGAGCAGGAAGAGGCAGAGGAAGTTGTCGCGGTGGAATACAGCGGCGACAGTCTGGAGATAGGTTTCAATGTGTCTTATCTCATAGATGTGTTATCAACACTCAGCACCTCAAGAACCAGGATAACGCTGTCAGACCCAAACAGTAGTGCCTTGCTTGAAGCTCAAGAAGGCGGCGATGCGGTGTATGTCGTGATGCCGATGCGGCTCTAAACTTTGCTGCGCCCAACGGGCCAGCGTATGTTTCGGCTCTTCATATCGGTAAACAGCTTATGCTGGAGCCCGCGGTTTCCGCATTAAATTATCATGACGTCCGTCACTGAGTTGCAGCTAACTAATTTCCGCAATTTTTGTGAAGCGAAAGCTTCCCCGAGCAGCGGCATAAATCTGATATACGGTGAGAATGGTAGCGGCAAGACCAGCCTGCTCGAGGCGATTCACCTATTGTCCACCGGCAAGTCTTTTCGAAGCTCTCTGGTAGATCCGCTCATAAAAGACGGGGAAAAGGCTGCGACGATATTTGCTGCTATTGAAGACCAAAACAAGGTCGGTTTGACGAAGCCCCGTAACCAGAAACAGCAGCTTAGGCTCAACGAAGAAAACCAGAAGAGCTGGGACCAGGTTGCTCGGATATTGCCGTCACAGGTTTTGGATGCCACGTCTTTCGATTTACTCGAGGGAGGGCCTAAGGCAAGAAGGCGGTTCATGGATTGGGGTGTGTTTCACGTGGAACCCAGTTTTCTTGATAATTGGCGCAGAGCAAGCAAGAGCATAGCGAATCGAAACCGGCTTCTAAAGCAGGGCCAAAAAAGCAGCGCCGAAAGTGCACAGATCAATGCATGGGATCGCGAACTCTGCCTGGCCGCTTCCGCGATTGATGAATCGAGAACGCGTTACCTGGAAAGACTGCTGCCAGCATTTCAGACAATCTATGAAAAGCTAGTGG
>DLPV01000052.1:17922-33708 GCA_002477465.1 Gammaproteobacteria bacterium UBA7449 | reverse complement strand
CTCGACGAGGCTCTCGCGTCCAACAAAGAAGTAGATTTCAGGTATGGATCCACCCAGTCGGGACCCCATAGAGCGGACCTTGATATCAAGCTAGGTTCCCGGCGGGCACAGGAAATACTGTCCCGCGGCCAGGAAAAGCTGGTTGTCTGCGCACTAAAGGTGGCGCAGGGTGAGGTACTTTCCGAGGCCGTGGGTCGAAAATGCATCTACCTCATCGATGATCTACCCGCTGAACTGGATCCCTTCAACAGGGAAAAGGTAATGCAGCAACTGGTGCAGACTAGCGCGCAGCTATTCATTACCAGCGTAGAGGCGACCGCTATCGATACGGACTCATTGGGGCGGTCTGACATCGCCAAGTTTCACGTGGAACGTGGTATACTGACAGGATGAATTTAGGCGAATTTTCCGCGTAAAGTCGCTTAACTTGGCGATAATTGCTGGCAAATTACGTATTGGAGTAATTTCATGAGTGACGAAACTCAACCCGTTTATAATTCAGACAGTATCAAGGTCTTGAAAGGGCTAGACGCGGTCAGAAAAAGACCAGGCATGTATATCGGTGATACCGACGATGGCACCGGTCTTCACCACATGGTTTTCGAACTGGTGGATAATTCAATCGATGAGGCACTGGCAGGACACTGTGACATTATCGAAGTGACCATTCACGTCGGTGAAACCATCACTGTTTCAGATAACGGCCGAGGTATCCCGACCGAGATGCACAAGGAAGGAGTCTCCGCGGCAGAGGTCATTATGACCGTTTTGCATGCGGGGGGTAAGTTTGATGACAACAGCTACAAGGTTTCGGGCGGCTTGCACGGGGTTGGCGTCTCTGTAGTTAACGCCCTGTCAGAAGAATTAAAGCTCACTATCCGCCGAGAGGGCCAGGTGCACGAACAGATATATGAGCATGGGGTCCCGAAGGCACCGCTGGGTGTAGTGGGTGAAACCCAGATCAGTGGGACAGAAGTCCACTTCAAGCCTGCCCAGGAGACATTCTCAAACATTGAGTTCCACTACGATATTCTCGCGAAAAAGCTACGTGAGTTAGCATTTCTTAACGCCGGAGTGGCCATTCACCTCAAAGACGCACGCTCAGGTAAAGAAGATCTATATAAGTATGAAGGCGGGCTTAAAGCCTTTGTCGACTACCTTAATACCAATAAATCCACGATCAATAAGTTATTCCACTTCACCTCAGAGCGTGAGGACGATGGCATTACTGTTGAGGTTGCATTGCAGTGGAACGACTCCTACCAGGAAAATATTTTCCCTTACACCAACAATATTCCCCAGCGGGACGGTGGCACCCACCTTGCTGGGTTTCGCGGCGCGTTGACCCGCGTACTTAAAAGCTATATCGACAAAGAGCTGGCCCAGAAAACGGGTAAAGAAGTAGTTACTAGCGGCGATGACGCGAGAGAGGGCCTTACAGCGATAATCTCGGTAAAGGTTCCCGACCCAAAATTTTCCTCACAAACCAAAGACAAGCTAGTTTCCTCCGAAGTTAAGACTGTCGTGGAACAAGAAACGGCAGCCCACTTCAATGACTACTTACTGGAAAATCCACAGGACGCCAAACAAATCGTCAACAAGATGATTGATGCGGCCCGCGCGAGGGAAGCAGCCAGAAAAGCCCGGGAAATGACCCGTCGTAAAGGGGCGCTCGATGTTGCCGGCTTACCCGGCAAACTGGCTGACTGTCAGGAAAAAGATCCGGCACTCTCTGAAATATACATCGTGGAGGGTGATTCGGCGGGGGGCTCTGCAAAGCAGGGCAGAAACCGCAAGAATCAGGCGATATTGCCCTTAAAAGGAAAGATTCTTAACGTAGAGAAAGCGCGATTCGACAAGATGCTTAGCTCAGCAGAAATCGGTACCTTGATTAAAGCCCTGGGCTGCGGCATTGGGAATGAGGAGTTTTCTCCGGAAAACCTCCGTTATCACAGCATCATAATAATGACGGATGCTGATGTTGATGGCTCTCATATCCGAACTTTACTACTTACCTTCTTTTTTCGCCAAATGCGCGAGCTAGTAGAAAGGGGCCACATTTTTATCGCACAACCACCTTTGTACAAGATCAGGAAAGGCAAGCAGGAGCAGTATCTAAAGGATGATATCGAGCTGGCAAGCTATCAAACCCAAATAGCTTTAGAGGGTGCCAGTCTGCACGTCAATGCAGATGCGCCTGGTATTGCAGAGGACTCTTTGGAAGCTTTGGTAAAACAATACCACGAGGCCTATGCAATAATCAGCCGGCTGGCTCGGATTTATCCGACTGAAGTACTGGAAGCCATGATATTTACCGACCTGCTGCCGGAAGCCGATCTCACCGATCAGACTAAAGTGCAGCATTGGGTAGACTCGCTGACCGCAAGCCTTCAGGCCAAGCATCCCGAAGTAATTGCAAACTATACACTTCGGATCAGTGAAGATCCGGAGAGGCATACTTACTTACCCGAAGCCGTTCTCAATCTTCATGGTCTTGAGCGAACTTACCCATTCAACGGAGACTTCTTCCACTCCGGCGAATATCGAACTTTGGCTGAGCTAGGCAAGACCCTCGACGGGCTGGTAGAAGAAGGCGCATTCGTCAAACGCGGCGAGAAAACCAAGGAAGTGAGCAGTTTCGGCGAAGCTATCGAGTGGTTGACGCAAGACGCAATGAAGGGCCACTACCTGCAGCGCTATAAAGGACTGGGCGAAATGAACCCGGATCAACTGTGGGATACGACCATGAACCCTGAAACCAGGCGCATGCTCCAGGTCACCATCGATGATGCCATAGGTGCGGATCAGTTGTTCAATACACTGATGGGAGATCAGGTTGATCCACGTCGGGAATTCATCGAGGACAATGCCCTCGCGGCAGAAAACCTGGACATATAGTTCAACGCGAGACGAATTGTTCTCGCGTCCACTGTTCCACGGTTTCGGTTAGCTCATTAACTGAGCGGCCGTTAATCTGTATAGTCTGCCCGACCACGACCGAGACTGTGCCAGGATACTTAATGAACTGGCGGGCTGGCCACGTATACCCAGCGTTGTGGACGATCGGCACAATTGGAACGTCAGCCGCCACGGCCAGGCTTGCCCCGCCGCGAGAAAACTTTCTGATCGTCCCTGGCTCTGAGCGTGTACCCTCTGGAAATATAATTATTGAATTACCTTCGTTTAGTCTTTGCTCGCCCTGCAGCAAGAGAGACAGAGCGGCCTCGCGGGGTTTACTGCGATCTATAGCAATTGGCTTCAGCAGCCTGAGTGCCCAACCCCAAAAAGGTATCTTGAGTAACTCCATTTTGAGGATGGGTGAAATAGGAAAGATCAGCGAATAAAACAGTAGCGTCTCCCAACTGCTCTGGTGATTCGACAAATACACGGCGGGCTGTTCCAGTAAGTTATCTGTACCAGTTATTTCATAATTGACCCCACAGCTAAGGCGAAGCCAAGCGAGAATAGACTTGCACCAGGCAGCGGCAAACCCATGACGCCGGCGTGGTGACATTAAGGGAAACAGCAGAATAAAAATGAAGGACATGACGATAGTGGCAAGCACGTATCCAACATAGAACAGCGCCGAACGCAGGACGAGTATCAGCTGTTTAAACATGATTCCCTGATATAGTCCGCGGCAAACCAATTTCCACAAACTGGGCAAGATTGTCGAATACGGGTACCGGCTCCCCCTCCAGTTCGTATAATCGGCTTTCCGTTAGACGGCCTTTCCCTGTTCTGACTAACACTGGTTGCATGGAGAATGCCCGCGCCGCCTGCAAATCCTTAAGACTGTCTCCAACGAAATACTGGCCGGTCAGACTGGTAAGCAACTCGTCTTCAATGCACTGCAACAGGCCGGTTTTGGGTTTCCTGCAATCGCAGCCAGCGTCTGGTAAATGTGGACAGTAAAACACGCCTTCTATGAAACCGCCGCTATCCTCTACCATAGAACACATTTTTTGATGTATGTTCGCAAGTGCGATTTCATCAAAGAGCATTCGGCCCAAACCAGACTGATTGGTGGCAACAGCGACTTTGTAACCATCCACATGTAATGCGGCTATGGCCTCAAGGCTACCTGGTACGGGCGACCACTCTTCAGGAGACTTAATGTAGTCGTCTGAGTCTTCATTTATTACACCATCTCTATCCAACACGATGATATTCATAAATGAAAAGCTGCCCAGGGAATCAGGATTTATGCAGGTGGGAGATATCTGCAGACCTGAGAAACAGCGATTGTAGCTGCTTCAACAAAGCCAGCCTGTTATTTTTAACAGCGACATCATCGGTCATGACCATCACATCGTCGAAAAAAGTATCAACCGAAGTATTCAGTCCGGACAGTACTTTGAGCCCCTCCGTGTATTGGCCGTGATCAAACAACGGTGCCACCTCTAACTCTTTTTGTTGTACTTCGGTGGCAAGGGTTTTCTCGGCAGGCTCTGACAATAGGGATTCATCAAGCGCAAGAACAGAGTCGCTTGAATCCTGTTTGGCCAGTATGTTGGCTACACGTTTGTTTGCAGCGGCGAGAGGCTTCGCTTCAGGTAGTTGGTAGAATGCGTGCACAGCATTAATTCGTAGATGAAAGTCCAGCGGCCTGCTGGGTTTGAGCACGAACACCGATTGAAATTCCTCGCTGCTCATTCCTTTGTCCAGGTACCAAGCGCGAAACCGTTCAAGTACGAAATCAAAGACTTGCGTTCGGGTCTCAGCTTGAAGGAGATCGGCCGGATAGGTTTTTAGGGACGCATCAATTAGCTCGCCTAAGTCCAGGCTCAGTTGCTTCTCAACGATAATTCGCAATAAACCGATAGCAGCGCGACGCAGGGCAAACGGATCCTTCGACCCGGTGGGGGGTTGGCCAATTCCGAATAGCCCGACCATGGAGTCTAGCTTATCCGCGATTGCCAGCACCGCTCCGGTCAGTGTTTCCGGCACAGCATCACCCGCGAATCTGGGCTGATACTGTTCATAGATGGCTTTTGAAACATCACCCGGTTCGCCATCATGTTCAGCGTAATAAGAACCCATCAAACCCTGCAGCTCTGCAAACTCGCCAACCATATTAGTAAGCAAGTCACACTTGGAAAGCTGAGCAGCTCTTTGGCAATGCTCAGGATTAGCGTCTACCTGATTTGCAATCAGAGTCGCCAGTTCACCCACTCGCTGACTCTTGTCCAGGACGGTGCCGAGCTTATCCTGAAAAATCAGCTTGCCGAGCGCAGCCTGACGGCTTTCCAGGGGGGATTCTTTGTCGGTGTCATAGAAAAACTGGGCATCTGCGAGGCGAGGTCGAATTACCCGTTCGTTACCTTTAATGACTTGCCCTGGATCCGTGCTTTCAATATTACTTATCGTAATGAATTTGGGCAGTAGTTTGCCGTTGGAGTCCGTTAAATAGAAACATTTCTGGTGGGACTTCATGGCCAAAATTAATGCTTCCTGCGGGACGGCCAGAAACGCCTCTTCGAAACTTCCGGTTAAGGCAACCGGAAACTCTACAAGGTTGGCAACCTCTTCTAGCAGGTCCGGGTCGATAACCGCGGTTGCATTGAGACGATCTCCTTCCTGCAGCACCTGTTCCCTGATCATCTCGCGGCGCTTGTCGAGGGAAGCAATAACCTTGCCCTGATCTCGAAGGACTGCCTCATAGGCACCAGCTTTACCCAGCGGGATGTCGCTGTTGTGATGGAATCTATGTCCTCTGGTTGCAGGGCCAGAGTCTACTCCTAATACCGATGCGGCCACGGCTTCGTTGCCGAACAGCACCACAAGCCAGTGTACCGGGCGCACGAATTCGTTGCGTGAGCTTCCCCAGCGCATTCGCTTGGGTATGGGCAGCTGTGACAGAGCGGGCTCCAGCAGATCAGGAATCAGCGCCGTGGTTGCCTGGCCCTTTTCAAGCACTGTGTAAGCAAGCTTTTCAGTGCCGTCTTTATCCGACCGCGCGAGATCTGCTACGTCGACACCGCAAGAGCGAGCGAAACCGGCCGCTGCCTTGGTGGGCTGCCCAGCCTGATCAAAGGCTGCCTTTACTGCAGGGCCAAGTCTGGTTTTTTCGTTATCCTGCTGCGCCTCTTCGAGATCGCGAACCAATACTGCCAGACGCCGTGGCGTCGCAAAGCGTTCCACATCCTCAAACCCCAGATTCAGGTCCTGTAGCTGTTTGGCAATTTGATCAGCAAAAGCAGAAGACAGACGGGACAAAGCCTTGGGCGGCAATTCCTCGGTGCCAATTTCAATGAGTAAATCTCTAGTCGCCATGCTGATTATTCTTCCAGGAATTCTTTTTTCAATGCATCCGGCGCCAGCGGAAAGCCCAGGCGCTTGCGGCTGGCATAGTATTCTTCGGCCACGCCTCTGGCCAGGCTGCGCACGCGCAGGATGAAACGCTGTCGTTCAGTAACGGAAACGGCATTCCGGGCATCCAGCAGATTAAAGTAATGGGATGCTTTTAAAACCTGTTCATAAGCGGGAAGCGCCAGCTGCTGTTCGAGCAGGATCTGGCACTGCCCCTCGCACTCATCAAAATAGCGGAACAACAGCGAGGTATCGGCATGTTCAAAATTGTAGGCTGACATTTCTACTTCATTTTGTTTAAACACATCGCCGTAAGTGACCTTGTCATTCGGCCCCTCTGTCCAGACGATGTCGTAGATGCTATCTACACCCTGCAGGTACATTGCGATTCGCTCAATACCGTAAGTTATCTCCCCGCTTACGGGATAGCATTCCAAGCCACCCACCTGCTGGAAATAGGTGAACTGGGTAACTTCCATGCCGTTAAGCCAGACTTCCCAACCCAAGCCCCAGGCGCCTAGGGTAGGAGACTCCCAGTTGTCCTCAACGAATCGAATATCATGAACCGCCATGTCGATACCGAGATAGCGCAGTGAATCCAGATAAAGCTCCTGAATCTCCTTGGGCGACGGCTTAAGTATTACCTGAAACTGGTAATAGTGCTGCAAGCGATTAGGGTTCTCGCCGTAGCGACCATCAGTCGGGCGGCGGCATGGTTGCACATAGGCAGTGTTCCAACTCTCCGGGCCAATTGCACGCAGGAAAGTGGCCGGATGAAATGTGCCAGCACCAACCTCCATATCCAAAGGTTGCAGTACCACACAGCCCTTATCCGCCCAAAATTGTTGGAGCGCCAAAACCAACCCCTGAAACGATGATAGGTCGTTGTTAGTATTCACGATGTTCTTGATTTTTCTAGACTTTGCGGGACACTAATTATCCTCGATTATCTCCAACTAATCTAGACATGGGGCCCTATCAGACTACTGAGGTGCGCCGGGGAAGGGCAGCGCGCTAAAGAAAAGAACTCGGGGACCAGAGTTATGATAATTTATGGCTGACGCATAAGCCCGTGTAAGCCAATCAAGCCTAGAATCGGTAAAACCTTATCCAAACCTTCGCCTACTTAATCATCAGAACGATTCTCACGATTTGTTCATGGCTACCTCTTCCGGTGCTCCATGGGATTGGCTGGATCTGGGGATCCTTGCTGTATTTAATTCCGAACCGAACCCAGGAAACCACACGCAAGAATCTGCAGACCTGTTTCCCTGAAATGCCCTCCACACAGATCAATCAACTGGTGAAAGAGAGCTTGATCAATACTGCATGTACCGCCTTGGAAATGGGAAAGGCCTGGGTCTCACCCATCACAAGCACCCTCAATCTGGTTAAAGACTCAGACGGGTTAGAAGAATTTGCGGCCGCCGCAGCCGGGCCTCGAGGCGTCATTCTTCTGGCCCCACATCTTAGCAACTGGGAGATTTTTGGTTTCTATGCCAGCGAAGGTCGTCGCGCCAATTTCATGTATCAACCGCCCCGTATAGAGGGGCTGGACAGATTGCTGCGCAGAGTTCGAGCACGCAATGGTGTCAGTCTTGCGCCAACTAATCGAAAAGGAGTGGCGCAGCTTTTAACAGCTCTGAAGAGAGGTGAGATCGTAGGCATATTGCCAGACCAGGTGCCTACGGATGAGGGTGGGGAGTTTGCCAATTTTTTTGGCGAGCCAGCACTCACAATGACCTTGGTCAGTAAGCTCATACAGCGCACTGACGCTCGGGTATTTTGTGGCTTCGCCAAGCGTTTGCCCAGAGGTAAAGGCTTTGTCGCAATATTCGAGCAGGCCGACGAGAAAATTTATAGCAGCGATATTAAGGAATCAACTGAGGGGCTGAACAGGACAGTAGAATCTGCTGTGCGAAAAGCGGCTTCGCAATACCAATGGGAATACAAGCGGTTTCGGCGTCGCCCCGACAATTCAGAATTCTATAGAACGAAGCCACGCTAAGCGCCTGGTCGCACATAAAGAATATAGTGAGAAAGCAACCCTTCGATAGGGACTAGCGTTTCCAGAACATGGGCGTAAAGAGCACCAACAAGGTAAAAACTTCCAGTCGACCGAGCAGCATAGCAAGGCACAAGATCCATTTTGCAGGGCCGGGCAATGCGCCATAGGTTTCCGCAACACCAGACAGCCCGGGACCAAGATTGTTTATGCAGGCGCCTACGGCACTAAAAGCAGTGATGATATCAAGCCCGGTTGCAAGCAATGCCAGCAGCATCACCATGAAGGCCATTACGTAGACCGCAAAGAATCCCCACACTGATTCAACAACCCGATCCGACATGACTTTCTTTCCCAGCTTGATCGGGATAACAGCACGGGGATGAATCAGTCTTTGCACTTCTCGGAAACCCTGCTTAAAAATAAGCAGGATACGGATGACTTTCATGCCGCCCCCGGTGGAACCAGCGCAAGCACCAATAATGGCTGCATACAAAAGCACATATGGAAGAAAAAGCGGCCAGGAGTTAAAGTCGGCTGTCGCGAAGCCAGTGGTAGTTGCGAATGAAACCACTTGAAATACACCGCGTCTCAGGGCTTCCCAGAAAGAATCGTAAGTCCCGTTAAAAGTAAGGACCAGCACCGTGACGATTGAAACGCTACACAAGATAAAGGCATAAAACTTGAATTCGGGATCATGCAGGTAGTGCCGAAACTGCTTTTTCTGAAACGCGAAAAAGTGCAGGGCGAAATTGATTCCAGCAATAACCATGAATACGATGGCGATAGATTCCACCAGCGGGCTATCGAAGTAGGCCAGGCTACTGTCATGGGTTGAGAAGCCTCCGATCGCCACGGTGCTGAAGCTATGGGAAACTGCATCGAACAGGCTCATGCCAACAGCCCAATAGGCCAGTGCACAAATCAGGGTAAGAGTGAGATAGATTAACCAAAGCGACTTGGCCGTCTCGGCCAAACGCGGGACTAACTTGGTGTCTTTTACCGGCCCGGGGCTTTCCGCGCGATAGAGCTGCATGCCGCCGATACCGAGCATTGGCAAAAGTGCTACTGCAAGAACGATGATTCCCATACCGCCTAGCCACTGCAAAAGCTGTCGGTAGAACAATATGGACTCCGGCAATTCATCGAGGCCAGAAATCACGGTAGCCCCAGTAGTGGTCAGCCCCGATATGGATTCGAAAACGGCATCCGTTAAGCTGAGTTCGGTGGCGGGGGAGAATAATAAGGGCAGGCAGCCCGCAGTGCCAAGCACCGCCCAGAATAAAGTGACAACCATAAAGCCGTCGCGATTGCTCAATTCCTTGTGTTGGCTGGAAGTGATTAGCCAGAGCATCAGGCCAGTGGAAAATAAAATGCCGATAGAATAAAGAAAGGCGGCCGCTGAACCGTCACTATAGATAAGTGATACCAGCAGTGGCGGCAGGTTGCCTAGTAAGCTGAAGAGCATCAGCAGCAAGCCAAGTATCTTTACAATGGTGGCGGGATGCATAGGGCCCTAGAAAAAGCTAAAACCGACCTGGAACAACCGTTCCACTTCTGGAATGGTCTTGCGGTCAACCAAAAAGAGTATAACGTGATCATCTGATTCGATAACGGTGTCGTCGTGTGCGATAAGCACTTCATTATTGCGGACGATGGCACCTATGGTGGTGCCCTCCGGCAGCTCTATATCCTCGATTGCACGCTTCACGACTTTTGAATTGGTTTCATCACCGTGGGCAATTGCTTCCATTGCCTCGGCAGCACCACGCCGCAGCGAATGTACCGCAACCACATCACCGCGCCGCACGTGGGCCAATAAAATGCCTATTGTTGCGAGCTGGGGAGAGATCGCGATATCGATTTCGCCCCCCTGCACCAGGTCGACATAAGCAGGGTTGTTGATAATCGCCATGACCTTCTTGGCACCCAGTCGCTTCGCGAGCAACGAGGACATGATGTTCGCTTCGTCATCATTGGTAAGCGCAAGAAACACATCGGTTTCTTCGATATTTTCTTCTATCAGCAGATCCTTGTCAGACCCTTCGCCATGGAGAACGATGGAGTCGTGCAGATTCTCGGACAGGTAGGCACATCGCTCAGTGTCTGTTTCGATTAATTTCACCTGATAGCGTTCTTCAATATTGCTCGCTAGCCGGTGTCCGATTTTGCCACCGCCAGCAATCATGATGCGCTTGTATGGCCTGTCCAATCTTCGAAGTTCGCCCATACAGGCACGAATGTTTTCCTGCGCGGCGACGAAGAAGACTTCATCATCAGCCTCAATCACAGTAGACCCTTCTGGGGTAATCGGGCGGTCCTTGCGGAATATTGCCGCGACCCTGGTGTCCACCCCCGGCATATGCTGACGAATCAAGCGAATTTCCTGGCCGACTAGTGGGCCTCCATAGAATGCTTTCACAGCAACCAACTGCACACGCCCGTCGGCGAAATCCAGAACCTGTAATGAGCCGGGTAAATCGATCAGGCGAGTAATGTAGTCAGAGACTATCTCTTCCGGGCTTATTATCTCAATGTCGGGCATTCCCTCGACCCGAAAGAGCTTTTCGCTTTTGGTATAAGAGCCGGCGCGGATGCGGCAAATTCTGCGATGCACTTTGTAAAGCGTGAGAGCAACATGACAGGCAACCATGTTGGTTTCATCACTGTCGGTGACGGCTATAAGCATCTCTGCGTCGTCTGCGCCAGCCTGCAATAGAGTGGAAGGGTGGGACGGCGCGCCAGCCACAACCCGGGCGTCAATGTGATCGTTAAGCTCCTGCAGGCGCTCACTATCCTCATCCACGATCGTGATGTCGTTTTTCTCATTGGAAAGGGTTTCAGCGAGGGCGCTGCCCACCTGATTGGCACCGAGGATGATTATTTTCATGGGTTGCGTGTTTTCTGAAGTGTAATCGCGAGCTGTCCTGGAATTCCCTTAGCATTTGCGCAGCAAGGAAAAGAAGAACCCATCGGCACCGCTGCTGGTACTGGGGAGCAGCTGCCTTCCTGTCTCACATTCTACTCCCCAATCGGCCGCGATGCCCTCATATTTAGCATCATGATGGCTGTCGAGGAATTGCCGAATCTGGGCCTGATTTTCCTCAGGCAGAATCGAGCAAGTGGTGTAAAGAAACAGGCCGCCGGGCTTTAGACACTGCCATAGATTCCGCAACAGCTGCTGCTGTGTTACCAGCAGCTCAGTGACCTGTTCCGGTGTACGCAGCAGCTTGATGTCAGGGTGTCGTCTTATGACTCCTGTTGCACTGCAAGGCGCATCTAGCAGGACGCGATCAAACCCTTCACCATCCCACCAGGACGCAAGCACAGCAGCATCAGCGCAGACTAACGTCGCCGCTAGCTTTAGTCTTTGCAGGTTCTCTTCAATCCTGAATAGCCTGGATTTTTCCTTTTCAATTGCGACCAGGCGAGTAAGCGAGTGCTCACTTTCCAGAATATGAGAGGTTTTTCCGCCCGGTGCGGCACAGGCATCCAGTAGCTGCAAACCTGGCTCCAGACGCAAGGTGCCTGCAACAAGTTGCGAAGCCTCATCCTGAACGCTTAACTCTCCCTCAGCGAAGCCCGGAATGTTATGCACGGGCATGGGTTCCGATAGATAGATTGCAGAATTTGCCAGTAAGCCCGGCGTCGCCTGAATCCCCAGCGAGGACAATTTTTGCAAGTATTGCTCCCGGCTCTGGCGCGCGAGGTTGACTCTAAGTGTCAGAGGCGGCCTGGCGTTGCTCGCATCAAGAATATCTTCAAGCTGGTCTGGCCAATCTGTGGCGACAGCCTCCACCAGCCAATCAGGGTGCGATGCGCGGCTGGCCAAGCTGGCACTATCCAGATTGGCTTGCAGCGTGTCTGCCTGGCGCTGGAAATTTCGCAAGACGGCATTTACCAAACCCCTGGCCCAGCGCTGTTTGAGATCAGACGTCGCACTAACAGTCTCATTAATCGCCGCATGGTCTGGAACCCGCATAAATTTGAGCTGATACAGCCCAATCAGCATTAATGCGCGAACATCACGATCTTTTGACTTGAGTGGCTTGCTTAACAATTCCTGCAGTAGAAAATCTAGCTGATGGAACCACCGGCACGTGCCAAAGCACAGCTCCTGAATAAACTGGAACTCAGCTTCGTCGCGGAATGGGTCTAGCTGGTTAGAGAGGGAGCCTTGCTTTTTCAGTAAGCTCCCAAGAATCTTGGCGGCGATCGCCCGGCTATTGCTAGCCATTGCTATCGCCATTATCGAAACGTTTGCCAGTCTCCACTATTGTGGTCCCGGAATTCATTAGATCGCGTATCGACCATGGCTTCTTTCCAGCAAGCTGAATCCTGGTAACCAATAGTGATGAGTTGCTACAGGAGACTTCTACGCCGGTTGAATCAATGCCTAAAATAGTGCCAGCCGGCACATCTTTATCTGCAGCAAGTGGGTATTGTTCAAGAGGGCTCGCTTCAAGAATTCGAAGCCGCTCACCCCCCATAAAACTATAAGCAGGCACCCTGCCAACACCTGCTCTAACGACTCGGCAAAGCTGCTCTGCCGGAAGTTGCCACTGAAGTAATGATTCTGACTTATCAATCTTGGCCGCATAGGTGCTCAGTGTATCATCTTGCAATTCAGCGCTTTCACTCAAGGCAGTGAAGTTATCCAGAGTATGTAGTAGCGCAGAAGTGCCGGCATTACTGAGCTTTTCTGTTAGGGATTCCCGGCCATCGCTTGGCGCAATTGTGACTTTGGACTTATAAAGCATGGGGCCAGTGTCGAGGCCAGCATCCATTTTCATGATAGTGACACCTGACTCTTTATCTCCAGCAAGTATGGCTCGCTCAATAGGCGCCGCACCGCGCCAGCGTGGTAATAAAGAGGCATGCACGTTGATACAGCCAAGCCGGGGAATATCGAGAATCTCCTGTGGCAAGATCAGACCATAAGCAACCACGATTAAGAGGTCGGGTGAAAACGCCGCCAGTTCTTGCTGTGCATCGGCTAGCTTGAGGGACTTTGGTTGCTTGATAATAAGACCGTTATCAAGAGCGACCTGTTTTACCAGGCTGGGCTGCAGTTTTTTGCCGCGGCCCGATGGCCGATCAGGTTGTGTATAGACGGCAACGATATTGTGTTTCGCAGCGATGAGCGCGGCAAGGTGCTCAGCCGCGAAGCTGGGTGTCCCCGCAAAACAGATTTTTAGAGGGGTCATGAAATCAGGCGGACTTCTTGTGTTCTTTTTCGAGTTTACTGCGAATACGTTGGCGCTTCAGAGCGCTGATGTAATCCACAAACAGTTTGCCATCCAGGTGGTCGATTTCATGCTGGATGCAGGTAGCCAGGATACCCTCTGCTTCGATCTCAAACTTTTCGCCTTTGCGGTCCTGTGCCTGCACTTTGATACCTTTCGGGCGTGAAACCGTTTCGTAAAACCCAGGAACTGACAGGCAGCCTTCGTCATATTCAGAAAGCTCATCCTCAATTATCTCAAAACTTGGATTGATGAAGACAAGAGGACTATCCTTGCTCTCTGAGACATCGATGACCAGCAAGCGTTTATGGACGTCAATCTGAGTCGCCGCAAGCCCAATACCTTGAGAGTCGTACATGGTCTCGAACATATCGTCGATCAAGACTTCCAGCTTTAAGTCGAAAACAGTTACGGGACTGGCTACTTTGCGTAGCCTGGGATCTGGAAATTCCAATATGGGTAGCAGCGCCATAAGTCTTTATATGGGGTAATTCAACGGGATTAAACTGAGAGCAGTGTGAATTGCTTCTAGTACTAATTATACCGTATTGCTAACGTGACTGTGCCACTAGGTGCAGAATTTAATTGATGAAAATACTATTTAACAGGCTCTTTAACAATCTGGCTCTGGGATTGGCTGTGCTGTTGTTTACCAGTCCAGTTTACGCCCAAACCAGCCTGTTAAAGAACGGCATGCCGGAACGCTATATTGTGCAAGATAGCGACAACTTGTGAGACATAGCCGGCCAGTTCTTGAATGATCCTGAAAGATGGCCTGAGGTATGGCTACCGGACCCCTATCTGGACAACGCCGACTTTATCTATTCCGGAGACGAACTGCGGATCAGCTACGTCGACGGCGCGCCCAGGATACTGGTGCTGCGAGGGGATCGTGAAGTTGAGGAACTGGGGCCGGAAATGCGAGAGCAAGCGCTTTCCAGTGCGATTCCCGCCATTCCCCTGGAAGCGATCGAGAATAGCTTTGCGCGCAACCGCATCGTCAGCCAGACCTTACTGGAAGATGCCCCTTATATTGTGAGTAACATTGGTGATGCCCTCGCAATCGCCACCGGAGATGAAGTTCACGCCCGTGGCGAATGGCCTTCCGGGACGACCTTATTCGAAGTTTACCGCCCATTCCGTGAACATTATGATGACGATGATGATGGCATCCTGATTGGCATTGAAGTCGAATATGTCGACTTCGCCAGCATCGCCGCAGTGTAATCAGCCGAACTGCGCCGTCTATCGATTAACAACATTGCCAAGGAGATCCGGGTTGGTGACCGCTTACTAGTCCGGGAAGAGACGACAATTGGGGCGACAATTTTCCCGACCGAGCCTGCTTTAGACATAGAAGGCCGTATCGTCGCATTTCTGGGGAACTAGCAGATGGTTTCCCAGCTGGACACGGTGGTGATAAACCTCGGTGCTGGCGACAATTTAGCGATTGGTGATGTGCTGGCCATATCGAAAGAAGATTCCATGATGGTAGATGGAATGGAGCGGGACCGCATGAGTTTTCGTCAGCGCATGCGAGCACTGTTTAGTCGAGACCGGCTACAACTTCCTGGCGATGAGATTGGCACTCTGTTGGTCTATCGCACATTCGACTCAATGAGCTATGCCGTGGTGCTTAACAGCCTCTAGCCCATCGAAATCAATAGCAGGGTGCTCAGTCCATAGTTAGACCCTAAAAGACTTAAAACAACCCAAACAATTCATATTGTTCCAATGCTCAAGGATGATCAATGGAACCCACCGAAACTCTTGCGACGCTAAGACTCCTGATTAGCGGCATAGTCACCAACGCCAGGCTGGGGCGATTGCTTGTTGGCAGGCAATTGCGGGTCGCAGACTTGCCGTCGGTTTCCCATCAGTCGCTGCTAGATTCTGGTTTTAGCCGCGCGGGTGCCACAGAAATTCAGAGAATTGCCGCTGGGCAATGTGCCGAGCGGCTTTCCAATGCAGCGGTAGAAATTTTCGCCGCCACTCTAGACGAGGGCGCGAAACCCATTACTCTTGCCGACCCCGCCTATCCTGTTCTGCTCAAGCAGATTTATGACCCCACTGCTCTGCTTTTTGTTAAAGGTCGCGTCGAGCTGTTAGGCGAGTTTTGTGTGGCGATGGTGGGTAGCCGAAAAGCCAGCACCCGGGCCAAGCGCTTCACGCGCTGGCTAGCGGCAGAACTGGCAGGCCAGGGATTAACGGTCGTGAGCGGTC
>DLPV01000052.1:0-17610 GCA_002477465.1 Gammaproteobacteria bacterium UBA7449 | reverse complement strand
CGGTCGTGAGCGGTCTGGCCAGGGGCGTTGACTGCAATGCGCACACCGGTGCGTTGGAAACGGGCAATACCATTGCTGTTATTGGCACTGGTATTGACGTGTATTACCCGAAGGCAAACCGGGCGTTACAGCAACAGTTGGAGAATGAAGCGCTGGTCATCACTGAGTTTTTTCCTGGCGCACCACCCCGTGCCGTCCAGTTTCCGCAACGAAATCGCCTCATTAGCGGTTTGAGCCTCGGCACGATTGTCGTGGAAGCAACCGTGCGGTCGGGCTCATTAATTACTGCGCGATTTGCGTCGGAACAGGGTCGCGAAGTCTTCGCTGTCCCGGGCCAGGTAGATAGAGAGCAGTCTCGCGGCGGTCACCAACTCCTTAGAGACGGGGCAACCCTGGTGGAATCTGCGGGTGATGTCATAGCGGGACTACCGATCAGCGGTCTGATGAAACTTCATGAATCGACGAGGCCTGATGTCTCTCCCAAACTGTCTCAGCCGAACAATACTCGGACAGAGAAGCTAGAGCGGTCACTGCTGAGGCGAATCGCCGCGTTTGAAAACTTACCACAAGACCTGATGGGAAGTGAAAACCTCACAGCCGGAGAACTCAATACGGTGCTGTTGAAACTGGAATTAGCGGGAAAAGTTGAAAACAGGGACGGGCGCATATATTTGCGCGATTGAGTAAGATCCCGGTTTCGATTCAATGGGCTACCTGCTTGATGTCGCGAAACCGCCACTAAATTAGATCTAGATTAATACTGGCACGGGCGTACTTCTCTAACATAGACTTCCATTACAGTGCTGTGCCGACAGGCGAAAGAATAAATTAGGAAACTCAATACCGGACCATGAATGATCGCTCCGGTTCATGCTCTTGGGAGAATTAGAAAATTGAAGACTGAAAACATTGCCGCGGTCAGAGAATTTCTGCTGCAACTGCAGACCGATATCTGTTCGGGCATTGAAGACCTGGATGGCTCCGCAAACTTTATTACTGACCAGTGGGACCGGGAAGAGGGTGGCATGGGTATAACCCGTGTTATAAGCGATGGAGCGGTGATTGAAAAAGGCGGTGTTAACTTTTCTCATGTATTCGGCAAATCTATGCCCGCCTCGGCTACCGCGCAGAGACCGGAATTAGCGGGTCGCGCATTTCAGGCTATGGGGGTTTCACTGGTGATGCATCCAGAGAACCCTTATGTGCCCACGTCCCATGCAAATTTCCGACTGTTTGTAGCGGAAAAGGAAGGCGAGGAACCCGTATGGTGGTTTGGCGGCGGCTATGACCTGACCCCCTATTATGGTTTTGAAGAGGACTGTGTTCACTGGCACACCACAGCGAAAGAGGCCTGCGCAGGCTTTGGGGAAGGCTATTACAATAAGTTTAAAAACTGGTGTGATGATTATTTTCACCTAAAGCACCGCGACGAACCGAGAGGCGTCGGAGGTCTTTTCTTCGATGATTTTAACGAGATGGAGTTTGATGAGGCTTTTGCCTTTGTTCAAGCCATGGCTGGCAGCTATTTGAAAGCCTACAGCCCAATAGTAGAAAGACGAAAAAACCTGCCGTTCGGTGAGAAAGAAAGGGGTTTTCAAGAATATCGTCGCGGTCGATATGCGGAGTTCAATCTTGTTTATGATAGAGGTACAGTGTTTGGGCTACAGTCTGGCGTCGGTCGTATTGAATCGATTCTTATGTCACTGCCCCCGGTCGTTCGTTGGGTCTATGATTGGAAACCAGAGCCTGGTTCTGCCGAGGAAAAGCTCTACACTAATTTCCTGAAATCCCGCGAGTGGGTATAGTGATCAAACCCATTTCTCAATTGAGGTCATCATGACGCGTTATGCTGTTATGGGTGATCCCATCGCCCAAAGTAAATCACCACAAATTCACTCGCAGTTTGCCAGCCTAACCAAGCAGGATGTGGCCTATGAAAAGCTGCGGGTAGACGCGCATGAATTTCCCGCTCGGGTAAAAGCCTTTTTCAACGGTGGCGGCGGTGGACTAAATGTGACGGTGCCGTATAAAGAGGCTGCATTCGCGCTCGCGGACACCGCAAGCCCGCGGGCGGCTCTGGCCAAAGCAGCTAACACGCTTGGCATGGACGTTGATGGTAAGCTGTGGGCCGACAATACCGACGGCATAGGTCTGGTGCGGGATTTGGAAAACAATAACCACTGCACTATAAAAGGTAAGAACATCCTGATCCTGGGAGCAGGCGGCGCAGCAAGAGGTGCCATGGCCGAGCTGATTCACCGACAGCCCGCATCTCTTACGATCATGAACCGAACGACTTCACGGGCAGACGCGCTGCGAGAGGATTTCAGTGGCGAGTTTGCAATCGAGGTGAGGGAGCTCAACCACCCCGATGAATTACTATTTGATCTGGTCATCAATGCCACAAGTATGGGGTTGCAGAATCAAACCCTGGAACTCTCCAGCGAATTATTTGCAGGAAATTTCACCGCTTATGACATGATGTATGGCGCCACCGATACCGCATTTATGCTGTGGGCGAAATCAAAAGAAGCCGGTTTGGTCCTGGATGGGCTTGGCATGCTGGTGGAGCAGGCCGCAGAGTCATTTGCATTATGGCGAGGGGTGAGGCCGCAGACACAGGATGTCATGTTAAAGCTGCGAAATGAGCTTTAAGTTCCAAGCTTTACCTGGGCTTTACGTGCTCAAAACCCAGATCAAAACCCAGCGAACTGGCCATTGACCGCCTAAATTCCTCAAGGCTGGGCTCAGTGGATTTCTTGTTCACGGGTTCCAGGCAGACGTTTTTGGCAATCTCAAGAATAGGTTCAATTTAGTCATTGATGCCGGTTTTTTGGCTACGGAAACAAGCAGCACTGTTGCCTTGGCTTTCGCGCTGACAATTTCTGATTAAGACTGGTAAATCCTGGTCAAGAAAAAAGGGGCTATAGTTAGACTATAGCCCCTTTTGTAAGTTTCGAAAAAACTAGTGAGCTTCTTCTTCATGATGGATATCGCTAGGCCCTAAAGCCACAGCATCGCGATCATGACCACGATAGTTGAAACGCGTTTCCTCGGTGTAAGCACCTTCAACTGCCATGAGACCAATCAAAAGTAGCAACACTACCGGCGGTCCTAAAATAGTCAGTACGAGAGCCATCCTTTCCCAGACCACGTGCATGAAGATGGCCACAATAAAACCAGCTTTCAATACCATGAATAGGAGGACCAGTGTCCAGCGCAGGGCACCCTGCACCTCGAAATAATCGACGGCGTATGAGAATGCACTGAGAACAAACAGCAGTCCCCAAATTTTGTAATAAATACCCAGAGGGTGTTGTTGTCCTTCAGCCGAAGCCATTGTCGTCCTCTCTTACAATAAGTAGAAAAATGCAAAGATAAATACCCAAACGAGGTCAACGAAGTGCCAGTACAGACCCGCGATCTCTACGATCTCAAAGCCCTTGTCATCGTAATATCCTCGCTTAACCCGCTGAGCGACCCAGAGTAGATAGATCACCCCGCCGGTTACGTGTAAACCATGGAATCCAGTCACCATAAAAAAGACGGAGCCAAACTGTGTCGCGCCGAATGGGTTTGTCCAAGGGCGCACGCCTTCAGCAATCAACTTGGACCACTCAAACGCCTGCATACTGACGAAGGTGGCGCCAAACGCTGCAGTGGCGCAGATCAGCCAGAACGTTTTGGTCTTGTCCCTGCGATAGCCGTAATTCACTGCCATTGCCATGGTGCCCGAGCTCGTAATGAGCACGAAGGTCATGATCGCAATGAGAATCAGGGGAATCGGTGCGCCGCCAAAAGACAGTGCAAAAATTTCACTCTGCGGAGGCCAGGGCTGGGTTGTCGTGACTCGAGCGTGCAAATATCCCACCAGAAAGCAGGAGAAGATAAATGTATCCGAGACCAAGAAAATCCACATCATGGCCTTGCCCCAAGGCACATGATAAGCCTGTTTGTCGGCACTCCAGTCGTCTACGAAACCATCCATCCCGTCATGGCCGACCGCGCCAGCTGTTGCTGCTTCACTCATCTAGTTTTCCCTTAAGTACAGTTAAAGCGTATATCAATTCTTCTTATGTATTGGACAGAACCGCGAACATCACTATCCAAACCAGCAGCAAGAAGTGCCAGTAGACGGTGCAGAGTTCGATGCTGAGCTTGATGTCTTCAGGCTCGCCACCCGAAACCAGGCGGATCGCACTTTTGCTCCAAACCCACAGACCACCGGCTAGATGCAGCGCGTGCAGGCCTGTCAGCAAGTAGTAGAAAGCATTAGCGGGATTCGAGCTTAAATAGAAACCACCTGCTTGCAGGTGATTCCAGGTGACTAATTGGGCCACGATAAAAAGTATAGCAAGAACACCAGCGCCGAAAAACGACGTGTATAAGTTCTTACTATCGCCGCGAGCCACAATATTTCTTGCCCACTGAAAAAACGCACTGCTGGCTACCAATAATCCGGTGTTAAACCATAGCTGCGCTGGCTCAGACAGCGGCTCCCAGTCAGGCAGTTCCATGCGGATGTAATAGCTGACCATAAAGAGGGAAAATATAACGGTTGCGATGACGAGGAAAAACGTCAGCGCAACTCGTTCCGCTTCAGTGTCGAATGTTCCCTCGGGCTCCATTCCACCGATGACGCCCTTGCGTTCCCAGGGCTTTTCCGTAACTGTCTTTATAAGGCTCATACGTCTGCCAATGTCGAATCTTTGTCCGTATCAATGTGCTCATCGCTGGCAGCAGGCGTCACCCTTTCAGGTGTGTTTTGAGGAATGAAATCCTCGGGTGCACCCGGCACGCTGTAGTCATAAGCCCAGCGGTAGACGGTAGGCAGTTCATCGCCCCAGTTACCGTGTTTCGGTGGCGTGTCAGGGGTTTGCCACTCTAGAGACGCTGCCCCCCAAGGGTTTGGATCAGCCTTTTTGCCCCACTTCAAACTGCCAATTATGTTAATGAAGAACAGAATTTGAGCAGTTCCCACGATCAGCGCTGCGATGGTTATCGAGGAATTCAATTCCTGTGCAGATGCGGGGATGAAGTCTGTGCTTCCAAGCGCATAGTAACGACGGGGTACACCTAAAAATCCAAGATAGTGCATCGGTAGGTAAATCGCGTAGGCACCCAAGAAAGTAATCCAAAAATGCGCTTTGGCCATTGTTTCGTTGTACATCCGTCCGCTGAGCTTTGGATACCAATGATAGATCGCTGCAAATAGCACCAAGATAGGTGAAACGCCCATGACCAGGTGGAAATGCGCCACAACGAAGTAAGTGTCGGATAACGGCAAATCGATTACGACGTTCCCGAGAAATAAACCGGTCAGGCCACCGTGAATGAAAGTGAAGATAAAGCCAATGGCGAAGTACATTGGCGCATTTAACCTAATATCACCTTCCCAAAGCGTCAGCAACCAGTTGTAGACCTTTAGGGCCGTCGGAACCGCAATGATGAGAGTTGTTGTCGCGAAGAAGAAACCAAAATAAGGGTTCATGCCACTCACATACATGTGGTGTGCCCAAACAATAAAACTTAAGCCGCCGATTGCGATAATCGCCCAAACCATCATGCGGTAACCGAAGATGTTCTTGCGCGCGTGCACGCTCAGCACATCTGAAACCAGTCCGAACGCAGGTAGCGCGACGATATAAACCTCAGGGTGCCCAAAGAACCAAAATAAATGCTGGAATAGAATCGGGCTACCACCCTCATAATCAAGAGGGCTTCCTGACTCGATTACGGCCGGCATAAAGAAGCTTGTACCCAGCAGGGTATCGAACATCATCATAATGCAAGCAACCAGGAGTGCCGGGAAAGCAAACAAACCCAGAACCGTTGCGACAAATATTCCCCATATAGTGAGGGGCATCCGCATCAGGGTCATGCCGCGACAGCGATACTGTAAAATCGTGACCACATAGTTGAGGCCGCCCATGGTAAAAGCCACGACGAAGACAGCAAGCGAAACCAGCATTAAAATGATGCCGGCGTCATGCCCTGGCGTACCTGCCATTGTGGTTTGCGGTGGGTAAAGTGTCCAACCGGCGCCTGTGGGACCACCGCCGACAAAGAAGCTGGCCATTAAAATGATCACAGAGATCAAAAATGTCCAGACTGACATCATGTTCAGGAAAGGAAAGACCATGTCCCTGGCGCCCAGCATGAGCGGAACCATGTAATTGCCAAAGCCTCCCAAGAACAGGGCAGTTAGAAAGTAAACCACCATGATCATGCCGTGCATGGTCACCGCTTGGTAATAAAAATTCGGGTCCACAAAATCGACTGATTCAGGAAACCCCAGCTGCAATCGGAACAGAAGGGAGAGGACCAAGCCGACGATCCCTGTCAGTACTGCGAGGCCACCATACTGAATGGCAATTACTTTGTGATCTTGGCTCCAAACGTATTTTTCGACCCAGCTATGAGGATGATGCATCTCCATTTCTTGGTCTTGGTCAGCTAATGGTACGTAGGCCATTGTTTACTCCTAAACGATATACTTTTGCCTTGTGGCACTAATTTCAAAATCTCTGATTACTTCTTGGGCTAGCGCAATGTGTTGATGTAGGCAGCCACGTCTTCGATCTCGTCCAGGTCCCCCATGGCTGTTGCCATTTGAACCATTTGTTCGCCGTAGTCATCATCGGCATGCAAGCCGCGGATTCCAGCGCGGAAGTTGCTTATCTGGGTGACGAAGTACCAATCGCTCATGCCCGCGAGCTTTGGAGCGTCCGTATACCAGACGCCAGCTCCATTATCCAAATGGCAAGCAGCGCAGTTTCGATCGTAAATATCGTAGCCATTCGCTATGTCGCCTGAGATGGTCGTGGGTGCCGGATTATCCGGGAAAGTTGCAATGTAAGCCGAGATGTTTCGAACGGCTTCGTCCGTTGTCAGCATGCTGGCAAAAGCGGTCATCTGCGCCCCGTTAGTATCACCGTCGCCACCTCGCGCGCCTTGCTTGAAATGGTTCAATTGTCTCTCGATGTACCAGGGTTGCTGGCCGGCGATCTTGGGTGCGTTTAACGCCTGATTGCCTTCTCCATTAGCGCCGTGGCAGGCGGCGCAAGCGGCATACTGAGCTTGGCCGGCTGCGATGTCGGGCCCAGCAGCATTCTGTGTCTCGGCAAATGTTGGCTGAGATGCGAGCCATGAGTCGAACGCCGCCTGTGATTCAACTGTTACAGAGCCGCGCATGACGAAGTGGCCAATACCACATAACTCCTCACACATGATGTCGTAGGTTCCCTCTTTGGTTGGGTCAAACCAGAGGTAGGAAACCAGACCCGGCACTAGGTCCATCTTCACGCGGAACTGAGGAACTGTGTAGTTGTGTAATACGTCGTTTGAGCGCAGCAGCGCTTTCACAGGTTGATTCACTGCCAGGTGCATATCGGGGTCATTAACGACGACATCATCCATGCCGTTGGGGTCTTCGGGATTGACGCCGAAGGGGTTAGATTCGGAGACAAACCCGGTATCGGCGGTGCCCAGAATACCGTCGGCGCCCGGATAGCGGAACTGCCACTGCCACTGCTGGCCGAGCACCTCATATTCAAGCGCATTGTCTGGTGGGGTGACGAACGTCGCCCAGACGAAAAGGCCCGGCGCCAGCATCGCAATGACCCCGACTGTAGTAAAAACAGACAGCCACGCCTCTAATTTGGTGTTTTCAGGCTCATAAACGGCCTTGTGGCCTGGCTTCTTCCGGAACTTCCAGATGCAATACGCTAGGAACACGTTGCAAGCGACAAACACGAAACCAGTAACCCAAAAAGTCACATTAATGGTGAAATCGATAGAACCCCAATCGGTAGCAATATCGGTGAACCACCAGGGGCTCGCGAAATGAAAAATGATCGATCCGACGACCAGAAGAAAGATGACGACCGCTAAAGTCATAAACCGAATTTCCTTCTAAAAAAATTAATCCTGCTCCCAACATAGCGCCCACTGATGAATACACCGGTGGATCTCGAGTCAGAGGCAGGGTCTACTTGTTTTCTTAATTACGCCACTCGAAAACGTTTTGCAATTTCCACGAGCAAGCTTCAAATACGCCCAATCATTGACTAAATTTCCCGAGCTTTCATCCTAATTATTATTGTTTTCTGGATGGGGTAATTGCCTCACTAAGCTCTTCTCAATCAAGCCCTGAAAGCTTTGAAAAGATTAGCAAAATGACACACCTCACGCGGACCGAAATGCTATAGAAAATTGCCTTTTCTCGCAAGTGATTATAGCCAAGAAAGCGGGTAATCATGCGGAAAAACTGGCAGTTATGACAGGAAACTGTCAGCTTCAATTTATAATGAAGAAATTCACTAACAATCGTTTAGAAAATCTGTGAAAATCCGTTCCGCTGTCGAGAAGCGAGCTTAAATGAAGAGCGAGAAATGGGTAGAATCCTGCTTCGCTGCTAAGTGCGACTTGGCAATGCGACAGCAAATCGAAAAGTAGTCGTTTGGACGGACCACGCCTCGGGTTTTACATCCGTTGATTAGTGATCAGCGATTTCTTACGAAACCTAAACTCGCTGCGGAATTGAGCATTGACTGATATCACCACCAACTCAGCCGCCACCTGGCGTGACTACTATGAAATGTGCAAACCCCGTGTGGTTATGCTCATGATTCTGACGTCTTTGGTGGGCATGTTCTTGGCAGTACCCGGCATGGTGCCGGTCGACGTGCTTGTGCTGGGTAACCTGGGCATAGCATTGGTCGCTGGCTCGGGCGCGGTGGTCAATCACCTGATCGATCGAAAAATCGATGTGGTAATGAAACGAACCCACAATCGTCCAATTCCCCAGGGCCGAGTCGATCCCCTGCAGGCCGGCGTATTTGCCGCGGTAATTGGGCTCGCCGGCATGGCGATCCTGCTGCTCTGGGTCAATCCACTCTCAGCCTGGCTGACCCTGGCATCATTTATCGGCTATGCCTTCATCTACACGGGTTATCTCAAACACGCGACACCGCAGAATATTGTCATTGGCGGGCTCGCTGGGGCCATGCCGCCATTGCTGGGCTGGTCTGCAGTTACCGGCACGATCGAAGCAGACGCCGTCGTTTTAGTGCTAATTATCTTCGCCTGGACGCCTCCACATTTCTGGGCGCTGGCGATCCACCGTAAGGAAGAATACGCGAAATCAGGCGTTCCAATGCTACCGGTCACCCACGGCGAGCGAGTCACCAAGATTCACATCACGGTATACACAGCGATTCTGGTGGTAATCAGCGTCATTCCCTACTTCTCAGGCATGAGCAGCCTGCTATACCTGACAGCGGCTCTGGCCCTCGGTGCCGGTTTCATGTTCTGGTCGCTAAAGCTGATGCGTAGTCCAGTACCGAGCACGGCAATGGATACTTTCAAGTACTCAATTGTCTATCTGGCGCTGCTGTTTGTAGCCCTGGTTGTAGACCACTACCTGTTCTAAGTCCTGAGCTTTGCCACGTGCAGCTTTCACGTAACACCAAAATCTCCCTGGCGGCCTTCGTCGCATTCGACCTGCTGCTGATTTACTGGTTGGCGACCTTGATTACGGCGCGCAGCGAAGTTGCTGTGGTTAATCAGTTAAATGAGCTCGGTGCTATCAAGTATCCAGAGCCGTTTGCATTGACCTCTTTTGAGCTAACAGACCAGGACAATAACGCCTTCACCAATGAAGACTTTCTCGGCCAATGGTCCCTGGTATTCTTTGGCTTTACCTCTTGCCCGGATGTCTGCCCGATTACCATGTCTGAGCTCGCTCAGACCTATAGGGCGCTACAGGCACAGCCAGACCAGGCCTTACCGCAAGTTGTATTTGTATCGGTCGATCCAGAACGTGACAGTATTGACGGGGTGAGGGAATACGTTCAGCGATTTGATTCAGAGTTTATTGGCTTGATCGGCTCGGAGGCTGAAACTGCGAACATCGCTGCGCAGTTTTTTGTTGCCTTCAGCAAGGTCGATGAGGATATGGTAGACATGGGTCATGAGATGCCGGCTATGCCAGATATGCAAGCAGGCGATTACATGATGAATCACAATATCCATGTCTCCCTGGTAAACCCGCAGGGTGAGCTGACTGCCGTGGTGAGGCCGCCGATTCGCCGCGAAGTTCTTGCGAAACTCTACCCGCTGTTGACCGGCCAATAGGAACAGTTAAGTTCGAGACCTGGAGCTGCCGGTCGTAATATGTCCTGTCTTCAGATAAGACAAAGCGAACAAGAAAGTTGCGCAAACGACAATAGTTGGTCCAACCGGCGTATCCAGTTCAAACGCTCCAACCAGCCCCGCGATCACCGCCAGAATTCCTATGATAATCGCGAAAAACGCCATTTTTTCTGGGTTTTTCGCGAACCTTCTCGCGGTCGCAGGCGGGATAATCAAGAGCGAAGTAATTAATAAAACCCCCACAATCTTAAGCGCTACCGAAATGGCCAGCGCTGTCAGGATGATGAGCAGTAAGCGCATTCGCTGGACATTGACGCCTTCGATCTCAGCCAGCTCAGCATGCACCGTAATCGAAAGAAAATCATTCCAAAACCTATAGAGCGTGAGTCCAACGGTGAGGGAAATACCGGCTATCCATAGAAGATTAGAGCGAGAGATTGTCAGCATATCGCCAAACAGATAGGCCTCAATATTGACCCGTATATTGTCTGTGAGCGCAAGAAAAACAACGCCAAGCGCCAGCGTGCTATGAGCCAGGATACCGAGCAAGGTATCTGTAGATACCAGAGAGTTTTTCTCCAGGATGCTTAATAGAAACGCCAGCAGCAGGCCGCTTATAACAATACTTAGCTGCGGGTCGCTGTTGGTGGCAAGGCCGAGGGCTATACCTAGCAAAGCTGAATGTGCCAATGTATCTCCAAAAAAGGACATCCGGCGCCATATAATGAAACAACCAAGCGGCCCACAGACGCAAGCAAGCGCGATGCCTGCGCCTAGAGCCAGCAGAAAGAAGTCTGTAGTAAATAATTGCAGCAAGCTTGAGTCTCTTTTTTTGGCTATTGCTTGGGGAGTTTTATGTGTCCGCTAATATCATGTTCGTGATTATGGTGGTGCGTATAGACGGCTAAGCCTTCGGAAACAGAGGCGCCGAACAGTTCCAGAAAGGCTGGATCGTTAGAAACCTGCTCCGGTTTGCCGTGGCAACAGACATGATGATTCAGGCATACAACCTCATCGGTAGCAGACATGACCAGATGCAGATCATGGGAAATCATGAGTACCCCACAGCCGTTCTGATCCCGGATTTGGCCTATAAGCTGATAGAGCTCGGCCTGACCTGCCAGATCAACGCCTTGAGCGGGCTCATCAAGGATTAATAGCTTTGGGTTACCGAGCAGGGCGCGGGCCAGGAGAATGCGCTGCAGCTCCCCACCGGAAACCGTAGCGATCTGCTGCTCGCGCAGGTGCTCGATTTTCAGCAGTTCCAGCGCAGCCCTGATTGCTGCCTCGGTGCCCACCTTGCTCAGGCTCAGAAATCGCAGGACTGTAAGCGGCAGCGTCGGGTGGAGACTGATGCGCTGCGGCACGTAGCCTACACTCAGCCCGGGCTGACTGATCACATAGCCCTGAGTCGCCGCTACCAGGCCCAGCAACACTCTCACCAGGGTAGTTTTGCCGGCACCGTTGGGGCCGATGAGAGAAACTACCTTGTTGGGTTTCACTTCAAGGTTTATGCCTTGCAGTACCGCCCGCCCAGAGAAACTGACGCCGACGTTTGCAGCGGTGATCAGGCTAGGCAAGCTTTCTGGTGAATCAGTCATTACACTATTTAGTCGAGGGAAACCGTTGGCCACGGCGCTTGCACGATAAATGGGTGCCAAAAGCGCCTCATCTGCCAGCCAAGAAGATTATATTGTGATCTCCCCATGGGCGAATCACGGAAGCTGCGTGGTTATTGGGATACGGGACAATGGTATATCATAGTCGCGATGTCAAACGGCGGTTCAACCACTGCCCTGCCAGCCGTCTATTAACAACTACTAAAAGGGTCCCATGCTCACTCGAACACGCATGCTTGCAGTGCTTCTTAGCGGACTGTGCTGGACACAGGGTGCTTGGGCTCAGGGCAGCCCAACGGGCCCCGCCGTGGTCGCAACCATCAAACCTTTGCAATTTATTGCCCAGGCGATTCTCGATGGGGAAGGATCTGTGTCCGCGCTGATCGAGGGCAGTGACTCCCCGCATCATTTTAATTTGTCGCCAAATGACCGTTTACGTATTGAGCAGGCCGACGTGCTGCTCTGGATAGATCCAAAGTTTGAGGTTTACCTCGCGGCATTGTTTGCTGACACTGCAGCGAGTGAATCCAGCCTTATGGTCACCGCTTCCGCAATCTCAGGATTAACCCTGCATCGATACCCAGACGGAGAACTGGATCCTCATTTATGGCTTAGCCAAGGTAATGCGCTGTTAATCGCCCAGGCCTTAACCGAACAACTCGCGTGTATCTATCCCGACAAAGCACCGCATTTTCGCGCCGGCCTTGACCAGTTTCGCAGCGGGATTGATAAACAGGCGCAGGCTCTCCAGCGCCGCTTCAGTAACCAGCATGTTGCTGACTACCTGGTTTATCATGATGCCTACCGATACTTCGAACATGACTATGGGCTTACCCATAGTGCCAGCCTGGTGGCGGATCCAGATATCCAACCTGGTATGAGAGAAGTTCTTGAGCTGCGGGAAACCATCAGTGCTTCCAGTCCCGCGTGCATTTTATTAGAGCCCGATGCGTCTCCAGCATTGGTGAATACCATGGTGCAGAATGACGCTGTGAAAAGGATTACCATCGATTTATTAGGCAACAGCCTTGAGTCCAGTGCGAACGCATACCGGCAGTTAATAGACCACGTGGCAACGGGGTTTTTATCCTGCTTGAATATTTAGAGAAGGCAATTGATTAGCTAATGACCTCGAACAAAGAACTCATCCTCGTAGACGGCTCGTCCTATCTGTTTCGTGCATTTCATGCCCTGCCGCCGCTGGTTAACAGCCGCGGCCAGCCGACCGGTGCGGTGAAAGGGGTCATTAACATGATTCGGGCTCTCATCAAGGGTCATCCTGATGCGAATATCGCCGTGGTATTTGACGCCAAGGGTAAAACCTTTCGAAGCGACATTTATGATGAGTACAAGGCCCATCGCCCGCCAATGCCGGATGATCTGCGCAGTCAGATCGAACCGATTCACGAGATCATTCGTGCCATGGGTTTGCCTCTGCTCATCGTGCCGGGTGTAGAAGCAGACGACGTCATTGGAACGCTGGCTGATCAAGCCACCTCGGTCGGGCAAAAAACCCTGATCTCCACTGGAGACAAAGACCTCGCGCAATTGGTCAATGACCACGTGACCCTCATGAATACCATGACCAATGAAGTATTGGACATCCCGGGCGTTGAGAAGAAGTTCGGTATTGGTCCCGGCCTTATTGTGGATTACCTGGCACTTATGGGAGACAAAGCGGACAACATACCAGGTGTGCCAGGAGTAGGACCGAAAACGGCACTGAAGTGGCTGCTGGAATATGGTTCCATGGAAGGGATTATCGAAAACGCAGAAAAGATTGGCGGAAAGATAGGTGAGCGACTGAGGGAAAGTATAGACCTGCTGCGGCTCTCCTACGAGCTGGCAACTATTAAGCTGGACGTTGAGCTGGATGTAAAAATACCTGAATTAGTGCATGGCGCAGAAGATCAGGAGTCCTTGCACGATTTGTTTTCAAGCATGGAATTCAAAACCTGGATCAAGGAGCTGGAGGAAAAAGGGGTATCCGGTTCCGGTAAGCTTGACCTCGATGCTGGCCCTTCTACGGCTGAAACAGACGTAGAGAAAGTCTCCGTTACACCAGCGGAAACCAGGTATCAATGTGTAACTACTGAAGGCGAACTACAGGAACTAGTTGAGCAATTCCAGAATACAAAACGCTTTGCGTTTAATGTTGAGTTTGAGGGCGACCACTTTCTGTCTGCCCGTCCTATTGGCATTGCCATTAGCCATGAACTGGGTGAGGCATTTTATATCCCGATTGGGCACACTGAAGATTCGGGCCAGCAACTGGAAGCCTATAAGGTACTGACCGTTCTGAAACCAGTGCTTGAGAATCCGATAATCACCAAGTCTGGTTATGATCTGAAAACGCAGCGGCATGTACTGCAGAATTTAGATATCGATCTGCAACCGTTAAAATCGGACGTGCTGCTCGCTTCCTATGTGTTGAATTCCGTCGCGGTAAAACACCACCTATCCGATATTGCTAGATTCTATCTCGATGTTGATCCAGCTGACCTGGAATCACTGGTCGGCAAGGGCCGTAACAAGCTCACCCTGGCCGCGGTAAAAATAGCTGATTTCAGCGACTATGCTTGTCAGAGAGCAGACTTCGTTAACCGGCTGGCGTTGAATCTGGAGCAGGACATGTCTGCTGAGGGTCATCTCGCTGGTCTGTACCGATATTACGAACTCCCCTTGATTGACGTCCTGCAGCAGGTTGAACGCAATGGCATTCGCCTGGATGCAAAGGTGCTGAATATCCAGAGCAAGCAGCTGTCTAAGCAGTTGGATAAGTTACAGGCAGCAGTATTTGAGATTGCCGGTGAAGAATTTAATCTGGCTTCACCCAAGCAGCTGCAGAGTATTTTCTATGAGAAGCTTGAGCTTCCAATTCTTAAAAAAACCAAGACCGGCCAACCTTCAACCGCAGAGCCAGTTCTACAGGAATTAGCGCAGGACTATGAGTTACCGCGATTGATCCTTGAGCATCGATCATTGAACAAGCTCAAGTCTACTTACACAGACAAGCTTCCACTTGAAGTTAATGCCGATACCGGACGAATACATTCCTCCTTTCAGCAGGCTGTGGCGGCAACCGGCAGACTCTCCTCTACTGACCCTAACTTACAGAACATCCCGATCCGCACCGCAGAAGGCAGGCGAGTCCGCCAGGCCTTCGTAGCGAGCAAGGGCAACAAGCTGCTGGCTGCTGATTATACTCAGGTCGAATTGAGAATCATGGCGCATCTGTCACAGGATGCTGGTCTGCTGTCCGCATTTTCCAGTGACCAGGACGTGCACCGCGCAACGGCAGCAGACGTATTCAATACCAGCCTCGATGAGGTAACAGCCGAGCAGCGACGTTCGGCCAAGGCCATTAACTTTGGTTTGATTTACGGGATGTCAGCCTTTGGCCTCGCCAATCAACTTAATGTGAGTCGCGGCGAAGCGCAGGAATATGTTGACCGCTACTTCCATAAATATCCGGGCGTTCGTGACTACATGGAGCAGACCCAGGCGCTAGCAGATGAAAAGGGTTATGTGGAAACTATTTTTGGTCGTCGGCTCTATTTACCCGATATACACGCAGGCAATGCCATGATCCGCAAGGCGGCGCAGCGGGCGGCCATTAACGCACCGATGCAGGGATCAGCAGCCGATATCATCAAGCAGGCCATGATCGATATCGCGAACTGGCTGGAACAGGACCCTATCGACGCACGCATGGTGCTGCAGGTTCACGATGAACTGGTGTTCGACGTAAAAGAAGAAGATGTGGATTTATTAAGCGCTGGCGTGAAGTTTCGAATGGCTAGCGCTGCTGCCCTGGATGTGCCTTTGATAGTTGATGTCGGTGTGGGCGATAACTGGGATCAGGCGCACTAGACCGTTAGCCACTCCGACAGTTGCTCGCGGGCGCTGTCTACCCCGGTGCCGTTCTGGGCTGAAAACAGCTCGACCCTGACCTGGGACTTGTCCTGCAGTGCTTTCCTGACTTTAAGCAGCGTGTTCTGAGCGGCTCCCCGCTTGAGCTTGTCAGCCTTGGTGAGCAGTAACAGCACCGGCAGATCTGACTGCACTGACCACTCCACCATCTGCTGATCGAACTCTTTCATCGGGTGGCGAATATCAGACAGTACCACGATGCCGCTCAGCACCTCACGCTCCCTGAGATATTTTTCCAACTCTCGCTGCCACTGATTTTTAACTGCGAGCGGCACTTTGGCAAAGCCGTAACCAGGCAGATCCACCAGGTAACGCCCGGCGTTGACCTCGAAGAAGTTAATAAGCTGGGTGCGCCCAGGGGTCTTGCTGATGCGCGCCAGCCGGGTTTGCCCGGTAATCGCATTAATCGCTGAGGATTTACCCGCATTGGAGCGGCCCGCGAAGGCGATCTCCGCCTCGCTGTCCGCTGGGCAACCGGCCAGTTTGGCGGCGCTGGTAGTGAAATGGGTCTGGTTAAAATTCATCAAAATTCAAGTATTTCCGGTGATCTACTGCGTGGAGTCAACCCGTAAATTAGGCTATAATTCGTATCCATTTTTATTGGGCGGTGTGGAGACCGACTGTCTGTTTGCTCTGGATTGAGTAGCGAAACCTACTCAGGCCTGCGTGGGCACAGCGCCCAAAGCAATGTCTAGTATTTGAGGTTATTTCAGGAAATTCCATGAAGAAACATGTCCTAGTTTTCGTTTCTGCGTTGTGTGCCACAACATTTGCCAGCATTGGTCTTGCCCAGGGTGATGCCGCTGCCGGTCAGGCGAAGTCCGCGCTATGCGCGACTTGCCATGGGGCTGACGGCAACAGTGCATTAGCTGTAAATCCCAAGTTGGCCGGTCAGAATGCCAGCTACCTGATGAAACAGCTGGCGGATTATAAGTCCGGTGCCCGGGTTAATCCCACCATGGCGGCAATGGCCGCAGGCTTATCCGACGAGGATATCGCCGATATCTCCGCATGGTATGCCTCGCAGGAGCCTACACTCCAGGGAGCCGACCCGGAATCCCTGGAACTGGGCGAGTCCCTGTATCGAGGTGGTAACAGTGAATTGTCGGTCGCAGCTTGCTCGGCCTGTCATTCGCCAAGCGGCAACGGCAACGGGCCCGCTGGGTTCCCTTCACTGGGTGGCCAGCACCCCGAGTATACGCTGATTCAGCTGAAAGCCTTCCGCGCGGGTGAACGCGCCAACGATGACAACGCCATGATGCGCAGTATCGTTGAACGTCTTACCGATAAAGAGCTTGAAGCACTGGCCAGCTATGTTTCGGGGCTGCACTAAACTGCATTTGAAGGATTTTCACCTACAGCTGGTCTCGTAATGAAACCGAGTCCATAGCGTGGCCACTTTGGCTATGCTAGGTTTGCCGAAAAGTTGTTAATGAATATGTGATTTTGCGGCCCGGCCGCAACTAAATCTGGATCAGAACTCTAAAAGGATTCGCAAAATGATCAAACGTACATTGCAAATCGCGCTAATTATCAGTCTGTTACCAATGGCTGTCTCCAGCTTCGCCCAAATCGAGCGCTATGTGGTTGGCACCCATTACACTGAGCTGCCTAACCCCGTAAACACCAACGATGCCTCCAAGGTCGAAGTGCTGGAAGCCTTCTGGTACGGCTGTTCCCACTGTTTCCGCTTTGAGCCTTTGCTGACGGCCTGGGAAGAAGCTCAGGGTGACGACGTCGAGGTCGTTAGATTTCCAGCCCTGTGGAATAACCTGATGAAGATCCACGCGCAGGTTTACTACACGGCCGAAGCGATGGATAAGGTGGACGTGCTGCATGAGCCGGTATTTAACGCGATCAACCTGCAGGGCAATCGCCTGCAAAATGAGCGTCAAATTGCCGC
>DLPV01000074.1:72167-83443 GCA_002477465.1 Gammaproteobacteria bacterium UBA7449 | reverse complement strand
GTGTCCTAGGCCTCTAGACGAAGGGGACTAAGTTTCGCCGTTATGACAGCTTCTCAAGAAGGCGGGGATTCTAAGAAGCTTAGGCACCCCAGTCAAGGCCCCCCGTCAATTTCCTTAACCAAGATTACACTATAAATGGACGCCGCGGCGAATCGAAGCCATTTCCGATGCCGGCGAGAGGCGGGAAACCGGTTTCTCCTTAAGAGAATGCTTACGCTTGACGTGGAATTCGTTATGATCAATCGGCTGCAGAGGGGTCTGACCGGGCATTGGCCACGGCAGCGACTTAAAATTCAGGGAAACCAATCTTGATCGCATTTTTTTCCATACTAGTATGCTTAGCTCTGCTTGGAGTTACTGTATACGGACTGCATCGCTACCAAACCATGGAAGTCGAATACCAGGTTGATCGCACTATGCCCCTGCCTTCGCTTAAACGCGAATCACAGCCTAATTTTCTGGAACGCACACGGTCTGGCAACCAGGATTCAGCAGCAGAGCTTGAGTCCGGCGCGGCAATTACCTTAGCAGTCAAACAGGAAGCGGCCGTTAAACCTGAGGTCGACATTGAGCCGGCTTCCCATCCAAATTCCTGGCAGACACGGGTCAGCGCGGCGAAGCGGAACGGAGATATTAGCAAGGCTATGGCACTCTGCTCAGCGCAACAGCCTTTATGGGGAGCCTTCAACCAACTTTGTATTCTTCTGCGTGGCCAGCTCAAAAAAGCGGGTTTGGAGGAGACTGAGAAACAGAAACCCTGACACGGCTTTACCGTACGGCCGTTGTGGCTGAGCTCCTGCACGACAAGTCAGATGATTCTTCGCACCTCAGTCTGGCTCAGTTACGGGAAAGGGATTTCCGGCAGGCTGAAACGCTGCAAATAGAATATGAAAAAATCGGCTATGCCCAGCTTCGCCTTATTCGCAAGAGTGATATCAAGCAAATGCTGATCGTATGGGGTCGACCTGAAGGCCATCGCCTGCCACGGAAGGTATTTGAAGACCGGTGGCTAGAGTTCGCAGAGGGCTAAGCGCTGCGCATTCGTCTGGACCCATTGCGTTAACTCTCCCACCGATACCCTGTTGCCTAACCTATGCCAACCTTGCTGCCTAAAAGGCTTCCCGCGTAATCCCTTTCGGTATTTCGAGGCGCGGTCTCATCCCCAAAACTGCCTTGACCCATTTTAAGCTCTATGACATTCTGAACTACTGCCGATAAACACAGTGCGCGCTTTTTTTAGGCCTATTTCAACCGCCAAGATGCGATAGCTTAGAACAAAAAAGTCGATAAAGGTAAAAACAAGAAGAACAAAATCAATATGCAGCAGGGTGACATCCCTAATTTTGTGGCTAGCGCTGCAGCTGATTGAGCGGTTAAGCAAGCGCAACACGTTAATCAGGGCATCGAATAAAACAAACCGGTACCTCTCACTTACCAGGTATCGCAGTTATGCGGGTAGTTAAAGATGAGCGACGAGCAATCCAGCGCAATGAAAGATACAAGTATAAATATTGATCAAAAATTGATCGAAGAAGGCACTGCGCAACTTACCAGCGAGATCCAGGTGCTCGAAGCCTGGTTACTTGAACTAGATTCTTCCAACGGTAAAGACTCCGAGGTAATCGCTGCTAAAAAATCCTATAACGACATGTTGCGTAGCCGAAAGGAAATGCTCAGCACCCTAGCGCGTCAGACCAAGCTCCAGACTGTCGCTACCGATTAAGCAGGCAACCCAAACCGCAAAACCCCCGCTTCTCCGCAGGCTCCATGCTGACACCAGATCAAGCTAAAACCATGCTGTCTCTTCAACACAGTATGAATACCAAGGTCGATCCTGACTGGATTCAGGCACGTTATCCCTACCTGCGCGCAGTTGCTGTCGAAGGTGCTGAAGCAATTGAGCATCATGGCTGGAAGTGGTGGAAGAAGCAGGAATTGGATCTGCCGCAGCTGCAGATGGAGTTAATCGACATTTGGCACTTCATCCTCTCTGAATTGCTGCTGCGCAGTCACGATAATGGTGCAGATCCGCAACAAGCCCTCGATAATGCTTTACAAGCCAGTGAAAGCATCTCGCAGGTGCAATTTGACGACACTGATTACAGGCTGGCAGAGATGGATCTGCTCTCGAAACTGGAGTTACTAATCGGACTTTCCGTGGCCCGTAGGATCGAACTGGCCGTGTTTGCCAGCATAATGACGGATTGTCAGCTGGATTGGACGGAGTTATTTCGCCAATACGTAGGTAAAAACGTGTTGAATATGTTCCGTCAGGATAAAGGATACAAATCCGGAACTTACAGAAAAATCTGGAATGGGCGCGAGGATAATGAATATCTGGTGGATATCATCCACAAGCTGGACGCTAGCAGTGCGGACTTCAAACAAGCGATCTATGCGGCGCTCAACGCGGCTTATGCTGAGACCGGCACCTGACTATCTAAATACAGGTCGAATACTGAGCGAGCTCGGGCCTTACTGATAGTAAGCATTTTCCTTGACGGAGTGATCCGTCACGTCACGCACCTCAGTCAACTTGGGTACCTGGCTCAGCAGGGTTTTCTCAACGCCCTCTTTCAACGTGACGTCTACCATACCGCAGCCCTGGCATCCGCCACCAAACCGCAGCACTGCCACCGACTCCTCAAAGATTTCCTCCAAGGTAACCATGCCGCCGTGTGCTGCAAGGCCCGGATTGATCTCGTTATAGAGGATGTAATTCACCCGCTCTTCGGTAGAGCTATTCTCGCTAATCTTCGGCAGTCGCGAGTTCGGCGCCTTGATAGTGAGCTGCCCTCCCATCGAATCTTTCTGAAAGTCTACAACCGCTTCTTCCAGAAACGGAATACTGGGTTGATCGATATAAGCGTTGAATCCAGATAGCTCCTGTACGTCATCATCTTCTTTTTCTTCACCCGGCCGACAAAAAGAAATACAGGTTTCCGCTCTCGGCGTACCGGCATCAAGAATAAAGATTCGCACCGCGATACCTTCGACGTCTTGCTTGTGCAGCAGTTCAGACAGGTATTCCTGTGCTGGCTCGGTAATAGTGACCATGGATCCCTCTGGGTTTAAAAAGATAGTTTAAGACGACTGTTAAGTTCGATGGCTCAGCTAAATTTGGAGTAATGATACCTGATCACTAATGGCTTGAGAATACCCGAGTAAATTACTAAGGTTCTAATTTAATCGCATGCGCTGCGCCAAGGGACTGGCGATGACCTGCGCTTCTGGTAGAATTCATCGCCCTTCAGATTGACTTCAACAATGACCGATAACAGGACTGAGACAATCCTTCGCGAGGCACTGGCCTCGCGCATCCTACTGCTCGATGGCGCCATGGGGACTATGATCCAGTCCCACAAGCTGTCCGATGCGGAATTTCGCGGTGAGCGCTTTGCAGATTTCCCTCACGAATTGTCTGGAAATAGCGACCTGCTCTCTCTCACGCAGCCGGATATCATTCGCAATATTCACCGTGCCTATCTTGAGGCGGGGGCCGACATTGTTGAAACTAATACGTTCAGCTCCACCCGAGCGGCCCAGGCTGATTATCACCTCGAAGACATTACTTATGAGCTGAATCTCGAATCTACGCGACTGGCCCGCTCCAGTGTAGATGAATACAACCAGCTAACACCCGACAAACCTCGATTTGTCGCCGGCATTATCGGTCCCACCAGCCGCAGTGCCTCTATCTCGCCGGATGTCAACGACCCAGGGTTTCGCAACACCAGTTTTGATGAACTAGTCGACGACTACTTCACGTCAACCGAAGGCTTGATGGATGGTGGCGCTGACATCATCATGATCGAAACCTCCTTCGATACCCTAAATGCCAAGGCAGCCATCTTCGCTGTCCACAAGTGTTTTGCAGCCAAGGGACACAGCCTGCCTCTTATGATATCTGGCACCATAACCGATGCCAGTGGTCGCACCCTGTCCGGGCAGACCGTAGGCGGGTTCTGCAATTCTATCGCCCACGCCAATGCACTGGCGGTAGGCTTCAACTGTGCGCTCGGCGCTGACCAGTTACGCCCTCACATCGAAGAAATGTCTTCCCTGGTACCGACTCTGGTCTCGGCCCACCCCAATGCCGGTCTGCCAAACGAGTTTGGTGAGTATGACCAAACCCCAGAAGAGATGGCGACACTAGTGGGAGAATTCGCACAGTCGGGTTTTGTCAATATTATTGGCGGCTGCTGTGGCACCACACCAGCCCATATTACTGCCTTGGCTGAGGCAGTCGCTGGTGTTGCCCCCAGGCAGATTCCAGAACTGGCACCAGCTTGCCGTTTAAGTGGCCTTGAGGCCTTTAAAATTTCTGCAGATTCATTGTTCGTTAACGTGGGTGAGCGCACCAATGTCACGGGTTCAGCTCGCTTCGCGCGATTGATCAAAGAAGAGAGTTTCGATGAAGCTCTTGAAGTAGCACGCGAGCAAGTGGAGGCCGGCGCCCAAATAATAGATGTCAACATGGATGAAGGCATGCTGGACTCAGAGGGCGCTATGGAGAAGTTTCTCAAGCTGCTGGCCGCTGAACCAGACATTAGCCGCGTGCCCCTGATGATCGATTCCTCCAAGTGGGAGATTATCGAAACCGGCCTGAAATGTGTTCAGGGTAAAGCAGTAGTAAATTCCATCAGCATGAAGGAAGGCGAAGAAGATTTCCTCGCCAAGGCCAAGCTTTGCATGCAGTACGGCGCCGCCGTGATTGTCATGGCATTCGACGAGTCCGGCCAGGCTGACAGCCTGCAGCGCAAACAGGAAATCTGTGCCCGCAGCTACAAAGCGCTGACGGAGAAACTTGGGTTCCCGGCCGAAGATATTATCTTCGATCCGAACATCTTCGCGGTAGCAACTGGCATCGAAGAACACAATAACTACGCCGTCGATTTTATCGATAGCTGCCGCTACATAAAAAATAATCTACCTGGCGCCCTTATCTCTGGCGGCGTCAGTAACGTATCCTTTTCATTTCGCGGCAATAACACCGTTCGCGAAGCCATACACTCCGTGTTCCTGTATCACGCTATCAAGGCCGGACTGAATATGGGCATAGTCAATGCCGGTCAGCTCACCGTCTATGATGATATTCCTGCCGACCTGAAAAATGCGGTGGAAGACGTCGTGCTAAACCGACGAGCAGACGCCACTGATCGCTTGATGGAAGTTGCACAAAATTACTCTGGCAGCGGCCCCGCCGAGAGAACTGAGGATCTAAGCTGGAGAGAGTCTTCTGTTCAGGAGCGCCTGACTTACGCGCTCATCAAAGGCATCACTAAATTTATCGAAGAAGATACAGAAGCTGCTCGTCAGCAGGTTGAAAGACCCATTCAGGTAATTGAAGGGCCACTCATGCAGGGCATGGGAGAGGTCGGCGATTTATTTGGCGCAGGGAAGATGTTCTTGCCGCAAGTGGTCAAAAGCGCCCGCGTCATGAAACAGGCCGTAGCTTATCTACTGCCCTATATTGAAGCCGAGAAATCTGGCGGCGCCGTTCAGAGCAAAGGCAAAATTCTTCTCGCCACCGTGAAAGGCGATGTCCATGACATTGGCAAGAACATCGTTGGTGTGGTCCTGGGCTGTAATAACTATGATGTGATCGACCTCGGGGTCATGGTGCCTAGCGAAAAGATTCTGCAGGTTGCTCGTGACGAACAGGTCGACATTGTAGGTCTCAGCGGCTTGATTACCCCGTCGCTGGACGAGATGGTGCACGTTGCCAAGGAAATGCAGCGTCTGGATTTTCAAATTCCACTACTCATTGGCGGCGCCACTACATCCAAAGCGCATACGGCAGTCAAGATCGAAGAGAACTACGAAAATGACGCCACCGTATATGTCCCGGATGCGTCCCGTAGCGTGACCGTAGTCAGTCGCCTGCTAAGCAAAGAACAAAAACCGGACTACTGCGGGCAGTTGCGCAACGAATATGCCGATATCCGCGAACGCTCTGCGAACCGTAGCGCCAAACGAAAGTTGATTGCCTACCAGTCCGCAAACGCCAATGCTTATGACCCTGATTGGTCGGAGTATAAACCCACGCGACCTACTTTCCTGGGGACAAAAATATTTGAAGACTATTCTCTTGCAGACCTGGTGCCATACGTCGACTGGACTCCGTTTTTCATCACCTGGTCACTAGCCGGCAAGTTTCCCGCCATCCTGGAAGATTCCATCGTAGGCGAAGCTGCTTCAGATCTATACCGAGATGCTCAAGCCATGCTCAAAGAAATCATAGAGAGTGGATCGCTCAAGGCAAAGGCAGTGGTAGGATTTTGGCCAGCTCAACGCAGCAGTCGCAATGACGTCACGCTCTATCACGAGAATGGCTCGCCCGACCCGCTATACACGCTGCACTTTCTCAGGCAGCAAATGGAGAAGCAGGATAAGCTTTCGCACCTCAGTTTAGCTGATTACATTGCGCCGGATAGCGCTGGCAAGCAGGATTACATCGGTGCCTTCGTTGTCACAGCAGGAATAGGTGCCGATGAACTGGCCGCCAAGTACGAAGCTGAGCACAATGACTACAATGCCCTGCTGGTCAAAGCGCTCGCAGATCGACTTGCGGAAGCCTTTGCGGAGCATATGCATGAAAGAGTGCGCAAGGAATTCTGGGGCTATCAGCCAGAGGAAGCCTTGAGTAATGATCAATTGATTAAAGAAGCCTATCAGGGCATCAGGCCTGCACCAGGATATCCTGCCTGCCCGGATCATTCTGAAAAGCTGACTCTGTTCAAGCTGCTTAATACAGCTGAGGCCATCGGCGTTGAACTTACAGAAAGCTATGCGATGACGCCTGCGGCAACGGTCAGCGGCCTGTACCTCTCTCACCCAGACTCCAAATACTTCCCGGTAGGAAAAATCACCGCGGAACAGGTCGCAGATCTGGCTCAGCGTAAGGCAGCGGATCTTGACGTGATGACTCGGCTGCTTGCACCCAATCTGGACTGAGCCTCCAGACTTGGCTGTCTCCGCCGCCTTGGCTACAATCGTTCGACCTACCAATAACTGAGATACGCCCGTGTATAAATACGACCAGTATGACCATCAGATGCTGGCCGATCGCGTCGGCCAATTTCGTGATCAGACGCGCCGCTACCTGGATGGCCAGCTTTCTGATGCTGAATTTCTGCCGTTGCGCCTGCAGAACGGGCTGTATATCCAGCGACTTGCGCCTATGCTCAGAGTCGCTGTGCCTTACGGACTTTTAGCGTCCCAGCAACTCCGCAAACTCGCTTATATCGCAAGACACTATGACAAAGGTTATGGCCACTTCACGACGCGGCAGAACATTCAGTTTAACTGGCCTGAGCTCGAGGATGTACCGGAAATTTTGGAGCATCTTGCCGAAGTAGAAATGCACGCGATACAGACAAGCGGCAACTGTATTCGCAATACCACGACCGACCAGTTCGCAGGTGTGGCAGCAGACGAAATAGAAGATTCACGCCACTACTGCGAAATTATTCGGCAGTGGTCGACCTTCCACCCCGAATTTGCTTTCCTGCCCCGTAAATTCAAGATCGCCGTGTGCGGCACACAAATTGACCAGGCGGCAACCCAGGTTCATGACATCGGGATATACCTGACCCTCAATGACGCCGGTGAAACTGGCTTTCGAATTCTCGCAGGAGGCGGTCTGGGGCGAACGCCGGTAATCGGCCAGCAGGTCTTTTCATTCGTGCCTCAAGTCGATCTACTCACAGCACTTGAAGCGATTCTCAGGGTCTACAATCGTGAAGGCAGGCGTGACAACAAGTACAAAGCCCGCATCAAGATCCTTGTCAAAGAATTAGGCATCGATGCTTTCAAAGCGAAGGTAATGCAAGAATACGAGCGTATTCTCGGTGGTCCTCAGACTCTGACGAACGAGGAAATTTCCCGCTGCCGGTCGTTCTTCACTGACCCGGACTATGAAGATTTGCACGATGCACCGGCGGAGCTCGGCGCGGCACTGCAGACAAACGCCTTGTTCGCGAGCTGGCATAGCAACAATGTGCACCCCCACAAGAAGACTGGCTATGCCATCGTTGCAGTGAGCATGAAAGAAACCGGCGTTGCTCCCGGCGATATCACTGACAGGCAACTGGAATACCTGGCCGACCTCGCAGAGCAATATAGCTTTGGCGAAGTTCGCGTCACTCACCATCAAAACGTTGTGCTGGCCGATGTTGCACAGAAAGACCTGCATGCACTTTGGCATCAGCTCAAGCAGCAGGACCTTGCTGCACAAAATCAGGGGTTGTTAACCGATGTGATTTGCTGCCCAGGCGGCGACTTCTGTGCGCTAGCAAACGCCAAGTCTATCCCAATTGCAGAGTCCATCCAGAGACAGTTTCCTGACCAGCAGGAGCTCGAGGACATAGGGCAGATGGACGTGAAGATATCTGGCTGTATGAATGCTTGCGGCCATCACCACGTCGGCAATATCGGCATACTGGGCGTAGATAAAAAAGGTGAAGAGTTTTACCAGGTCTCTCTAGGTGGCAGCTCCAAACACGATGCCAGCCTGGCAAAAATTATGGGCCCAGCCTTTGCCCAGGAAGAAATTCCTCAAGTTGTCGCCAAGTTGGTGTCTGTCTACAGGGATCTCAGACAAGAGCAGGAAACCTTTATCGAGACTTATCGCCGTGTCGGTATGGAGCCCTTTAAGGAAAAAGTTTATGCCAAAGCTGATTAAGAACGGTGCTCTTGTCGACGATCAATGGACAGTGCTCAACGAGGCGACCGGCCCCGAAGTACTGCGTATCGTCGGGGGTAAGAACTTTATCGTCCCGCTGAAATTCTGGCAGATGTTTCGACCTGAAATCGAAGAGTTTGGCGCTGACATCAGCATATGGTTAAACAGTGACGAAAATGTCGATGCGATTGCGGAAGAAATCCATAGCTTTCCCATGATCGCACTGAATTTCCCCGTATTTTCCGATGGCCGCTCCTATACCAACGCCAGAGAGCTACGTGAAAAATTTAATTATCTGGGTGAAATTCGCGCCATAGGGGACGTCCTGAGAGATCAGCTCTATTATATGTCTCGCTGCGGATTTGATGCGTTTAGCCTGCGTTTTGACCAAGATGCAGATGCATGTCTGGAGGCATTTAAGGATTTTAAAACCAACTATCAGGGCACCGTTGCCGAACCCGCTCCCTTGTTCCGCCGACGCTAACTGACCATAGTCGATTAAGTGCCTTAGCAACTATCGACCACTTTACCCGGATCCCGTTGGCGACCTAATGGAACAAGAATCCCTCCTGTTTTCATTTTTTCTCATCTTCACTGGTGCTGCATTAATCAGCACAGTCGCCCTGTTTTTCCGTCAACCACTGCTGGTCGCCTACATTGTGCTCGGCGTTATTCTCGGCCCCTTTGGGCTCGAGTACATAGCTGACGCAAGTTTACTCTCTGACATTGCGGAATTCGGCATCCTGTTTCTGCTATTCCTGTTGGGCCTTGATATGCAGCCCATAAAGCTACTGGGTACGCTTAAAAAAACGTTCCTCGTGACTCTGGCCAGTACAGCGGTATTTTTCCTGCTGGGATACAGCACCGGACTCCTGTTCAATTATTCGGGAACTGAGAGCCTGGTCATTGGGTTTGCGATGGTGTTTTCCAGCACCATTATCGGTATCAAACTGCTCCCAACTACGGTTCTGCACCAGAAGCATATGGGAGAATTAATGGTAGGAATCTTGTTGCTGCAGGATTTCATTGCGATTTTTATTCTCGCCTTTCTCGATAGCAACAATATTGACCAGGGAAACGCGCTGAGGGTATTACTAGCATTCCCTGTTCTCATCATTTTCGCTTATCTCACGACGAGATTTGTCCTGATCAAACTCATCGCCAGGTTTGATCACTTCAAGGAGTATATCTTCTTACTGGCAATTGGCTGGTGTCTGGGTCTGTCAGCACTGGCGGCGGAGATTGGCCTGTCTGCCGAGATCGGGGCCTTTGTCGCCGGCGTGTCGCTCGCTACCAGCCCCATCGCACTTTTTATAGCCTATAGCTTGAAACCATTGCGGGATTTCTTCCTGATTCTGTTTTTCTTTTCGCTGGGCGCACAGTTGAACATCGGGCTGCTCTCGGAAGTAATAGCGCCTGCGCTGTTGCTGGCCGCCCTCGCCCTGTCACTAAAGCCAATTGTGTTCCGCTACCTGCTGCGTCGTTTTAGCGAGCGCAACCGGCTGGCCTGGGATGCGGGCTTGCGTCTGGGGCAGATTAGTGAGTTTTCTTTGCTAATCGCCTTCGTTGCCACGCAGTCAGGCGTCATTGGCGAACTTGCTTCCCTGACTATTCAAGCAGCAGCAATCGTCAGCTTCCTGATTTCTTCTTATATCGTGGTATTTTTCTGCCCAACACCGATCGCGATCAACAGTAAGTTACGCCGGGACTGAACCTCCGTAACCGCATCCCTGTTACGATCAAGCCTGCAAATTGAGGAGGAATCGACCGGTTGCACCGCCAGCTAGGACAGTCCTCAGGCTGGCGTCCAGCTGATCAAGGGTAATCTCCGTGCAAAGCTGCTCAAGTCCATTGAACTGCCAGTCATTGGCAAGCTTGTTCCAGATGTCCTGCTTACGCGCCAGTGGCAGTTCTACCGAGTCGACCCCCAATAGATTCACGCCGCGCAATATAAACGGCAGAACCGAGGCTTGGAACATGGGCGACTGCACCAACCCACAGGCGGCTACGCTGCCCCCATACGTAAGCGCCTTAATCACATTGAACAGTGTATCCCCGCCCACTACATCCACGGCACCAGCCCAGCGCTCCCGCAACATCGGCTTGGGTGAGGCTTCGCTTATTTCATTGCGATCGAGGATCGAGCTCGCGCCTATGCCTTGCAATACCTCCTGCGCCTCAGGTTTACCCGTGCTCGCAACAACCTCAAACCCTAATTTAGCCAAAATTGCCACGGCAATGATGCCTACTCCACCGGTTGCCCCTGTCACCAGCACTTCTCCACTGTTAGTTTCGAGCCCGCTGCGCAACAGCGCATCGACACACAAACCGGCGGTCAGACCTGCCGTACCCAAGCGCATACTCATTGCCATATCTAATCCAGCAGGCAACGCAATTACCCAATTGGCCGGCACCCGAATCATCTGACCAAAACCGCCAGCTGTATTCATACCCAGGTCATAACCGGTAACCAACACCTCCTGCCCGACCTGAAACTTGTCGGAGACAGAACTAAGCACAGTGCCTGCCGCATCGATGCCAGGAGTGTGCGGATACTCTCTAGTCACGCCGCGATTGCCACTAGCCGATA
>DLPV01000074.1:18477-71767 GCA_002477465.1 Gammaproteobacteria bacterium UBA7449 | reverse complement strand
GGAGCCCTGAAACTGTTTTTCCGAAACTTCTGCCACTTCGAAGGCTTTAAAATGTGACACTGAGCATCTCCTTGACGCGGTGGTTACCTAAACTGTTGTTATATTGTAAATCGCTTATATGTTTGATTTGCGTGTCCAGGCTATCAGGCGTTATTGATAGATATCGTTGCGCGACTGGGTAAAGAACCTGCTCAGCACTTTTTCGAAGCTGTTCTCCAACACATTAACTAGCTTATCCTGTATCGATTTGCGCACTTCATACTCCACCTCAAACACCTCAGCCGATTCGCAGGCCTGCAGAATACACTCGTCGCTGGTGCGAATATCATCCACCATATACTTTTCTTTCGCCTGGCTCCCGAGCCATGTTTCTCCTGTTGCAACCTTATCTATATCTACACTGGGTCGGTGCTCTTTCACCCAAGTCTTGAAGATATCATGAATGGTCTGAACATCTTCCTGCACTTTTTCCCGACTCTTGTCGGTAATTTCGCCAAAAGTTGTCAAGGTGCGCTTGAATTCACCGGCACTGATCATTTCGTAATCAACATCGTGCTTTTTCAAGACACGATGGAAGTTAGGCAGCTGCACAATTACACCAATAGAACCAATAATCGCGAACGGCGCGGCAATCAGCTTGTCCGCCAGGCAGGCCATCATATAACCGCCACTGGCAGCGACTTTATCTACGTAGATGGTGAGTGGTACTTTCGCATTCTTGAGTCGCAACAGCTGCGATGAGGCTAATCCATAGGCGTGGACCATCCCGCCAGGACTTTCCAGTCTGACAACAACTTCGTCAGCAGGAGTGGCGAGGGATAAAATGGCACTGATTTCTTCCCGCAAACAAACCACAGCGTCAGCAGCGATATTGCCCTTGAAATTGAGCACGTAGATGCGCTTTTTCTCATGTCCTGGGTCTGCATGGGCTTCTACACTGGACTTGTCTTTCTTACGGGCCGCTTTTAATTCCTTCTGCTCTGATTTCGCCTGCTTCTTCTCATCCTTGTGCACAGTCTTTAGGCTGTCTTTATCGAGCACCGCTTCCCGTAATGCTTCGCGAAGCTCTTCAAAGTGTTCATTGAGCCTTGTGACCTTGATAGCCCCCCGCTTACCCATCTTCTTGCCACGCTGACCACTGGATGCGGCCACACCGATTACCACGATGATCGCAAACACGATGGTCACGGCCTTGGCGAGAAACATGCCGAATTCACTTAAAAACTCCATTCAGAGCTCCTTTTTAGTCTTCTTTATAGCGAGTATGGGATTGCAGTTTATAGCTTATCCGGACTGGGATTGCATCTGCCTGACGTAGTGTTCTATGAGTTGTCCCGCAACACTGATATTAGCCGCCGGTATGTTTGGCAGGTCATCAATGTCATACCAGTCGGCTTCTTCAATTTCTCCCGGTTCGGGAACGATATCTCCGGACACATAGTCGGCGAAAAAACCCAGCATCAGCTGTGAAGGAAAGGGCCAAGACTGACTCTTAAAGTAGCGAATGTTGTCGACCTCTACGCCCACTTCCTCCATCACCTCACGTTTGACAGTGTCTTCTGCCGACTCTCCAACCTCAATAAACCCGGCAAGACAGCTATAAAACCCGGTACGGTAGCGCGCATTGCGAGCGAGTAGAATTCGACGACCATCAACTACCAACATAATTGCACAGGGGTTGATGCGAGGGAAAAAGGAATGTTTGCAAGTGTCGCAAAACAAGGCTTGCCCTGAGCGGTCGGGGATCGTCGAGCCGCCGCAATAGCCACAAAAGCGATGCGAGGCATGCCAATCCAGAAGCTGATTGGCCTTGCCGGCTACGAACATCGTGCGCTCATCGCCTTCGAACAGCAGGCTTCTTAAGGAGCGTGATTCAGCGTCTAACAACTGCTCGGCACCTTCCAGTGCCTGCGTCGCCAGGAAGCTCTCATGCCCATGACTGACTTTAATCAATGTGTCTTTTGCAAATAATTCCTTAGAGATTTGATCTACCTGCCACAGGAACTCGCCGTCCTTTACCAGCAGTCGCTGCCCGACAAACAGCAGCACGCGATCATTGCTGCCTAAAGCTTCAAGTCTGTGAAAGTAACCACTCATGAGCTGAACTATGTATACCCTCTAACGAAACAGGCAACCCGAGGGTTGCCTGTTTGATTGCGGACGGTTAGCAAACTAACCTGTCGTGATAATTAGGAACTCGCAACGCGCGAATAAGAATTAGTGTCCGCCGCCCATGACTTCCCCTACAACCGCTGAAGTGGTTTCAATCGGCGCTGAGTAGAAGTCCCAGAACGTCCACATAATGATGGTACAGGTCACCAGAGTCACCAACATTACCGGCAGACCCTTACGCATCCACATGCCAGGCGTGATTGCGAGGCTGGGATCGCCAGCGTCCTTGGCCATTTTCTCGGAGATGGTAACGATGAATACGTTCGCGGTGGAACCAATATGGGTACCGTTACCGCCCATACCAACACCAGCAGCAAGCCCCCAGAACAGTGGTGTGACGTTAATCCCCTGCGTTTCCATACCGGCAATAATCGGAATCATCGCTGCGGTGAAAGGAATGTTATCGATAGCAGCGGACAAGAATGCAGCCACCCACATTAGCAGCAGTGTAGCCACCAGCAGATCTTCCTGAACAAATGGAATGATAAACGTGCCCAGGTATTCGAGAAACTGGCTATGCTCCACGCCACCGACAATGATGAATAGAGAAATAAAGAACATGAGGAGGGCAAGTTCGGTATGGGCAAACGCTTCTTCCATATCAAGGTCTTTGCCTATAAATGCCAATGCGGTTAGTCCGAGCGCAGTAACGAACCACGGCTCCCAGTGCAGGGCATTGTGCATGATGAAGCCAATTACCATTATCCCCAGCACACCCATAGCGCCGTACCAGGTCTTGGGGTCTGACAATGGCTCACGGTCTGTCAAGTCCAGCTCATGGGGCGTAACCGCAAGCTCTTCCTTGAACAGGGTGCGCAGCATCACAAGTACCACTAGCCAAGCCACCAGCACCATGCCACCCATGTGAATTAGGAAAGTATTAAAGCCGATTCCAAAGGCAGAACCAATCATCAGGTTGGGTGGATCACCAACCAGCGTCGCCACACCGCCCGTGTCGGACAACAGCGCAGCAGCCAGTAGATAGGGAATTGGCGAAACTCGAAGCGACTGACAAATCAGAATAATCAGCGGACCGAAAATCACCACAGTAGTCACGTTATCCAACAGCAATGACAATCCGGTTACCAGTGAACCAATCAACGCCAGCAGCAGAAACAAACGCCCCTTACTGAAGTCAGCGGCCCAGTAGGCCATCTGTTGAAAGCCCCCGGTGGGGATCATGATCGCCACGATAGTCATCATGCCGCCCAGAAGGAAAACCACGTTCCAGTCTATTGCCTCAACCGCTTGATCTGGATTGTAGAAACCCATGGACTGACCCAACACGATCATTACCGCGGCGCCAGCCATGCCACATTTCACCCGATGAATTTTGTGTATTTCTTCCGTAAAGATAGCGATAAATGTCACAGCTAGCACGAGTGCCGAGACCAGCATATCGTTATTCCATTCAAGGGTTTCCATAAGTGTTTGTCCTCATCGAGAGCTGAATATGAAACTGCCGACTTGATTATCCCAATGGCTAATCAGCGTTTGCAGGTTTTAATTAAGTCTAGACGACTTAAACTTTTGTTATTGTATTTTCGAGACTTTTTCGGTTCGCCGGCCCCAAAACCAGCAAATACTATAGCTTTCGAGTGGCCTGTTCAAGCAGTTTCGCGGCGTCTGGTCGCTAATGATTGCGGATTTAAAGCACCCGCTGACTCACAAAAAATATGGCTTTAAATCTGTCACTTATGCCTTATCAAGTCGCCGCCATAAACTGCCGCCGTCGCTCGCCTCATCGATCTCATTCAGGCAGGCCTCATGACTTTCAAGTTCATCAGCTGTAGCAGCAACAATTCGCAGCGGTGGCCTATTGGGATCGAATTTTCGATCCCTTCGCGCCGCCACTGTTCGCTCCTCTTGCTCCTCGCGCAGTGACAGGCTGGACTGTCCGCTGGTCATAAGCAGATAGACATCTGCCAGGATCTCAGCATCGAGTAACGCACCGTGCAGATCGCGCTGGGTATTGTCTACGCCGTAGCGCTTACATAGCGCATCCAGATTATTGCGTTGCCCCGGATGTTTCTCGCGCGCCAGAACTAGCGAGTCTAGAATAGCGCAGATATTCGCCATCTTGCCCTGCCCTGAGCCACTCAACTTCAGTTCGTAATCAAGAAAGCCAATATCAAAGGGCGCATTGTGTATTACCAATTCAGCGCCAGAGACAAATTCCAGAAAATCGGCCTCGACCTGCTCAAAACGAGGCTTATCAGCCAGGAAATGTGTAGTAATTCCATGCACCTCGATGGCAGCCTCATCGATTTCACGGTCGGGATTCAGGTACTGATGGAAATGCCGGCCTGTTAGGCGGCGATTTTGGATTTCGACACAGCCGATCTCAATAACGCGATGCCCCTGCTGCGGGTCCAATCCAGTCGTTTCTGTATCAAGTACAACCTGCCTCATCTCTAATCCGTTCTCAGTTGAAATTCTACCCGCGTGACACCAAGCTTAGGTTCAGCTAGTGCAGCTCATCAATTCCCTGATTCGCCAACTGATCCGCCAGCTCGTTCTCAGGGTGGCCGCTGTGACCTTTAACCCATTCCCAGCTGACGTCGTGTTGTTGCACCTGGGCATCCAGCTGTTGCCATAAATCTACATTGAGCACCGGTTTCTTACTGGCGGTTTTCCAATTACGTTTTTTCCAGTTCGGCATCCATTCTGTCATTCCCGACAGCACATATTTTGAGTCTGTAGTCACCAGGACCGAGCACGGCTTATTCAGCGCTTCCAAGCCCTTAATTACAGCCGTGAGCTCCATACGATTGTTTGTGGTTAGCTCTTCACCACCATACAGTGTCTTTTCAGCTGCTCCGAAGCGCAGCAAAACACCCCAGCCGCCCTTGCCTGGATTGCCTCGGCAAGCGCCGTCGGTATACATCTCTACGTGTTCAGACACTTGGATTTAGCCCCGGGGTCGAATGGGATTCATGGCTTGCCAGGTTCAATGAATTTTGACTCGCGCTTTTTCCGCTGCTGGCATTGCCACCGTTCGGGTTCTGAGCGGCCGCCAGCGCGGCACGATTGGCGTAATCGGAGCAACCTGCTTCACGCAGAGCATGACATAGACCCCGCCCAGGGGCGAGCCCAGCTTACTGGCAAAGCGCTCAAATCGGGAAGCATGCTTGAGGATACTGCGCAGCTTAAACGGCAGAAAATGCAGGCACAGCTGAGTCGAATCCAGATGCAGATCCAACAGTTGCAGCCAATCAGTCAGGCGACGGCGTGAAATAAATCTGGCACTCCAGGGTAAATTAGTCTTCCGCTTAAACAACTTCCAAAATCCCCAGAAACTGATCGGGTTGAATCCAACTATTAACAATTGACCGCCCGGGCGCAGCACTCGGGTCGCTTCGCGCAAAAGCCGATGACTGTCCTCGGTAAAATCCAGGGCATGATGCAACACCACGACATCAATACTGTCAGTGGCCAGGGGTAATTCCTCATTATCTGCGACTGGATTCGCGCTGCCGGGACGCCAGCTTGGAGCAAAAATCACCTTGTGGCCCACTGGGCTTTCCGTGACAAGGGAAAACTCCTCGTTACAGCCAATCTGCAGGATGTGGTAGCCAAACAAACGACTGAGCAGAGGATCTGTAAGGGCCTTTTCAGCCTGCCACACCGCTTGACCCTGCGGCGTGTGAAACCATTGCCCAACCAGATTAGCCAACATGTCTGAGTCGGGAAATCCTTTCAGCAGCCTGCGGCGGGTCTCATGTTTGGAATACACGTTCATGGCATTAATCGAGCGAGATTCAGTCTGACGGAAGTAAAATTCTATCCCGCCAGTGGCGCCAGCACCAGCCTCACTGACTAAGTGCTAAGCATATGATTCTGTGGCATTTCTCGCTATCATGACAGTTGTTCAAGTAATCAAAGAAGGCTATAAGCTATTCATGTTCAAGCGCATACATCCAATTCCTGCGTTCCAGGACAACTACATTTGGGCAATCGTCAGCGCTGACGAGAATGAATTCGCAGTGGTGGACCCTGGCGATCCGGCCCCGGTGCTCGAATTCGCTGAAAGCCACAAGCTGAATCTGACCCATATTCTGGTCACTCATCATCATCCTGACCATACTGGTGGCCTGGCCAGACTCGCGGAGAAATATAAGCCAACCATTTTCGGTCCGCGCCCAAGTAACATCAAAGGAATAACAAATTTCGTCGCTGAAGGTGACGACATTCAACTATTTGGCGCGCGCTTTTCTGTACTAGAGGTACCAGGTCACACTCTTGATCATATCGCTTATTTTAGCGACGACACGGCTCCACCCACGCTGTTTTGCGGCGACACATTATTCGCGGCGGGCTGTGGGCGACTGTTCGAAGGATCTCCAGCTATGATGTTCGAGTCACTTGCCAAGCTGACCGCGTTGGCGAGCAATACAGCAGTGTACTGTACCCATGAATATACCATGGCAAACCTCAAGTTTGCTGCAGCGGCGGACGCACACAACCCAGCATTGAAGTCACGTGCAGTTGCAGAGCAGGCCAAGCGCAATCAAGCCCAACCCACTCTACCCTCCTCAATCGGCCTGGAACTGGCGACCAATCCATTCTTGCGCTGTGATAACGACCAAATCATTAAGCAACTCAAGAGTCAAAGCAGCACCGCATTGGATTCTTCGGTTGACGTGTTTGCCGCCCTGCGAGCCTGGAAAGACAATTTCTAATCAGGCGATGGCGCTCTGCATGAACACATTCAACATGAAGATCAACGCGGGCCCACGCACCAGAGCAGCACAGCTGTTACTGCTGTGTGCCATCCTTATTGGCTGTCAAACCAGCACCGAACTAAAACCCGGCCCGGCACAATCAAACCGCACGCAACAAGCTGAACTCACAGAAGGAGTAAGGCTTGAGAGGCCACATGCAAACACCTCCGCTCTCGTTCCCCGCGAAACCTCAGAAACGCCAGCTGGCTACTCATCGCTATGGGAGCGGATGCGCACCTCACTTCAACTGTCGCCCTACTATTCCCATTCAGCGGTATTGGAACAGCTGCCGCGCTACTCTGAAAATCAGCGCTACTTTGATCTTATTACGGAGCGTGCCTCACCTTTTCTGTTCTGGATAGTTGCCGAGATTGAGCGCCGCGGCCTGCCAATGGAACTGGCACTGCTACCAATGGTCGAAAGCACGTTTAATCCGGCAGCACACTCTCGACAAAACGCGGTGGGCCTCTGGCAATTCGTCGCGCCCACCGCAAGATCATTTGGGCTGCAGCAGGACTGGTGGTTTGATGGCAGGCGCGACCCCAGAGCATCTACCGTCGCAGCTCTGGATTATCTCGAAGTACTTAACGACCAGTTTGACGGGGACTGGCTGATCACGCTGGCCGCATATAACACCGGCGGCGGCAACGTGCGGCGAGCGTTCCGGCGGCGTGACGCCGAGATTGGCGAACTCGATTTTTGGGAATTGCCGCTGGCACCAGAGACTCGCTCCCATGTGCCACGCGTGCTGGCGCTAGCTCAGATCGTATTGAATCCCCAAGATCATGGGATCGAATTGGCCAAAATTGCCAATGAAGAGCCGCTGGCTCTGGTGGACGTAGGCAGCCAGATCGACCTGGCACAGGTAGCCGCTATGCTTGGTGTTGATCTGGAAACTATCAGGAGTCTGAACCCTGGATATCTGCAGTGGGCGACCCACCCCGAACAGCCGCAAATTGTCGCGGTACCAAAGCAGATGAAGAATCAGTTTCAGAATAGTCTCGCGTCACTCGATCGCTCTCGGTATGTTTCCTGGGAGCATTATCGGATCCGGCCCGGAGATACGCTAGGAGGCATCGCCTCGCGCCTCGGCACTACTGTAGAGACACTGCGAATCATCAATCAGATCCGGGGCTCAAGGATAATCGCTGGGCGCCCATTGCTTATTCCACGCGGGAGCGGCTTATCAGAGGCAGATCTGGCCAGTTTGCAGCCGCCGCTGCCAGAAACCAGGCTTGCGGTTGCGGTCCCGCCTCGCTATGTGGTGCGCCGGGGTGACAATCTATGGAGCATTGCCCGGCGTTTTGACCTGCGCTCCAGTGACATCGCTGCCTACAACCAGCTGGATCGCGATGCTTTGCTGCAACCTGGCCAGGAGCTGGATTTCGGCTTTATGGAAACCTCCACTCTCGCTGCGGATTTCCCTGCCAATCGCAGTGGCAGCAAGATCTATCGCGTTCGGCGCGGTGATACCATGGCCGGCATCGCTGAACGCTATAGTGCCAACCTCGCAGATCTGCTGCGTTGGAACGACCTGGGCAGAAATGATCTAATCTTTCCCGGACAGCAAATCCAAGTTGTCGCACCCTGAATGGGACTCAAACCAACATGACAGAACCAGCCGTACAGCAATCCGCAGCAACAAATCGAAACGAGGAGTTTTTTGGCCATCCAGCCGGACTCTCCACCTTATTCTTTACCGAGATGTGGGAGCGCATGAGCTACTACGGCATGCGCGCCCTGTTAGTGCTCTATATGACCCTGAGTATTCAGGAGGGTGGGTTAGGCATCACCGTGGCATCGGCCACGGCTATCTATGGTTTATATACTGGCGCAGTGTATTTCATGGGACTACCCGGCGGCTGGATCGCGGACCGCATGATCGGCAGTCAACAGGCTGTCTGGTACGGCGGGATCATAATCATGTGCGGCCACATCCTGCTGGCAATTCCCAATGACAGCACGTTTTTCGTAGGCCTGGTATTTGTAGTGGCCGGAACTGGCCTGTTGAAACCCAATATCGGGGCGCTGGTTGGTCAACTTTATTCCCGCGATGATGAGCGCCGGGATGCGGGCTACACCCTGTACTATATGGGAATTAACCTTGGCTCGGTTATTGGCTATTTAGTGTGCGGATGGCTCCAGGTTAACGTCGGTTACCACTGGGCGTTCGGCGCTGCCGCGATAGGTATGGGTCTGGGACTTGTACAGTTCCGCCGAACCCTGAACAGACTCCAGGGCGAAGGGGTATCTCCAACTCAGGTTTTATCTGCTGTGGGGCAACGCAACAGCCAGTTAGCCATACTTGCCAGTGTTGCCCTGATTGGATTGCTGACTACGTTTGTTATAAGCGGCGCGCTCCGCATTGACCCCGTGACCCTAGCTCGTTATGTCGCCCTGACTATTACTGCAGTATTTCTGGCTTACTATGCCGGTATCTATGCTTTCGCTGAGCTTAGCCCAACTGAGAAACGCTCCCTGGGATCTTTGTTCCTGGTATGCGTTGCTTCCACGTTTTTTTGGGCCGGATTCGAACAGGCTGGATCGTCCCTTAATTTGTTTGGGCGCGACTATACTGACCGAATCATAAATAGCTTTGAGATTCCCCCCGCCTGGTTCCAGTCAGCAAATTCGTTTTTTATAGTTATCCTATCGCCATTTTTCGCGGCGCTTTGGATTAACCTTACAAAGCGTATGATCAATCCCTCCTATTGTATCAAGTGCGCGCTCGGCTTGATCATCATGGCAACCGGTTTTATCGTCATGTTTTTCGCAGCGCAAGTCGCCGCCTCAGGCATGCTTGCTGCCCCCTATTGGCTTGTGGCCACCTATTTCCTGCACACAGTGGGCGAACTCTGCCTCAGCCCCGTTGCTCTCAGCGCAGTCAGCAAGCTATCGCCAAAGCGTTTCGCCGGGCAGATGATGGGGGTTTTTACTCTGACCTATTCAATCGGCAACGTGGTTGCGGGCCTGGTCGCAGGTAACTTCGATCCAGAAAACATTCAGCAAATGCCAAGCCTGTACCTCCAGATTAGTTTATTCACCATAGCCATTGGCGTCGTGATAGCGATCTTCGCATTAAAGACCAAAAACTGGGAGTCACCCATTGACCAGAAAGCCGAACAGGTGCCAGCGACTGCTTAAGCCGATCAACATTATTAGTTAATAGAACTCTAAAGCAAGGAACAAATGTTATGAGCTTTCTCGCAGGAAAACGTATTCTCATTCTGGGCGTAGCCAGCAAACTCTCCATCGCATCTGGCATAGCAGCAGCCATGCATCGAGAAGGCGCCGAATTGGCGTTCACCTATCAGAATGAAAGACTCAAAGACCGGGTACTTGGATTCGCGGAACAATGGGACTCCAACCTTGTTTTCCCCTGCGACGTAACAAGTGACCAGCAAATCGATGAACTATTCTTCGGGCTGTCTGAAAAATGGGATGGCCTTGATGGGATCGTTCACTGTCTGGCTTTTGCACCAGGCAATGAACTCGATGGAAATTACGTGGATATCACCACCAGGGAAGGCTTTCTGACGGCGCACGAAATTAGTTCCTATAGCTTCGTGGCGCTGGCCAAGGCCGGCAAGGAACTGATGGCAGGTCGTAATGGTTCTCTGCTGACATTAAGCTATCTGGGCGCCATGCGGACCCTGCCAAACTACAACGTGATGGGCCTGGCCAAAGCCAGTCTAGAAGCAAACGTGCGCTATATGGCATCTAGCCTGGGACCCGAAGGTACCCGGGTAAACGCCATTTCCGCAGGGCCGATTCGCACCTTGGCCGCCTCCGGTATCAAGAGCTTCCGCAAGATGCTCGACTATAATGCTAAGCAAACACCGCTGCGCCGCAACGTCACCATTGATGAAGTCGGTAATGCCGGCGCCTTTCTGTGCTCAGACCTCGCTTCAGGCATTTCAGGCGAAATCCTCTACGTCGATGGTGGATTCAACACGACAGCCATGGGTACCCTGGAGTAGCGTCGAGCGCCCGCATCTCAATCAATCAGATCCGTGTCAAAAAAAAATGCTGATCCACCGAAAGATGGATCAGCATGTTTTTAGATTAGATGACTGCTGACAGGCTTTCTACAGCTCTTCCTCTAGCATTGCGGCACTTATATCAGAGCCTTCACGAAGACTCACAAGAAAAGACTGGTAATCGCTTACGCCAAGATCGCTTTGCAATGAATCTACCAGGCGATTTCGATCTGGTTCCGGGATGGCAGAAAACTCGCCGGGATTAACCTGGTTTAGCTCCACCAGCACGAAAGTACCATTGGCCAGACTGACGCTGGAAACTACAGGCTCACTCTCAGGAGCTGCCATGGTGAAGACGTGATCTATCACTTCACGATTTACACTGAAGTCGTTGCGACTGATGTTTTCAGCGTCTAACCATTCCAGCTCATTGTCGGCAAGCAGGGCATCGACATCACCACCTTCTTCCGCAGCGATCAACAGCTCCTCACCGAGGCTTTGGACCGCCTCACGCTCCATCTGGGTGCGCAGGATGACAGATATCTCTCCCATTACATCGTCCAGTGGGAGAACAGCTGATTCATTAAATTGCTGAACCCGCAGCACCACGGCCTGATTATCACCAATCTCAATTACATCGCTGTTATTCCCCTCCAGCATGACCTCGTCTGAAAAAGCAGCGGTCACTAGCGCCTGATTCGCGAACAGTCCACTACTACCCGCACGAGGCACGGAATCTGCGCTCTGTATTTCCAAGCCCAACTGTTCCGAGATTGTAATCAGGTCACCTGTTTCAAACGCAAGGTTAGACATGTCTTCGATTCGTTCCGCGAACAGCAAGTCGACTTCTGCACTCTTGAGTTCACGCTCTATTCGATCAGAAATTTCTTCAAATGCCTGATAAACATTCTCGGCGTCTTCGGTGAGCTTCACCACATGCACCCCAAACTCTGTTACCACGGGTTCCGAAATCTCATTCGGCGCCAGCGTCTCCAATGCCGCTTCTATGGACTGGGGAAAAGCAGAACCATCGGTGTATCCGATATCCCCACCTTCTTCTGCTGACACGGTGTCAGAGGACAGTTCCAGTGCCACAGCGCCAAAGTCCTCTCCATCCAGAAGGCGCTGCCTGGCAGTCGCAGCCAAATCCATTGCCGCCGCCTCATCCATAGTGCCCCCTACCTCAAACAAAATATGGGATGCACGCTTTTCGGATGAGCCCTCAAAGTCAGCCCGCTGGGCATCGTACTGTGCTCGTATCTCTGCTTCATCGACCTGGATTTCGTCTGCAATGACATTCCTGTCCAAGACAACGTAGTTAACATCGACTGACTCTTCCTGGGTGAATTCAGCAGGGTTCTCGTCGTAATAGCGCTGGATCTCTTCCTGGCTTATTGCATTACCCAGAGTTCGAGTACCCATGGTTACAGAAACATAGCGGAAATCTCGGGTTTGCTGCGTAAGCTCTGCGATAGATTCAAGCTCAGAGTCTGTGATGAAATTTGAAGCCGAATAAGCATTGGCGATCTGCCCCAACAACATGCTCTGGCTTAATGCCTGGCGATAAAGCGGAATATTGTAGCCCTGGCTGGCCATAGTGCGAACGGCAAGATCACTATCAAATACACCGTTGATTTGAAAACTAGGGTTCTCAATGATTGCCCTATCTACCCGGTCCGAGGACACAATCATGCCGGCACGATCGGCCGACTGCTTCAAAACAGTCTCTTCGATGAGCTGGTTCAGGGCGATCTGTTCCAGCAACTCCTGATCGATGTCGGCACCACCAAGTGAAGCCAATAAATTCTGGGTATTGAATTGAAGCTGAGCCTCGGTGATTTCTTCACCGTTTATCTCCGCAACTGGCGGAGATGAAATAAATCCACCGATCAACCACTCAACACCTGTGAGCGCGAATATGGCGACGATGAATCCGATAATGACTTTGGCGATGACGCCCTGGGAATTCTCCCTCAAATCTTGCAGCATGGAATTGTTTTACTCTCTACTTAACGCACAATTACGGCCGGCTCTAATTGTGCCTTCTAGAATTTACCTACAACTAAAAAGGCGCATCAGTGATGCGCCCCGTATCTTTTATTATTGGCGACCAGCGTCACCAATAATAATATTTGTCGTATTTGACCTTTAGGTCAAACACCAAGCAGCTTAGGAATTAACTGAATCCTTAAGCGCCTTGCCTGCCTTAAAACTGGGCACCTTGGCTGCTTTGATTTCAATGGGCGCGCCTGTCTGAGGATTACGGCCCGTGCGGGCAGCTCTGTCTTTCGTAGCAAATGTTCCAAAACCTACCAGTACAACCGGATCTGCTTCCTTAAGCGAATCAGTGATTGCATCTAGCATCGCATCAATAGCACGACCGGCGGCAGCTTTTGGGAGGTCTGCACTAGCAGCAACAGCATCTATTAATTCTGATTTATTCACGTTATCCCCTTTCTAAATTTAAGTTGTTTTTTTGCTAATTCGCTTCCTTGCCAATCGAACCTTGCCAATCTTTCGACACGAGAATGGTTCATTGCGATTGGAGTTAAGCCTGAAAAATTCGTTTCTCTACACCTGGATTTTAAGCAGAATTTTAATCTAGGGTTCGCCCGACACTTGGCCTTACTTTTTAATTAAGAATTCCCAGTGAAAACCCCTGGAAGTCCCGCCACGCTTGCCTTGTGATGAATTCTTTATACCAATTGGCGAAAAGCTGTGTCAACCGAAAACACCCAGGTTTAGTGGGTATTTATGTGCTTTTCGTCACCACTTTGCTCTTTATCATCGCAGCTGGGTTCGCTTTCCTGTTTAGAATCTTCCTCGCCACTCAAAGGAGTGGGTTGATACTGCAAGGCGTGTTCCAGAACTTCATCGATCCAGCGTACCGGAACAATTTCTAGGTCAGCCTTGATATTGTCCGGAATTTCAGCAAGGTCTCTCTCGTTGTCGGCAGGAATGATCACGGTTTTAATGTTTCCTCGATGTGCTGCCAGCAACTTCTCCTTCAAACCACCAATTCGCAACACCTGGCCGCGCAAGGTGATTTCACCCGTCATGGCCACATCGGCCTGAACCGGTGTATTCGTTAACACTGAAACCAGGGCCGTACACATGCCCACGCCAGCGCTGGGACCATCCTTTGGGGTCGCTCCCTCTGGCACATGGATGTGCAGGTCAAATTTTTCATTGAAGTTAGAGTCGAGACCGAGCGCCCTAGCCCTACTTCTAACCACAGTAAACGCGGCCTGAATCGATTCCTGCATGACATCACCAAGTGACCCTGTCTTGATGGTTTTACCCTTACCTTCGACTGCAATAGCCTCAATGGTAAGCAGCTCGCCGCCTACCTGGGTCCACGCCAGACCATTTACCTGGCCAATCATGTTTTCTTCTTCAGCCTTGCCGTAATCATACTTGCGCACGCCGGAGTAGTTTTCCAGAACCTCAGGAGTTAGCACCTTCGATTCTGTAGCCTTGTCCAGAGAATTCTCCTTCACGACCTTACGACTGATCTTTGCGATCTCACGCTCCAGACCCCGCACGCCAGCCTCACGCGAGTAATAACGAATTAAATCGCGAATGGACTGCTCATCAAACACGAGTTCGTCATCGGCAAGACCATTGTTCTTCTTCTGTTTCGGCACCAGATAGCGTTCGGCAATATTTACCTTTTCGTCCTCGGTATAGCCTGGTATGCGAATGACTTCCATCCGGTCGAGTAATGGCTCAGGAATATTCATGCTATTGGACGTACAAACGAACATGACTTCTGAAAGATCGTAGTCCACTTCGAGATAGTGATCGTTAAAATTATGGTTTTGCTCTGGGTCCAATACTTCCAGCAGCGCCGATGCGGGATCACCGCGGTTGTCCATTCCCATTTTGTCGATTTCGTCTAACAAGAACAGTGGGTTTTTTACCCCAACCTTGGATAATTTCTGCAGAAGTTTGCCTGGCAGTGAACCAATATAGGTACGTCGGTGTCCCCGTATTTCTGCCTCGTCACGAACACCGCCCAGCGCCATGCGCACGAACTTCCGATTGGTTGCTCGCGCAATGGACTCGCCCAGGGAGGTTTTACCGACACCCGGAGGGCCCACCAGACAAAGGATGGGTCCCTTCAGTTTCTTGACGCGTTTCTGCACTGCCAAATATTCAAGAATACGTTCTTTGACTTCTTTTAAGCCATAATGGTCGTGCTCAAGAATGTCTTCTGCCTTGCCCAGATCCAGGCGCACTTTGCTGCGCTTCTTCCAGGGAACATTGACCATCCAGTCCAGATAGGTTCGCACCACCGAAGCTTCCGAGGACATAGGGGACATCATCTTCAGCTTGTTGAGCTCTGCAGTCGCCTTTTCCTTGGCTTCTTTGGGCATACCGGCATCGTCAATACGCTGTTTTAATTCTTCCGCCTCATTAGGCACGTCATCCAACTCGCCCATTTCCTTTTGGATGGCCTTCATCTGTTCATTCAGGTAGTACTCGCGCTGGCTTTTCTCCATTTGCTTCTTGACCCGACCGCGAATGCGTTTTTCGACCTGGAACAGGTCGATTTCCGATTCGATCAAGGCCATTAGATGTTCGATGCGCGCCTGCAGGCCCGCCAGCTCAAGCAAATTCTGCTTCTCCTGAAGTTGCAGTGACATATGGGAAGCAATGGTATCTACCAGCCTGCCGGGCTCGTCTATGCTCGAGATCGAGGTCATGACCTCCGGTGGAATTTTCTTGCTAAGCTGCACATACTGATCAAACTGAGACAACAAGGAGCGGATCAGTAGTGCGGATTCTTTCTCTGGAATCTCTTCAGGCTGAAGCACCTTGGTATCCGCCTGAAAGTGGTCGGCATCGAAAAGCACGTCTTTGATCATGGCGCGATCTAGACCTTCGACCAGCACCTTAACTGTACCGTCGGGCAGGCGGATCAGTTGCAAAATAGTAGCCACAGTACCAATCGCAAACAGATCCTCTACACCTGGCTCGTCTTCAGACGCATTTTTCTGTGCAACTAAAAGGACCTGCTTGTCGCTGGCCATGGCAATTTCGAGGGCTTTAATAGATTTGGGGCGACCCACAAACAGTGGCTGTACGATTTGGGGATACACCACTACATCGCGTAGCGGCAAAAGTGGAAAACTGGCGTTATTAGCTAGCTCGGGGGGTAAACTCATACGTGTCTCTTAAGAAGAAAACATGTTCCAGGAAAACAATTCAAACACTAGCCCAAGAAATGGAGCCAGTGGCGCAAAAAATCAAGTACCAGCGACGAATTACTCGGCCATCTCGACTTATTCGTCGACGGCTGATTTGCTTGATTGCTCGATATTTTCGTACATCAGCAGAGGCTCAGATTCGCCTTGAATAACTGCTGCGTCAATAATGACCTTGCTGACTCTTTCCAGCGAAGGAATTTTGTACATGGTATCCAGGAGCACGGCCTCCATGATGGACCTCAGGCCACGAGCCCCTGTCTTTCGCTCCTGCGCTTTGCGGGCAATGGCGCGCAGCGCGTCATCTCGGAATTGAATCTCAACGCCTTCCATTTCAAACAACTTGCTGTACTGTTTGGTGAGAGAATTCTTGGGTTCTTTGATGATACGCACCAATGCGTCCAGATCCAGCTCATCCAGGGTAGCGATCATTGGCAGGCGCCCAACAAATTCGGGGATCAGACCATATTTCACCAGATCCTCAGGTTCAACTTCACGCAGCGTCTCCCCTACCTTGTCCTCACGGTCCTGACTGCGGACTTCGGCGGTGAAGCCAATGCCGCTCTTCTCTGAGCGATCGCGAATAATCTTGTCCAGGCCGGCAAATGCGCCGCCACAGACAAACAGGATATTGGAAGTATCCACCTGCAGGAATTCCTGCTGCGGATGCTTGCGACCACCCTGAGGTGGCACCGAGGCTACGGTTCCTTCGATAAGTTTGAGCAAGGCTTGCTGAACCCCCTCCCCAGACACGTCTCGAGTGATGGACGGGTTGTCGGATTTGCGTGAAATCTTATCTATCTCATCGATGTAGACGATTCCAATCTGGGCCTTCTCAACATCATAATCGCATTTCTGCAGCAGTTTCTGGATGATATTTTCAACATCCTCGCCTACATAACCCGCTTCGGTCAGAGTAGTTGCATCGGCTATGGTAAAAGGCACATCAAGCAAGCGCGCCAGTGTCTCCGCCAACAGGGTCTTTCCGGTGCCGGTTGGCCCCACCATCAGGATATTGCTCTTGCTCAGTTCGACTTCGCCGGTGGCTTTATCGTAATTGAGGCGCTTATAGTGATTATAAACCGCCACAGAAAGCACTTTCTTGGCACTCTCCTGACCAATCACATACTCATCTAGCGTGTTCTTTATTTCTTCAGGGATCGGCAACTTGCGCGCAGTGCTTTCCGACTCCTTCTCCTGAATTTCCTCGCGAATGATGTCGTTACAGAGATCGACACACTCATCGCACACAAAGACCGAAGGTCCTGCGATCAGTTTTCGCACTTCGTGCTGGCTCTTGCCGCAAAAGGAGCAGTACAACAACTTGCCGTTGTCGTCACCTTTGTTGTATTTGTCGTCTGACATACTTCTCTAACTACTTAACCTTACGATATTTAAAACTAACGGGTAATGTTAATACTGCGCGCCGGTCAGGCGGGTATTGGACGGATTCTGTATAATCCAGTTAGTCCCCGTGATCCCACGCTATGCCCCTAAAATTAAGGCATTGAGCGGTGATTGCAAGTTAAAACTGGAATTTTAGCCAGATTCCCCTGACTTACTCACTTTATCTACCCTTCGCTCGATTACTTTATCCACCAGACCGTAAGTCACGGCCTCTTTGGCGCTCATAAAATTATCGCGCTCTGTATCCATGGCGATCTGCGCTTCTGATTGTCCGGTATGTTCTGCAAGTAATACATTGAGTTTCTTTCTTATCTTAATGATTTCATTAGCTTGAATTTCTATATCAGATGCCTGACCCTGGGCACCCCCGCTTGGCTGATGGATCATCATCCTGGCATGAGGCAGCGCTAAACGCTTGCCAGCCGCGCCGCCCGCCAACAACATAGCCCCCATGCTGGCCGCCTGCCCGATGCACATAGTACTCACATCCGGCTGGATGAATTGCATGGTGTCGTAGATAGACAATCCTGCAGTAACAGAGCCACCTGGCGAATTTATGTACAAATGTATGTCTTTATCGGGGTTTTCAGATTCAAGAAACAACATCTGCGCCACAATGAGGTTTGCCATATGGTCTTCAACTGGGCCAGTCATGAAGATGACCCTGTCTTTCAATAGACGCGAGTAAATGTCATAGGAACGCTCACCGCGCGCTGTTTGCTCTACAACAACTGGCACAAGTGCAGCGATGGGGTCGTGGGAACGACTTGGCATTGCAGGATTTCCTTTTAGCTAGACAGTCCGAAGGCGCTACTTACGTGTAGACGCCCCTGCACTGCAGGGTTAAATTTTGACAGCGAGGAGAGTGCTCAGGCAACTCAATCCTCTCCAGCGCCCTGGGCTTCAGGCTTAATAACCTCTTGGTAGGTCACTTGCTTATCCTCAATACCCGCTTCTTCTATAATGTAGTCAAATACTTGATCTTCAATGACAGTAGACTCGATTACCTGCAATTGTTCTTCATTGCTGTAATACCATTTGACGACTTCGTCCGGTGACTCGTATGTCGAAGCAATTTCCTCGATAGCCTCTCGCACCTTATCTGCATCGGCCTGAATGTTTTTCTGGCTAATTACCTCCCCCAGAATCAATCCCAGCATGACCCGACGCTTGGCCTGTTCCCGAAATAGATCATCCGGCAGCGAGCCGGGATCAAAGCCCTGACCTCCGCCCATCTGCTGGGCAGTTTGATGCTTCAGCTGATGAATCTCGCTATGCACCAAGGAGGCTGGCACATCAACTTCAGTCTCAGCCAATAACGCGTCCATGACGGCGGTCTTAAGCTTATTCCGGCTCGCGGTTTTCATTTCCCGCTGCATGTTGTTGGTGACTTCCTCACGAAAGGCTTCAAGTCCGCCCTCATCGACACCAAAACTCTTGAAGAATTCCTCATCCACTTCCGGCAGCTTCTGCTCGCTGACCGCGCTTAGTTTAATATCGAACTCAACCTCTGCGCCGGCCAGCTCTTCGCTTTGATACTCATCGGGAAACTTCAGAGCCAGCGTGAATTCATCACCAGCCGATTTACCGATCATGCCTTCTTCAAAGCCGGGTATCATGCGCTCAGAACCTATCACCAGATTTTGACCCTCAGCCTTGCCGCCGGCAAATTCTTCCCCATCTTTTTTACCAAGGTAATCAATATTTACCATATCGCTGTCGGCGACAGGTCGCTCCACTTCTTCCCAGGTCTGACGCTGCTTACGAAGGGTTTCAATCATTTCATCAATGTCGCTATCTGAGACTTCAGCTGCTAAGCGCTCGGCTTTTACACCGGAAAAGTCAGGCAGACTGATTTCAGGATAGACCTCGAATATCGCAACAAATTCGAGATCATTACCCTCGTCGAGATTTGTAGGCTCTATTCTGGGCTGTCCGGCAGGTTTCAGACTTTGCTGATTGATGGCCTCGTAATACATCTGGCTCATCAGCTCTCCCACGACTTCCTGACGAACGCCTTTGCCGAACCTACTTTTAACTACCTTCATGGGCACCTTGCCCTGTCGGAAACCTTTCAGTCGAATGGTTCGCGCTGCTTCCTGCAAGCGTTCATTCACTGCTGTATCCACACGGTCGCTGGGTACCGCGACGGTCATTTTCCGTTCTAATCCTTCAGTCGTTTCTACTGAAACCTGCATGTTTAAACCTCGTTCAATTCAGTATGGTCGCCGGTCTCTGATGACGGCGAACTCCTGAGTTTGTTTCTAATTGGTAAGAGAATTCAGAATTGCTCGATTCAGGATTGCGCCAAAGTGGCTGATTTCCTGCTAATTCAAGGAGTTACGATGATTACCCGTGTGAGCGAAGTGCGCGATTTTCCCATATCGATATGGGGACTGCAACGCTTGCCGAATTGCGCGATTGCGCCCAAGATGCTCCTGCGTGTGATCGCCATCCAGTAGCGACCAATTCCTGACCTCAAGCGCCTGACTCATTTAGCGGGAGTATGAAAATTCATAGCAAGCAACCCCATCAAGTCATCGGTGTAATTCTGGCAGGCGGCAAGGGCAAGCGCATGCGTGGCGGAGAAAAACCACTCCAAACCCTGCAAGGGCGAGCGCTTATTGAGTACGTGATTGAACGGGCCGCTCCTCAGGTCGATAAGCTGATCCTTTCGAGCAACTCAGATCCAGCTCTGTATGATCAATTGCAGCTCCCCATAATTGCCGATCGTTTTCCCGGGCACTCCGGCCCGCTGCTGGGAATCAGCAGTGCCATGTCCTGGGTTTCGACTCGGTATGCCCAAACCGGGACGCCGCCTTTCCTGGCTTGCTTCGCTGCCGATGTGCCGTTTTTCCCGGAGATCCTGGTCGCGCAACTTCTGCATGGAATGATGGCAAGCGGCAGCCAGGTGGCCTTTGCACGCGAAGCAGGCCAGCTACAACCTCTGTTTTCAGTATGGGGTATTGCAAGTCGCAGCAAATTGGACCGGGCCATTGCAGCAGGTGTGCATGGGCCAAAGCCGCTGCTACCAGAATTGAACTCGATAACCGTCGATGTGACTGCGGAGTCCGAATTTGATTTTGCGAATATTAATACGCAGCAGGAGCTTCGAGCGCTGGAACAGCGCCTGTCCAGATTTGGTAGAAATGATGGTGATTAGCAGCGGGTGTCTACGCTCACGGACCAAACTGACCCGTTCGAGCAGCAGCCGATGACCCAATGGATAATGATTCGCATTAGTCAAAGGATCGATAATGAATCAGTTAAGCGCAGAAGCCACCGTGTTGCACGCCAGGGTGAATTCACTTAAAGTCGATGATAGGCTCGAATATAGACAGCATCGAGAGCGAATCTGTTGAATGGCATGTCTCCCGTTTTTGCCAGTTGATATAGCTGACCCTCAAGCCAATCCAAACATAATAAGAATAATCAAAAGATCCTGGGCTATGTCGCAATCAAGTAATAATGATCACTCTGCCAGTGGTGCCGCAAAGCGAGCCGAAAGCGTGTTTTGTGAGAAGGACCTGTGGTATTTCCGCACCCGCGAGGGGAAGGAAATCGGGCCTTTCCGCTATCAGTCAGAAGCACAGAGCAATCTTGACCGCTTTTTGGCTGATCTAAAGGCGAAACTGCAACTGGAGATCCCCGCTGAGTAATTAGCAGTCGATTCAACTGCTTAAAGCATTTTATCCCGAAAAAACCTACCGCTGGGCGCTGGCGCTGCTGTGCACTGCCGAGCGGCGTCAGAACTAATCAGTCCTACATGAATTCCTTCGCGCAAACCCAACGATCAATCACTATTGGCTTCGGCCCTGGCTATGCTAGCAGCGAGATCTGGAAAGACTTGCAGCCGAAGTTAGTGATTCCGACCGAGATCGTGTCTATCACAGCGGCGCAGCGCTACAACCCTGCCCTGATCCTGCTGGATCACCATCTTGTGAGAGAAATGGACTTCCCCCAGTGGGTAGAAGAATTTCCAGAGGCTATTTTCCTTGGCACCGACTCCCTGAATATTGATGCCGATCTGATTCTGAGCAGCACACTACCCTACAAACAAACCATCAAGCTATTGGAGATGGCCTGCTATCAATGGGCGTTGAAGAGCGAAAAAACTGAACGAGCAAAGATGCGTGAAACCAGCTTTCGCTACCTCAACAAACTGGCAGATATCAGTATTTCCCTGTCTGCAGAAGATGACCTGATGACCCTGCTCCGAAAAATCCTGACCGAGGGTCAGAACATCGCCTGTTGCGATGCGGCTTCTTTGTTTCTGATTAACGAGATCAACGACCACGAACGTGAACTGGTATTCAAGCTCACCCAGAACGATTCCATGGATTTTCCGTTTGAGGAGATGCGCTTTCCTTTAGATGAGTCCTCTGTTGCTGGGTACGTGGCGCTAACTGACGGCGAATTAAATATACCTGACGCCTATCAGCTATCGGGCACTGTACCATACAGATTTAACCAGTCATTCGATAGAAGAACTGGCTATCGGACGAAGTCAATCTTCGCTATACCGCTTGCCAATAAACAGAAGGAAGTTATTGGGGTTCTGCAGTTTATAAACCGCAAAAAAGCTCGTTCGCTCAAGATTACAGATGAAAATCGGCATTGGCTTATACACTAGCATTCGACTCCGACATCAATGTGCTACTGCAGGCGTTGGCGAGTCAAGCCGGTATCGCGATCGAAAACACTATTCTTCAAAACGATATCAAGGCCCTGTTTGAAGGCTTCGTCAACGCCTCGGTAGCGGCTATCGAACAACGAGACCCAACCACTAGCGGTCATTCCTTCCGCGTGGCTGATTTATGTTTTGGCCTTGCAGAATCAGTTTCACTCTCCAACCTTACCCGTCTGCGTAATTCCCGATTTAGCGATACAGAAGTCCGGGAATTGCGATACGCAGCCCTGCTGCATGACTTCGGCAAAGTCGGTGTACGCGAATCTGTCCTGGTGAAGGAAAAGAAGCTGACCGCTGGTTCTTTAGAGAACATTCAGTATCGCATCCTGTTGGCCAAGGAGCGGCTAAAGACTCAATCTCTTTCCAAGCAAATCGCAATGTTTAGAAATGGTGGTGTAGATGAATCAAGGTTCGCTGAGTTAGACAAACAGTTGGCTGTAGACACGGACATGCTTGACGAATTCTACCGCACCATTGTCGAGGCTAACGAACCCAGTATGCTCGAAGAGGACAATCGCGAGATGCTGGACCGTATAAATGCCTACCGCATGGAGTCTCAGGACGGCGACCTGTCAATTATCACGCCTGAAGAGCTCTATCTGCTTTCAATCGCCAAGGGTAGTCTGTCACCTTCCGAGCGCAAAGAAATTGAATCCCATGTGGTGCACACACAAAATTTCCTGAACCACATTCCTTGGACCAAGGAATTTTCTAACGTGCCAACCATAGCTGCGGCCCACCATGAAAAACTGGATGGCACTGGCTATCCCTATGGGATGACAGAATCGGAAATTCCACTGCCCTCAAAGATCATGACAATCTGCGATATCTATGATGCACTCACAACATCCGACAGACCCTATAAACCGGCGATGACAGCCGAAAGAGCCATAGACATTCTGGTTGATGAGTCAAAGCGGGGGCTGATCGATACCGATTTGGTTCAGGTCTTCATTGATGCCAAAGTATTCACTATCATCGATACCAAGGAATACTCCACTTCCCCGGAATTCAGCTGTTTCAGTCACCACCCCTGTGACGTAGATCTGCATGACGACTCCCATGGCCGACACGACTAGCGATACCGATTGAGCGATAAATTCAGGCGGCCAGGCGACCTGAGAAGGCGCTGGGCTTAGACAAGCGCGCAAACACAGCATCAATATCCTGCAGAAAGAAATAGTAGCCCCTAAACGGCAGTTCATGACAGCGCGCCGCTGGCAAGCGTCCGATAAGATAAGATGTTGCTGAAGTCGCCGAAGCGGCGCTCGGTCCGTCTGATCTACCCTGCCAAATCACCAAGGGCACTTCCACAGCAGCCAGACTGAATTCCAGCTTGCGAAAACCCATGGCTATGTCCTGGGCTATCCCCTTCGCACCTTGCCTTACCGCCTCTCGGCGATCCAACTCCAGGGTTTGTCTAACCCGTGGTTTATTCAAGAGCCTCGAATCAGCCCTGCTCAATGGTTGCAGCAAGGGCTTAATGAATTCGGGCAGCGGTTGGCATGAGAAATTCACCCTCAGCTGCACCAGGGCCTTAATCAGGGGCGGCGTGATACCATCCCACCAAGTGGGTTTTCGCCGCGCTAGATTATCAGGCCCGAGCACGCTGCCCGGCAAACCGCCCAGATTAACCTGCTGCGTGACTCGCTGCGGCGCCAAGTGCGCAAGCGCCAAACTAAAGACACCGCCACTGCCGTGAGATAGAACGCTAAACTGGTTTATTTGCAGCCTGTCGCTCAATTCAAGAGCATCGCGGGCAAATGCACTCGCAGAATCAGTACGATAAAAACTGGAACCGCCGATTCCGGGCCGGTCTATGGCAAGCAAGCGCAAGCCTCGGGCCTTGGCAGCTGAATGGAAAAAAGCACATTCGAGGCGAGAGTTTCCACCTTCATGGAAATACAGCCAGGGCTCACCGCTTGGGTCGCCGTATTCTTCAAAAGCAATAATGTGAGAATTACTTAATTTGAACAGACCACTGGGTTGCGGAGACTGGAAAGTGCATCGAGCCTCTGGCGAAGCTGCTTTTGACTGTCGGCTGAGCGGCCACAAGTGCTGCAATTGTTGCAATTGTTGCCTCCAGAAACCTGATCAACAAGGATAGCCAACCGTAAACAGTCAGCGGATTTAGTTTAGGTGGGAAAATTTCCCACGTCAATTGCTCTATTCTTTATGTCGTCTGAAAATACGGTTTCCTTAATTAACGCTGCCCGAAAACCTGCGCATAGCGATTCATGCCAAGCCCGCACAAGGCTTGTCGCCTTATTACTGCCACAAAGTTTCGTACCCCCGTCGCCAAGACACTCTGTGAAAAATTCCCACAAAAACATATACTGACAGTCGTGACGGATGCACCAAACCAAACGAGCCCCAATTCTCAAGCGCCAAACGCACGACTGACGAATACCCTCGCAGCCGTGCTCAGGCCCTTGGTGCCGTTGATGCTACATCGCCAAATTACCTACCCCCAGCTGGCGGCAATGCTGAAAGCAATCTTTGTTGAAGTCGCAGAAGAAGAGTTTCGCAACGGCCAGAAGCGCCAATCTGATAGCCGAATTCATCTGCTTACTGGAGTCCATCGCAAAGACGTCAAGCGCCTGCGAGAGACCTCAGCTGACGCCAGTCCCTTGCCCGCCGCTGTTTCAACTGGTCCGCAATTAATCGCACAATGGCTGGGCGATCCGGATTACGTGACACCCGACGGCAAGCCACTGCCGATTCCATTCAAGGAAATAGAAGTCGGCAAACCCTGTTTTGAAAGCCTGGTGAAACGAGTTGTAAAACAGGATATTCGGGCCAGGGTAATTCTGGACGAATGGCTGCGATTGGGAGTGGCAGAGTTCGATGGGGAATATGTGACTTTAAACTCAGGCGCATTTACTCCGGAAAAAGGCTTTGAAGAGAAAGCCTTTTTCTTCGCCAAAAATATCAGAGATCACATTGCCGCCAGCAGCGGCAACCTGCTGGGCGAACAACCCTTGCATTTTGATCGAAGCGTTTATTACGACCAACTTTCAGCCCAATCTGTCAAAGAACTGAAGCTGTTGGCGAATGAGCTGGGCATGCAGGCGCTTACTGCGATGAACAATGCCGCCATGGCGAAACAGAAAACGGATCAGGATAAGCAGTCAGCAAAGCACCGTATGAACTTCGGCATATTTTCTTATGATTCCTTGCCCAGGCGCACGCGGCCGCGAGGACCAGAAAGAGAAAGGTCGGGAAAAGAGAGATCAAACAAAGCAGAGTCAATAGCACAGATTAGCGCCGAAGAAACCGCCAAACCTGGCGGCAACACATGACAACAACTGAAATCTGCAGTTAAATGGAACTGCATAAGCACCACGGATAAATAATGACGCATCAGCTATCCAGGCCAGGCTTTTCTGCCATCACTGACTACAGGTGGCTAGCACTCGGGGCTGTGCTGCTGGCGGCATTACTGGCTTTTAGCAGCCAAATTTCTCGAGGTGATGAAAATGAAGGCAGCGGTATCGGCGGCACCGGCCGCACAGTAGTCCCAGGCAGCGAAAGCGGGCTCGGTGGCACTGGATTCAGGCCTTATCTGGGCAGCAGTACCGACAATGGCTCGGCGCAGCCAGAGCTGGTCTTGCGGGAGGATGCCACCCTTCCTTCAATTGCGGTACCCATTGCCGTGCCAATTGCCGCATTAGTCGAGCAAAATACTGCAGCCAGCATCCCGGCCCCTGAAATGCCTATACCTCGAGTAATTGAGCTGGTTACTCCCTCGGAAGTTACCAGCAGCTCTGCGCCAATCAGCATCGTCGAGCAAATACAGCATGACCTGGATCGCGATATATTTCTGTTGCAACAGGCTGCCGAGTATCGTGCTGAAGAACTCGAAGGGTATGTGGATTCTCCCTTCTTGCCTTTGCCTGGACATGAGTCGGCAAGCACAGACCAATCGGGCACCAACACAGGGACTGATGCGGGTAGAACCGATACAGCAAGACCCGGTGCCGCAAGCACCGTTACTGCAAGCGAGCTCAATTGGTCCAGCCTTGCCGCTTTGTTGGGGCAGGCTAAATCGAACAGCCAAGCCAGCGCACAAGATAACACCAGCCTGGGCCGGTCTGCGCATGAATCGGAAATGGAATCCAACCGCATTCATCGTCCAGAGCGCATTGCACGACCGAGCCTGCCACCGGTGCAGAGAGTTCGCCCACTGCAGCGACCAGGGCTGCTGCCTCCTCGGATTCGTCCCCTGCCGCTCTGAAGCAAAGGCCGGGGCCAATCCCCAGCTTGCAATCGCTGGTGCCCTTTGCGATTCCTGCTCCGGCCACTATTTCAGCCATTATTAGGCTACCAGCTGTAGCGCAGTTGTCCGAGCAAGCTGAAATCAGCGCTCGCATCAGTGAAACCCGTCGTAATGACAGTAGAAAAACTCCAGTTTTCATTCAGCTGAAAGGCCGCATAAGGAAGCAACTCGTGTATCTCGTCTGAAAATGCCGCAGGCGCAGCGCGATAATCGTAGATTGCTCCGACAGAGATCCGCTGACTGAGCGGATAAGCCAGTCCTAGTTGGACAAATTTTCCATTACGCAACTCCTGAAATACGGGGGAGTTGCCGCGATAGGTATAGCCCGCAGTAGCAAAGTAGGTCATCGCTCCCTGCTGTCGGCTAATGTCGACTTGCAAACTATAGTCAGCCTGCCCCGTCCCGAGCGCTTTCGCTTCATCGGCGGTTGGCAGCTTTACGTCGAGCCGAAGGTCAACAAAAGTCTGGCGATCAGGCAGTGGATCGAAGTGATAAATAAGGGACGCCACGGCATCGCCCAATCCTTGCTCGACTGTGATCTCGTCGCTGGCAACTGCCCGACTGATGCCGCCCAGATTGAGCAGCACGGTGCCGGGGCCCTCCACTTCCAGCCTTGGCACAAGCAGCTGCAACCCCCAGCGTCCGTTATCATGCTCTAGCGTCGCCGGTACATAACGGATGGTGGTCTCCGAATCTTGCCCGAAATCACCCTTCGCATAATAAGCTCCGATTCCAAACGCAGACCGGCCAGGGATCACGTCCTGGGCGACTGCGGCCTGCATAAACATCGTAAGAACAATAAGTTGGATAAACTTTTTCATAAACCTTTGAGATAGGCCGATGGATTCATGGCGTAAGCTTTTCGCTATAGAGACAGGCAAATAGGTGCTGATTCACCTCTGGCTATATTCTGCCCAAACCGACATCACAGCAATACCCTGTAGGCTGTAAGCTGATGAGAGAAAATAAACCGGTGCGAATTTACCCCTGTTCACATTTCCAGAGGCCCTGAGTTTTCTGCACTCGCATTAAATTTCTTGCCTACGAAAGCGAGACTTGCGTGGGCTTTTTGATACGATGTCAACATCACGGAGCCGAATTGGTCTAGCGCATTCAGCAACTGCAGCGCGCTCGCAACAATAACGGACAACAACATGAAAAAGTACCGTCTGCTGCTGCTCTTTATTTTAAGCTTAGGCCTGCCGTTGTAGACGCAAGCTGCAGAGAGTGAATCACCATACGCCGAAATGGACAGGTTAGTCACGACGGGTCAATTCGAGGAGGCCCTGGATCTAGGCACGAGGAATCTTGAGGATTGGGAAGGTGATCCTGAGTTTGACTTTGTTTATGGCCTTGCGGCACTGGAAGGTGGCAGTCCAAATGACGCAGTCTTTGCTTTAGAACGGGTAGCTGCAACTGCTACCGATGGCGTACTGCGAGAACGCGCCCGACTGGAATTAGCTCGCGCCTACTTTGTCACCGACAACCTCACCGCTGCTGAAATCCTGTTTAACGTTGTCCTGACGAATAACCCGCCGCAAAATGTGCGGCAAAACATCAAGGCGTTCTTGCAGCTAATTGAGGCGCGCAGGAAACAGCAAGACGCCTCGTTTAACTGGTCAATCGCCTCAGTAATTAGCTCAGATGACAATATCAACAGCGCCACCAGCAATGGCCTGGTAGATACGCCCCTCATTGGACAGATCGAGCTGGATCGAGCTGGATCAGGCTGGCCAGCAAACCGAAGACCAATTCTCCAATACGACAATCAATTTGTACTATAACTACCCTTTCACCCGAGACCGTTCGCTTGACGTTAATGTCGGCCTCATCCACCTAGATAACTTTGATACTGACCAGTTCGATATCGATAGCCTGCGAGGCGAAGTCGCCTACGCCTGGGGTGATGATGTGAACAGATACCGCCACGGCGTGGCCGTGGGTCAGGTCAACCTGGATGGAGAGGGCTTCCAGGATTCCGTCTCCATCAACAGCTCTTGGCAACATGTGGGCGGCAATGGTTGGTATCAGAGCCTGTCTGCCGCATATACCCAGATTAGCTATGATACCAATACCGGCGTTACCAATTCACTAAGTGACGTCAATCAGCTGCTGTTCACCGCAGGTCTGACGAAAATCGCTGGGCAACGCACCCATTCTCTAAATCTGTGTCACGCTGATGAAGATCCCGAAAACCCAACTCTCGGCAGCCATAATGGTCGCCGATTCACCGGATTCTCGTACAACCTGCTGTACCGACTGAACGCCCAGCATACGCCATTCCTGCGGGCCTCAATTCAGGATGTGGAGCATGACAGTGAACACCCGGTATTTTTCGACACAGTTCGCAGTGACGACAATAAGTCATTAACTGCAGGCTGATTTTGGCAGGCCAAGCGAGGCATCACTATTACTGCTGAAGCAAGCTATACCGACAACAAAAGCGACATTCAGCTATTCGATTATTCCAGGTTCAGATACCAGGCTTGCTTCCGTTATCAGTTCTAATTCTTTTCCTGATTATTAAATTACTACAAAGCGATTATTCGGATACAATCAGATTAACAGCATCAATCATCTGGAAGGGCTGTACACGATTTAGCGCCAAACTTGAGTGAAGTGCCCCTGACCTTAATTGAGACCCAATGCGGAGGTACAGCATTAATTGCAACAGAGTTCCACCACTGACTCAATAAAAAAGGGGCTACACGGCCCCTTTTAAATGCCGCGATAAACTCGAACTATTCAGCGTCAACCTCTTCTTGCTTCTCAAAGTCCAGCGAAGCAGAGTTGACGCAATACCTAAGCCCTGTTTCAGGTGGACCATCGGGAAATACATGGCCAAGATGAGAGTCGCATTTTGCACAAGTGACTTCAGTCCGAATCATACCGTGAGAGTGGTCTGCCAATTCTTTGACACTATGGGTGTTCGCTGGCTGGTAGAAACTGGGCCATCCAGAACCCGAATCGTACTTGGTCTCGGAACTAAACAAGGGCTCACCACAGGCCGCACATCGGTAGGTACCGGCGTCCTTTAAGTCCCAGTATTTCCCTGTAAAAGCCCGTTCAGTCCCTCTCTCTCTGAGCACATGGTATTGCTCAGGATCCAGTTCCTTGCGCCATTCAGCTTCGGTCATAGCCTGATCGTGAACCGATTCATCATCATTGGCCTGATTCAGCTCTTCAACGCTGTCATTGTTCATAATGATATTTCCTTTGTGTAGTAGAGCTACTCCATAACTGTGTTTAACAACACGGCAGGTTGAAAAAAACCATGGCAAGTTGGAACTCTCACACCCGCTTCGGCTTGAGTTTCCTCTAGTTGGTTCCGACTAATTTGGAGTAACGTGTGCTCACCTGAGGGGTCGCTCTGAACCAATTATCCACCTGTTAAAGTGCATCTTGAGATGATCCGCAATGCGAAACAAAAGCATAAATTAGTGGTGATTTTACTCAAAAATCAGGCAGAATACTGCTGCCCGCGAACAGATAACGGAATTTCGTGACTCATGGATCACGCCAAAACACTACCAGCCGCCTATAGCAAGGCTATCGCGCAATCCGACAAGCTCAGCAATGTCTGTTATGACATTCGCGGGCCAGTGCTGGAAGAAGCCAAGCGCCTGGAAGAAGAAGGTCATCAGATCCTGAAGCTGAATATTGGCAACCCTGCCCCCTTCGGCTTCAACGCCCCGGATGAAATCCTCTACGATGTGATCCATAACCTGTCTGCCGCACAGGGATATTGCGATTCCAAAGGCCTCTATTCTGCCCGCAAGGCCGTGATGCAGGAATGTCAGCGCCTCCGAGTCCCTAATGTTGAGATCGAAGATGTCTTCCTGGGTAACGGTGTCAGTGAACTCATCACCATGGCGATGCAAGCGTTAGTCAACGATGGGGATGAGGTACTGATACCAGCGCCGGATTATCCCTTGTGGACTGCTGCCGTCAGTCTCAGCGGCGGCACACCGGTCCATTACCTGTGTGATGAGCAGGGAGACTGGTTTCCTTCAGTGGAGGACATTGCCGCCAAAATCACGCCTCGCACCAAAGCGCTGGTTATCATCAACCCCAACAACCCGACTGGCGCCGTCTACAGCAAGGAGTTGCTACTAGAGCTCATTGAGCTCGCCAGACAGCGCCAGCTCATCCTGTTTGCCGACGAGATCTACAGCAAGATTCTCTATGATGATGCGAAACACATACCGGTCGCCTCACTGTGTGAGGACCTGCTGGTTGTGAGCTTTAATGGTCTCTCGAAAGCCTACCGACTGGCGGGTTTTCGTTCAGGATGGATGGTGATAAGCGGCGCCAAGCAAGCTGCTACCAGCTATCTCGAAGGCCTGGAGATTCTGAGCAATATGCGCCTGTGTGCCAACGTGCCCGCACAGTTCGCCATTCAAACAGCGCTAGGTGGTTATCAAAGTATCAACGAGTTGATCTTGCCGGGTGGGCGACTGCTGGAACAGCGTGATGCCACCTATGACTTGCTGACGGCGATTCCCGGCGTGAGCTGTGTCAAACCAAAAGGTGCGATCTACCTTTTCCCGCGGCTTGAGCCAACGCATTTCAAGATCGAAGACGACGTTAAACTGGTTCTGGATATTCTGGAGCAGGAGAAAATACTGTTGGTGCAAGGCAGTGCCTTTAACATCCAGGACACCCAGCACTTACGCATTGTGTTCCTGCCGCGGGCTGATGAATTAAAGCAGGCGATGTCGAGGGTAGCTCACGTGCTGGACCAGCATCGAGTCTGACATCAACATTTAGCGCCTGGAATCATGTCCCCAACCTCTACACTGTCCACGCTCAGCGATTGCTGGTCACAGTAAAACCAAGCGCGCTTACAAGCTCAGCCTCCTTACTGCCTGCTTCAACTCCAATCTCTCGCTGCGAAAATTCCATGCGAGTCGCCAGATCCTTGCGCATGAGATCGAAAGCACTCTGCCCCCCGCGAAGGGCAACTGATTGCTTGAAGGCCTGACTCACTGAGTTTATGTCGAAACAGGCTGCCGGCAGCTGCCACGGATTTTGCCCCGCTTTGAGCGTCAATTCAGGCGCAGAGTGAACCGATAGAGCTTCAGCGGCAGCTTGCTGTGAAGCCGAGACCTGCAGCTTGAAATGCGCAGCCAGCGCCATGACCACCTGGCAGGCTGCTGTTGATTTCGCCCGTGAGCTGTACCCAGCAATGTGAGGCGTCGCAAGCAAGGCCAGCGCAACCAACTGCTGATTGGCGCTTGGCTCATGTTGGAATACGTCCAGCACCAGCTTGAGGTCTGGCCTTACATTCATGGCATCAATGGCACCGTCTTCATCTAGCACTTCACCCCTGGAAGAATTAATGCACATCGCTTTTGGCGGCAGCGATGCCAAAAACCTGCCGCTAATTAGCCCCTCAGTCTGGTGTTCACCATCTGCAACAAGGGGTACGTGCACCGAAACAATGTCGCACTCGCCTAACAGACCCAATGAAACAAATTCCTGGGCATCCACATCCCCTGCCTGTTTGCGCGGCGGATCGCATAGACTGACATCACAACCCAATGCCGACAGTCTGCGGGCGACTTCTGAGCCGACATGACCAACACCAATTACACCGCAGCGCAGGGCTGCAGGGTCAGCCTGCTCGGCAAGCATGTAGTTGCTCACTGCAGCCATAACATAGTCAGCAACTGCGCTGGCATTGGCACCAGCTGCAGTAGCCAGACCGATACCGCGGGTCGCTAACCATTCCCTGTCGATGTGATCTACGCCGGCGGTCGCTGTTCCAACGAAGCTAACCCGCGAGTTCTCTAACAGCCGCGCATCTACCCTGGTAATCGATCGCACAAGCAGCGCATCTGCATCTTTAACGACCGATGGACTTATTTCGCGACCATTAACCAGCACAAGCTCAACGTGTGCGGCTAACAATTCCGACAGCAGCGGTATGTTTTGGTCAGCAATTATTCGCATACGGTGTCCCTGCTGCCTCTATGATTCCGCAAGTCGCAATGCTTGGCTCACGAGGCGTTCACTTACAACCGAAACAAATCCATATTCCACCAGAAAACTGCGAAACTCATCGATATCCAGTACTCCTGCTTCAAGATCCGCCAGCTCAACCCGGCCAAACTCCTCAGCCTGGTCATCGACTTCACACACTATAGTCGCCAGGGTGCGGCTCAACTCAGCCAAGTCGCGATGGGCTTTCAACTGATCCGCGAGCCGTTTGGCACCGCGCAGCTTGAGCTGCGCAACAGTATGAAGATTGTCGTAGATCTCATCCATGTCCCGAAAATTCTGCAGCAGTTCCCTGGCCTTCACGGCACCAACGCCAGGCACCCCGGTGATACAGTCAACCGCATCTCCGGTTAGGCCAAGATAATCAGGAATCTGTTCCGGGGACACGCCAAATTCTTCTTTAATATTCTCGCGAAATCGGCGTTGATTACTGCTGAACTCCCACAGGCAGTCCTCCTCAGCTTTCAAGAGCTGGGCCAGATCCTTGTCTTTCGACACGATGTGAAGTTGGCAAGACGATGCAGTGCCCGGCTGACTCTGTTCATGGACCCGCACTCTTGTGGACAGGGTGCCAATAATATCGTCTGCTTCGTAAACTTTGCTGCCAAACGCTGCCAGTCCAAAAATTTCACACAGCGTGGCGCAGGCCTGCAGCTGCATCGCCAGATTGTCATCAGGCAGTTCGCGATTGGATTTATAGTTTGGGCACAGGGAATGCCTGAATCCGCAGAAAAGGCTCTCATCATGTGCGACGGCTGCATACCGCGGTTGCGCCCGTCGTAAAAACTGAAGCAGGAATTGCGTAAAACCATAGACGGCGCTCAGGTCACCGCCCTGGCGATCGAAGCATTCGATGTATGGGGAAAAATGCGCTTGAAAGATATAGATCGACGCATCAATCAGGTAAACGGGCCGACTAAACTGTGGCGAGGACATGGCCTATGTTTCAGCCTTCTTCTTGATGAGATAAACATATCTATCCCCATCTTGACCAGTTTCCAGAAGCTCATGTCCCAGGTACAGGCAAAACTTGGGGATGTCTCTTTCAGTGGACGGGTCGGTGGCAATAACTCGCAGCAGATCGCCCTCGGCGATATCACGAATCTTGTTATGCAAAAGCATCACTGGTTCAGGGCAATACAAGCCGCTCGCATCTAATTCTGTTTCAGAATCGTGTCGCTCGCCTGTTAGATTATCTGGATCCTTTGTCATACCAAGTTATAAGCAAATGCCATTTGTGTCGTTGTCACGAGCAAGGGATACTAACCTATGCTCCCAGCCAGCGAAATGCTTCACATCAAGCGCCGCGCAGCAAAAAGCGGAGCAAGAATAAATTGTCAACCCAGTCTCACCCAAACATTTTTCAACCGGGCACACTACAGCATGGTAGGTAACTTCCCAGAGTCTATGAGCCTGCTCCACCTGTCATGTTCAAAACCCACGCTTGTGATTCCGGGCGGCATATGTCGGATTCGATTGCTCTCTTACTTGACCCGCACCAAGTTACAACTCTCAGTCTCGGCGTCGAAAGTCAGGATAATCTCTCTGGCCTGAAGCTGCCTCATCACCGCCGCGATCTTTTCATCCAGGCTAAATTCCTGATGCCCGTAGTCTGTGCCTTCGCGGGAGATAAACTCTTCGATCACGCCACGCAGGGCGTCAGCAGACAATTCAGTGTAAGGAATTTCCATAATAGATCTTCGTGTATAACGTTTTCTGCATTGGCAATTAGGCCGGGCAGCGGGCCCGCTTCTACAAACGCGGCAACCTGCTGCTAAATCGTGTGAATGTGAGTGATGGGAGCGGGTAAAGCGGACAACAGATACAGCGAATACTAAACCACTTCAATCAGCTCGAGTTCTGCAGATTTGTCGCGACGCCCCGCCTCCAGTCCAACAAAATCAAACAGCTTCGTATCTGCCAGCTGGCTGGGCGCAACATTGCAGATCGAACGGAAGATAGTCTCGACGCGCCCCGGAAACTGTTTGTTCCATTGCTGAAGCATCAATTTGATCGCCTGCCGCTGCAGGTTGTCCTGTGAGCCGCACAGGTTACAGGGAATAATCGGAAAATCTGCGAGCGCAGCGTAGCGTTCAATTTCCGCTTCCTTGCAGTAGGCCAAAGGTCGAATAACGATGTTGCGCTTGTCATCGCTCAGTAGCTTGGGCGGCATCGCCTTCAACTTTCCGCCATAAAACATATTGAGAAACAGCGTCTCAATGATGTCATCACGATGATGACCCAGGGCAATCTTGTTCGCCCCTATTGTTTCGGCATAGTTATAAAGGATGCCCCTGCGCAAGCGCGAACAGAGACCGCAGTAAGTTTTCCCCTCTTCCACCTTGTCCGTCACGATCGAATAGGTGTCCTGTTGCAGGATCTTGTAGGAGACCTCGATATTGTCCAAGTAAGCAGGCAATACCTGTTCCGGAAAGCCGGGCTGCTTCTGGTCAAGATTGACGGCGTGCAGTTCAAACGTAATGGGGGCATGTCGCTGCAGGTTTGTAAGAATATCCAGCAAGGTATACGAGTCCTTGCCGCCGGACAGGCACACCATTATCAGGTCGCCGTCCGCAATCATGTTGAAATCAGCGATCGCACGACCGACATCGCGCCGCAAGTTTTTGCGGCTTCGATTCAATTGAAAGCGCCCCTTATCCGCCGTGCTCAAAACTACTCTACCTCTGCCCGTTAAACCCGTTCCAGCACGGTTGCGATACCCTGACCCAGACCGATACACATGGTCGCCAGACCCAGGGTCACGTCGTGGTTTTCCATGTTGTTCAACAGGGTTGTAGTGATCCGGGTGCCTGAGCATCCGAGCGGATGGCCAAGCGCGATAGCGCCACCGCGCAGGTTCACCTTGTCATCGGCGACATCCAGCAGATTAAGATCCTTCATGACCGGCAGTGACTGCGCCGCAAAGGCCTCGTTCAATTCCACGCATTCGATGTCATCAATTTTCAGACCTGCTTTCTTCAGGGCTTTCAGTGAAGCTGGCACCGGACCGTAGCCCATAATAGAAGGATCAACTCCGGCATACCCAATGGACCGAACCTTGGCCCGAATGTTCAAGTTCATGGCCTGGGCTTTTTCGGCTGACATCAACAGCATGGCCGACGCGCCGTCGGAAATCTGCGACGATGTGCCTGCGGTAACAGTGCCATTGGCAGGATCGAATACCGGCCGCAGCTGAGCCAGGCCTTCCATAGTGGTATCCGGCCGGATCGTCTCATCTTCTTCAATAAGAACTTTGAAGCCGTCGGCATTGTGACCTTCGATGGGCACTATCTCGTTGGCGAAACCGCCATTAAGTCGCGCCTGCTCGGCAAGTTGATGCGAGCGGACTGCGAAGGCATCTTGCTGCTCCCTGCCGATGCCGTGCATCTTGGAGAGTACTTCTGCGGTTACACCCATCATCCACGCCGCCTTGGCGATGTGTTTTGATGCCTTCGGATTGGGATCAATACCATAAGTCATCCCAACATGACCCATATGTTCTACCCCACCAACGATGAACTGATCACCATTATCGGATTTAATAGCGGTGGTGGCGGTGTGCAGCGCAGACATGGATGAACCACACAGCCTGTTGACCGTCTGGGCACAGGTCGAGTGAGGTAATACTGACATCAGCGCGGCATTACGCGCCACGTTCCAGCCCTGCTCCAGGGTCTGGTTGACGCAGCCCCAGATTACGTCTTCGACTTCGGATGGGTCGAGGTCGGGATTGCGCGTGAACAGCGCATTAATCAGAGCAGCAGACAGCTCTTCTGCCCGCACGTTTCTGAACGCCCCTGCTTTGGAGCGCGCCATGGGGGTTCGAATTCCATCAACGATGACCGCATCTCTGGCTTGCAAGCTCATGGTGATCTCCTCAGGTTACGGGTAAAAAGGGGTGCCCGCCTTGGCGCGCTCCCGCAGTTGTTCGGTGGGTTGATACATTTCGCCAAGTTCAGCATAGCTGTCTGCCAGGTCGCAGAATTTGTCTAAGCCCATGCTGTCAATATAGCGCAGGGCGCCACCACGGAAGGCGGGAAAGCCGATACCCAGTACCAAACCCATGTCCGCTTCTATAACAGAACCCACGATATTGTCTTCGAGACAGCGCACTGTCTCCATGCACATCGCGACCATCATTCGATCTACGATTTCCTGATTTTCAAAATCACGTTGCTGGCTCTGCACCGAGCTGATCAAGGCGTCAATATCCGGATTAGCCAGCTTCTTCGGTTTTCCTTTCCTGTCGGGCTGATACAGATAGAAGCCCTTGCCGCTCTTCTGACCGATATCGCCTTTCTCGTATAGCTTTTCAATTACACTATCGAAACTCTGCTGCATGCGTTCGAAACCAGCTGCCATTACTGTTTGCGCATGAACGCCGGTATCAATACCGACCACATCCATCAGGTAGGCAGGACCCATGGGCCAGCCAAAACGCTCCATGGCTTTGTCGATCTGACGAAAATCTGCGCCATCATGTATTAATTGTGCGAATGCCCCGAAGTAGGGAAACAACACGCGATTAACCAGAAATCCAGGGCAGTTATTCACCACAATCGGAGTCTTTCCAAGCTTCTTGGCATAGGCCACTGTCGTAGCTATAGTGGCTTCGCTGCTATGCTCACCGCGAATCACCTCGACCAGAGGCATCACCGGTACTGGGTTGAAAAAGTGCATGCCGCAGAAGTTCTCAGGGCGCTTCAGCACTGAGGCCAACTCATCCACAGAAATCGTCGAAGTATTGGTGGCAATGATAGTATCTTCGCTGACCAGGTCTTCGAGTTCCTGTAACACAGACATCTTAACTTTCGGGTTTTCTACCACTGCTTCCACGACGAAATCCACGTCGCCGAAATCCTTGTAATCCAGCGTCGGAGAAATTTTTGACAGAGCCGTTATCATGCCGTTGGTGTCTAACTTGCCGCGACTAACGCGCTTTTCCAGCAGTTTGCGAGATTCAGACATACCCAGGTCGATACCTTCCTGGCGCACATCTTTCATAATGATTGGCGTGCCTCTCAAGGCAGACTGGTAGGCGATGCCGCCGCCCATGATGCCGGCACCCAGTACTGCGGCAGTATTGATTTCGCGTGCTTCCTTGGCGGCTTTCTTAGGCATGGCGCCTAAAAGCTGGTCATTGAGGAACATTTGCACCAGATTGGCAGCAACATCACCCTTCGCCAGCTTCGCAAAAGCAGCATGCTCAACTTTGAGTGCCGCACTTCGATTCATTGTTGCTGCTTCTTGCATTACAGCTACAGCGGCCACCGGTGCCGGATAATTTCGGCCAGCTTTTGCCATCACCATGCCTTTCGCTGTTTCGAATGCCACGTTGAGCTCAATTGGCTCCAGAGTTAGTGGCGAATCCTTCTGTTTCCGAACAGCCTTATAGTCGAGCTTGCCATCAGCGCACTGCAATACCAGATCCTCAGCTGCCGCCAATAATTTATCGGGCTCCACAACGGCATCTAGTGCACCCTCTTTAAAGGCCTGGTCCGCTTTAATGTGCGACCCGCTACTTATCCAGGTGTTGGCAATGTCAGCACCGATAAGTCTGGGCAACCTCACGGTGCCGCCGAAACCTGGCACGATGCCGAGCTTCACTTCCGGAAAGCCGACTACAGCCTGAGCAGTAGCAACCCGATAGTCCGTGGCTACGGCAAGTTCAAAACCGCCACCTAGCGTCACGCCGTTGAGTGCGCATACTGTTGGAAACGGGAGGTCCTCGATCGCATTGAATACTTCGTTGGCGTTAACCAGCCATCCGATAATCTCAGCTTCGCTCTCAGCGAAAATACCGGTGAATTCGGTGATGTCCGCCCCAACAATAAACCCGCTTTTGCCGCTAGTGAAAATCAGCCCTTTCACGTCCACACTGCCTAGCTGGGCAACAGCTTCGCGCAGCTCTTCCAGGGTTTGACGATTGAATTTGTTGACTGAAGAGTCTTGCAGATCGAACTTCAGATTTGCGACGCCTGAAGGCAATACCTCGACGCTGAGCGCCTTGCCCGTAAATAACATATTGAATCTCCTGCTTGCGAGTGCGGCACCTGTTGCTCGGATCACTTACTCGCTCCAGTTGCTGCAGAGGGGCCGCATTATACCCAGAAGACAGGACTCAGGACAGGCCCGCTTTACTGTGCTCACCTCAAGTTATTTTCTATAATTTTCAGCGCCTTGCAATCAAATGCGTTATCATTGCCAGATGGGTAAGACTTCGCGACTGGTTCAGATTACATGCTGCCTGCTGAGTTTGGCAGCTAGCGCTTGGGCGTCGTTTAGCTTGGCAGCTGAAAGCGGCGTGATCGTGCTCTATCATCACGTGGACACCAGTACCCCGCCTTCCACCAGCATCTCCCCAGAAGACTTTCGCAGGCACCTAGAATACTTACGGGACAACGATTATCAGGTGATGGCGCTAGATATTATGATCGACCACCTGCAGAGCCAGACACCATTGCCAGAGCGTGCGGTTGCTATCACCTTCGATGACGGCTACGCCTCGATCTACGAGACCGCTTTTCCCATGCTGCAGCAGTTCGATATGCCGTTTACCCTGTTTCTTAGCACTGACCCGATTAATCAGCGCCAAAATAACTACATGACCTGGGATCAGGTGCGGGAACTATCGGATGCGGGGGCGGTAATTGCCAATCACATGGTCTACCACCCCTATATGCTGGAGCACGAAGGCCAGGAAACTGACGACCAGTGGTTAGCACGACAGCGCGCAGAGCTGCTCACCGCAGAAGCCACCATAACGGCTGAAACTGGCCAGAATCACCGCTTCCTTGCCTATCCTTACGGTGAATTTAACGCTGAGCTGAAAACGATGTTGGCGGAAGAAGGGTTTGTAGGTTTCGCGCAAAACTCCGGCGCCGCGGGATTTCAGTCCAATTTCCTGGCACTGCCCCGCTACCCCCTGGCCAGCATCTACGCGAACCTGGATACGGCACGCACAAAATTTGCGTCTCTGGCATTTAATGTCGAGTTACTTGATCCGCTTACTCCCGTAACAAGTACCCGCTCGCCCGGCGCGCTGCTGAAATTCAATCAGGGAGAATATGACCTCGAACAGATCGGCTGCTTCGCAGACGGCGAACCCCTGACTCTGGACTGGGAAGATAAGTCGGCTGGGTTACTGCGGCTTAGTGCCGAGAAAGAATATAGCGGGCGGCGCTGGCGCTACATCTGCACCGCGCCTTTGCCCAACAGCGGTCGTTACTTCTGGTACTCGCTTCAGTGGATAAAACCAGACTAACCATTATCGCGCTCGGTCAATTGGTTCTGCATGATTAGATTCTGTACTTCATCCACGTAGTTGTCTCCGCGCTGAGAGTAGGACCCCAGCCCCACTGCCAAGCCCAACGAGTCCAGGGGTCTGTTTTGATCGCGCATTCGCGCACGCAATTCCCGCAAATAGCCATAGGATGGGTGAGTGTTGATATTGTTGATGTAGGCATTGACCGATTCCTGAATCGAATCGAATTTTTTCACCTCGTGTGTGGCACCGCTAGGCCGTCTCCTCGGCACAAGCCCACAACCTTTCTCATAGCACCATTGCCCAAATATGTTGTTGCCCTGGCGGGCAAATCGGGAAGTACCCCAAGCCGACTCGTTGGCGGCTTGAGCCAGGGCCAGAGAAACCGGCACCTTGTCGACGCGCAGGTACAGCTCATTGGCGATTTCGCGGTCGCTGAGTGCCGAAGTGTCGAGATCATAATGTTCGGCAAGCTGCAGAATCCACCTGCGCTCACGCTGACTGAAAGCTACGCCGCTATTGACAATGTCTACGTAGGAACGCAGCTCACTTCTGGTCTCGGCGATGTTTGCATTTTCCGCCATGACGTAGTCTTCAAGAAAATCAAAAAATTGCTGCTTCTTGACAGCAACGCTATCGATAGAGGCGAAGTCTGGAAAAACCGAGATTGGCTTGACTTCAGAAAGATCAGCTTCAGCGGCTGTCATTTCAGACGTGGCAGGCGCTGTTGTGAGAGAGACATAAGTAACCAGGACAGCGAGCAAACAGCCCAGCGCGCCTGCAGCCATGTGTTGCTCAAACCGCCGCAACTCATATGCTCTGTCTAGACCATTCTTCATGTTAGCCATCTTAAGCCCATCGAAATCAAGAGTTTAGTTTTGATTTCTCAACAATCAGTGTGAACAATCGGCCCCATCTATCTGATATTACTCTGATATTGCCTGTCTGGTCGTGGCTAAAAATCACTTGATAAACAGAGGCTTACGGAGATTTAAGCACTATACGTACGGATCTTGCAAGTGCGCTGATCTGAGCTTGGAACGCTTTGAACCGTAGTTTGGATCAAAAGAATTTGCGCCTATCGCGTGAGCATGAAAAATACATTAAAGAACTTTCAGTTAATAATTGCGCACCTACCTATGTCATCTTTAATCAAACTTACTGCCACCGCGACAATCCGGTGAATCTGGGCGACCCGACTCGTTTTGGCGCCATTCCTCTGGTGAATAGAGATGTAATGCCAGGGCATGCACTGCACCCTCAAGTTCCTCAGACAATAGCGAATAGACTCGTTGGTGCCGCTTTACCCTGGATAAGTCGGTGAATTGATCCGACACCACAGTTAGTTTGAAATGAGACTCAATCGCTGGACCACCATGGCGATGACTCTCATTCTCTACCGTGAGAAGCTGCGGGTTTAGATTCTTCTCGATCTTGTGTTCAATATCAGTTTGTATCGCCATAGTTACTATTACTGCTCTCTGTGTCATACCCTGGACAAATTTAGGACATCAACTCACTTACTCGGACAGCCGCCAGGGACCGTAAATGCATCGTCTTTAGCGATCAGTGAGGTGGATCGGGCCAGGCGGTTCAACAAAATTAGGCCTCGGCTATTATACGCAAACTCGATTTAGCCGATAATTCATTTATGGCTATTTCCTGGTATCCCGGTCACATGCACAAGACCGGCAAAGAACTCCGAAAACTCATGACTGCAACGGATGCGGTGATTGAAGTCCTGGATGCACGTATCCCAGCTGCCGGTGCCAATCCCCTATTGGCCGAAATTGCTGCAGGTAAACCAGCACTGAAGCTGCTCAACAAGAGTGATCTCGCTGACCCTGGCGCCACGGCTGACTGGCACCAACATCTCAATACCTTGCCCCACTGCCGCTGCCTGGTATTGGGCCTGAACAAGCAGGACGTGCTTGAATCAGTGCTGCGGCTGCTGGACCAGTTAACCGCCGAGGTCCAGCCTGCGCTTGGGATCCGCAAGCAGTGTGTCATTTTCGGAATCCCAAACGTCGGCAAATCCACCGTCATGAATGCCCTGGCGGGGCGGAAGCTGGCGCAAACAGGCAACGAACCGGCAGTTACTAAGGGTCAGCAGCGTATCAGGCTCAATCAGAGTTGGACCCTCATCGACACACCCGGCATGCTGTGGCCAAAATTAGCAGATCAGGATGCCGCCCTGCGCCTGGCCATGACGGGTTCAATCCGGCAAACCGCGATCGATATAGAAGAGATTGGCTGGCTGGCAGCTGAATACCTGCAGTCTGCCCTTCCTGAAGTGCTCAGACAACGCTACGAACTCGAGGAATCGCCTGGTGACACGGAAGCATTGCTGTCCGCCATTGCACGACAGACCGGAGGCATCAACAGGCGAGGCGACACAGATTACGGGAAGGTCGCACAAACATTACTAAACGACTACCGCTCAGGTAAACTAGGCAATCATACATTGGAGTTACCGCCCGCAGGCACGGACTGAATAATCACTGCCTCAGAGTCACACTTCAAATATTTTCCAAGCAGTCTAAAGGATCTTCTAACCACACCTTATGAGCCAATTATCCAGTGCAGCCGACACGGCTGCAGTTGACACCCAGCAGCCCGCGCTTCATCCGGCGTTTACCTGCCACAGACGCGAGGCCATTCCATCCCTAAATATCACGATTGAGGAGTATGAACACAAGGAAACAGGGGCCATGCACTACCACCTGGCCAGCGACAATCCAGAGAATGTGTTCCTCGTAGCCTTTCGCACCGTGCCGATGGATTCAACCGGCGTAGCGCATATTCTTGAGCACACAGCCCTGTGTGGCAGCGAAAAATTTCCCGTGCGCGATCCGTTTTTCATGATGATTCGGCGCTCGCTGAATACCTTCATGAACGCATTCACCAGCAGCGACTGGACCGCATACCCGTTCTCCAGCAAAAACCGCAAAGATTTTCAAAACCTGCTGCAGGTTTACCTGGACGCGGCCTTTTTCTCCCGCCTACATGAATTGGACTTTGCCCAGGAGGGGCATCGGCTGGAATTCGCCGAAGCTGATAATGCTGACAGTGAATTGCTCTACAAAGGTGTGGTTTACAACGAGATGAAGGGGGCCATGAGTTCGCCCAACAGCATTCTCTGGCAGATGATGACCAAACATCTTTTTCCAACTACAACTTATCATTATAACAGCGGAGGCGAGCCCGCAGACATTCCAGATCTCGCTTATCAGCAGCTGCTGGATTTTTATAAAAGCCATTACCACCCCAGCAACGCCGTATTTATGACCTTTGGAGACATCTCGGCATTCGAGCATCATCAGGAGTTTGAAAAATTAGCCCTTGAAAGGTTTAAGCATCTCGATGTAGACATTCACGTCGATGATGAAAAAAGATACCCGACCCCGATAAAAGTCTCAGAAAAATACGCTGTTGCAGAAACCATCGAGAATAAAACCCATGTCGTCGTAGGCTGGCTGTTAGGAAAAAGTACAGAAATCGTTGAGCTGTTTGAGGCTCAACTGCTGACCAGCGTACTGATGGAGAACAGCGCCTCACCGCTGTTGAATATGCTTGAAACCAGTGAACTCGGTCAGTCCCCCTCCCCCATGTGTGGCCTGGAAGACTCCAACAGGGAAATGACTTTTATGGCAGGGCTAGAGGGCTGTAGTGCTGACACCACGGAAGCCGTAGAAGCCCTCATCCTCAACTGCCTGGAATCACTCTGCAAAGATGGCGTTGCCCAGGAACAGGTAGAGGCAGCCCTACACCAGCTGGAACTGAATCAGCGGGAGATATCGGGGGATAGCTATCCCTATGGCTTGCAGTTGATCCTGTCGGGCCTGTCCACCGCGCTCCATCGCGGCGACCCTATCAAGCTGCTGGATATTGATCCCGTGCTTGAATTGCTAAGGGAACGTGTTGCTGACCCTGATTATATCCCGGGTCTGATCAAACGCCTGTTAATCGACAATCCCCACAGAGTGACCCTAACCCTGAAACCAGATCTACGGCTAGCGGATGCCGAGCAGAAAGCAGAGCAGGCGAAGCTGGCTACTATCAAGGAATCGCTCGGTCAAGAAGATAGAAACGCTATAGTAGCGCAAGCGCTGGCACTGGCAGATCGTCAGTCGCAAGAAGATGATCCGGACCACCTGCCTAAAGTTGGACTGGAGGATGTACCGGCCGAAATCACTGAACCCCCACGCGAGGACAGCCACCTTGGAGGCGCCGGCCCGCAGGTGAGTTTTTATGAGCAGGGAACTAACGGCCTCTCCTACCAACAGATCGTATTGCCCCTGCCCGCACTGAGCGCCGCAGAACTCGAAGTCCTTCCTCTCTACACCAGCTGTCTGGCGGAATTCGGACTAGGGCAGAAGAGTTATACCGAAGTTCAGACCTGGCAGTCCCAAATCAGCGGCGGCGTTAATGTGTTCAGCAGCATTCGCAGTGCGCAGGATGATGAGCAACAGCTCAACGGATTCCTCACGTTTTCGTCCAAATCCCTGGCCCTTAACCATGGCGCGCTTACAGAGCTGATTCAGGCCACAGTAGAGGACGTCCGCTTCGATGAGAGCCAGCGCCTGGCGGAGTTGGTAGAGCAGATCTGCGCGCGCAAAGAGGCCAGTATCACCGGCCAAGGCCATAGTCTGGCCATGAACCTTGCGTGCAGCAGAATGAGCCCTGGCGCCCTGCTCACCCACCAGTTTGGTGGCCTCGAAGGCATCCGCCGACTCAAGGCTCAGCGCAAAGCACTGGCCGAGCAATCGGCGAGATCTGACTTGCTGGAGCGCATGCAAAAGCTCCATGCCACCCTACTAGCCAACCCCAAGCGATTCCTGCTGATTGGAGAAGCGGAGCGGCGTGATGCCATGCTCAATGACCTGGCTGAATGCTGGGGTGAAGCAAGTTCATCGGCGGCTGCCAGCCCCTTCAGCCTGGATTCGGTCAGAGAGCAGCTAGTGGAGGGCTGGAGCACCGCAACACAGGTCCACTTCTGCGCCAAGGCCTACCCGACAGTGTGCTCAGATCACCCCGATAATGCAGTGCTGCAAGTGCTGGCGGGCTTTCTTCGCAATGGATTCCTGCATACTGCCATTCGCGAGAAAGGCGGCGCATATGGGGGTGGCGCCAGCCAGGACGCCAACTCGGCCAGTTTTCGCTTTTTCTCCTATCGCGATCCGCGCTTGACTGAAACGCTCTATGATTTCGACCGCTCTATCGACTGGTTGCTCAATGGCAAGCATCAGGATAATCGGCTGGAAGAAGCCGTCCTCGGTGTCATAGCGGCCATGGATAAGTCTTCTTCTCCCGCGGGTGAAGCCAAGCAGGCGTTTTACAACCACCTGTTTGAACGCAGTATCGAGCAGCGCATGGCGTTTCGTCAGCGCGTGCTGGCAACGACCATGGCTGATTTGCAGCGAGTGGCCTCAACCTACTTCCAGCAGGGGCAAGAATCCATCGGTATAGTCAGTAACCGGCAGGCCCTTGAGGAGGCGCAAATCGATGGGCTGAATATAGTTAGTATCTAATTATTACAGCGTATTACAGATTTTTTAATGTAACTTTTCACTCTTTGGCCAGATTTTGAAAAAATATTTTCCAGCCTCGGGAACTAATGTCCAAAACCCCAGTCTTAATAGTTGTAGGTAGATGGCATGCAAAATTGTGGGTTTTGTTTCATTTATCTCTCCCTTGATAGTATGTTAAGCCCAACAACCAGCGTTGTTGGGCTTTTTTTCTGCCCCAAAATTTCCCAGTAACTCCAAACCAAGCTTTTACAGAGTTTAACGCACTGATCAGCCTTCATATGTCGAAGCATAGCCCATATGGACAGTAGTACGACCCAGTCGCAGGCGATCAATGTCACTCTCATTGGCATGGCTCTGGACTTGTTTCTCGCTGGATTAAAAATCATTGGCGGCACGCTCACCCAGTCTTTTGCCCTGGTCACCGACGGGATTCACTCCCTTACTGACGCCATTACCGATATTTTCGTCTTGCTAGTGGCGCGTTTCGCCCACGCGGCGCCCGATGAGGAACATCCCTATGGTCATGGCCGCTTTGAAACCCTGGGCACAATCGGCATGGGCATCGTGTTTTTCAGTACCGCCGCCGTCCTGCTCTATGACAGCTATGAACGCCTTCAAAATACTGAAGACCTTCCAGTACCCGCAGCGGCGGGTCTCGGTATCGCCCTGCTTTCCATTGCCGGCAAAGAATGGATCTTTCACTACACCATGCGGGTGGCTAAACGACTGAATTCCAACCTCCTCAAAGCCAACGCCTGGCACAGTCGCTCCGACGCGATTTCCTCTGTTGCGGTACTGATTGGATTAATCGGCGCCCAGCAGGGCTATTTTTGGATGGATACGCTGGCCGCGATTTTCGTTGCCTGCATCATTGCCACCATTGGCTGGGAATTGTGTATGGACAGCCTTAAAGAGCTGGTTGACACCTCCATCCCGAAACAGCGAAGGCAACAGATTCAGCGCTGCATTATGGCGCTGGACGGCATTTTGGGGGTGACCCGACTGCGCAGTCGCTCCTCCGGTGGCAAAATAATCCTCGAGGTACAGTTACTGGTTAATCCGCGGATATCCGTATCAGAAGGGCATCAGCTGGGAGAAATAGTGAGCCGCAGCCTGACTGGAAATTTCAGCGACGTGGGCGACGTCATAGTCCATATTGATCCCGAAACCCATAACCACGACAAAGCCTTGCATGACATGGAGCTTCTTGGCCGGGAAAACGTGCTCGAGAGTATCAAGGAACGCTGGCAAGACCTGCTAACCGAGGAACAGATTGAGGAAGTATCATTGCATTACCTGGAACGCGGTATCGAGGTAGATCTTACCCTCAGGCAGGCGCAGATTTCCGATGCCCTTGCGCAACAGCTTGCAGCTGCGCTTGAACCGTTACAGGGCATTGCCAGCGTGCGAATCTATAACAAACTGCACGAGGCCAGCATCAACCAACAGCTATCCTGAAAAGCCTCACAAACTGCTTACAAAGCGAGATGATTTCCCTATACTAGTTTCATTCTTCGCGCTTCTCACGGCCTCTGCCCGCTCGATTCAGGGCGCAGTGAGTGAAAGAGTTTGAGCCAACAAAGAAACACCAGACTGCTGACTGAAATGGCGCGTAATCCAGCCGGTAAACAAGCATATAAAACTAAAAAACATTATAAAGAACAATAAAAGGCGATTTATGAAGCCTACGGATATCTCCAACCCCGACTATTTCCACAAGGTGGTGGATTGCCAGTGGGCTTGCCCGGCCCACACGCCAGTTCCCGAATACATCCGACTCATTGCAGCCAAGCGCTACTCGGATGCCTACATGATCAACTGGCATTCAAACGTCTTCCCCGGCATCCTTGGCCGCACCTGCGACCGTCCTTGCGAGCCCGCCTGCCGACGCGTGCGGGTTGAAGAGCAACCGGTTGCCATATGCCGCCTGAAAAGAGTTGCAGCCGACTTCAAGTCCGATATCAAGGACCGCCTGCCCAAGGTACCCGACCAGAAAAACGGGAAGCACATCGCCCTGATTGGTGCTGGCCCCGCCTCATTAACAGTGGCCCGTGATCTCTTGCCACTGGGCTATGAAATAACCCTGTTTGAACGTGATGCTGTTAGCGGCGGCGCCATGCGCACGCAAATACCCCGCTTTCGATTGCCTGTAGAGGTGCTGGAAGAGGAGCTCCACTACATTCTGGACATGGGGGTGAATTGCCGGTTTGGAGAAGAGATCACCAGCATGCAGGCCATGCTGCAGGAACATTACGATGCCATCTTCGTGGGCACCGGCGCCCCGCTCGGCAAACGCCTCGAACTGCCCGGTCACGAAGAAGCCGCTGAGAATATCCATACCGGCATCGAGTGGCTCGCGAATGTGGCCTTTGAGCATATCGATGCAATCGGTAAGCGGGTGATCGTGCTCGGCGGCGGCAACACAGCCATGGACTGCTGCCGTACTTCAAAACGCCTGGGAGGCGAAGATGTCACGGTTGCTGTACGCAGCGGCTTTGATGAAATGAAAGCCTCTCCCTGGGAAATAGAAGATGCTATCGCGGAAGATATTCCTATTCTAAATTTCCATGTACCTAAAAAATACGTGCTTAAAAACGGCAAGCTTGTGGGCATGGAGTTTGAGAAGGTTCGCAAAGAGTTAGATGACAACGGACGGCGCCTGCTGATCCCAACCGGAGAAGACCCAGTCATCATTCCCTGTGATGATGTGATCTGTGCAATAGGTCAGGAAAACAGCTTCCCCTGGATCGAGCGCGATATCGGCATCGAGTTTGATCGCTGGGAAGTTCCTGTACTGGACAAGAAAACCTTTCAGTCAACTCATGAGCGAGTGTTTTTTGGTGGCGATGCTGCACTCGGGCCTGACAACATTATCACTGCCGTAGCCCATGGCCACGATGCCGCGCTGTCTATCCATCTACATTGCAATGACCAGGAGCTCAATGAGCGACCTGACCCCCTGACTACGCTGGAGAGTCAGAAAATGGGTATCCACCAGTGGTCGTACGACAACGACATCAGCAATGACGTACGTTATGCCGTACCCCACGCCGCCAAGGAACAGACGCTAAACGACATCAACATGGAGGTCGAACTGGGCTTCGACCCGGAGCTTGCGCTCAATGAGACCATGCGCTGTCTCAACTGCGACGTGCAGACCGTTTTCACCGATCAACTCTGCATCGAATGTGACGCCTGTGTTGATATCTGCCCTACTGACTGCATCACCTTTACCGGCAATGGCGATGAGCAGGATTTAAGACAGCGCATGCTGGCACCGGCGGAAAACCTGACCCAGGATATATTTGTGTCCGGGACGCTCCCTACCAAGCGCATCATGGCCAAGAACGAGGATCTTTGCCTCCACTGCGGCCTCTGTGCCGAGCGCTGCCCTACCAGCGCCTGGGACATGCGCAAATACCTCTACAACACAGCCAAGGCGGTGAATGTATGAATAATCCCGCCAGCGCCAAGGTCGAGGCAATCACTCGAATCAACGATTTTGTAGTCAAGTTTGCCAACGTCAACGGCTCCGGTTCAGCCAGTGCCAACAATATGTTTGCCAAGGCCGTCTTTCGCATGGGTATACCGGTCAGCCCGCACAACATATTCCCCTCCAACATCCAGGGCCTGCCTACCTGGTATGAAGTGCGCATCAATGAGCAGGGTTATCTTGGCCGCCGGGAAGGCGTAGATCTGATGGTGGCAATGAATGAGCAAACCATTGCCAAGGACATTGCTGCCGTGGTGCCTGGCGGATATGTGTTGTATGACTCATCCAAGCCTCTGCCAGAGGATCTGTTTCGCGACGACATCCAGTATTTGCCAATACCCCTAAAAGACATTTGTATTAGTGAGTTCGACAAACCACCCCAACGTCAGCTGTTCAAAAATATAATTTATGTTGGCGCTCTAGCGGCACTGCTGAATATAGATTTCGAAGTGCTTACCGGCCTGGTCAGCGACCAGTTTCGCGGCAAGGAAAAACTCATCCTGCCGAACATCCATGCTCTGGAGCTTGGCCATCAATTTGCCATGGATGACTTTGATTGCCCACTGAAACTACAGCTAAAATCATCTGACAAAAACGACAACAAAATTCTCATGGACGGCAACGCTGCAGTAGGCCTGGGATGCGTGTATGGCGGCGCTACCGTGGCTTCGTGGTATCCATTGACCCCGTCCACCTCCGTAGTCGACGCTTTTGGCAAATACTGCAAACGCCTGCGCATTGACCCCGGCAGTGGCAAACAGAAATTCAGTGTAGTTCAGGCTGAGGACGAGCTAGCCGCCATCGGCATTGCCATCGGCGCCGGCTGGAATGGTGCTCGTGCCTTTACCGCCAGCAGCGGCCCAGGAATTTCTCTCATGCAGGAATTCCTTGGTCTCGCCTATTTTTCTGAAGTACCGGTTGTCCTTTTTAATATCCAGCGAGTCGGCCCTTCCACAGGAATGCCTACCCGCACCCAGCAGGGCGACCTGCTAAGCTGCGCCTATGCCTCTCACGGAGACACTAAACACATCCTGCTGTTTCCAGCGACACCCAAAGAGTGCTTCGAATACGCAATCGATGCCTTTGACCTGGCTGACCGTTTGCAAACACCAGTGATAGTAATGAGCGATCTCGAACTGGGCATGAACGAGCAAATCTGCGATCCGCTCCGTTGGGACGAAGACAGAAGCTATGATCGCGGCAAGGTGCTGGATGCAAAACAGCTGGAGGAAATCGAGAAATTTGGGCGCTACAACGATGTAGACGATGACGGCATCCCCTACCGCACATATCCCGGCACCCATCCCAACAAAGGCAGCTACTTCACACGCGGCAGCTCTCACGATGCCTATGCCGCCTATACCGAAGACGGCGATGTTTATGCCGAGGTGATGGACCGCATTGCCAAGAAATTCAGAACCGCTTTGAATTATTTACCGGAACCAGAAATTGACAACAGCGGTAACAATCTTGGCTTGCTCTATACCGGCACCACCACCAGCGCCATTCAGGAGGCCCGCGACCTACTGGCCCGTCAGGGCGTCGAAGTAGACACGCTTCGAGTTCGGGCCTTTCCCCTGCACGACTCAATCAAGGCGTTTATCGACGGGCATGACCGGGTTTATGTGATTGATCAGAATCGCGACGCGCAACTCAAGAGCCTGCTGAAGATCGAGCTCAATGTAAATGAAGAGCAGGTAGAGTCAATCCTCAGCTACAACGGGGTATTGATAACCGCGCAACATATCGAACGCGCAATCCTGACTTCAATGGAATCTCAAACAGCAGCTGACAAGGTTGAATCTTAGGCGACAGGAGAATTTAATGACGTATATCAGCAAGCCAAAGTTTCAGCACCCTCAGCTACAGGCGAACAACATCGGCCTGACCCGCCGCGATTATGAGGGAACTCTCACGACTCTCTGTGGGGGCTGTGGGCATGATTCCATTAGCGCTGCAATAATCCAGGCGGCCGCAGACATGTCCTTGGAGCCCCATCGGGTTGCCAAGCTTTCCGGCATAGGTTGCTCATCCAAGATTCCTTCCTATTTCCTCGGTAAGGCCCACGCATTTAACGCAGTACATGGCCGCATGCCCTCGGTTGCCACCGGCGCCAACCTTGCCAACAAGGAACTCTATTATCTGGGCATTTCTGGCGACGGCGACAGCGCCTCTATCGGTCTGGGCCAGTTCTGTCATATCGTGCGTCGCCGCATCAACATGCTTTACATCGTCGCCAACAATGGCACCTATGGCCTGACCAAAGGCCAGCTCTCTGCAACCGCCGATCTTGGTTCAAAAACCAAATCCGGCGAAGAGAGCCTGTACGACAACATCGATATGGCCACACTGGCAATCGAGTTAGGCGCCAGCTTTGTCGCCAGAAGTTTTTCCGGGGACAAGCAACAGCTTGTGCCGCTAATCCAGGCGGGGCTCAGCCACAAGGGCTTTGCGTTTATTGACGTGGTGTCACCCTGCGTAACCTTCAACAACACCGACGCTTCTACCCACGGCTACAAGAATACCTGGGAAAACAATGTAGCTTTGAGTCAGGTTGATTTCGTGCCAATGCGAAAAGAAATTACCACCAGCTACGATGCTGGCAAGGAAAAGGAGATTACGCTGCACGATGGCTCGGTGATCCATTTACACAAGACGGGCAGCAACTATGATCCCTATGATCAGGAAAATGCCCTGCACCATATCAACCAGCACAAGAAACAAGGCAGAATTGCCACCGGCTTGCTCTATATCAACCAGTCTACCTCCGACCTGCATGAATTGACTGATACGGTAGACAAACCATTCAATGCGTTGACGGAGCACGACCTCTGCCCGGGGGATGAAGTCTTGATGGATATTAACGAGACGTTCCGTTAACAGCTTTAAGTCAGTTTCGCGGCAACTGGCTAAGGCGGCAGCATCACTGGGTTCCCAAACTTATTCAGGCACGGTGGGATTTTATCAACTCGTAGGCTGATTTTATGTCCTGGGTCTTTTGCGTCGCGATATCAATCATTTCCTCGGGTAAGCCTTTGGCCACTAGCTTGTCGGGATGATGCTGATTCATCAGGCGTCGATAGGCCTTCTTGAGCGCCTGATCATTGACCGATGCATCAATCCCCAGCAACTCATAGGCTACGGCCAGCTTCTCCTGCGCCGTCTGCTGTTCGCCAAATTGCGCCTGCCCTGACACCATGCTAAGCAGCTGTTGGAAATCGTCTGTGCTCCAACCCAGATCGCTGGCAAGGGACTCCAGAATATCTTGCTCGCGCACGTTCAGCTCACCGTCTGCCAGAGCGGTCGCAATCACGATCTCGAGGAACATCTGCACCAGGTTGCGGCGTCGGTGACTCTCTTGCTTGAACTGAGCAAGAATTTCTTGGACTGGGAAGCCATCTTTCTTGCCCTCGTCAAACAGCCTGATAGCAAGCTTGCGCTGCTCAGCATTGAGCTGCATTTGCTGCATGACCTGCTCAGCAAGTGCAATCTCATCACGGGTGACCTGGCCGTCTGATTTAGCGACATAACCCATGACGGCAAAGGTGGTCGTAAAGAATACATACTGCACCCGTTCGGTGGCGCCAATGCCAAGGGTCTCGTCCATGGAGATGCTGTCCAGACCTCCATCAAAGTAGTTGCCTAATGCAGCACCTAACAAAGCCCCTATGGGGCCACCCATCATGAATCCGAATGTTCCTCCAACTAACTTGCCCCACCAACTCACTGAGTAGCTCCTCTCCCGAAAGTTTGACTATTAATGTGTACCGAAGATGCGATCAGTACCGAACGTGGTCGACAGACTGGCTCAGCTATTCAAGCGTTGAAACCAGTTTTTGTCCAGGTCCGACCGGCAACCGGCGAGTTGGCTGTCAAACCGAACGGCATTGGATTGTACCCGATCTGCGGCCTGTAAAAGCCACTCCTTGCTGCGATAACTACCGCGCTGAAAACCACCGATGCCCTCATGGTAGGCATAGTAGAGATTACGCGCATCAGTATTGGCGATTCCGCTAAAACGCTGGGAATTGGCGTTATACCAGGCGACGAAGTCGATCGCGTCGGCGAAATCGGCACGGGATGCACGGTAGTTGCCGGAACGGTTCTCATAGTCTTCCCAGGTGGAGTCAAGCGCCTGCGCGAAGCCATAGGCGGTGGATGGTCTGCGGCCAGGCAGGATCCAAAGAATGCGGTTGCGTTCCGGGCGCGCCCGGGCCCGGAAGCTGGACTCCTGATAAATAAACGCCATGTTGACTGCAATCGGCACCTGCCATCGGGCTTCCGCGGCTTTTGCTGCCCGATACCAGCTGCGTCGTTCCTCGAATATGGAGCAGACATTCGCGACATTGCGCGGCGCGGAGCTGGCGCAGGCACTGACAAACAGCAGCCCGACAACGAGCCATACCGGTCTGATCAATCTCGAGTGGTCACACTCGCCAGATATAGCCGTCTGCTTAACTTTTGCCTTCATGAACACACGCTCATCATTAAGATACGTCCGTCTTGTAACCACTTGGATCAAGCGCCAAGCCCAAGC
>DLPV01000074.1:15558-18156 GCA_002477465.1 Gammaproteobacteria bacterium UBA7449 | reverse complement strand
GCTCTGTTTGTGTTTACAGTCCTTGTCAAGCCATCCTGGAAACAGAGGAACGAGCGGGACCGGTCAGCTCGCTAGCCTACTTGGATAGACTGTCAAGCAAGGACAAAAATTCCCCTTCATCGATGATTTTTATCCCCAGCTCTTCCGCCTTGGCCCGTTTGGAACCCGCCCCGGGTCCAGCCACCACCACATCGGTGTTTTTCGATACGCTGCCGGCAACTTTTGCACCCAGCGCCTGCAGCTGATTCTTGGACTCTGAGCGCGACATTTGCTCCAGCGTGCCGGTAAGCACGAACGTCTGTCCGGCAAGGACATCAGCATTATCAGCTTTTTCAATGACCTCCCACTCCACTCCCTGGACCAACAGCTCTTCAATTAGCGCCAGGTTTTCTTTGTTAGAAAAGAAAACCGCAATATGCTGAGCGACGATCGGACCAATATCAGCTATCAGCTCATGATCTTCTGCACTGGCGTCGATGATTGGTTGCAGATCGCCATAGTGCTGCGCCAGGGCCTGTGCCGTCGCTTCCCCCACTTCCCTGATACCCAAGCCATAGAGAAATCGCGCTAGGCTTGTTTTTCTGCTCCCGGCTATGGCTGCAATCAGGTTTTCAGAGGACTTGGGGCCCATGCGCTCCAGCGCGCTCACCTGCGCCACCGTCAGCTTGAACACATCAGCAACGTTGTTGATTAGGCCTGCATCCACCATCAATTCAACCAGCTTGTCACCAAGACCCTCGATGTCCATGGCGGAGCGGGAAGCAAAATGCTTGATGGACTCCTTGCGCTGTGCGGGACAGATAATGCCGCCGCTGCATTTATAGAGTACCTCACCCTCTTTCTCGACTGATGAGCCACAGGCGGGACAGGCAGACGGCACCTCGATGATGCCGGGCTTTTTGTTCTTCTCCGGTGTGATGACCCTGACGACTTTCGGAATCACATCCCCGGCCCGTCGCACGATCACCATATCCCCGATTCTTAAACCCAGACGCTCGACCTCATCCATATTGTGCAGAGTGGTATTGCTAACAGTAACGCCACCTACAAATACGGGGTCGAGTCTGGCCACGGGAGTGATGGTGCCGGTTCTCCCAACCTGGAATTCAACATCCAGCACGCGGGTGGATTTTTCTTCTGCTGGAAATTTGTAGGCCATCGCCCAGCGCGGGGTGCGCGCGTTTTGCCCTAACTCTGACTGGATCTCCAGATCATTTACCTTAAGCACCGCGCCATCGATCTCGTAGTCCAGGGCATTACGCTTGTCTAACAAATCGAGACAGTATTTCAGACAGCCCTGCATACCCTGCTCCGTGCTGCGATCGGGATTCACCGGCAGTCCCCAGCTGTCGAGTAGCGCAAACACTTCGCTGAGACGAGCCGGCATCGCGATGTCGTCCGTGATACCAATGCTGTAGCAGTACATTTGTAGCGGTACCCGCGCAGTATTGCGGGAATCCAGCTGTCTCACAGCACCGGCTGCGGTGTTGCGTGGATTCACAAACACCTTGCTGCCCTGCGCTTCGGCCCGGGCATTCAATCTCGCGAAGCCGGCTTTCCCCAAATAAATTTCGCCACGCACTTCCAGCCGACCACGCATGCCGGACACATCCAGCTTGAGCGGAACACTTTGGCTGGTGCGAACATTGTGGGTAATGTCTTCGCCGGTAATACCATCACCGCGAGTTGCAGCACGCTCCAGCAGGCCATCGCGATAGAGCAAACTGACGGCTACACCATCCACCTTGGGCTCACAGCTATATTCGATCCCTGCCTCTGATCCCAGACGCTTCTTGATGCGGGCCTCAAAGTCTTCCAACTCCTGCTCGTTGAAGACCTTGTCAAGGGACAGCATGGCCTGTTCATGGGTTATTTGAGAAAACTGGGTCAGGGGTTCCGAACCCACCCGCTGAGTAGGCGAATCTGGCGTCACCAGATCATAGCTTTGCTCAAGCTCCTGCAGACGCACAAACAGCGCATCGTAATCTGCATCGGGAATCTCCGGACTATCGAAGGTGTAGTACAGACGGTTGTGGTGATTGATTTCGCGGCGCAGGTCGTTCACTTCCTGCTTAATCTGGTCAGGAACTTTCATAGGTAGTCTATGTTAAAGAGGTTTTTTGTAAAGCGGTTGCTGGCGGGCTTACGCGCGGCCCCCGGCCGCCTTCAATTGTCGTAGCTCAAAATCTCTGATGCGTTGACGGTAATGCTCAATCGTTTGAGCAGTCATGACGTTACGATGATCGTCTTTCAGTTCGCCGTCAAGCTCTTCTTGGATGCGTTGGGCGACACCCAGCATCAAATCGAAAGCCTCGAGGTTGTTGATGGGTGAAGGCAATGCCAGGAACAGGCTGACACCAACGGTGCTGAATTCATGGATTGAGTTGAGATCGAAGGTCCCAGGGTTGAGGATATTAGCCACACTGAAAATAACCGGGCCGTTATTAGTGCCGCGAAAGCGTTGATGAAAGATATTCATCTCACCGAACTTCAAACCACTGGTGATTAAGACTTCGAGCAGATCATCACCCCTGAACTCACGACCGCCTCTGGCAACCACGTTAAGCACGATCACCTCAGAGGGCTGCGCCGCCGGCG
>DLPV01000074.1:0-15238 GCA_002477465.1 Gammaproteobacteria bacterium UBA7449 | reverse complement strand
GGCGACTGCTGCCGCGGCTCCGACTTGGCAGTGCCCGCCCAGTCAATCTGGCGGCTATCATGACTGGCTTGGGTCGCTTCAGCCTCGCTTTCTTCAGTTTCATCCCAGCCTAGCGTGTCCCGCTCATTAAATTGGGAATCGGCAGCAACCGCCGGCTGCTCGGAGGGCGATTCTGGAACAGGCTGTATGCCGGCAGCAGGTTCGGTAGCTTGCGCCGGCGCTGCCACATACTCTTCTGTATCCCCTGCAACACTCTCGGCAGTACTCTCGGTAATACTCTCTGCAAAAGTATCCTCAGGAGGATCAACGAGGTCGAGTTCAGCACTTTGTTCCGACGCGGCGTTTGGCTGCACCGGACTGGATGCCGACAATTCTTCGTTGTCTGCATCCGTTGCCGTAAATCGACGCTTGAGCGCAGCAAACAGAGAGGGTTTTTTCTGCGTCTTGCCCCGATCTGCCAATGCGGCTTGCTCGGACTCATCAAATTGATCGAACAGGCCAGCCTGCTTTTCAGTGTTCGGGTTACCGCCAATGCGCTCACCAGCCGTCATGGGAAATTCGGCAAATTCGTCTTCAGACGCCGAGGACTGATCAACTATCTCGTGGGCGTCGTCTGCATCGATGTCGTCATCTTCGTCATCGTAGGTCTGATCTTGGGTCCCTGTGTGAGCCCCTTCGTAAACGTTTTCGTAATCTTGTGCGTAGGATTCTTCACCGGTTTCGGCCCGTGATCTCTCGAAGAAGACTTCTTCCTTCACAGGTTCCTGCGCTTCGCCGTGTGAGTCAGCAGGTGGTATCCGTTCAACATGAGCATGCTCGGAAAGGAACTCAGAGCCGCCTTCCGTTTCTTCGTCATCTTCGTAAGCCTCACCTTCGTAAGCGTCGTCCTTGTAGGCTTCGCCTGGGTCGTGCTCATCGGCTTCTTCGTTGTCATAGTCGAACAGCACATCATCCGGATGTTCAGCAGCCATGGGTTCTGTTACAGCATCTGTATCACCCAGTCCCTGCGCGACTGTGGGCGTATCAATGCCAATCTCATCGCGGGATTCAGCCGGGGCTACTTCGTCATAGTCATCGTTGTTGTCGTAATCGTCATAGCCATCATACTCGTCGGCTGATTCGCCATTCGCGTTTGCTGTGGCTGCTTCATAAGACGGCAAATCACTAATTCGCGGATCCTGTTTCTCGCCGGGCTCGTCGTCAAAAAGGTCCTGGGACGTCACAGCTGCGGGGGATTCCCCGCGCTGGCTCATGGAATCAGGCTCGCCAGCTATGCGGCCTGCCTCGAATACATTCTCAGGAGTGGCCGCGCCCGCATTGACAAAATCGGCCTCATCTTCCCGTTTATTGTCCTGTTCACCGTCCCAATAATCTTCTGGCTCATGGTCCCGCTCGCTGTCCCAGTCATCGCCTTGGTCACCATTTACGGAGCGCTCATCATCATGGGTCGTGTTGGAAGCGGCCGTGTCAATTTGAGCCAACTGACCCACTTCAACAGAATCCATCAACACCGGGACAGCCTCATCCTCAACGCCAAGACTGAATGACTCAGCGCGCTGATTGGCCGCATCCAGGGAAGCTAAGACGGGCGATTCATCATCTGCCGACTCTCGACTCACCACGCGCGCGCCGCCGCTCGGAAGCTCTGCCAGCTCCAGGGCTTCCAGATCGATATCAGTTGGGATGGTTTTGTCGATAGCAATACGCAGCTTGCCGCGCCTGGCCCGAAGCGCCACATACAAGCCCCGCAGGATAATACCCACGATAGCGAGGCCAAGAAGGAGAATAATCAGTTCGCGTAAACTCATGCGTAGGAGAGAGTTTGGTCAGGAACCTAAAGTCATAAAATTATTAGTATTATCTTACTGTTAAGGTAATTTCTTTAGCATCCATGCCGGGCTTTTTAGGCCTGCGGCATGAAATGCGCTGCGCACTCGGCAATGTGCGCATGGTTAAACCAAAACTACATGGCTGCCAGCTCTGCCGCCTCGTCAATATCCACCGCTACAATACGTGACACGCCCGGCTCATGCATGGTGACACCCAGCAGCTGATTCGCCATTTCCATGGTGATCTTGTTGTGGGTGATGAAAATGAACTGCACTGTCGCCGACATCTCTTTCACCAGATTCGCATAACGCCCCACATTGGCGTCATCCAGCGGTGCATCTACCTCATCTAACATACAGAATGGGGAAGGATTGAGATGAAAAATTGAGAACACCAGGGCGATCGCAGTCATGGCTTTCTCGCCACCCGATAGCAGGTGGATGGTGCTGTTACGCTTGCCCGGCGGTCGCGCCATGATCGCCACGCCGGTATCCAGCAGATCCTCACCGGTCATATCCAGGTATGCATGACCCCCGCCGAATATCCGCGGGAACAAGCTCTGCAGACCGCCATTGATCTTGTCGAAGGTCTCTTTGAAGCGGGTACGTGTCTCTTTGTCGATCTTCCTAATCGCATTTTGCAGCGTCGCCAGCGCTCTTTCCAGATCGTCGTTCTGCTTGTCGAGATAAACCTTGCGCTCGGACTGGGTCTGATACTCGTCGATTGCCGCCAGATTAATTGGACCGAGGCGCTGGATCCGATTGCCGAGTTTTTCGAGCGCAGTTTCACACTCTTGCTGGGTCAGTTCCTCAGGTAGCTGTTTAATCACCGCTGCCAATTCGAAGTTCGCTTCCTTCAACTGTTCAATCAGGCCGTCGCGCTTGACCGTGGCACCCTCGGATTTAAGTCGGTTCTGCATCAAAGTCTCACGCAGCGTATTCTGATGTTCCTGTTTCTCGCTCCGCTCCTGCTCCAGCTTGCGCATGGCATGCTCATTCTCATCCACGCGCGCCTTGGCCTCACCTAATTCTTTTTCCACTTCCAGTCGCAGCTGCAGCAGGTTTTGCAGGTCTCTGCGCATGGTTACAAGCGGCGCATCAGATTCTTGAATCTGGGCGGTCAGGCTCTCCATCCGCTCCTTGGAGCGCTGCACCTGGCTTGCCATGCGGTCCATCGTCTCTTTGGTTGACTGCAACTGTGCAGCTAGTGATTGCTGTTTCAGCGCCAGCTCATGAGCCAGATCCTTGTCCTTGCGGGACTTCTCCCTGGCTGTCGCCAGCTTGTTGCGCACCTCATCACGCTGGGCTTCCAGGCGCTCTCTGCCGCCCTCGTCCTGCGCCATGCTGTCCACAGCCTGCTGCAGCCGGGCGCGGGCCTCGCCAACCTGGTTATCTTCCTGGTTTATCAGGCGGCCCAACTCCTCCAATTCACGCTGCAGCTGCTCCTTGCGCGCCGTCGATTCCTCGACCTTGGCCTGATGGGCACTGATGCGCGACTTCACCTCACCCAGCTGCCGGGTTTTATCGGCGAGCTCAGACTGGCCGGAGTCACGCTGCCTGTCGGCCAGCTTTAACGCTTCCTGCAGCTGAACCCGCTGCGCCTGCAAAGTCTCAACGTTTTCATTTAATATTTTTATGTTCAGGAATAAATCAGCAATGAGACCGCGTCTTTCGACAATCGAATCCTGGGCGCTGATATTACGTACCTGAATCCAATTGGCGCCAAGCCACACGCCATCTCTGGTGGCAATGGATTCTCCCGGCGACAGGCTGCTGCGATGTAGCAGCGCCTCTTCGAGGGTGTCTGCAGCATAAATACCCTGCATCAGGCCGCCCAACTGCCAATCGCAACCTACCTTGCTGCCAAGCGCCGACAGACCGAGATCGCCCGACACCGCGCCCGCGGTGGTATTAACATCTACGAATGACAGATTGCCCTGGGGCAAATCCGCCAATACCTGGGCGACGTTATCCAGGCCCTCGACGCAAATTGCTTGCAAGGACTCACCCAGTACCGACTCAACCGCTAGCTCCCAGCCACTATCAATGCGCAGGCCTTCCGCGAGTCGCAGCTGATTATTGAAGCCACGAGCCTGAAGCCACTCATTGAGTTTCGGATTATCCTGCCCCAGCGCCGCCTGCTGTAGGGCTTCGAGGGAGGTGAGTTTGCCCTGCGCGGTCTGCAGCTCACCGCGCGCCTCATCCAGCTGCGACTGGGTGTCGTTTATAGCCTGGCGTTTGTTCTCTATGACAGCGCCTGTTTCAACCAGCGTTGCCTTGATCTCTTCCAGCTCGGCATTTAGCGATTCTCGCGCCGCCTCGGCCTGGCTGGCCTCGCTGTTGGTGGGCATTTCCAGCAGACGCTGCTGCTCCATGCGCAGGCGCTTGCGCCGCTCCAGAGCGCGCTCGATACTCCGATCCAATTGCTGGATGCGGGACTGCTCAACCTCGGCGGTTTGGCGCGGCACTTCCGCGCGCTGATTGAACTCATCCCACTCCTGCTGCCACTGCTGCAGGCCTACTTCCGCCTCGGCTAGCTTTGCCGCCGAGTTCTCCTCGTCACTGCGGGCGGTTTCAAGCTGTGGCTCGACCGATTTCAGATCTGCATCCAGCTGGGTAATCTTGCGCAGGTCTATATCCAGCTCTTCCCGGGTCTGCTCCCAGCCCTCTTCCGTTTCTGACAAGTCCAGCTTGAGCTGCTCCACCCGTTCCAGGTTGTGCTCAATGGACTGTTCGATGCGAGCGATATCGTTACCCAGACTGTAGAAGCGCGCCTGCACTTCGCCGAGGGCATCAGTGAGTTCCGCGTTGTCCGACAGATGCTGCTCGACACTGGCGTCCAGTGATCGCTGTTCAGCGATAGTCGCCTCGATCTGGATTTCAAGCTGGCTGATGGTTTCCTGATTCGCCTTGAGCTCGGCGTCCAAGGCCTGCCAACGCAGGGCACTGAGGTTGGCGCTGGTCTGGCGTTCCTCGGCCTTTAACTCGCCGTATTTTTCCGCCGCGACGGATTGCCGCTTTAAATGTTGTAACTGGCGCTCAAGCTCTTCCCTGATATCTTCCAGGCGCTCGAGATTTTCCTTGGTGCGCTTTATACGACTCTCAGTTTCCTTGCGGCGCTCCTTATATTTAGAAATACCGGCTGCTTCTTCGATGTAGATGCGTAGCTCTTCCGGTTTGGATTCAATCAACCGGGACACCATGCCCTGTTCGATGATGGAATAGCTGCGGGCGCCGAGGCCAGTGCCGAGGAAGATATCGGTAATATCCCGGCGGCGGCATTTGGTGCCGTTGAGGAAATAGGAAGACTGGGCCTCGCGATCTACCCGGCGCTTGATGGACACCTCGGTGAAATTCGCATATTCCCCGGTCAGCTTATGGTCGTGATTGTCGAACACCAGCTCGACGCTGGCCTGTCCCACCGGCTTGCGTGCGCCTGAGCCGTTGAAAATCACGTCGGTCATGTGCTCGCCGCGCAGATTCTTGGCAGAGCTCTCCCCCATCACCCAGCGCACCGCGTCGATCACATTGGATTTGCCGCAGCCGTTGGGACCAACCACCGAACAGAGATTGGAGGGGAAATTGATCGTGGTGGGATCCACGAATGACTTGAAGCCGGCTAACTTAATACACTTAAGGCGCATTAGTTGCCCATCCAGAGGTTAAAAAGTGGCACGAGAGGTCTTATTTCTAATTATTCCGCGCACTCGGCGCTTGTTGCTTTTAAAGAATGCTGCACTGAAGTCTAAAGTCACACCAGGTATGCAGTGTGTCATCGCTATCTCGAAGGAATTCTAGCGCATGTGTTGGCTGAAAAACACTACATCTTGGGTTTTTGCTCAAAGATGCACGCATCAACGACATAAGCACACGCTAAATAGCTAATACGCGATTTTTCGACTGTGCCCACATCCCAAAACTGTGCGTGAGCGCAGCGCCCAGCAATAGCAGATAAATTCCTGTCGCTCTTTTGTTACGGTATTCTTATTGACAATCATTGGCCTGAGGGCGAAGTTGCACCCATTTGCCAGCCCTCGGACCAGGGCCGGCCGTTGTTATTTCAAGTAAAACAATAGCTATAGAACCACCATGGGACAGATCTCCACTCCCGACTTACTAATCTGCTTTGCCGAAATCCTTTTGGGTATAAACAGTCTGCGGCCGATTTCGGGCCGCGTTGGACTGCTGGGCTTGCCTGGTGGTCGAAAGACCTAATTCTCTTCAACCCCGTTGGTGTGAGGCCTCGGTATTTTTGGTGGTCTTCTGATTACTGGCTTCTTTTTTTCCTTCCCTGCTCGTTGAATTCTGATTACTAGCTTCTTTCTTCTTTCCCTGCTCGTTGAATTTGACTCGCTTCTATCTATGCGATCTACAACAATGCCTCACGTGTCAGGCAAGAGGCCCAAAAGATTCGTAATTACAACGAACGCGGGCTTTCTGCCGTTGAGAAGTTGGTCAGTGGTATTTCGGAAAATACGGTTGGTATTGCAGGTGATCTGCAGGGACTTAGCCTGTCTTCGGACAATTTGCTCTCGAATATTAATCTCAAACTGGAGGAATACTAGTCTAATGCTGTCAAGGAGGTGCCATTATGGCACCTCCTCCTCCGGCCCGTTAGAAACTTCTCTCAAATAGTTTTCAAACAGTTCTGTGGTCGCCGCTCGATTCGATTGATCCAGACCAGCAATGTCAATACAGTCATTGATGATAGCTTGCTTGGCTAGTATCACTAGCCTCGCATCAAGCTGGGATCTGCGGGAATTAAACACTTCTCTCGCAGTACAAAATCCCATCATTCGCTTCATCGCATTCTGCTTTACTTCCCATATACCCTCTTCCATGAGCCCAAGATTATATTGGACTACGTCATTTTCTAGGATGTAGAACGAGGCATGAATATAGTTTCTAAATGCATATGCTTTTTCAGGTTCCAAAGAATTGAATTCTATGCCCGCTTCAGTGAAAGTATTGGTAATGTCGACAAAAACAGCCATTCGATCTTGTTGCTGCCCAGCAAGCGCTATGCGCTGAGACTGCCTCATTTCAAGCCCTACGAACAGCAAAGAACCGATGATACCGATCATCCCCAGCAGCTGTATCAAAGAGTTGAAATCGACCTTTTTCATGATAAAGAGTCAAAAATTTGCTGTGAGTCGCTTCCGGAAATAACCAATATTGATTTTTATATTCGCCATTTAATCTAACAAAACATCTGCCAACCGAGCGAAGGCAGGTGTTCCTGGATGAGCAAAATCACTGTGGCCTGCTCCATCAATAAAGATCTTTTGCGCGCCTGTGATGTCTCCCTGAGTAACTGGAACCACTTCATCTAACTCAGCTACGAAAAGAAAAGTACTCGGATGCAATTCTTTGTTTGATGGATCGATAGTGTCGTAAATCTGAGCATCCTCTTCTATCGATACACCAACAAAGTCAGTAAGAAGGTTCCGACACAATTCCATGATTCCGCCGGGTTGAGCACTCGTGTCCCTAGCATAGTCGGGGACTCTGTTAATACCTGCTAGGCTGATCACACGATCCAATGGTACTTCTAGCGCATCGTGCTCCGTGCCAACTAGAGCGACTAGATGGCCTCCTGCGGAATGTCCAACAAGGGAAATGCTGTCGCTAGTTACGCCATGCTGGGATAGGTTTTTCGAAAAGTTAATTGCAGAAACTACGTCATCATATGTTCCCGGCCAGCCACCGCCGTCATCTCCTGTGGAGCGATACTCAACTGACCACACCGCATAGCCAAGCTGCGAAAGTGCTGTGCCTGCCGCACGCGTGTAATCAAGTCGATATAGATTCGACCAACACCCACCATGAACAAAGATGACTAATCCGCGCTGATCCGTGTTGTCGGGCAGCCACAGTTCGCCAAATTGCAAAGGGTCCTCTCCATAAGAAATCTTGTAGTCGCTTGCCCTATAGGGAAGGTCTTGCAAAACTCCATTAGGTACATTTGGATCGACCGCAGGGTAAATGAACTCAGCAGAAATTGCATAGTTGCAATGCAAAGAAATCATTAATGCTATTGAATTTAGCCAAGAGTTTTTCATCATTAAATTTCCTCGGTGATTTTCAATCTTTTTGAACTATCAACTCAGCACTCAACTTCTTCAGATTTGATTAAATCTATCAAATCACTGGTGAAGAATTGACTTCTTTGCTCCCATACCCCGCGCAAATCGCAGTTTCTATACCAAGCCCGGATGGAAAACAATTTTTTTTCCCAAGTTTCTTGGTCAATTAGTCTCTGCTGATACTGGTAGTAGTCATTTTCAATTCTGGTGTATGCAAGATTGGTAAAATTCCGTTGCTGAACTTGCTCTTCTGGAGTCAGGTTACTTTGAGACAGGCCGGATTGTGCATTGAAGTCAATGCCAGCCTCGATTGCTGCTTGAATTGAAGCCGCGTTCATCGCCGCTCGCGCCTGATATTGACCAGCGATCGCAATTCTTTGCGACTGTCGCATTTCAAGACCTACGAAAATCAAAGAGATTATAATGCCTAGCATTCCCAGTAGTTGCACTACGGCATTGATGTCTCGTTTATTGGACATTTTATTGTTCCTTACCTTCGCTATTTAGCATTAAATAATATATTCAATGCCAGTGTCAGCTAAGCCAATGAGATCGATCCCTGCAACGTTAATTTCATGATTCGACACCAATGACGCGAGTCCCACCGCAGACAACTGTCCGCTGTCAACAAGGGCACCGTAATGTGACGATATGTCCTCGGGGGCCGTCCCACCAACCACTGCATCATAGAAGTGATCCACCATCTGCGCACCGGTTTTGCTGCCTTCAAAAACTTCTTGAACTACTTCCTCAAGCAAAGCTTCGAAAGAAATGTTTTCGTCTAACCGCTTCAGATACTTACCTACGACTTCGGGATTCTTCACCGACTCCGCTCCCCAAAAAGCCCCTACGGCTTTCACGGCCAAGCCGGCGTTACCATCGAGATCCAGTGCAATATTCTTATTACTAAAAATCAGTCTCTCAATGTCTATCACTTGCGAGTTTTCAGTCTCGCTCGAGACTAACCAATGTCCATCAAACGGTGTAATCTCATAATCCTCAGATTCCTCTGTAAAAATAGCAAAATCAATCCCGCCCTTACCGTCTATTACATTGGTGCCAGATAGACCAGATATTCGATTTGAAAGATCGTTTCCGGTTAGCACATCGCTGAACTTTGATCCCACAAGGTTTTCAATTTCAGTTCCAAAATTTACAGTTATCTGACCGGGCGCGGTGATTAACCGTGCCATCTTATCGAGGCCTTTGAATCCTTGATACCCTGGCTCTAAGAAAATTGTTACGGAATCGGGTGAAGTTGAAGCATCAATCGTGTCAGTACCGCCGCTATCCCAGATGAAGTTTGGAGCAGCGGAATCAAAGATATATGTGTCGTCACCAGTGCTTGCACTTTTCTTGCTGGGCCCGTAAATAAACTGCAGTGCAGCAATATCTAAGGGTGAGAATTCAAGCACATAACTGTCGAAGCCTGCCTCGTCCTCATACGACATTTGCGCCCATCTTGACGTGTCTTCTGCGTCGGGCAGGTAAGGCGGATCGGCTACCAAACCAGATGGACTAGGCGCTTCAAAAGGATGCTTAAGCCCCAAAGCGTGGCCTACTTCATGAGTGATAGCGGTTGCGCCCCAGGTCCCCACAGAAAGTGTTAACCCTGTCTTATGTTTTAAAAAGATATCAGAACCATCTGCAGACTCGCTTGGGAAACTCGCATAACCACCTGCATTTTCCCTTCCTGTATTCAGCGCGAATAGAATAATGTTCGTGCCACTTGGGTTATCAGTGAATTCAAATTGAACATCGATAATTGTTTCGATATAGGAAAGCAGCTCGCGAGTATTAGCCTGCTGTACGGCTGTGAACCCCTTGAAACCAAGCAAATCTTCTTCGTCAGTCAAATACCCTGGTGCGGTATTAGGGAAAGAGTAGCCGAAAGTTTTAGCGTCCCCCAAAAAATTGGCGTACCGCGTCCCATTTCCCCAGTCAGGGATCAATGCGCTTATCCAATAAGGAAGCGGCAACGCACCGTCATGATAATTAACTGTTTCAATTTCAGAGGGTATCTTGACAAAGGAAGTGTAAACTTCGGCGGTATCTTCGCCGCCTTCATCATAGATATCAAATTTACCATCTCGAATAATATACGTGTCATTCCCAGAACCTCCATAAAGATAGTCGTAGCCTAAACCACCTTCTAGGGTATCGTTGCCTGCTGATCCATACAGCTTATCATCACCATCTCCGCCCTGAAGGCGATCGTTGCCTCCATTTCCGTCTAAATAGTCGTTGCCATCTCCTCCCTGAAGAAGATCGTTCCCTTCACCACCATATAAGTCATCGTCACCATTTCCTCCGAACAGGCTGTTTGCCCCGGCATAACTATAGACAGTTAGATAATCATCCCCGTCACCGCCCAAAAGAGTGTCGTTACCCATGCCTCCAACGAGGTAATCCTGCCCCAATCCGCCCTCTATTTTGTCATCACCATCGTTCCCTGAAAGGATGTCATTCCCTTCATCTCCAAAAATGATGTCATCTCTTTGCCCGCCGGCCGCAATGTCGTTTCCTGGCCCTCCATATATCAATAATGGATCTGCCGAGAAGTAGGAGGATCGGGTAAAGCTTTGCTCTAAGTAATACTCCTTTGACCAAGACTCAGTGTTCGAGGTCTTGTTTCCCTCGGTGTCATTTAAAAACCCATTAATTCGATCATCGCCATCGCCACCGTAAATCGTGTCGTTACCATTTTCAGACAGTATTTCATCATTACCCACCCCACCTTTTAAGGTATCGTTGCCCGCTCCCCCTCTGAGAAAATCATCTCCTGTTCCTCCGTCTAACGTGTCGTCTCCATCATCCCCGTCAAGATGATCATCCCCCGGCCCACCTTCTATCAGATCATTCCCCTCCCTTGACCAGACATAATCGTCACCTTCCTGACCATAGATAACGTCGTTGCCACTTTTGCCACCAATCAAATCATTTCCAGCGCCGGCATAGACTGTGAGCGTTCCATCAATAGGGAAAAAAAGACGCCCTTTCTCGTCGTTGTAATAGGCATTTATTTCATCGTTGCCTCCACCACCATAGATAATGTCATCACCGCTGTAAGGCTGAAAAAAATCAGAGTCTTCAGAGCCCCACAGAGTTTCTGAGAAGTTGGTGCCGTTTACTGTTTTGTTGGCCACATGAGTTCCTGCAGGTCAATAGTGGATTTTTAGAATAGTGTCTTTGATGGGAATGGATAGATTCATGATTGCATGGGTAATATTTTGCGCGGCCTGCCGGCGACCAAAGATGCAGGCTTGGAACGTCGTATATGCTTTTTGATACTGTCTGTACTGGAGGGGCTTGCTCCAAGACCCGTTAATTTTGTCAACAATCGCTGACTCCAGTCAGCATCACGGATTGAGATCGACTCATCTGGCTCGGACTTGTTCAATTCGCCTTCCAGTGCTCTTCGCTTCTCGACTTCCTCTCGTTTCCATTCTGCGCAGAGCAAATCAATAATATTACTCCAATCATGAGCGATGTTTTGGGCCATTAGCGCAACAGTTACGGTTGGCGACCGATCCCAAATGAGCCTCACGTATTCTTCCAGCCATTCCCCCACGAGTTTTCTGGCCAAGTTCCTTAATTCTTGGTTTTGACGCTTATTTTGTCGCTTTTGGAGTGCAACAAGCCTTGAGGCTGCGCTGCGAAGTTCCTGCTCGCAGCGGATTCCGTCCTGAAATCCAATCTCATATTCCTTGGTATTCGGTTTATCCATCTCCAAGTGTGTTGTCCGGTTATACGCTCGGCCCGTGGCATCCCTCACTGCGTGGGCAAGCTGATGCTCGATCAATTCAACTCTGCACCGCAGTTGCTCGTCCAACAAGGTCCGTGCCATTGCCCGGAAGCCGTGTGGAGTCATCGTGTGTTTGTCAAAGCCCATAGTGCGCAGCGCGGTACGCACCCCGTTTTCGCTCAACGGCCGACTGGCGCCCCGAGCGCTGGGGAAGACGTACCTGCCCCGTCCAGTGTGTGAATAGATCTCAACGAGTAACTGCTTGGCTTGAGCGGAGAGCGGCACGATGTGATCGAGTCCCATCTTCATTTTTGCACCCGGCAACTCCCACCGATTTTGCTCCCAATTGATTTCTTGCCACTCCATGTGACGGATCTCGCCAGGACGTTGGAACAGCAATGCGGAAAGGCTGAGTGCGGTTTTTACCACGATGGTGCCTTCGAACCCGTCGATGGCAATGAGTAACTTGGCGGCTTTGACGTCAGCGACGGTCAATTTGTGCATGGTTCGGCAATCCAAGTGACGGTATCTGGGATTTTGAACAGCGAAATACCGTCAAATATACCGTCATTCTGACGGTATTTGAGTAGATTGCTCTGGAATAGAGAAGATTCAAGATTTAGATATTATCTTCTCTTAACAGCATCTTATGGAAGATACTGGATGTAGCTAGATAGGAAATTGGTCGGGACGACAGGATTTGAACCTGTGACCACTACACCCCCAGTGTAGTGCGCTACCAGACTGCGCTACGCCCCGAATAGGAAAAAGGATTTTACAGAAAACACCCAAATTTAGTAGCGAGGATTGAGCTAAACCGCTCCGGGTTTACAACGCCTCAATCACCTCTTCCAGTTCTTTAATCAGCGTTTTAATTTCGCTGGAATTGACGCTGAATTTAGTCACATCTTCCGGGCTTTCGGTCATTTTCTGGCGTGCACCGCCGATGGTATAGCCTTGTTCATAGAGCAGGCTTTTGATCTGCCTGATCAGGATGACGTCCTGGCGCTGATAGTAGCGGCGATTGCCGCGACGCTTCACCGGCTTGAGCTGGGGAAATTCAGCCTCCCAATAGCGCAGCACGTGTGGTTTGACTACACAGAGTTCGCCAACTTCGCCAATGGTAAAGTAACGTTTCGGCGGAATCGGGGGTAATTCGTCGTTATTCTTCGCTTCCAGCATAACCTTCTACTCTCGCTTTGAGTTTCTGCCCAGGTCGGAATGTCACGACTCGACGCGCTTTGATAGGGATCTCTTCCCCCGTTTTGGGATTGCGGCCGGGACGCTGCTTCTTGTCCCTGAGGTCGAAATTGCCGTATCCAGACAGCTTAACCTGCTCATTTCGCTCAAGGGAGAGGCGGATCTCCTCGAAGAATTGCTCTACCACTTCCTTGGCTTCGCGCTTATTGAGGCCTAATTCTTCAAATAGGCGCTCGGCCATGTCGGCCTTTGTGAGTGCTCCATCCGCCATAGTTCATCCCCAGCTATTTCCGCAAATTTGCATTAAATTGTTGTTGTAGTGCGTTGACGCACTTACTAATTATTATGCTTACCTCTTCGTCGGTAAGATTGCGGGAAGGATGCTGCCACGTCAAGCCCAAAGCCACACTTTTTTGCCCTTTTGTGATCGCATCCCCTTGATAAACATCGAATATTCTTAGCTCTGACAAGAATTCGCCTGCATTTTCGCGCATCAGCGCGGAAATAGAGTCTGCCGACACTGTTTCGTCAATCACAATCGCCAGGTCACGGTGCACTTCGGGGAACTTTGAAAGTGCCCTGGCATTCGGAATCTGGGCCTGCTGCAACGCACTCAAATCCAGTTCAAATACAAAGGCAGCGGCGTCCAGCTCAAGTTTCCGCTGAATCGCTGGGTGCAGCGCCCCCAGTACCCCAATTACTGCGCCTTCGGCATCCTTGAGCTGCGCGCACTGACCGGGGTGATAACCCGGCTCGGACGCGGACTGAAACTGAAAATGGCCGCTTGTGCCACCCAGCTCTGCCAGTACCTCGACATCACCTTTCAGGTCAAAAAAGTCTACTAACTCATTGCTATTGTTCCAGTTTTGAGGCAGTTTTTCACCTGCTATTAGGCCACCAAGCTTGGCAAGCTGACGCAGTCCCGAATCTGACTGCTGAAACACAAGACCCGTTTCGAAGAAGCGCACGCGCTCGTGCTGGCGATTGGCGTTATGCTGGTAGCTGCTGAGCAATCCAGGCAACAGACTGGTGCGCATGACGCCCATTTCCTCGGAAATGGGGTTCTGCAGAGGCACCGTTTGCGCCTTAGAGCCGGTCACGAGTTCAGAGAGCATCGGATCAACAAAGCTGTAGGAGATGATTTCCTGGTAGCCGAGGGTCACCAGGTGCTCACGCAAACGGTTGAGACTGAGTGAGCGCTCGGAGCTGCGCGGAAACCGCTGCGGACTCAGTCCTGCAGACTGCGGGATATTGTCATAGCCGTATATCCGCGCCAGCTCTTCAATTAAATCAGCTTCAATGCTGACATCAAAACGATAGCTAGGGACATCGACGGTCACTGATTCGCTGCTGCTTTGGGTAATGCTGAAGCCCAGACGCTGGAGGATATCCTGCACCTGATCCGCTTCGATATGCACACCTAGGTCTTTGTCAATGCTGTTATGTCGCAGGGTTACCTGCTGGCCTGGAGGCAAGGTGCCATTTACCTCGGTTATGGGGCCTGGCTCTCCACCGACAATTTCCAGCAGCAGCTCTGTGGCTCGCTCTACGGCGCGGTGCTGCAAATTGAAGTCTACCCCCCGCTCATAGCGATGCGAGGCATCGGTGTGCATACCGTATCCGCGAGCCCTGCCGGCGATTGCCAGTGGCGCGAAGAATGCGCATTCGAGAAATACGTCTTTGGTGCTGTCCGTCACTGCAGTGGCCAAGCCGCCCATTATGCCTGCCATGGCGACGGGTTTGTCCGCATCGGCGATCACCAGCGTTTCTGCATTCAAGGCAACTTCCTTGCCATCGAGCAGGGTAATCTTCTCACCTTCTTTAGCCATGCGAACATCTATGTACCCACCTAGCTTGGCATAATCGAATGCGTGCATGGGCTGACCCAGCTCCATCAGCACGTAGTTAGTCACATCGACAATAGGATCAATGCTTCTCAGCCCTGAGCGCCTGAGCTTCTCCTGCATCCATAGGGGTGATTCAGCGTCAAGATTAATATCACGAATGACTCGCCCCAGATAGCGAGGACACGCGTCAGCAGCAGTGATCTTTATAGGAAACTCTTCCTGGTGAGTGATCTCGACCGCCGACTCAGCCGGTTCGCACACGTCCTTGCGACTGATGACCCCCACTTCTCTGGCAACGCCGCGCATGCCGAGACAATCACCACGATTAGGAGTCAGGTCTAATTCAATGCTAGTATCATCAAGGCTCAGGTAGGTTCTCACATCTTCACCCACCGGCGCATCGGCAGGCAGCGCGAGCAAGCCACCGGAGCTCTCTTCGAGCCCTAATTCCTCCGCCGAGCACAGCATGCCATTGGATTCAACGCCGCGAAGCTTGGCTTTCTTGATTTTGAAAGGCTTCTCGCCATCACT
>DLPV01000069.1 GCA_002477465.1 Gammaproteobacteria bacterium UBA7449 | reverse complement strand
GAAGATCCCGTGGCTATCCGGCGAATTCTGGATCACCTCAAGTCAAAGGAGGCTTCAGATCAGCAGACATGGCCGCCGCCGAGCAGGGCGCCGCCCCAGCTTGGGTTGTTTGGCGCGTAGTACAAAGGAAGATTTGTCTGCCAGGGAGGGTGGCCGTGTCGCACTCGGCTAGCTGGAGTATGAAGGATGGGTTGAGTCAGTTTTCTGGATCATTTAGTCCGTCCTACAACTGAGCCCTCCCGTTGCTTGTTCTCCGAACTCATCTGGAGTTCTTGAAGCAGTTTTCGGGTCAATATGGATTTTGCCTCACTGAGCGGGTACATTAATGTACGCTTCACTGAGGCGAGTTGGATTCTAATAAAATCGATCGAAATCGCGAGTTGCATATGCCAGATTATTCTGAGCCCGTAATTTGGAACAACATAAAAATCGAATATGTTGGCCCCCTATCTCTAGACTATGCGTTAGATGGCAAAAACCGCAACGCGATTGTTAAACTGACTAACGTCGGGGATGCGCTGATAAACGACATCTATTATCAAGTAGCCATCGAAGGTATCGGGGATTATCCCGCAATAACAGGCGATGGAGGGTTTGCCGTATTTCCAAATGGTGGCAACATCGATCTTGCGCCTAGTGAGTCTTTCTATGCGCAGAACTGGCTGCAAGGTATTTATGAAACACGTTTTGGCAATACGCCGCCCGCCTCCGGTGTAACCAAGACCTACAACTTCGACTTTCTGATCTCCTTTGACCTCGACGCCTGGCGACTATCGAACCCTGCTTCCGACGAGCAAGGCGTCGGCAAGTTGTCTCAATCCTTATCGTTTACAAACTCTTCAACTTCCACACTCCCTGGTGGCCCGCAAACCTTATCAGGCAGCATCACAAGCGACTCAGGAAATTTGTCTGCCATACGTGTGGAAATTTCGACCCCTTACAGCAGTTGGTATGAGGTGCAAGTTACCAGTTCGGGTGACCTGTCGAGTTTCTCGGTGTCTGTTCCGGAAAGAGCAGATTGGATTATCCGGGTGACTGCTGACAATACAGAGTCTCAGACATTCTCTGCCACGGAGCTTGAAGCAACCACCTTGATCAATCTCGCAGCTTCAGATCCCATTGATTATAGCTTTCAGGTCGCTGCAACCACATCCGCGCCTGCGGGTTTCTGGCGAGGCGTGGTCAGCGAGTCTGAGCAGTCCTTTGTGCTCTTCCCCGGCCAGGAAAATTGGTCTGATCCTGCTGATGTTGCGCTAAGAGCATCCTCCCAAATTCGGAAATATTCCTTCTCCGGGCAATTGCTCTGGCAATATGAGCCCGGTTGGGAAACTTGGGGAGGCGATATGACTCCTGACGCGTCCAGAGTGGTATTTCTCGTTAATCCAGATATTACGCGATATGGAGCAGGAGAGTGGAAACTCGGCGCGCTTGACGGGCAAACTGGGGAATTACTCTGGCAGTTAGCCGGCGCAGATAAGTATCTGGAGGGTCTGGAGGCGGCTATTAGTCCAGACGGATCCCGCGTTGCGGCGGGGTCAACAAATGGTGCTCTTGGGCTGCTAAATGGATCTACCGGAGAGCTGATCTGGCAGCAGGATACCGGTACCTATGGCCAGGTAAGGAAGCTTGTTTTCTCGGACGGGTACCTTTACGTCGGGTCGGGGGATGGACTCCTGGTCAAATTGAATGTGGTCGACGGGTCTGAAGTTTGGAAGAGTTATGTGGGCGGCTGGCCATTTGTCTTGGGATTCTCGATCAATGAGAATTCTGGGTTAATTGCTATCGGGACAAAGTCTAAAGACACGTCGGTGATCGATGCAAATACGGGCGAGGTTCTGTGGTTAAAACAGACCGGAGCACTTGATGCCGTAATATCACCTGATGGCAACTATGTAGCCAACTTCTACGGGGATATCTTTGAGGCGCGAACTGGAAAATTGGTGGGGCAGACCGGTATTCAAGCGGTAGCGCTATTTAGTAATGACAGCCAGTACTTGATTCAGGCAGATCGCGGCCAGGTAAGTATCAGTGACCTGAGTGGCAAGTTGCTTTCTCAGGTTCAAGATGAATCCGATGATGGGTATGGTCCGGGCGAGCAATCGCAGTGGGCATATTTATCAGCTGACGGGGAAGTCTTAATTGTTGCAAGCCGCGATATGGACACCCCCGGTGAGCGAGGTGTCACCATCTGGGGGAAAGGGGAGCCAGCCCCTCTCAGTCAAAGCGGCCAGGCGCCTACAGGAGAGCCAGAAAATCCCGGGGGTGGCATAACATCGGGAGCCAGCCGGACGACAAGTAGTGACGATGTCTTTGATTTACCCGGACAAAATGAGGCTGTTGACGGTGGCATGGGAATCGACACCATCACTTACAATATGAATTCTGACGCTTTCGACCTGAATGTTGAGAATGGCACGCTCACCATTACCGAATCACTCAATGGTTGGACTCATACCTTGACCAATGTAGAGCGTGTTCAGTTTTCAGACAGGGCACTGGCATTTGACAGCGACGGGCATGCAGGCGAAGCGGTAAAGGTTATCGGAGCCTTCCTTGGTGCAGAGGCGATTCAAAATACTGACTTGGTCAGAACCGTTTTAGATCTGCTTGATAGCGGTCTTTCTTTCGATGACCTTTTGCAGCAGGCATTGGACGTAGTTTTTGGCGAAAACCCATTGTCTAATGACATCGTAAATCACTTCCACAATGCCCTGACTGGCGCGCCCGCGAGTGACGAAATACTGGAAACCTACGGTGGTCTGCTCGATAACGGTTCCCTGTCACCGTTAGAGTTTGCTCGGGAGGTAGCGGAATTTGAATTGAACATTAAGAACATTGATCTTGTGGGGATTGCGACTTCGGGACTCGAATATTGAAGAGCCATAAGCAGGCCTCGCTAAGGTACGCGGCTAGCACTCGGCCTGCTGGCGAGAATAGCCGCGGATAAACGGTCATAAGCGTTCACTCCAGGATCAAAACTGGGTGATTTCATGAAAGCTCTAGCTGATTTCAGTTTGTCTTATCGCTCAGTGCCACGAAGCTAGACATCTCCTTGTTATAAGAATATCGTTCATTTTTTACTTGCTGGAATTAACACAGAAGCAAGAAACTATATCGGATAATACATGTTCACGGTTAATCCACTCGCCAACGCCCTCGGTGCGGAGCTTCATGGTGTTGATCTGACCACCGGGTTGACGCCAGAGGTATTCAAAGAAGTCAGGCGTCAACTGGTGGAACATGAGGTCATCTTTTTTCGTGATCAGGATATCAGCCCTGAGCAGCACAGGGCGCTGGCAGCTTCCTTCGGCCCACTGCAGACTCATCCAGCCTATGCAACGGTAGAAGGCATTCCGGAAATCACTATTCTGGAAAGCACTGCAGAAAACCCGACCAAGATCGAGGCCTGGCATACCGACATGACATTTCGTAAGCATCCACCTCTAGGCTGTGTCTTGCATTCGAAAATTGTGCCTCCCAAGGGTGGGGATACCATGTGGGCGAGTATGACAACGGCATACGATGCGCTGTCTGCACCCATGCAGAGTTTTTTATCTGGCCTTACCGCGGAACATGACTTTAGTTATGGATTCAAGGAAAGCCTGGCGGAACCAGGTGGAAGGGAAAGACTCGCACAGGCAGTAGTTGATAATCCTCCAGTAGTTCACCCGGTTATTCGTACTCATCCGGAGAGCGGCAAGAAAGTGATCTTTGTGAACTCGCTATTCACCACACGCATTCTGGAGCTGAGCAGAGGAGAGAGCGATGCGATACTGAATTTTCTCTATGATCATGTCACCACGCCAGAGTTCAGTTGCCGTTTTAAATGGGAGCCAAACTCAATCGCGATCTGGGACAATAGAAGTACACAACACAAACCCATCAACGACTATTTCCCTGACCACAGGATGTTGCATCGAGTCGTTATCGATGGGGATAAGCCTTACTAGTATTCTTGTCTGGATTCGCTTGCTGAGCGAGAGACAAATTCTACAATGTGTCGAGCGACACTGGGATTATCTGTTTCGGTTTCCAGTGAGTTGATCGCAGATTGGTAGAGTTCTTCCCCAAATATATCGCGCCGCATGTTTAGCAATGCCCTGGCATATTCCTCACTGAATTCAGGGTGACCCTGGAAGGTAAGAATATGCTCGCCTAATCCCATGGATGCGATAGGGCAAGTCTCTGTGCTTGCAAGCACCTTCCCGCCTGGTGGAAGTTTCGTCACCTGATCTTTGTGATTAGATCGCAGATGGATCGCAGAATCTGACAAACCATAAGCTGCAGCATCCGTCGTGGGCTCGATTGTGTGTACACCCACGCACCAACCCGCGTCTGCTGGCGAGGTTTTACCGCCCAGCGCTTCCGCAACCATCTGGTGGCCGAAACAGATGCCAACTAACGCCTTCTCAGCGGCATGCAATTGCACAACAAAGTCTTTGAGTTGTTTAACCCAGGGTACATCGTCGTACACGCTGAGTTTGCTACCTGTAATAATGTAGGCATCTGCCTCATCCAGATCTGCCGGGTACTCGCCATGGACAACCTCATAGGTCACCAATTCGAGATCCGGTTTCACCGCCAGCAGCAGGTCGGCAAACATATCGGGATATTCGCCGAATTCCACCGCGAACTCTGGCTTTACTGCATCGGCGTTGAGGATTCCTATCTTCATGGCTTTGCGAATTTTCTTATGAACAAACTAGGCATTTTTCAGGTGGAATGATTTGGTTTGAGTGAGTTGATGATAGCCCAGCTCTGAGAGCGCAGCACCCCGTCCAGTATTCTTTACTCCCGTCCAGACCAGGGCAGGGTCAAGGTAGTCACAGCGATTCATGAAAACAGTGCCGCATTGCAATCTCTCTCCCAACTGTTCGGTCAGGGATTCATTCTGCGTCCAGAGTGAGGCAGTGAGTCCCAGATCACTATCGTTCATCAAGCCAACCGCTTCCTCGTCATTGCTCACAGGCATGATACCAACAACAGGTCCAAAGCTCTCTTCAGACATCACTGACATTTTATGGTTAACGTCGATTAACACCTGCGGTGCAAGATAGGTTGTGTCGTCAGTAGCATTTGGAAAATGTGAGGGATCAATGCACGGTGTCGCGCCTGCATCGATTGCTGCAGCTACCTGCTTGCGTACCCAATCTGCAGCTGAGTTTTTTACAACGGGCCCCAGTGTGGTCTGCTTCTCTAACGGACTGGCGAGAACGTACTGCTTAACCTGCTCGACATAGGCTTCGACAAACTTGTCGAAAAGCGTTTCATGGACATAGATTCGTTCGATGCCGCAGCATGATTGTCCGGAATTTAAAAAGGCGCCATCAACCAGGCTTTCAACACTGCTGTCGAAGTCAGCGTCTTCCCTGACATAGGCGGGATCTTTGCCACCGAGTTCTAGGCTGACGCCGACAAAGGTTCCGGCTGCGGCTTGTTCGATTCGCTGGCCTGCGGGAACAGATCCAGTGAAGCAAACGAAATCCAATTCCCTGGAACCAATAATTTTTTCCGTATCTGCGTGGCTAAGAAATAGATTTTGAATCACGCCCTCAGGGATTCCCGTTGCTTCAAATGCCTGGGTAAAGTGTTCTCCACATAATGGGACCTGTGCCGAAGGTTTCAGGATTACGCTGTTTCCAGCCATCAGCGCAGGTACGATCGAATTAACGGCTGTTAACAGAGGATAGTTCCAGGGTGCGATGGTGAAAACCGTGCCTAAGGGCTGTCTGCGGATGAATCGATTAAAACCTTCCTGTTTGGCTGGGACGATATCGGCCAGGGACTGCTCAGCGCTGGCAATCATATGGCGAGCGCGTTCGGCAAGCCCATTCACTTCGCCACCGGCAAAGGCAATGGGTCGACCCATCTGCCAGGCAATTTCTTCCGCAATCTGGGTTTGCTTCTCTTCAAAGTACTGAACAGCCGCTTCACAGATTCTGGCGCGCTCGTCGATGCTGGTCTGCTGCCATTGTTTTTGCGCTGAGCGTGATAACTCAATAGACTGTGTAATCGTAACAGGGTCTGCCAGTTCTCGCTCAACATAGACTGAGCCATCAACTGGCGAGATACATTGTAAGTGGGTGGGATTCCCGGGCTGATTCATCTTTGAATTCGCTTATGCTTGTTTGAAATGCCAATTGGCAGGGGAGATGAAGATCATTAATCCAGCGGCATTATATAGAGATCGGGGAAACTATTGCAGTCGGTTGCTCGGTCTCAAGAAGATCTTAATAAATAAAGTCAGTAGCAGTCGAAAGGTTCAGAAAAATGGGATGCTGGTGATGTTGGCTTCATTGATCAGCCAACCCGCCTCAGCAAATGGCATCGATGCATCGATCAATGCCGCCATGCAGCCCATCACGGATGCCGTTGCAGGTTTCATTTTCTTTGAGGTCAGTGTCTTTGGTGCTCAACTGCCACTGATCGTGCTGTGGTTAATAGCAGCCTCCACATTCTTCACTTTCTATTTGAAGTTTCTCAATCTACGCGGTTTCAAACACGCCTTTGAATTGTTGCGCGGCGATTTCAGCAAATCAGATCATAAAGGCGAGCTAAGTCATTTCCAGGCATTGACGACTGCAGTCGCGGGTACTGTTGGAATTGGCAATATCAGTAGCGTGGCCATCATTATTTCATTGGCTGGGCCTGGGGCAACATTCTGGCTGATGCTCGCTGGATTGCTGGGCATGTCCACCAAGTTCGCCGAGTGTGTGCTTGGGGTCAAGTATCGCAAGATCAATCCAGACGGCAGTATCTCCGGTGGCCCAATGTACTATCTAGAGCAGGGTTTGAAAGAACGAAACCTGGCTTGGCTGGGCAAGCCCATGGGGTACTTCTATGCGCTTGCCATCGTGATCGGATGCATGGGTATCGGCAATATGTTCCAGTCGAATCAGGCGTTTGAGCAATTCGTCGTGGTAACCGGCGGCGAGTCTGGTTTCTTCGCCGACAAGGGTTGGCTCTTTGGTGGCATGCTGGCCTGTCTCGTTGGGGTAGTGATCATCGGCGGTATTAAGAGCATTGCGCGTGTCACCAGCAGGCTAGTTCCTTTTATGGCCCTGGCTTACGTGCTGGGTTCTCTGACGGTTATTTTCCTCAACGCCGACAGAATTCCATGGGCAATATCAGCGATAGCCACAGAGGCTTTTAATCCAACCGCCATGAGCGGTGGCATGCTCGGTGTGATGATCATGGGATTCCAACGCGCCGTGTTTTCAAATGAAGCCGGTATCGGCTCCGCGGCAATAGCTCACTCGGCGGTTAAAACTCAAGAACCGGTCACGGAGGGATTCGTTGCCCTGATGGAGCCTTTTATAGATACCGTGGTGATCTGTACCCTGACAGCACTGGTTATTCTGACTACTGTTTATGAACCTGAATTGGCAGGTGCTGGTATGCAAGGAATCGAACTCACCTCCCGGGCATTCGGCAGTACCTTAAGCTGGTCAACAGTGCCGCTTTCCATTATTGCTATCATGTTCGCCTTCTCAACCCTGTTGTCCTGGTCCTATTATGGGCTCAAGGGTTGGACCTATATCATTGGCGAGTCAGCTAAGGCTGAAATAGTATTCAAGACTATTTTCTGCGGGTTTGCTGCTCTTGGCTGCATGATCCAGCTTGATGCAGTGCTGGATTTTTCTGACGCACTGGTATTTGTTATCGCGCTGCCGAACATCTTTGGGCTTTATATTTTGGCGCCGATTATCAAGAGAGAGCTAAAGAGTTACCAGGCGCGGATAAAGAGTGGGGAGATCCCTAATCTAAGGAAACAACCCTAAGACACAAATTATCCCGATTGATCTAGAAATCCAAAGCTGTACCCCGTCAGCACCGTTTAGCCTGATTGCCTAAGAGATAAATTTGGTTCATCGTCAATCCTAAAGGGAATGATGATGACATAGAAACGAAGCGCGGAAAAGACAGTACGAGATATCCGGCGCCGTACCCGCAAGAAGTATTCCCCCGAAGAAAAGATTAGCATCGTGCTCGAAGGTCTGCGTGGCGCAGAGACCGTTGCCGAGCTATGCCGCCGTCAAGGCCTGAACCCGAATGTATATTTTCGCTGGAGCAAGGATTTCCTGGAAGCTGGTAAGAAGCGTTTGGCTGGCGATACGCTGCGCGAGGCCACGTCGGATGAAGTAAAGGAGCTACGCGCTGAATCTTCTGCGCTCAAGGAAACGCTGGGCAAAGTAGTTTTGGAAAACAAGCTGCTTAAAAAAAGCGTGCTCGGGGATGGGGAGGACGATATATGAGGTGCTCTGGATCCGATAAAGCTGCCATTCAGCTGTTGCAAAACTCTAACCTGTCGATCAAGAAGACGCTGGAGCGACTGGATATTCATAAGCCCACGTTCTACAACTGGCTGAAGCGCTATCAGGAAAATGGCATTGATGGCCTGGAAGACAGGAAGCCCGCACCGAAACCCATATGGAACAAGATCACTGAGGAGCATCGCGATTCCGTTATTGAGTTAGCGCTGGATAAACCTGACTTGTCGCCACGTGAAATTGCCGTCAGTCACACCGATGAAAAGGACTACTATGTATCGGAATCGAATGTATGCAGGCTTTTAAAGGAACAAGACCTAATCACCAGACTTGCGTACATCCTGATGCAGGCTAGTGATAAATTCCGACAACCGACCACACGAGTGAATGAGATGTGGCAAAGCGACTTTACCTATTTCAAGATCATTGGCTGGGGTTGGTATTACCTATCGACGGAACTTGATGACTACTCGCGCTTTATTATCTCGTGGCGCTTATGCACGAGTATGGGGGCGACGGATGTGTCGAATACATTGGATGATGCACTGGCCTTTAGCGGTCTGGACGAAGTAAAGGTGCGGCATGAGCTCCGCCTATTGAGTGATAATGGTCCGTGCTATATCTCGGGTCAATTATCCGAATACCTGACAGGTGACACATAGCCCAAGCCAAGTCCGCAGCCGCCGATGACACCGTAGCCTAAGTAAAGTAACCACAATTGATGTGTCATGATGCCGGCGGCTCCCACCAGGTAGCCACTACCCAAACACAAAGCAGAGGCAACACCTACTTTGCGCAGGCCGACTTTTTCCAGCCATTTGCCGGCAAAGGCGGCTGCCAACCAAAGAAAAACAATGGCTATTGTAAAGACACAGATCACTTCGCTGAGGCTCCAGTCTTCAGCAGAGCTGGTGACTCCACCGTGCACCTTGGTGAGGGAAGGTTTATAGATGCTTCATACATAAACAGAACCGATGCAGAGATGGATGGTGATAGAAGCGAGGAGCACGCGCCAGCGGTTATAGCCTGCGGGCGCGATGATGCGTTCCTTGCTGAGAAGATCCGAGATAAGAATGGCCTAGTTGTTATTGGTTTATTGCCGCTTAAGATTGAAGAGGGTAAGGCCGCTATTATCTATAGCATTTAATGATTCCAGTGTACTGTTGTGCAGCCTCAGCGATATCAGCGACGCTGCGCGATTCTGACTCAGCAGTGTTGAGCACATAATCTACGTTGTTTGTATCGAGGAATGTTCTTGCGATTGAATCGCGAATGGCAAAATTCAAATTCTGCACAGCGGTTCCTCGCCGTTCGCGGAAAAATTCATCATTGGCCGTTTCCACTACCACTCCTACGATCTCGCCATTTCGATTCATTACAGGGCCGCCGCTATTGCCAGGCTGGATCTGGGCGGTCATCTGAAGTCGACTAAGATCATCATTCAGGCCACTCAGGGCGCTGACTATTCCATTGGTGAGATTGCCCTGGGAAGAAAGATCGCCCAGTAGAGGAAATCCATAGACCACCACTTCATCTCCCAACCGTAGGGTTTGCGCGCCACTGAACTCGGCGGGTGTGGCGGAAATATCTGCTCGGAGCAGCGCAAGGTCGGTAGTGGCATTGCTGGCGAGCGTTACTGCATCGGTAGCTACGTCACCGCGAATCCGGAAAGTCTGAGCCGCACAACCATCAATTACATGGTGGTTAGTGAGTATGTGACCGTCAGCGCTCACGACGAATCCAGTGCCGGAACTGATGAGCTGTCTTCCTCCTGAGCTGGGAAAGGTCTCGGTACTGTTACCGGACGTACCTTCCCAGGGAGTGCCCAGTTCAGTGATATAGAGTTCGACTTCGGTGAATGCGTCATCTACTGCGTATGTTCCTACCCAGATGTCATAAATACCCTCGTCGGGATCGGCGAAGACTACGCCAGGGTTGGTTCCACTGTTGCCGTTGAAGTCATCGTTGCAATGCCATTCACCGCTAGGGCCGTTAACTACCAAGGTGGTATCCAGTGCACTTTCGACAAAGAAGCTAAGATCGTATGTCGAGGGTTGTGAAAAATTCAGCTGTAAGTCTGGAGCACTGCTTACGTAGCCGCTGCAGTTCTGCACTGTGTTTGCATTTACTGAACCGCCTGCTCTGATAGTCCTTCGAAAGGGGTCAGGCTCGAAATTGCCGGTGAGATCGAAGTCGCCATAGTTGGCGTCTTCAAACTGGTCGAGTTCTGACTGATCGCTTGAGCTCACCCCGTTCCAGGGAGCGCCTAACTCGGTGATATAGAGATTGGCGGAAGTAAATGTGTCATCTTCGGAGTAGGAGCCTACCCAGATATCATAAACACCGGCCTCGGGCCGTGAAAAATTCAATCCCGCGTTTGTACCACCTGCCGTATCGAAATCGTCGTTACAGTGCCAGTCTCCCGAAGGATCATTGATTACCAGCGTCGTATCGACATCGCTAGTAACAAAGAAGCCAAGTTGACTAGCGGGATTAGAAAAACCCAACTCCAGGTCTGGGGCATCCGAAATATAACCCGAGCATCCTGCAACATCCCTGGCATTCACCGAACCACCAGCCAATATTTCCTCTCTATAGGGGTCTGGGCTAAAAAAACCTGCCAGATCGATTGAGCCGTAACTGGCTTCCGCGGAGACATCCTGAGCAACGATTACTCCAGAGCTAAATGCGGCAGCAATAACTAGTGCCGTTGAGATGGTTTGTAATCGGCTTGGGTAGGTGTAGCGTGCTCGATGGGCAGTTGTGATCACAGTATCGTTCTTATCCAGAATAATTGGGGAGGGTGCCAGAATAAGCCTGGCTGATTGACATACTAGCTCAGGACGAATTATCAGTCGAGGAGCGTAATCTTCGCTCTGGTTGAGATCTTGCACGAGTTTTGGAGTGTTGTCAGCGGGTCGAAATCAGGGGTCACGAATGCGCTCGCATTACTCTCTGCTGCCACTGATCACGCCAGCCGGGAGAGGCAAGAGCAGAAAGAAAGTGGGCAAGGCAGGGGATGACTCGAGCATTGCCGAGCGCCATGGCGCGATGACCTGGGCCCAGCTGAAGCGCGTATTCAATAGGAGCGGCGAGCGCGCCGACCCATCTAATCCAGAAGGTGGGTTTTGAACCACTCTAGCCTGGCTTGATTAGCACGAACAGAATTATCCCCGCCAAAACCATGTTTGCCGCCGGGAATAATAATCAGGTCGGTTTCAACACTATTCTCTGTCAGTTTTTTGTTCATCACTACCGAGTTGCTGACGTGAACGAGCGGATCCGCATCCCCGTGGATCAGTAATGTGGGAGGATCGTTCTGGTCAACAAACGTAATTGGAGAGACAGAGGGGATCAAATCTTCCTCAAAAGAGAGCGCAGGAAATCTGCTGTATAACTCCTCCATGGAAACCTCATTAACAATGCCTGCCGCCTCAGACTCAGATTGCCTGAAGTCAACTGGCGGGAAATAGGCAACTATTGCAGCCAGTGATGCATCCATTGATCCATCATTGGCACCGGAGGAAGCTGCTACCTGTTCCTTGGCCAAACCAACCATCAAAGAAAGGTGCCCGCCAGCGCTGCCGCCAGTCACGCCAATGCGATTCACATCAATGCCATAATCGTCCGCGTTTTCCTTTATATGTAAAGTCGCCAAGCTTACGTCTTGGACTGCGTCTGGAATCTTATACTTCGGCGCACTGCCATGATAAACGGGGATCATGGTAAATCCAGCGTTCAGCATATCGCTAAAAGATTCGGCCATCCTTGATGGCGGTGTCCAAGAGGAATACCAACCACCGCTCATCATGAAAATTACCGCCGCGCCATTCGGATTTTCAGGCCGAATTATATCGTAAGTGAGAGCCATCCCATCTTTACGAGCATAAATAACATCAGACACATAGCTTGGGTCTGCGCTTGCTAACTGTGGTCCCGATAAACAGGCAATAAAGAGAAAAGTGGTTATGTGCTTCAGCTTCATGTAATCCTCGTCTTCAATCATATAATCTATGCGCTCGAGCTTGCCGCTGCTCTATTGGGCCGTCCCCTAAAAGGTAAGTCATAATCAGTCGAGTTTCAACGCTTTGTGACGTATATCAATGCTACGAGAGCGCTTTGTTGATTTCCAGAATTACGCCTTCAACATCGAGTATTGGATTTACGGCTACAGCACGCAGCCAGTCCTGGCCATCAACTTTGCAAGTAGAGAACATATTCTCCGGTAGGCGTTGCTGAAAATCGTCGACAGACAGAAATTTTGGTCGAAACAGAACTATCCCGGTTTTAGGCTCGGCCCAAAGTATAAGCCTATCGTCCTCATCGATCTTACCCGCAAAACTTTTCGCGTGGCGCATAGAACGACAAATGCGCTCTGCAATCCCATTTGAACCCCACGCAAGCAGCGTCGCGAGAAGTGGAATAGCTGCTGCGCCGCGGGAGCCCTGTAATCCGGTGTTGGGCTTCGCCAAGTAGTCGCTGCTTAAACTTAAGGTATGATCACAATCCTGCGGATTGCGAAACATGATCAATGCCGAATCCTTTGGTTGATAGAACCACTTGTGGGCTGACACAGCAACGGAATCAGCCATTTCAATCCCGTCGAGCAGATGGCTATATTCCTGGGTCATGCGTAAGGGACCTGACCACGCCGCATCGATATGACTCCAGCCGGCATGACCCACTAGGTCAAGAGGGTCAATGGTCCCCGCAGCGGTGGTGCCGGCTGTTAAAACAAGAGCTGCATCCGTCATGTCACCAAGTGAACGACGATCTATCCTGCCACCTTCATCTGTTTTGATGCACTCAAATGGGAGCCCGAGAATTTGAGCTGATTTCTGAATGCTTAGATGAGCGTACTCGGACGCCACAATCTTTGTTACTTTCCTAACATCCCTCGCTGCCCATAGCGCAGTGAGGTTAGCAACGGTGGAGCCAGAGCACATATGGCCACCATTCATGCCGAAAAAAGGAGTGATCCAGCTCATCACTTTCGTTTCCGCCTCTGATGCAAATGGCGAAATTGATGGATGGAGCAAGTTCTGATTTAGACGAGAGTTCCAAAGAGAGGTCGCCCAGGTAATCCACGGTGTCGGCGGATCCATATGAGCAAATGTCAGAGGATGATCTAGAGCTGCTGCACGTCCGAGGACATGAAAAGCGAGTAAGTCCAAAGTTTTTTCTTCACCAAGCCCCTCGGCGCTGAGATCACGAGGCAAGACACTGGCCTCAAAGTTTCTCTGTTTGAGTAATTTAACTGCCCTCTCCAACCCCTCGGCGGGAGTAAAGCTTTCATCAATATATTTCAATGGTGTGCTCTCTTTTTTGGAATCTACTCATGCAGCAGCTAAATTATCATTACAACTACTCTAGTCATACAAGGCAATGGGGCCGGCACAATACCCGTACGCTGCCAAAGCTTTCGCATCTCGCAAATTCGATGCCAGCTAAATATTGCGATTTGGGGGGCGCAGCACTCAATACAAGCTCTAGCGCGCTGAAGGACAAATTGCATCAGCACGGGATGTCTGATGCACTTCACTCGAACCCCTGCGATCATAGTCAGAGGTACCTGATTGCTAGTCTCTAAGCCGCAAACAAGGCCTGTTTCGCAAAGCGACAGACCTTACCGGATTAAAACATTACGATCGCTGAGCGCCCTTACCCGGCTTGTTATCGCCTTGTTAGATCTAACGTAAGGCTCTCATTCAGTTCTTGGAGTATAGGAAGTTTTTGCGCCAAATCCAGATCTTGGAAATAGTCTTACTGAAATTCAGGTTTTTACAGCCCAAGGGGCTGTGGTAATCGCTATGTCGGTCAAATATCCTCCAGCCCTCAAAAACCAGCTGAATTCCGTGGTTACTGTCCAAAGTAAAAGCCTGATCGCGGTTTGTCAAAGTCTCGCTCGCGTCAGCCTCTGAACCGCATAGCTTTTTTACCGCACTTTATGGGTTCGCTAGCAGTGAACCCACCCAAAAGCGCCTAATAACAGCGTGTTTGCGACTGTGGTAAAGTTAATATATAGGTGCCTCAAAAACGTTAGGCCGATGTCGACGGCGTGGGGACATCTTCAGACATCAGCCGGCTCGCCCCATAGCCTCTATGAGAAAGGAGAGTGATCAATGAAAGGCGTAATCAAAAAACTCATGCGAATTTCATTCGTGCTGTTCATCGCTTACCCGGCAACCGTGTTTGCCAATGGTCTGAGCCTCACGGCCTTGGATAAATATGTCAACGAAGAGGATGAAAATTATGCGTACACCATTGCTGATACCGTGTCAGGGCAGGGATACGAGACTCTGATTATAGAAATGACCTCCCAGAAATGGCTGACTAGCGCCGAAGTCAACGATCCGATCTGGCGACATTACATGACCGTGACCATTCCGGAGAGCGTTGAGAGCAATATCTCATTTTTGTACGTCACCGGGGGCAGCAAGTCGGACGGTCTCCCAGACGCAGCACCTGAGAATGATATTACTCGAGCACTCAGAACTAACACAGTGGTCAGCACACTGTACATGGTTCCAAATCAACCGCTTCGTTTCTCAGACAGCCCTGATATCGGCAGAACAGAAGATGCAATTATTGCCTACACCTGGGACAAATATTTTCGTACCGGTGATGAAAAATGGCCGCTAAGGCTGCCCATGACAAAATCTGCCGTAAGAGCCATGGATACTGTCACCTCTGTAGTGTCCAGTAATTCAGAAAATGAAATAAGTGTGGATAAGTTTATTGTAGCCGGAGGTTCGAAGCGCGGCTGGACAACCTGGACGACAGCAATTGTTGACCCAAGGGTAGTTGCTATCGCCCCTATCGTTATCGACATGCTGAATATCAGTGAATCTTTTAAACATCACTATTCAGTTTACGGTGCTTATTCCCTGGCCGTTATCGATTATGTCGCCAGCGGCGTGGTTAACTGGATAGATACGCCGGAATGGGATCAATTAATGGATATCGTTGAGCCCTATGAGTACAGAGACCGGCTTACCCTACCCAAATACATTCTAAATTCGACGGGGGATGAGTTTTTCCTACCCGATTCCTGGCAATTTTATTGGGATGATCTTATCGGAGAAAAGCACCTGCGTTACGTGCCCAACTCGAATCACAGCATGCGTGATACGGATGTTATTGACAGTATGGATGCCTGGTATCACTCTGTTGTGCATAACGTGCCGCTGCCGCGCTATTCATGGGCAGTTTCCGACACGGGAACTATCACATTTTTCTCACTCGAGAAGCCGACAAAAGTTCTTCTTTGGAAAGCCACAAACGAAAGCGAAAGAAATTTCACTCAGGCAAAGATAGGCCGCAGCTACAGCAGCACCGCAATCAGTCCTACAGCACCTGGTGTTTACGAAATACAAATGGAAATTCCCGCATCGGGGTATGTCGCCTACTACCTCGAGGCAGAATATGAAAGCGGCATACCTGGTGTACCGTTCAAGTTTAGCTCCGGCACTAAAGTGCTTCCTGATATCTATGAACATGCCTGGGTAAAAACTCCCGAAGAATCGAGGTCTCGCTAATCATAAAGTGATGTTTTATGCGACCCGCGTACGCTGGCGAGCGGAACCAGCGGATAGAACAATTTTACAAAATGAAATTTGCGAGTCTGCGAGGTTTACTTCGGCGCAGGCGCTGGTCGAGAGCTTATAACGGTTCTCTTTGGGATCAATTTTTATAAGCACCGAGATCCCATTTGTTGCTGGTCGGATGGCCTGACGCCTCCCTCCTTCATCGCTTCTGCTCCAAGTGCGCGGCACGCTCTCTAGATGTGCTACTCGAGGTTCAGATAGTGTTGGTGGGCTGTGATCTTTGTGTTGCGCGGGGGCAACGTGGTCTGTTCCCTAGTCTTCCCCTTCAATGTTGCTCGCTCCCGATTATTTAAGCCCAAAGACGCTGCAAGCATGCTAAAGATCATCAAATAAGATTGTCAGCAGAAGCCCATTCCGAGACCTAATACGTTCAACCCCCTCAAATTGCTGCCATTCCAGCAGAAGTTGCCGCGAAGGGGCAAAGGTCCAGTTCACGCCCAATTTTGCGGACACAATCGTTTTGTCTGAGAGAAATTGATCCAGATTATTTTCAAACTCCCAGTCAATGTTGGCCTCGACATAAGCCATCGCGCCGGAGATGTTCCCTAGAGGCCACATCTGCAAGTAGCCTGTTCGGAAAAACCCTAATCTCTCATAATCTCCGAACGGCTCCGAGACCATCATACCCATGTTGTTCTGCTGCGGTTCGTATTCATTTGATAAGTAGTGAATCCCTGAGCGCCATTGCCCTCGCCCGCCAAAAGCATTGGCTGCTCTGATGATGTCAACGTTTGAGATCATTCTGCTATTGTCGATCGGGTTTACCACCGGTTGAGGCATGAGGTTTGGCCGATTCATATAATTTTCACCCTCCCAATTCAGAAATTCTGATCTGAATGAGAGTGCCCAGGTGTTGGAAATTTTTGCACCACCCTCCCACCTTAGTCCGATGCCACCGCCAATTCTGTAGCCATCAACGAATTGCGGTCGGCCAACGTTGCTTTCAGTAATGACACTGAGACCGAGATAACGTGGGTTACCGGCGCTGCTGTTCCGCATCGCCATGACGCCCAGATCAAAGCGCTTGACGCTGGCTTTAAGCAGATCGTGTACCTCGAAGTCAACGTGTCTGGCAGTGGTCTTGAGAAAATAGGCAGTGTCGTTTGTGTGCCCGATATCCAAAACAGAATTGAACTGACCAATTGCACTCGACGAGTTATAGCTCACCTCGTCAGATGCGCTTTTGGCATTGGCGGAGGAGAGCTTCGCAACACGATAAGTGTTATTTCTCATCAGAAGTGCCCCAAGAGGCGCATCAAGGGCAATGCTTCTCCTCAGTCCAGACATGCCGAGCGCACGGCGCAGCATTGGCAGGTCCAAAGCGTCACTGTCTTGGCCCCAAGCAGGTGAAGCCAACAATATCAGGGAACTCAGGGTCCCGCCCAGACAAAGCAAAACAATCGCTCTGAAGTGCGATGTTGTTCTAAAGTGCTTAGTTAACATAATTTATTTCTCATCACGCCTTATCTATAAGAAGGATTGGCGTCTTTAAGTTAAATGCTGTGCACAACGCCCACTATTTGTTGCGGGTCTGCCGCTTCCAGGACTAGTGCTGCTAAATATTTGATGAACGGTTGAGTATCGAGCGGGCCTGACCGACATTAAACAAACAGCACGCGCCGAAATCGCTCCGGTTTGGGACATAAAGCGAGATGGGGTACAAGGCGTCAGATCAGAAACGAGCGTCGGCTAGGATCCAGCGAGGGGCAGGTAAGCCCGGCCTACTCCGAATCAGACTAGGCCAGGATAGGTGGGCGGAGCAGTAGATCAGCAGAGCGCGCCAGCGGCTGAGCGAGGAATGAGGCATCATCCCGCGTTTTGTTTCGGCTTTCGCAAAACGGACTCAGAGGAGCCGAGCTCGAAGAGTGGTTAGCACAGGCTAGGCACTGGGCCTCACAGTCTGCTTCGTTGTGTCCGTTATCCTGCGGATCATGATTATGAGGGGGAGGCTCAGTTGGATCAGGATGACCAGCAAGCCTATGGGCATCGTATTGGGAAGCGTGGTGGCCAGTACTGACTACATCGTTTGGCAAGGCGCGCGATTCGCCATGCGCACCCATATGCAACGACATCCATGCAGTTGCCCCTGAATTGAGCGGCGTCGCCAACGAGACTAGAAGCAAATAAATGATAGATATCCGAATCATAGTAGTAGTCTCGCCGCTTAGTTCAGAAGTTACAACAACTTTCGGCCAGTAAAACAGTTTAAATATCTTTGATAGCCTGCTTAATCCGAAAAACGGAGGGTACTGGGATTCCCGCTCCCAATGCTCTGCGAGAAGTGTCAAGGTCCGGTGCGCATCATTGCCTCCGTGGGAGACCCCGTGGCTATCCGACAGTTACTGGATCACCTCAAGCTAAGGCAGGCGACCGATCAGGCACGGCCGCCGCCGGGCAGGGCACCGCCCCAGCTTAAGTAGTTTGACGCGCAGTACAAAAAGGAAAATGAGTCAGCCAGGGACGGTGGCCGGGTCGCACTCGGTTCGCTGGAGGATGAAGGATGGGTTGAGTCAGTATTCTGGTTCATATGGGCTGCAGGAACGGCCGATTAGATGGGGATCTGAGCTGAGATTCTGCTGATTGTGGAACACAGCCCGGCGATCTGGACAACATCCCTTCAAGAGATAGCTTTTGTAATTCCTATACAAATCGAATGCCGGGTCAACCAATTGTTTACAATTACGTTTACTAAGGAAGAGCTCGCGTGATCCCGCGCATGGTTACTTCTATACTTGCACGCGACATAAATGAGGACACGATCATGTTCAATCGAATGACTGATTACCTATTCTTATCTTCGACGACATTCCACAGTGCCTGGATTAGCCTGCTGTTAGTCGTGGCAACAATGTCTACTAATACAGCAGCGGCGCAACCACCACAATTAGCGGTTGCTAATGCCTCGGTGATCGATCCGGTCACAGCAGAGTCGAGTATCCAATCAACCACTGCAGAGTTTTATGCCGGTGCCAGTATTGATGAAGGGCTCAGCTATGTTTCCTGTGTTGATCCATTGGATAGTGTTGATCTGGAAAGCAGCCTGGTTGTAGAAAATGATCATGTAGGTAGCGCAGGAAACATTTACGTTCTAGCTATTGTGGGCGAGGAGTCCTACATGTTGGTGAGTGATGTGTTTCTCCCCTGGGATGGCCTGAGAGATTCTCTGGAACCTTTCGCCACAAAGACCTTGCAGGCTACCGAGACCATCAGCGTTCTTGATCAAGTGCAATTTGAGTCAGCGGGAATCGATCAGGGTGAGTTGACAATTTACATCGGTTACGAGCTGATAAGCGATACAGATAAAATCTATTACAGTGCTACACCCTTGCGAGTGAATATCGTGCCTGGTGCCTTGGTAAGTCGCAGCCGGTACGTAGGTGTTGATTCTTGCTCACCCTATGCTGTTGATGCAACATCAGCAATTGTCTACGGTACTGGGACTGTTACCAACCCTGCCACGGCGGAAGTTGATCTCTTGCTCGATTTGTATATGCCCGATTTAAATCTCTTTGGGAAAAAAGTACCAGCAATGGTAATTATCCATGGTGGCGCATTCTATGGCGGTAGCCGCAGTCAACCTGCCCTCGTTGACTACGCAGAGCGTTTCGCGGCACAAGGCTATCTTTCCATATCAATTGACTACCGCCTTGCAGGACAAGTCCCTGAATTGAGCCCGCAGTTTGCGTCGCTTTACGATCAGATAGAGTCTGAAGACGGACAAGAACAAGGGCTCGGTATGATCGCCGCTATGGAGGATTCTCTAAAAGCTATAGCCTGGCTCAAGAATTATGCTCAAGAACAAGGGTTCGAGATATCCGCTCTTGGTCTTCTAGGGGGGTCAGCTGGTGCTGTAACTGCTCTAAACGTTGGCTATGGGTTGGATGACTACGGATTTTCTGTGCCTGAATTCAAAGTGGTGGTGAATCACTGGGGTAATCTGGCGATAGATACAGATTCAAGCAAACCCAGCATAACAGCCGATGAGGCGGCTCTGATCTCTGTGCATGGCACCGAGGATCCCACTGTGCTTTACTCGGGTTCGGTTGATATACATGCCCGTGCTGATGAGATTGGATTGACTAACGAGCTAATAACCTCAGAAGGTGCCGCCCATGGCTTTTCTGAAAATCGGTTGTGGGGTTCAGAGTCTTTCGAGGGGAGTGGATATACCAAAGGAGAGCGCGTCCTCAATTTTGTTAATGCATCAATGCTAACGCCGTCGGGCCCGCCTGAGGAGGTGTACGCCGACCAATACAACGTGCTCTACATCGGTCACAGTTTTGGCCGTATCTTTGCACAAAAACTTGAAACATTTGCCCATGACTCCGGCTTTGAGGAGCACGCCAGTTACATCGAAATGAGCGGCGGTGCCTCAGGCGCCCCCGATGCGCTGTGGGCCGACGACGCACACCGTGAGAATATCAAGGCCTACTTGGATACCGGTGAAATTGATGTCTTGATTATGATTTGTTGTTCCATCGAGTTTCTCGAAACGGGGGGCGAGTCAGACGAAGCCATTTGGAACTTCGCCTCCTATGCACTGGCCAGGAACCAAGCCACCCGCATTGGTCTGGCCATGCCTTGGCAGGACTTCCCGCAAGACTACGCCAGCGCCGAAGAGCACCGAAACGGAGCTGATGAGGCGTACGCCATGTGGGTGAGCCTGGCCAATGACCTTAACGCGGACTACCCGGATGCGGACGTCTTTACAATAAACCACGCCGAAGTCGTATACGACCTTCGGGCCGCGTATGAGGCGGGTGAGCTTGGGGGTGATGTGGCGCAACTCACGGGATCTACTCGAAACTCCGTGTTCACCGACCCGAAAGGCCACGCTGGAAACATTACAAAAGACACAGGAACGCTGATTTGGCTGCATGCGGTTCACGGGGTTGAACCGAACGACGCACCTGCTTTCCCTCAGTGGGAGACCGATATCCGGGCCATTGCTCAGGCGGCGCTGGATAACGCAGCCCAATAGGTGGTCTTAACCAGACAAGCAGAGAGGATTCTTCCGCTATGGCCAGCGCTTGGGGTGCCGTCAAGCGTAAGTGAGAGGCCAGTAGACGCCACAGCCGGCCAGGGCCTCGAGTTCGATTTCTATGTAGAGCTCAAGCGTGATGCCTTGTACCTTCCACTGGGGATCTGACCAGAGCCTGGCCCAACTGTGACATACTGAGAACATCTTAGGGACACTGACAACTTAGCAACCTATCTATTCTGTTCAAGACACTCTTCGACCTGACTTCGTTAAGTTGCTAAGTTGTCAGTGTCCCCTTGCTCTTCCCCTTGCTCCCTATGCTTGCTTGTAATGAACTTCGTCGCCTGGCCTTATTGGTTTACGTATTCAGTAATCGGCGGCAAATTCAGAGACTCTGCAACTTCCCGGATGTGTTCCATAGCCTCACTAGTGGGGCCGGGGTACTCGCCCGCAATCGCCACGTTACCTACATAGCCAACATCTTCGATGCCTTCCGGTGTGGTGAAGTAAGCGCCAAATACCAGGCTGCGCATCCTGCTGAAAAAGCGCGCTGGCAGCTCGAACTCGGGCACGTCATATTGGGCGCGATAGGCGATGTCTTCGATGATGGCGATCCGCTGTTCTTCAGTTGCCGCTACGAAATTGCTGCCGAAGCGCAACTCAGCTTCATCGTCTAACCACTGCAGGCCATTGATGATTTGTACGCGATCACTCTGTTGCCTGGAGTAGGGGGCACTCATCCATTCATCGATTACGTCCGGCACGCCGACATCGGTTGCAGCTGGTCCACGCTCGTCCGCAGGACAAATCATATCGCTAAGAACGGCGGCCAGATCTCTCTGGACGTCAGTCAGCGTTAATGGCCACGGCGCTTCCGGGCTGGTCATGATTGGATCTGTGCCATAGGTTGGGCCGGTTATGGCTTCCAGCTCTAAGCCGGGCCAATGGCCTCCGGTTGGTGTCGGCGATGCCGTGCTGGTTTCAGGTTCAACCGGATCGCAGGCAACCGGAACGCCGCCCACCATCACTACCGTTGCCATCGTGCCGATGCGTTTCAGGCTCTCGCGGCGACTCATTTTGGGGTTGTAGATTTTGCTCATGTTGTTGTCGCTCCGATTATGCCGTTAACTGTTCAGCTAGCCTTGTTGCGTTGCGCATAGCCAGAGTCAATATAGTGATCGTGCAATTCTTGTGCGGGTTGGATACGAATACACCGCCGTCCATGACGTAGAGGTTTTCCACGTCCCAGGTCTGTCCCCATTCATTGCATACGGACGTGGCTGGATCTTCACCCATACGGGTGGTGCCGACTTCATGAATGATCTGGCCGCCTTCTTCTATAGCTTCTTCGGCAGCGCGGTCCGGGTTGTTGACGATGCCTCCCATTGCTTCAATAATTTTTTTGCCCCACTCCAGGCCGTGGGCAACCTGGTTGATTTCCTGTTCAGACCATTTCCAGTGGAACTTCAATACAGGGATGCCCCATTGATCGGTTACTTCGTCATCGATTTCACAGTAGCAGTCATCGCTCACCAGCATCTCCCCGCGTAGCGATAGACCAATGCCGGTGCCGTAGTTGGAACGAACATCATCCTTTGCTGCCTTGCCATAGCCATCGACGCGGCCGGCCACACCCATGCCTGGCGAACTAAAGCGTGCACCTACTTCAAAATGGTAGCCGCGGCTAAAGTTGAGGCTGCCGTTCTTCTGACCTTCCCGGTCCCACCAGGGTATATAAAGATGATTCCCGGAATGACCATCTTCATTGTACCTGGGCCGATCGCGCAGGGCGGGTATGTAGCCGCTAATGCCTGCGCCCAGAGAGTCGGTCAGATTGCGCCCTACCTGGCCACTGCTGTTTGCCAGGCCATTGGGAAAGGCTTCACTCTTGGAGTTCAGCAACAGGCGCGCAGTTTCACAGGCGCTGGCCGCCAGGATAATGTGCTCGCCATCGATCCGCACATCTTCACCGCTGGTTTTGTTGACGAATGTCACGCCTGAGGCGTTACCCTCATCATCGAGATGCACTTCCCTAACCATGGCGTCAGTAACGATTTTGAGGTTACCGGTATTATTGGCCCAGGGAAGTAATGAGGTCGTGCTCTGGAACGCCGCGCCGATGGAGCAGCCCCGACCGCAAGGGGTGGCCCAGAAGCAGGCCTGACGATCATCCTTGGCTTCGGTAAGAATGGCCCTACGCATGGGAACCGCATCTATACCAAGCGATTCGCACGCAGACTTTAACAGTAGTTCCATAACACGCGGTTTAGGGGGCGGTAACAGTACGCCGTCGCTGGAGCTTGGCGTGTCATCGAGACCGGGGTTATCGCCGCAGACGCCAATCAATTCCTCACACTTGTCATACCACGGTGAAATTTCGTCATAGTCCACGGGCCAGTCCGTGCCCACACCATCGGTGCTATAGGGCTTGAAGTCGGCAGGAGTGAAGCGCGGCACCAGTCGACCCCAATGGTTGGTGCGGCCACCCAGCATGCGGGCGCGCCACCACATGAAGCGGCTGTCCGGTGCCTCAGAATAGGGTTCCCCAGGAACCCGCCAACCACCATCGACGGTAGCATCATAATAGCCAAAGTTTTTCTCCGACGTGCTGGTGCCTCGAAGCGGCGCCTCATGATTCTGCTGAAACATTGGGGTCTCGGTGATAGGATCGTAATCCCGTCCCGCCTCCAGCATGAGAACCTTCACCCCCGCTTCGGTAAGTACATGTGCTGCCATACCTCCGCCGGCGCCGGAGCCCACAACGATTACCTGATATTCAAAGTCTTCGAATGACGCCATTGCTTTTCCTTGTTCTCCCCGGTGTCAGGGTTTGACCGCCTTATAAGTTGCATTTTGATTCAAAAGATTAATTAAGATCATATAGCAAAATGCAGGCAGAGTAATCACAGGTTGGCGAAGCTCGAGCTTGTGGGGTCTCGAGTCCTTCGGTCCGTCGGCAGTCGCGGTTTCAAGCAGGTAAAGTGATAATTTCGTAAACTAGATCAACGAGTTAAAAGCTCAATCCGGCGTGTGCGGACAATCGGCCTAAAACGCTGACACATAACATTAGTAAGGCACGAAAAGAACGCTTCATGCTGACTAGAATCAATTTTCATTTCTGGTCAAATAGCCCAAGTTGAGGCGGTGCCCAGTACCTTGCCTGTCATCTCTAAATAGTGTTAGAGCAGGGTACTCGATAGTCAGGTTTGGCTAGACTTAATAAATCTTAAAATCCCGAAGGAACAGGCTATACGCCATGACCATTCAAGACTTACGAAAAGGCTAACATTGAAGTGCTGCGATTTGCTTGAGTCCCACTTTCAGGCTCTGGGGGCCTTCCGGTCATGGGTGGGGGGGGATATTTAGGTGTTTAAAGATAGCAGATATACGCAGGCCAAATCATTATATTCCTTGCATTTGGGGAATAAGCTACTGACTTGGAATGACTCATGCGATTAATCATATGCGTACTGCTACTCACTCTCTCGTCCTTAGCCACAGCTCAAAAAAATGATGGGTTGACCACCGCTGAGGTTGTTGAGCATCTCGGCGCAAATGAAGCGATGGTGGCATCGGCATATAGGATATGCATAACGATACTCTTTGGTTGGTTGACGGCAAGTCATTCGGTTGGTCATAAGAAATTTGCTCGCTGTATTCGCCTTGAATCGTTGAGCAAATTTCTTAAGCTATTAAACTATTAGTGTCCCCAAGTTTCAGTGTCCCCAAGTTTCTCAGCGAGTATTTCGATTCTGAATGCCGCGGTTAAGGGTGCGAACGTGCTCGGCAATTGCCCTGATCTGCGCTGTATCAAAAGTTTGACCAAAAGACGGCATGTTGTTTTGACCGTTGGCAATGATGTTAGCCACATAGTCTGTCGAAAATGCGGCAAGACCCTCCAGTGGCATGCCGTTATGCCCTCCCTCGCCTCGCAGCCCATGGCAAAAGACACAGGTACTTCGGTACAGACCAAGACCTTCAGTGTTCGCTTGCGGTGGCGTCACCTTATCCAGAGCGATCGCTGTTTCCTCATCCTCTTCGAGCAGTTTGAACATCCAGATGCTGTCACCCCGCGCAGAGCCGGCCAGCAAATTTCCGGCTGACAGTACGGTCACATATTGCTCGCCGTTATTCTCGAACACAGTAGGAGGCGCATTAACGCCGGCGTCTGTCATGAACTCCCAAAGTTTTTGACCGGTCGCAGCATCCATGGCGGTAAACCGCCCGTCATTGCGGCCCGCGAATAGCAGGTTTCCCGCTGTTGCGACCAAACCACTGTAGCAACGACCCGGCCATCGCTGCGACCAAAGGCGTTTATTGGTCCGCAAGTCCATGGCCGCGACAATCCCGGTGACCGCAATGGGAGCAAAGCGCATGTTACCGCCGGTATAGCGATCGCCGGGCTCAGCTGAATCCGTGTCCGCGTTGGTCGTGTAAGCCGCCTGGCGGTCACCTGCGCAGACATAAATAACCCCTTTGTCCGGATCAACGGCACTCGGTGGCCAATTCGCTTCCCCCCGTCGTAGCAGCACCGGGTCGTCCCAGAATGGCGTGAAGATATCCCCGTCGTTCACCATGCGGAACCCTTCTGGGGCAATGTCGAGAGTATGCGTCACGAAGGCATCACCGACCGGATAAGGCTGAGTAGCTGCGGTAGCCTGTCGCTCTTCCTGCGGAACAGGGCGTTCTTCTATGCCGACCAGAGGCTCTCCGGTGACCCGATCAAGAATGTACACCCAGCCCGTCTTGCCCGCCTGTGCGAGTCCTTTTCTCAGGACGCCCTCATAGTCCAGATCGAACAGAACAACCGGATTCGGCGCATCGAAATCCCATATGTCATGGTGCACCTGCTGAAAGTGCCAACGGTATTCACCAGAGTATGCGTCAAGGGCAACAATCGAGGCAGTAAACAGATTATCACCGGCCCTGATTGCGCCGTTGTAGTCAGGCCCAGGATTACCGGTCGAGAAGTAGATCAGGCCCAGCTCAGGGTCAACAGCTGGAGTGTGCCAGACTGTACCGCCGCCGGTTTCCCAGGCATCACTGTCTGCAGGCCAGGTATCCGAACCAAATTCGCCTGGTGCCGGAACGGTGTAAAAAGTCCAGAGTAAAGAGCCATCTGTCGCATCATAGGCTTTCACCCGGCCTCGTGCAGCGAACTCAGCGCCAGCGAATCCACTGATTACCATGCCGTCAAAGTACAGGGGTGCGCTCGTGATGGTGTAGCCCTCCTTCCAGCTTTCCGCCTGAATCGACCACACTTCCTTCCCGGATTCGGCATCGAGCGCCCTCAGCACTCCATCCAGTTGGCCCACAAAAATCTTGTCTTCGCCATAACCCACGCCTCGACTTGTCCAGCCACAGCAAATGGTTGAGATTTCAGCGCTGAGCTCTGCTTCTTGCGACCACAGCATCTCTCCGGTTTCGACGCTGAGCGCGAAGACATCATCGGCTCCGGTGATAACATACATGATGCCGTCAATGATCAGAGGCTGCGCCTCACCAGAGTATTTCGCCTCCAGACCCGAACCGTTCAGATGTGTCCGCCAGACAGGTCCCAGGCGACCGACGTTGTCGGTGTTGATCTGATCAAGCGGAGAAAAATTTCTGTTATACAGATCGCCCCCATTGGTCAGCCATTCGGTCACCGGCAGCTGCTTCAAGGCACCGGAATCGGGTCGGACCTGCGAGAATTCAGCGGCCTGACCCTGCGCG
>DLPV01000023.1:9236-103601 GCA_002477465.1 Gammaproteobacteria bacterium UBA7449 | reverse complement strand
AAGTAAGCAAACTAGGCTTTAATTGTAGCCATCTTCCTTAAAACTGAGATAAAAGCTGAGGCCCAGCCTAGCCCAGCTGCGGCCGCGATCAATAAGAGATTTTCCAGCACACTCAGGCCGATTAGCTGAAATTCACTTTCATAGAGCGAGGCAACCTCAGCCACTGCAGGTCCCAGGCTCGACAACACTACCAGCAATAAGATGCAAGCGAGTACCCCTCCCGCTACACCCAGATACAAACCTGTGTAGAGAAAGGGACGCGCAATAAAGCTGTCTGCGCCGCCAAATTGCTTGATGATGCGGATCTCCTCGCGTTTGCTTTCGACCCCCACGCGAATAGCGTTCCCAATGATGACTACAAGCCCGATAGCCACCAACACCAGCAGCAAGCCGCCGAGCTGGTTGACCAGACTCAATATGGCCTCCAGGCGCTGCAACCAGAGGTAGTCAAGTTGCACGAACTCGATTTCTTCAAAACTCGCCAAGCTTTGTTCAATGGCATTGGCAGTGTCCGGGCTTGAGCGTGCCGGCGTGATGATCAGCGCACTGGGCAGGGGATTCTGCGCCAGACTCTGCAGAGTTTCCCCAAGCCCTGACGCCTGGCTGAATTCAGTGAGCGCCTCACTGGCTGACAGGTATTCTGCGTCTGCAATCTCAGGTAAAGCTTGTAAGCGCTCACTTATAGCCAAAGCCTTATTTTCAGGAACTTCCAGGTAAAAATACGCTGTGATCTGGGCAGCTTTCTCCATGCTGCCCGTATTGGCCTGCAGATTATTGGTCAACAGCAGCAGTAGCGCTGGCAGCATCATAGCCACCGCAATTACCACTACCACCAAGCCGCTGGTACCGGGTGCCCGAAGCAATTGCCTGAGACTTTCGCGGGCTACCTTGCGGTGGACCGCAATCCGGGAGTAGGCGAATTGGCTGGGCGCGCTGCTTTTGGTCGCGGGGGTTCGTTTGCTGCTCTGTTGCTTGATTCTAGCCACCGCTTATTAACCTGCCGTGATCCAGGGCAAGGGTGCGATGCTGGAAATTTTCCAATAGCGACTTGTCATGGCTGGCGATAAGCAGGCTCACGCCGACATGGCTAAATTGCTCAAATACCGACATGACCTCGGCGGACAGCTCCGGGTCAAGATTGCCCGTAGGCTCATCGGCCAGGATAATGCGGGGCCTATTAACTACAGCACGCGCGATGCCCACGCGTTGTTGCTCACCGCCAGACAGGCGAGCGGGCAGCATTTTTTCTTTATTTAGCAGGCCAACTTTATCCAGTGCCGCGCGGACTCTGCGCTGCACCTCTGCCGGCGGGAATTCGGCTATCTCCAGGGGCAGGGCCACATTCGCGCCGACGCTACGATCAAACAAGAGTTGATGATCCTGGAATACGGCACCGATCTGGCGGCGGTGGAAAGGAACCCTGGATCTCGGCAGTCTGCCGAGATTAGCGCCGTTGACGATTACTTCGCCACCGGAGCACTGCTCCAGTGCCAGGATGAGGCGCAGTAAGGTACTTTTGCCGGCACCGGAGTGCCCGGTGAGGAATACCATTTCGCCTTTATTGATTTCAAAGCTGACGTTGGTCAGTGCATCCAGACCTTGCGGGTAGCGCATGCTGACATTGTCGAACTTGATCATTCAGCTTAGTCGGTAAATTTTTCGTTAAATAGGGCAGCAATGAATTGTTTGACATCAAAGGGACGCAAGTCATCGACCTGCTCACCCATGCCAATAAATCGAATAGGTAGCTGCAGACGTTTGGCCAGTGCGAAAACGACGCCACCCTTGGCGGTTCCGTCCAGCTTGGTCAAAGTGAGACTGGAGAGTTCAGTGGCGGCACTGAAACTCTCTGCCTGGCTCAATGCGTTCTGGCCCGTGGTGGCATCAAGTACCAGCATGATTTCCTGGGGATAGCGTTCATCCTGCTTCTTCAGGACGCGCACTATTTTTTCCAGCTCCTGCATCAGGTTGTCTTTGGTGTGCAGTCGCCCCGCTGTATCGGCAATCAGGACGTCGATGTTTCTGGCCTTTGCAGATTGCGCCGCATCAAAAATAACTGAAGCACTGTCTGCACCAGTGGCTTGCGCGACTACTGGCACATTATTCCGCTCTCCCCACACCTGTAACTGTTCGACTGCTGCGGCGCGAAATGTATCTCCCGCTGCCAGCATCACACTCTTACCCTGAGATTGCAGGCGCTTGGCTAGTTTGCCTATGGTGGTTGTCTTGCCAACGCCGTTGACACCGACTATGAGAATCACGAATGGATCTGGTGAGTCAGGAATGTTCAGCGCTTCGCTGCAAGGTGCCAGTATCGATTGCAGCTCGTGCTTCAGCCCTTCCAGAAATGCATCGCCATCCGCGAGTTGCTTGCGGTCCAGTTTGTGTTTGAGATTCGCAATGATTTGATCGCTCGCCTCAAGCCCGACATCGGCGGAAAGTAATTGGGTCTCCACCTCTTCCAGCAGATCGTCATCAATGCTTTTCTGTCCCAGGACCAGGGACTGAATACCCTCCGTAATGCGCCCGCGGGTTCGGCTCAAGCCTTGCTTGAGTCTGACAAACAGCCCCGCTTCGTTTTCAGGCGAAGTGGATTGTTCTGGTTGTTTTGATTTGCCGATTCCAAACATGATGACTGCGAAAGCTATGGGATGAAGACTGAGCCTCGATGCGAGGGCGGTCACAATGCTATCACCGCAGCGAGCTGGGTAACACTGTGTAGTTCGAGGATTAGGGTATTGGAGATGCGAGTTGCCCAGCTTTTGCTTATCATCCGCACTCGATGCAAATTCAGGAAACGTATGTCGCGCAGGAATCAACTAAGAATTATCGGAGGCACACACCGCAGTCGATTGGTAACCTTTCCTGATCATGATGGTCTGAGACCAACTGGTGACAGGGTGCGCGAAATGCTCTTCAACTGGCTGCAGATGTCGATCGTCGGAGCCCGTTGCCTGGACCTCTTTGCCGGCAGTGGGGTGCTGGGATTTGAGGCGCTATCCCGCGGAGCTGCCTCGGTTACTCTATTGGACAGTGATGCGAAGGTCATAGCAAACCTGCATAAAAATTCTGAGCAGCTCGGGTTTGACCAGGCCAGAATTGAGCGCATCAATGCGAGCGACTGGCTGACACAGTCCAGCCATGATGGGCAGTTCGATATCGCATTTCTGGATCCGCCCTTTGCAGACGAAATTCTTTATGAGACATGCAGGCAGCTACAGCAGAGCGGAGCGCTGAAGGCTGGCGCCAAGGTCTATCTGGAGCATGAACTCCCTCTGGCCGAAGAAAAGCTGCCTGTTGAATGGGAGGCCATCAAGAAAAAATCAGCAGGCAAAGTCCATTTTGGGCTCTTCCTGGCTAATCACGAAGCAGTTTATGCAGGGCCCTATGCAGGAAAAAACTCAGGAAATTTTAAATAGTGTCATCTGGCGCTTCTCAACATGAATTTAAACCTGCCTGGTGGTTGCCGGAAGGGCATAGCCAAACCATATGGCGCAAGTTCGCGGGTACGCCTGCTGTAAATCATGCGCGTGAAAGAGTTGAACTCAGTGACGGCGACTTCATAGATATTGATTGGCTGACAGCCGAAGAGCCGGCTAAAAATTCTGCACAGCCATTGGTGTTTATTCTACACGGCCTGTGTGGAAGTTCGTCCTCTTCCTATGTGCTTTCCTTGCAAACGCTGTTAATAGAAAACGGTTTTAATAGTGTGGTCATGAATTTTCGGGGCTGTAGTGGGGAGCTTAATCGCAAGGCCCAAGCCTATCATTCTGGTGTATCCCATGACCTTGAGGAAGTGCTGAGAAACGTAATCAGTCGGCACAAACCTGAGGCCGTTTCATTAGTCGGATATTCGCTGGGCGCAAATGTCCTATTGAAATGGCTTGGTGAGCAGCACGACCACAGCAAAATAGACAAAGCCGTAGCGGTATCAACGCCCTTTACACTAGGGCTCTGCTCACGGGAAATGCTTTCCGGACTTTCCAGAATCTACGGCCGTTACTTTACCAGACGCTTGCTGAGCGACTATTTGCATAAGCGTAAAGAGTTCGAGTTGCAAGACAAAGGGCCGGAACTGGAAGAATTGCTGGGGCTAGGTGACGTTTCTCGAGTCAGCAATATTTGGGAATTCGATGATCAGATTACTGCTCCACTGCATGGGTTTGAGAGTGCCAACGATTATTATGAGCGCTGTAGCAGTATAAAATTTCTGCCAGAAATATCGGCTTCAACCCTGTTAATTCAGGGCTATGATGATCCGCTTATTCCCCCGGGCGCGCTCCCTGAGGCCGACATGGTTTCAGAATCCACGGTGATGGAGTTGAGCTCTAAAGGAGGACATGTTGGCTTTGTGTCAGCCCAAAGCAGCAATTGGCTTGAGCATCGAATCCTGCAGTTCCTGAGAGACTGATTGAGCCACCCTTACCATTTCGCTAGAATGCGGGCTCGAATCAGGGGCTGACCGATGAAAATAGCTGTATATCCAGGCACGTTCAATCCAATCACCAACGGTCATACCGATCTGGTAGAACGTGCTTCGCACCTGTTCGATCAAATCATTGTTGCCGTGGGCACAAACGCCCAGAAAAACAATACGATGACTACCAAGCATCGTGTAGCACTGGCACAAGAGGTGCTGGGTCACGTCGAAAATGTGTCTGTAGAGTCGTTCGATACCCTGTTGACGGAATTTGTAAAGTCACGCGGGGCCAATATCATCTTGCGCGGTCTGCGCACAGTCGCTGATTTCGAATATGAGTTTCAGCTAGTCGGCATGAATCGTGTTCTGGAGCCCGAGATTGAAACGGTGTTTCTGGCCCCGGCCGAACACCTGTCTTACATTTCTTCAACACTGGTTAGAGAAATTGCCTCATACGGCGGTGACATTTCGAAGTTTGTCCATCCGTCGGTTGCAAAGGCGATTACTGAATCCTGAATCCTGTTAGCTAAAGCCCGGAACCGAGCCCTAAGTTTGGCATTTCGGACAGTAGACCGTACTGCGCTGCCCTAGCCTGATCTCTTTCAATTCAGCACCGCAATTCTTGCATGCCGCACCACCGCGCCCATAAACCTTCAACGACTGCTTGAAATAACCAGGATTGCCGCTGCTATTGGTGAAGTCACGCAGCGTCGTTCCGCCGACGTCAATGGCATTGCTTAGGACCAGCTTAATATTATTTGCCAAAATCTTATACCGCGGCAGTGCAATTCTCCCCGCCGCTCTCTTGGGGTGGATGCCGCTCATAAACAGCGCCTCATTGGCATAGATATTTCCTACTCCCACCACGACATGGCTATCCATGATAAAGCTTTTAATTGGCGCATTTTTTTTTCGACTCAGGCTATGAAGGTGGCTGCCATCTAATTCATCGGTAAGCGGTTCCGGACCAAGTTTGCGCAGCAGTTTATGCTCGCTGATTTCGCCTTTATGCCAGAGAAAACAGCCAAACCGCCTGGGATCAGTAAATCGTAAACAGCTCTTGTCAGGGAACAGCAAGTCAACATGATCGTGCTTGCCGGGCTTAAGCGGGTGAGTCAGTATCCGCAAGCTGCCTGACATTCCAAGATGGATCAGCAAGGTTCCTGTTTCAGCTCGCAACAGCAAATATTTGCCGCGTCGCTGTACGTCGAGAATTTCTTTACCGGTTAGTTCGGGGCGTAAAGATTCAGAGATAGGCCAACGCAGTGATGGCTGTCGAATGACAATCTGCTCGACGACTTTGCCCTTTACGTGTTCGATGATACCGCGTCGAGTTGTTTCTACTTCAGGAAGTTCCGGCAAGTAGCGCCTCAAGCAATCAAAGTAATTAGTTGGCAGCATTGACTGCGGTTATAATCGGCGACTTAACAGTAACGGAATTGGAATCCAATTGCTAACAGCGAAGACTCTACTTGGAATAGATGCTGGCGGCACGTTCACTGATTTTATCTGTGTGCGCATCGGCGAAACTACAACGGTGTCCGTGCATAAGACCTTGTCTACACCGGCAGCACCAGAGCAGGCGATTCTCAATGGTATCCAGGCCTTAGGGCTGCAGGAAGAAGCAGAACGGGGCGGGTTGCACATTATTCATGGTAGTACAGTCGCAACTAACGCTGCACTTGAAGGCAAGAATGCAGTTACTGCCTATGTAACAAACTATGGGTTTGGTGACACGCTGCGGCTGGCAAGACAGACGCGCCCCAAGCTTTACGCGCTTGAGTTCCCGGCGCAACCGGTGCCGGTTCCACCCGACTATAGTCTGGAGACTGGCGGACGTGTGTCTGCGCAAGGCGAGATCCTGGAACCACTTTCTTCCGAGGAAATAGAACTTCTATTAGATAAACTGCGGGAGCTAAAGCCCGCTGCGGTGGCAATCAACCTGTTGTTTTCATTTTTAGATGATACGTTTGAAAAAACAATTGAAACCGCAATCAAAGAATCTGGGCTACCGGTTTTCCTCAGCCGCTCGTCAAAAGTGTTGCCGGTATATAAAGAATACGAACGCGGGATTGCAACCTGGTTGAACGCCTCACTCGGCCCGGTAGTACATGGCTACTTGTCACGGCTGCAGTCGCAGCTTGGTTCCACTTCAATACAGATCATGCAGTCCAATGGTGAAACGATCGAGGCGTCGAAGGCCACCGATGCTGCGGTGCGACTATTGCTGTCAGGGCCAGCTGGCGGGTTGACCGCCATGAAGCATTTGGGTCGACAGGTTGGCATAGAGCAGATTATTAGCTTCGATATGGGCGGTACTTCGACCGATGTGGCTTTGTTAGACGGGGAGATTGGAACTACCTCAGAGGGGCATATTGGCCCTTATCCTGTGGCTGTGCCCATGGTAGACATGCACACCATCGGGGCCGGCGGTGGTTCCATTGCTTTCGTGGATAGCGGCGGCATGCTGCAGGTGGGGCCGCGCTCGGCGGGTGCTGATCCCGGTCCAGCCTGTTATGGGCTGGGTGGCATTGAGGCCACAGTTACAGACGCAAACCTTGTGCTGGGGCGGCTGGTGTCAGATGCGAAGCTAGCAGGTGATTTACTGCTCAGCGTTGAGAAAGCGCGCAACGCAATCGCAAATATAGCTGACCAGATAGGTATCAGCATCGAGGAAACCGCCGCGGGTATCATTGGTATCGCCAATGAGCACATGGCGAAAGCGATCAGGGAAATATCAGTTAATCGTGGCTTTGATCCGGAAGAATTTGTGCTGGCCAGCTTTGGCGGCGCCGGGGGATTACACGTCTGTGCTCTGGCGGAAGCGATGCAGATGAAATTTGCCATGGTGCCATCTCGCGGTGGCGTGCTGTCTGCGCTGGGCATGTTGGTAGCAACTCGCGGGCGTCAGTTCACCAGGACGGTCGGCCTGCAGCAGGACCAGATTGAAGTCTCTGCGCTGGAGGCGGAATTTCAAACTCTGGAAGATCAGGCGACCGAAGAGCTCAGTGATCAGTCTGCACAGCCGCCTGAGCTCAACTCCAAACGTAGCGTCGACATCTGTTATCGCGGACAGTCTTACACTCTGAATGTGCCTTGGGTCGGTCTTGCCGACACCCTTATGAACTTTAACGCGATGCACCAGCGTCGTTATGGTTACGCCCTCTCTGGAGCAGTTGAAATGGTAAATATATGCGTTGATGTCCAGGTTGTAGCTGACGCCCTGGAGTTACCGGGCGCATCAGTGCAAAAGGATAGCGATAATGTTGCCAATGGCGAGGTCTATGCTGAAGATGGGCGCGAAGACGGGGTTGCGGTGATTGCGCGTGACGCCATGAAATCCGGGCGAAGACTGTTTGGCCCGGCTGTAATAACCGAATATTCAGCGACAACTTTTGTGGCGCCGGATTGGTGCGCTGAAACTGACCCCAGTGGCAATCTGCGCTTACAGAAAACAGTCTGAGTTGGGGGAGGCGGAGAAACGTCAGCTTTTAATGAGGTTTCAAGGACTTAGCTGTTTACAGTGCCAAGAGGGTGTTTTATAAGTGGGTAAAGGCTTAGCCGCTGTCTTTAAACCTTGCCGCCACCCGGAGCGTAGAACTGGTTTTATCCGGGTTATTGATCGCATTTTTTGACTAGGCGCTACCAATTTTCATGAAAAAGATTAGCGGAACCCAATCACCCCCATTTTTTATCGTCGCATTCAGCGCGGCGGTCATGCTGCTGCATGGATTTTCCTTCGCTCAAAGCGTTGCTGCAACTGCCGCTGCAGCGGCGGGGGATCAGCCCGTTGAGTCGGAACCAGCAGAAACAGAGGGGGGCTCGCGCGTCCTCTACGTTGATTTCCCGATTCCTATCATTGAAGGACAGGATCCGATTTATCCAGATCAAGGCGCGCCTGCGCAAAGCCCTGAAGACGATCCTGCGTTCTCGGAGCGCAGCCTCGCCATCGAGGAGTACAGTACCGCGGTTGCGACCACTGAGACCGCTGGTGGCGCATGGGACGTCAGCCTGGTGGAACAACTCGCCGCGCTGGGTGAATTACATCAGGCACAGGGCGATCATATTGCTGCACTGCAATCGCTGGACCGGGCGATGCACGTTAGTCGGATAAACAGCGGTCTGCACACTACTGATCAAATCCCAATCGTCGAAGACATGATCGAGAGTTACACGACGCTGGGACAATGGAGTGATGCGGATCTCTATCATGACTACCTGTTCTATATTCAGCAGCGCGCCTACGGGCCCACTGATCCCCGCATCATTCCAGTGCTTGAGAAGATGGGGCAATGGAATATGCAGGCTTTTAATATTGGCCTCGGCGAGGCGCTGGGAATTCGCCTCAGTACCGCGCAGCTCATGTTCAATGCCGCGGCACGACTGGTGGAGTTTCACTTTGGTAAAGACGATGAGAGATATGTGCCATACCTGAATAATGTCGTGCAGACCTCTTACCAGATTTCTCGTAACCCGCAATTGCTCAACCAGGTCGATAACACAGAGTTTAGAACCAGCCAGGAATTGCTGGCGCAGCTCCTCAATGAACGCTATTCAACAGAGCCTGCCGGCTTCAGTGCCGGTGAAGGGGCCCTGCGCGAGATTGTGACTCACTACGAGCAGGGCGAAGATGTAAATCTGCTCGCCGAGGCCTTGACCAACCTGGCCGACTGGTACCTCATCTATGAACAGCGTCGTCGCGCTGGCGAGGTTTACCAGACAGCCTGGAATCTATTGGCGGTGCAAGAAGACGGCGCAGCCACGCGAAAAAAACTGTTCGGCACGGTCGTACCTATACCGGTGATTGACAGGCAGCCTCGCAGGATGGGCCGTGGCAGCGCCAAAGGTGAGGGGCGTGCCTCACTGAGGGTTGATTACGCTGATCTTATGTTCACGGTAACTCGTAATGGTTCTGTAAGGTCGGTACAGGTTCTTAGTGACGAGAACGAAGACAACATCATCCGGATTGGCAACGTGAGTCGGACAATGCGCGATCTTACCTTCCGTCCAATCCTCGTAGACGGGGTCCCTGTAACTACCGAAGGTAACCGCTTTCGGGTCCGGTATTGGTACTAATTTAGCGCTGTTAGGGGTACGATCTTAAGAACGATTCGTACACCATTCAGCAAGGATTAAGGGGGTTTCTGCCAATTTGAACGTATAACAAGCCGGTGCGTATGCGGGCGAGGGGCCGGACGCACAGCGGTGCCCATGGTGGCAGGCTAAACGCAATCAGGCAGCGCTAATCAGCTGTTTACCGGCGTTGATCAGAGTCCTGAAAGGCGTGATGAAAAGTGCCCTGAAAACCCCCTCAGGACCGCGGCGAAAAAGACGCCAAATTCAGTTAAATGCGTCGAATGAACGACAAAATGCGAAATCAAATGAGCGCAATCCTGTAGTGAGAGATCAATGAATCTATTCAAGTTAGCGTTAGCCGGTGGGATAGGTGTGATCCTGGTGGCTTGCCAATCTGCTAGCCAGAGCCAGTCTAGCTCCAGCATGCCGATGCCTCCTTCTCAGTCATCCAGTTCCAGCAGTGCGCCGAGCATGCCCTCACCGTCCAGCTCGAGTAGCTCGCGCCCGTCGACGCCTCAGCTGCCTTCACCTTCATCGCAGTCAAGCTCAAGCCAGCAGCAAAGCCAACGGCAGAGCAGCTCCTCTGGTTCTCAGTCCAGCTCTCAGTCCAGTTCAGCGTCTGGTGCGCAATCTGCGAGTGGTTCATCTTCAAGCAGCAGTTCTTCCTCAGGTGGGGCATCAATGCCCACAGCGTCTTTTCCTGGGGCTTCTTCATCGTCAAGTAGTGCAAGCCAGGGCGCAGGCGCGAGCCAAAGTGGAGGTCAGGACGCGCAAACAGGCGATTCCGCGGGTGTTCAGCAAGCCAGCGGCGGAGGCCAGGAATCCGCTGGCCAGGGTGCTGGCACAGATTCCCGATTTCCGGGCGAGCAGCAGGGCGGAGACGCCGGTGGGAGAGATTCTTCTACTGGCGACCTGCAAAATGGACAAAGTGGGATGCAATCTTCAAGAAATGGCGCTTTAAGAAGGCCGGGTGGGGATTATGGACTAGATTCTCTGCCATCGGGGGCTTCAGATGGGTCATCGCAGCAAGTTTCAACTGGTGCAGGCGCGGCGACTACCGCGGAACGCGCTGCCATTCTCGATGAGCGTTTGCGCCGCGGCTACGAGACTTTCGATGGATTCATCCTCGGGGAAAGAGAGCGTGCCCAGAATGAAAGCAACGAAGCAGGTTCTGTCGCGATAGGTGGAGATGGGGGTTCAGCCGGTGGTGCTGCTGGCGGCGGCCAACAGCCGCAAACCATGGAAGAGGCCGCCTCATCTGCCTCAGCAGGCGCTGTTGCCGCCATCGGAAGGCCTTCTTCTTCCAGCGGCGAACCAGCGGAGACTTTCCCGCCCCCGGAAGATATTCCGAGTGGGCGCGATGATGATGTCGTCGCACGGCAGCTCAGAGAAGCGGCTATGAGAGAACCGGATCCTGAGTTGCGCGAAGCACTCTGGGAAGAATATAGAAATTATACGGGTATTGGTGAAGAGCAATGATCCTGCAATTTAAGCACGCAGTCGTGATAGTTTGCCTGGCAATTTTTGTCAATGCATGCGCCACGCACACTGTAAAGTCGACCACTTATACACCAGTCGTTCAAGACAGCCAGAATGTGCCGGAGGATTTTCTTCTTGACGTTGGCATCACCGTCTTTGACCCAGGCATAGATGAGATCGATAAAGATGAAGAAGACACCGTCAACGGTGAAATCCGGGTAGCTGAATCCCGCTACGCGCCTTACCTGTTAGCCGAGACCCTTCAGCGCTCTGCCAACTGGGGCATCGTGCGGGTCATGCCAAACGGTGAGAGCCCTATGGATGTGCAGGTTAATGGCACCATTCTGCGATCAAATGGCGAGTCTATGGTTGTTCGCGTCAAGGTATCAGACTCGCGTGGCCGTGAGTGGTACACCAAAGAATATGAAGAGATTATCAGCCAGTTCAGCTATGACCCACAGCAGCGTCAGAAGAACGATCCGTTCCAGGTGATTTACAACAAGATCGCCAATGACCTGCTGGCCTATCGACAGAGCAATATAGAAGACAATGAAATTCAGGAAATCAGAACGATTTCGGAAATTTTGTTTGCCCAAAAGTTCCAGGATGAAGTCTTCGGTGCTTATCTCGGTCAAAACCGTCGGGGGGAATATCAACTGATTTCTCTGCCTGCAGAAAACGACCCGATCCTGGGTCGCATTCGCAATATCCGTGAGCGCGATTTCATGTTCATCGACACTGTGCAGGATTACTACGCGACTTATGTTAGGCAGATGCGATTGCCCTATGATTCCTGGCGCGAACAGAGCTACCAGGAAACTATCACGCTCAGAGAGTTGCGTGACTCCGCCCGGCGAAGATTCATTGCCGGTGCGGCGGCCGTGGTAGGTGGTCTGGCCGCAGCCAGCAGTGGAGGTAATTATGCGACTCAGGCGGGCGGTGCCGTCGGCGTTGGTGCCGGGGCGTTTCTGATAAAGAGTGGTTTCGACAAGCAGGCAGAGGCTCGCATTCATATGCAGGCGCTCGAAGAGCTTGGCCAGTCGCTAGAGAACGAGGTCTTGCCCCAAGTCCTTAATCTGGATGATCGTACCATTACCCTGAGTGGTTCCGTAGATGAACAGTACGGTCAGTGGCGCGAGATTCTTGCAGAGCTTTATGCTGCTGAAATGGGTGAGCTGTAACCGCAACTATCTTCAAGTGCAAAATCCCCCGTAGAAGAGTTATGTCAGAAGACAATTCTGTAGATACAGATCCATCCGCTCTGGAACCCACCGACGCCAGCATTTATGCCAAACAGGTGGCTCCCAGACAGCGCCAAAAACCCAGCACAGCGATGTGGCTGGGGCTAGGTGCTCTAGTGATTTTGGCTCTTGCGGTCGTCTTTGTTTTGCCCTCTGTGGTGACGGAATATGAATTGCCACTTGAGCGACGCGTCGAAGAAGTGACCCAGTCCGCTACCGCGGTGTCACAAGTTACGGAAACAGCCGTCTCACCCTTCGAAGAAGCCCAGCGCTCAATTCAGCGCAAGCAATCGCAGGACGTACTGGCAGAGCTATTGGAGCTGCAGGGACAGTTGGATCTGCTTGAAGTTGAGGCTTGGGGTCAGGAAGACTACGAAGCGGCACTCTCTACCGCTTCGATAGGCGATGAGTACTATCGCACCCAGGAATTCGATCTAGCTACAGAATCCTACAGCAACGGGAGCAATGCACTCGCCGAGTTGATCGAGTCTGTACCCAATGTGCTGGCGCAACTGCTTATTGATGCAGAAAACGCCCTCACTGCTTCTGACACCCAAACAGCGCAGGATAGGTATTCACTTGCTCTGGTGCTGCAGCCTGATAACGAGGATGCCCAGATTGGGCTGGCCAGGGCACAGGTACTGGATGAGGTGCTGACGCTGATGGATCAGGCAGAGGATTTGTTTGATGATGGCGAGCTGGAGGCGGCCCGCGATCTGTACGAGCAGATTGTGGGCCTGGATAGCTACAATGAAGCCGCGCCGCAGCGCATCAGTGAAATCGATGCGCAAATACGAGAGAACGAATTCTCAGCAATCATGTCCGAGGGTTATGCATTGCTCCAGGCAGATGATCCGGAACTGGCCATCGCCACATTTCAACGCGCTGCAGCCATGGGTATTAACCAGCAACAGGCCCAGGCTGCGATTCAGCAAACCGAAACTCAGGTTGCCAACGCGCAGATCAATGGGTTTCAGCAGGAAATTACCGCAGCAGAGGCAAATGAACGATGGCAGGATGCGGTAGACGCCTATGACCAGGTTTTGGAGATCGACGCCAACTTGCTGTTTGCGATTCAAGGCCAAGAGCTTGCCAACCAACGTGCCACGCTCAACCAGCTACTGGTCAATGCAATCGAAGCACCAGAGCGGCTTTCAGAAAATGATGTGTATGAAGAAAACCTTCGGTATTACTTCATCGGCCGCGACATTGAAAATCCCGGGCCGGTACTCAGCGCGCAACTGGATGAGCTTCAGGTACTGCTGGAAAATTCACAGGTTCCTATCGATATTGATTTCATCTCCGACACGTTTACCGAGGTTACGCTGCTCAAGATTGGCGACCTTGGCAAGTTTGAACAAACCTCGATGGCACTGAAGCCGGGTAATTATGTTGCGGTTGGTCGTAGGCCCGGATATCGCGATGTTCGGGAAGAGTTCACGGTCGGATTTGGTCAGACTCCAGATTCTGTCGTGGTCCAGTGTATTGAACGCGTAGTTGCCACTAAGAGGTAAACGGTGCGATGGAGAACAACGAAAAACCTATCGGAGGGAAAGGGACAATTGACCCGATAGTTCCCATTGACTTTACGCCCCATAAAGATTCAGGGCGTAATTTCAGCTATCAATTTCGCTGGTTTCACTTGATCGTTGCGGCCTTCGTCGTTGTTTCAACTGTAGCGGGTTTCTTCGTGCTGACAGCACGTTCGGTATTCGTTGAAGTCGATCCGATTTCGGCAGATGTTGAGATCAGCGGAGGCCTTGCACTTCAGCTAGGGCCGCGCTATCTCATGCGCACAGGGTCTTATGAGATCACCCTAAGAAATGAAGGCTATCACGACACGATCACACAGCTTATCGTCGGAACGGAGCAGGCTCAAACACATCCGTTTACCATGCGAAAGTTACCGGGCCTGGTTTCGATCTTGAGCACCAATATCGAAGGTGCTCGAGTTCAGATCGATGGTGTTGATATTGGCCAGACTCCCCTGACCGACGTTCCGGTCGAGGCAGGTGATCACCAAATGACAATTACGCTGGACCGTTACCTTGACTACGGGCAGCCTATTACCATAGAGGGGCGATCGGTTCCCCAGAGTTTTGAGGCGAGTCTTGAGCCAGCCTGGGCCACACTGTCTTTTACGACCTCTCCTGCGGGCGCTGATGTGATCGTAGACGGTGAAATCTTTGGAACCACTCCGCTCAATGCAGAATTACTGCAGGGTCAACGTGACGTTACGCTCAAGCTAACAGGGCACAAGGTATGGCAGGAAGATTTCGATGTGATCGCCGGTGAAGATTTTGTGGTGCCAGAGGTTGCATTGGAGCCTGCCGATGGCCTCGTGTTCATACGGTCCAATCCGTCCGCCGCCAGCGTTACCATCGGCGGCGTGTTTCAGGGCCTTACGCCCCTGGAAGTTGCGCTGACACCGAACGAAAATCATCAGGTTACTTTCTTCAAGGATGGCTATCAGTCGTCTACTAGCAGCGTTCGCACCGAGCCAAACCAAGAACGTGAAATCAGTGTCCGCCTTGACCCGGTGCTGGCGAATGTCAGCGTAGTCAGCGAGCCGCCGGACGCAGAGCTTTATGTAAATGGGGAATTCCGGGGTGCGGCTAATCAGACTATTGAACTAATGGCGGCGAATCAGCAGATTGAGATTCGTAAGGATGGCTACGTACCTTACACCACAGAATTTACCTCGCGGCCTGGGTTGGATCAGATAATTCGCGTCACCCTCAAGTCGCTGGAGCAGGCGCGCCTGGATCAGATTAGACCGGAAATAACCTCTGCTGCAGGACAAGATCTCAAGCTGTTTTATCCGGGCTCGTTTACCATGGGTGCTTCGCGCCGTGAGGCTGGGCGCCGACCTAATGAAAATCTGCGCGATATTAAACTAGAACGGCCATTCTATATGGCCTATCGTGAAGTAACCAACGCCGAGCTTCGCCTATTCGATAGCGAACATTCCTCGGGCACGATTCAGGGGCTTACTCTGGATAATGAAGGTCAGCCTGCCGTTCAGGTGAGCTGGACCCGGGCTGCGCTCTACTGCAACTGGCTGAGTGAGCAGGAAGGCCTGCCACTCTACTACCAGGTAGAGGGCGAAGAAGTGATTGGCTTTAACCCGGATGCCCTTGGATATCGTCTACCTACAGAGGCAGAGTGGGCATGGGTTGCGCGCACAGATGGTAGCGGTAACGTGCTCAAGTATCCCTGGGGCGATCAATTGCCACCACCTGAAAACGCGGGCAATTTCGCCGACGTTACTGTCAGAGCTTATCTCGGCGAAGTGATGTTCGACTATAACGACAACTACTTTGCCACCGCGCCGGTCGCTTCGTTTGCCCCTAACCAATACGGCATCTTTGATCTGGCGGGCAATGTTTCAGAATGGGTGCACGATTACTACGGTGCTGTGGGTGCTGTTGGCGGCCCTGAAGTGGACCCTAAAGGGCCTGAGTTGGGCCAGTTCCATACCATCCGGGGCTCAAGTTGGGCACATGGCGCGATCACAGAACTGCGTTTATCGTTTCGAGATTTCGGCGAGGAGCCGCGCGATGATGTGGGCTTTCGCATAGCACGGTATTTGGAAGAGTAATTAAGAGAAAATGACGAAAATAAGTCAGAGAGCAATGCGGATAAGACTGCCGGCATTATTATTCACTTTGCTTGCAGCAGGCTGGGCCTGGGCGGCTGAGAATCAGGTTGAGCAAAGCGAGGAGAATTCGGAGGCGACCGAAGAGGCTGTTCTTGCTGAAACTGTCGACGATGCTGCTCCCCCGATTTCGGACGAGCCTGCCATAGGGGAACCAGGAGAAGCGCTCGAAGATGAAGAATCGCCAGGCCGCTTTGTGCCAACGGAACAAATTTCACAGGACCTGGGAGTCTCTTTCCCGGTAGATATCTAACCGCCGCTATTAACGCTTAAGGAATACGGAGTAAGGAACAAGCCATGAAACAAGGCTCTTTATACGAAACATTTGTGCAACTCGCGGCGTTGGTCTTTGCCTTTATCGTGGTGCAGGCGGTCTACACCACGGTGATCCGCCCGATTGCCGACGATATCCAGACATTCCAGGCAGAACAACAACAGATAGATGAGAACTTTGTGCCCGAGCGTTCGGTGTTTGTCATTCTAAAGGACATTGAGCAGCAGGCCTGCATAACGCTCATGTTATGGGCTGCGTTCATCATTGGACTTAAGACACAGCAGACTATTAAGCAACGTGGTCTGCTGGATCGAACCCTGGTTCAGGTTAACGAAGGGATGAGCGTCCTACCCGAGGATTCGAGAAACTACGCAAGACCGGTACAGGCCTTGCCAGAGCAGGAGCAGGATTTCCTCCTGCCTCGAGCATTACTCGCAGGACTCCACCGGTTTCAAAGTACGCGCAGTATTCAGGATGTTTCAAACACCGTAAAAGATGTCTGTGAAACTGAGGCGGATCGCATGGAAACAGAATTGTCGATCGTGCGCTATATCGCCTGGGCTATTCCGTCCATCGGCTTCCTTGGCACGGTGCGAGGTATCGGTACTGCGCTGGGACAGGCTTACCAGGCGGTAAGCGGAGATATAGTAGGTGTGACCGTGAGTCTCGGTGTGGCGTTTAACTCAACCTTCGTTGCACTTGTAGTTAGCATTTTTCTCATGTTCCTGCTGCATCAGCTGCAGTTACTGCAGGATCGCTTGGTTTTGGATACACAGAATTACTGTGATGAGCGCCTGATTAGACATCTGCAGGTACCAGATCAAGCGATGACGTAGCGGGAAGGGTTATGGCAATAGCTGAGGCAAAGACCAGATAATGAGTGTAAAGATTATCGAACTCAATGATCGCGCCGTCCATGTTGGTGATGAGACTGGCGTGATTTTACAAAGCCCTGGTTTCGCTCTGGCTGATGGTTCGTCCATTGTTCTGGGCGAAGCAGCCGAGCGCCAGGCCCGCCTGCAACCGACCAACAGTTACAATAAATTCTGGCATGAACTGAGCCTGGACCCGATTTCACACGGCAATAACTTCAGACACTTCGCGGACATCGCTTACGCGCATTTGATGCATCTGGCAGAAGAGGCGGAGATCGGAGGCGATGTGATTTTCGCCGTACCCGGTAACTTCACCCGCCAACAGCTCGCGATCTTACTGGGTCTGGTGAACCATACCCCCTTTAAAGCCGGTGGTGTTGTTAACTCTTCAGTGGCAGCCGCGGCTCTCGCCGCCCCACCCAGCGATATCATCTACATCGACTTACAGCTACACCAGGCGGTGGTTACCCGGCTCAATACCCAAGGTGATCACTTGCAGGCAGGCACTACGATTCAGGTGCCAGGTGTCGGCAGCCAAAATTTTATGGACCTGATGATGCAGATGGCTACCGGCATGTTTATTCAGCAATGCCGATTTAATCCGCAACACAATGCCGATTCGGAACAGCAGCTCTACAATGAATTGCCGGGCTGGTTAGCAGAAGCAGAGGACGGCAATCTGATTCTTGAGCTCAGAGCGGGGGAAACGCTTCACACCGCGAAGATGCCCAGGGAAAGCCTGATCAATAGCCTGGGCGGACATTTCAACAAAATCAATGAGCAGCTGGCGCCCATGCTGACGGAGCGCGATACACAAATTCTGATAAGCCCAGCAATGGCAGCCTTGCCTGGCTTTTCGGCGAGTCTACCGCAGCAATCGCAACTAATCGTTCTGGATCAACATGCGGTGAGCCGAAGTGCGCTGGAGCATCAGGAACTCATTATCGCGGGGGATGAAGGAATCAAGCTGGTAGAGAGCCTGCCGGTTGCCAAATCGAAGCCAGCGAATTCGTCACAGGCACCGCAAACAGTGTCCCCGACCCATGTCCTGTTTAAGCACAGGGCAGTGCCTATCAAGGACCTCCAGATTGCAAACCAGGCCGAGGTAAACGGCCATGCCGGTTCAGCCAACACTATGTTGCTGTCGATTGCCGGCTTGCCAGAAGATCTTGGGCGCATTTACCAGTCCGGAGGCGAGGTTCGCTTTCAGTCCCTGGCAGACGTTTCGAGAGTCAATGGTAAATCCGTCACCGGCGAGACCAGCCTGAGTATTGGCGACCAAATTGAATTCGGCAGCAGCGCTGAGGCTATGACCCTGATAAAGGTGAGTGATGGCTAGCAATACAAAGTCCAAGCGTCGCGAGCTTAATCCCATCAGTTTGTCCTTTCTGGACGTGATGTTCTGTGGATTTGGCGCCGTGATTCTTATCTTTCTGATCCTGGATTACGCCAGCACCGTTTCCGATGACGACACCAGCCCCGACCTTATGGCCGAGATCAATTTGCTCGAAGAGGAAATCAGGGAAGGGCAGTTGGGCCTGGTACGAATTCGCAATACGCTCTCCGATGTGGATTACGATGTAGTGGAGGCACAGGGGCTGGCGCGCCAGATTCAGGACCAGATTGATACCTTTCTGCAGGAGTTGGCCGCCCTGGAAAACTCCAGCGTGGCATCGGAAGAAGATATTGCCAGATTGCGGGCAGACGTGCAGTCCCTGGAAGAAGAGCTGCTGCGGCTGCAGGCCAGCGCGCTGGACCAGGAAGGTTCGAGCGTGCGGCAGTTTATGGGTGATGGCCAACGGCAGTATCTGTCTGGCATGTATCTCGGTGGCCAGCGCATCCTCATCCTGATGGACAGTTCTGCCAGCATGCTAGACAGCACCCTGGTAAACATCATCCGTACTCGCAATATGTCGGACGACAGAAAGCGAACAGCGCCAAAATGGCAACGTGTTGTCAATACGGTGGACTGGATATCAACCCAGCTGCCCATCACCAGTCGCTATCAGATCTGGCAATTCAACGAGGAACACGGCAGTGTGCTCGAGGGAAGCACGGAAATGTGGCTGGAGGTGGCGGATCGGGACCAGCTTAATGGCGTGATAAGCAGCGCAGAGACGGTGGTGCCGAACAACGGCACCAACCTGCAGCGGGTTTTTAGAGCGGTTGCTAATATGAACCCGCCACCAGATAACATTTTTTTAATTACTGACGGGCTGCCTACCCTGGGAGTCCGGGCAAATAGCGACAATCTGGTCACGCCCGCCAGGCGCATGGAATTGTTTGAAGACGCGGTTGAGGAATTACCTGGCGGAATTCCGGTCAATATAATATTGATGCCACTCGAAGGGGACCCGAGCGCCGCTGCCGCCTATTGGCAACTCGCGCAGTACACACAGGGCTCATTTCTGACGCCATCGGATGACTGGCCTTAGCGCCGGGGAACTGCGCAACAAACTGAACTTCTGAGATTAAACCAGAGACTTACAGACACCATTTACAGGGTGCAACACCAAGAACATGGCCAGACGTAAACGCGCCGAAACAGAATCCTTCACCGTATCCTTTCTGGATGTGGCTTCCTGTGGTTTTGGGGCCATGATTATTCTGCTGATGATCGTTAAGCCCGCAGATCCAACCATGATAGAAGTTTCAGAGGTGCCATCTGATGCCTCAGTAAATGAATTGCAGGAGCAGCTGTTTGAAATCCGCGGTGAAACCCGGATATTGAATCGCGATCTCAACGCCAAGCACGAGCAGCTGTCGTCACTCACTGAGCGCATTGCCAGACTGCGGCGGGACCTCAGCGATATCGAGGGGCGCTATCAGACATCGACTCAGCTGTCCGATGAAACCACCGATGAATTCGGTAAGCTTTCTATCGCCAGGCAGACCCTCACAGCAGAGATGCAGCGCCTGCTCGCGAATGTCGCAGCGCCGGAAAACAATGCTATTGGCGGCGTACCGGTTGATAGCGAATACATCATATTCATCATCGATACCTCTGGCAGTATGTATAACACGCCCGGTAACTGGAACAAGATGCTCGAGGTGATTGATAACACCCTTGATGTCTATCCTGAGGTGAAGGGCATACAGGTGATGAATGATATGGGTGATTACATGTTCAACACCTATCGTGGTGAATGGATCCCCGACACGGCGGGGCGACGCCAGCAGATTATCCAAACCCTTAGAAACTGGAACCCATACAGCAATAGTAGCCCTGTAGAGGGAGTGACACGGGCAATCAATACCTTTTATTCACCGGACAAGAAAATTAGTATTTACGTGCTGGGCGACGACTTTCAGCCAGGCGGATCGATTCAGGATGTTTTGCAAACTATTGACAGGATCAACGTAGAGGACGTCAATGGTGACCGACTGGTGCGCATCCACGGCATCGGGTTTCCGACCATTTTTTCCGGTCCCCGACGTTTCCAGCAAAGCGTTTATCGTTATTCGACTTTGATGCGCGAGATCACGTCACGAAATGGTGGTACATTTGTAGGACTGAATGACTTTCAATAGAAGTTCGCTGGCCAACCACGAGTCATCTGAGCAGACCGTGAGCAACGTATATAGCAACATGAGAAAGCAGCAAACAATAGTCAGACGTCTTTTGACAAGGGCGGGCTTATTCCTGTCGGTGCTATTGCTGGAGAGTTGTGGTGTCAGCAACGTGACTATAGAAGGCAGTTTCCCCACGCCAAACATCAGCAAACTGCCACTAACCGTCGCCGTCTATTACGATGATGCCTTGCGCGAATTCGCCTATCTGGAATATTCCGAGACAGGCGCTGAAGAATTTAACATCGAAAGTGGGCAGTCGCACATTGAACTGTTTAATGCGGTTCTGCCTGCCATGTTCGAAGAAGTCGTGGTGGTGGACAGCATGGAAGCCGCCGAGGGACGAGGCGTGGATGCTGTTTTCGCGCCGCTTATCGAAGAATTCCAGCTAGCCCTACCGGCTAAAACCAAGCTCGATGTTTACGAAGTTTGGATTAAATACAATATGCGCCTGGTTACGGCTGAAGGTGATTATATTGCCGACTGGGTCCTGACTTCCTACGGCAAGACACCAATAGAAACGTTCCGCACTACTGAGGCGGCCATCAACGATGCTGCTGTGGTTGCTTTGCGTGACCTTGCCTCCAGCTTCTCTTTGAGCTTTACCCAAGTTCCAGAGGTGCGGGACTGGTTGGCGAGTCTGTAAATTGAAGTTGTCCTGGACATAGTGGGTCGAAGCCTGAGGTTGATCATGAAGTCACTAGTAAGCATTGCCTCCGCCAGGACGCTGTTATTGTTCAGTGCAGCACTGCTTGCTGCCTGCACAAGCACTACTGTTGACGAGTTCAGACAGGGAGAAACTGGCATTGAAAACGATGAAGCAGTTGTCATTCTGGGACGTCGCCAGGCCAGTGACTACGAGACACGTAGCGAATTTGTGGAGTGTGTGGGTGACCGCATGGCCCGCGGTGATAATGCAATCAATATTGTTCCCGAGCAGGAATTCATCGATGCGATGTTTCCCTGGTTTGAGCCGCGAACAGCCCCTTTGCGCACCCGCGACCTTGAACAGTTGATGGCTGAAGACGTAGTAGCAGCCAAAATGAGCGAATACGGGATTCGCTATATCGTCTGGTTAGATGGGTTTACTGAAACCACTGATAGACAAGGCTCAATTTCCTGCACCATTGGACCGGGAGGCGGTGGCTGCTTCGGGTTTGGTACCTGGGAAGATGATGCCAACTTTGATGCTCGAGTCTGGGATGTCGGTTCGCTTACTAATGTGGGAACGATTAACACCGACGCCACAGGCCAGTCCTATCTGCCCGCCCTGGTGGTTCCGATACCACTTATCGCAAGAGTTGAAGCCAATGCCTGTAACAGACTGGCTACACAGCTCAAAGACTTTGTAAACGGCAGCTAGGCAAGCCAACCGGCTGCCATTGATGAGACAGGTGGCATTATGACCAAATTGGGATCTCCTGAATTGAAGACTCTGCTGTGCTTAGGTAGTTTCCCCAAAACATTCCTGATGATGATCTACGCGGCGGTAATCTTGCCCGTCCTAACTTCTTGCGCAGTGAATCCCGCCACGGGTGGTCCAAACCTCGTTCTCATGTCTGAGAGCCGTGAGAAGGAAATCGGTGCCGAGGAGCACGCCAAGGTGCTGGCAAGTCAACCTGTCTATCAGGATGCAGACTTGCTTGCCTACGTAACCGAGGTAGGCAACCGAATAGCGGCAGTGAGTCACCGCCCCGATCTCGGATATACCTACACCATTATTGATAGCCCCAGCATAAACGCGATGGCTTTGCCCGGCGGTTATGTGTATGTGAATCGTGGCCTGTTGACTTTCATGAATACAGAATCGCAGTTGGCCGCGGTGGTTGCCCATGAGATTGGTCATATTACAGCGCGCCACGCTGTGCAGCAGCAGGCGCGCGGCGCATTGGCTAATGCTGCTGCGACAGTGGGCGGATTTGTCACTGCTGTTGCAACGGGCAGTGGCTACGCCGGGTCCCAGATTAGCGAGGTGGCTTCAATTTGGGCCCAGACCAGTCTCAGTGGTTTTGGCCGCGAGATGGAACTGGAGGCGGATAGCCTCGGCGCCGAGTATTTACTGGAAGCTGGCTATGACCCTGCTGCCATGATTGACGTTGTCACCGTACTTAAGAACCAGGAAGACTTTAACCGACGGGTAACTGGCAGTGGTGGTGGATATCACGGTCTGTTTGCCACACACCCACGGAGTGACACGCGTCTGCAGCAAGCCATCGCCTCTGTCGGCGAGTTAGAAGAAGGCGAGGTCACGATGAGCGATGACTCCGCATTTCGGGAGCAGATCGATGGTTTGATTATTGGTGCCAGTGCCGCCTCGCAACAGCAGGACGCACGTAATCGCTATTATCAGACGTTGCTTGGTTATACCCTAGTGTTTCCGGATGAGTGGGGCATACGTGAAACTACAACCACTGTGACCGCGGTCATGGCTGGCAAGGGCAGTTTGCGTGTAGAAGCACAGCGGCTTCAGGAAAATATCGAGCCGCGTGTCTTTCTTAGAAAGAAGCTGGGAATCACCGATCTGCAAAAATCTGAAGCAGTGTCACAGTATCGCCTACTTGGACATACTGGCGTAACAACCTCAGCATCGGGCAATCCAGAGCGAGTCGCTGCAATCTACCTTGGGCCGCGAGTGTTTGTGTTTAGAGGTGAAGTTACAGATAGCACTGACATTGAGACAGTGGACGCCGCATTATTGGAAAGCATTAGAACATTTCGGGCGATTCAGCGCGGAGAAACTTTGCTCGGCGACGAAATGAAAATAAAGTACGTGCAGGCCAGCGAATTCTTCGATTTTTCTGTGGTCGGACAGTCCAGCCGCATTGCCAACTATCCCGAGGAAACTCTGCGCTTGCTTAATGGCTTTTACCCATCTGGCACCCCTGAGGCTGGAGAATGGGTAAAACTTGTGGAATAGCGTGCAATAACAATACCTCGCGTACACGAAGATGATTATTAAAAGCCGGGCTCGAAGTCCGGCTTTTCAATTGTGGGCTTGGGTAACAAAGTTTGTTTTTGGTCGGTGCAGGGTTAAACTTGCTGAAAGGCAGAGTCTTACGTTTGGCAAAGCGCTGCGATTCAAATCAATCCGCAGGAATTAGCAGGCAGCATCTGGGTTGGGGCAATAAACATGGCGGCGGTCGAAGAGCAGAGGCAGGGGAAGCAGGAAGTCCGCCAGGGGCAGGGTCCCCTGGACGGTCTCTTGGCGGATTCCCAAATTACCCAGGCTGATTGCGACCTTGCGATCAAGCACCGCCATGATGCAGACCATCGGAGCAAGCATATACTTCACTACCTGTCTGATCTGGAGATTGCCGATCAACAGAATCCGGGCCGCAAGCTCGATGCTGAGTCTTTGACCATGGCTCTAAGCGCGCAGTGTGGTCAGGAATATTTCCGCATCGATCCTCTAAAGATTGATGTCGCCCAGGTCACCAAAGTGATGGATTACAAGTTTTCCCAGCGCCACCAAATTCTGGCGGTGGCAGACAATCCACAGGAAGTGATAATTGCCAGCGCCGAGCCTTACCTGGATGCTTGGGTTTCGGTGCTTTCGCACACATCCGGCAAACTGGTCAAGCGAGTGGTATTCAATCCGCATGACATCAAGCGTCTGACTTCCGAATTTTATAGTGTCTCCAAATCGATTCAGGGCGCAACCCAGGGAGCTGGCCAGCTCAAGGGTATTGGCAATCTTGAGCAGATGTTGGAGTTGGGCAAGCTCAAGGATCCGGAAGCGAATGATCAGCACATCGTCAATGTTGTTGACTGGTTGTTACAGTATGCATTCGAACAGCGAGCCAGTGATATTCATATTGAACTCCGGCGGGAGAAAGGTAATATCCGCTTCCGCATCGACGGGGTTCTCTATACGGTCTATGCCTTGCCCATGACTGCACTGAGCGCGGTTACTAGTCGCCTCAAGATTTTGGGCCGCATGAACGTAGCCGAGAAACGCAAACCTCAGGATGGTCGCATCAAGACCAAGAGCCCGAGCGGCGATGAAGTCGAGCTACGTCTCTCTAATCTGCCAACCGCATTTGGAGAAAAATTGGTCATGCGTATCTTCGATCCAGAAGTATTGCTGAAGCCTTTTGAGGCGCTCGGTCTAGTGAACGATGATTTCAAACGCTGGAATCAAATCACTTCAAACAATCATGGTATCGTCATAATCACCGGCCCTACCGGTAGTGGTAAAACCACCACGCTTTACTCCACCCTCAAGTCTCTGGCGACAGAGGAAGTAAATGTTTGCACGATCGAAGATCCCATCGAGATGGTGGAGGACAGCTTTAATCAAATGCAGGTGCAGGAAAACATCGACCTGGGATTCGCCGATGGGATAAAGGCTCTGCTGCGCCAGGATCCGGATATCATTATGATTGGCGAGGTGCGTGACTTGCCTACAGCGGAAATGGCAATCCAGGCGGCGCTAACCGGGCATCTGGTTTTTACGACCCTGCATACCAATGACGCCCCTTCCGTAATCACGCGTCTGCTTGAACTGGGTGTACCATCTTATCTGCTAAAAGCAACAGTAATAGGGGTCATGGCGCAACGGTTAGTGAGAGTACTTTGCCCGCACTGTAAGCAAACCACCGAGGTGGAACAGGAAGCTTGGGATACACTCACCTTGCCATGGAAAGTGAAGCTGCTGAAGAAGGCCGCGATCGCTGAAGGCTGTCTGGAAATTCGCGAAACCGGCTTTTTGGGACGCGAAGGGATCTATGAAGTGATGCCGTTCACCGAGTCACTGTTTCGCTTTGCAGATGATAAAGCGGATCTGCCTGAGTTACTTAGGCTAACCTATAAAGAGGGCATGTTGAGTTTGCGTTTGAGTGGTGCCCAGAAAGTTGCCGCAGGGCTGACTACGGTCACTGAGGTGCTCAGGGTCACACCTGATATGCAAAATTGACAACACGCACCAGGCACCTGCTCTAACAAATGAACGGTGTTGCAGTGGCGCTAGTCATAGGCGCTCGAAAGGAACATTAGCCAGACTCTGTAATCAATGGATTCAATGAGCAATTATAAGATTCTGGTCATAGGTCCCTCCTGGGTTGGGGATATGGTGATGGCGCAATCCCTTTTTATGGCATTGCAGCAGCGCCATGAAGCCGCAGATATTACGGTGATGGCGCCAGCCTGGACGCGGCCGCTATTGGAGAGGATGCCTGAGGTGGCTCAAAGCATAGACCTGCATCTTTCCCATGGTGAGCTGAACCTTGGAAAGCGTCGGCAACTCGGCAAGGGGTTGCGCAAGCAGGGCTTTCAACAGGCGATTGTGCTGCCGAATTCCTTCAAATCTGCGCTGATACCATTTCACGCGGGTATACCGAAACGCACGGCGTGGGTTGGCGAATTTCGCTGGCCATTGCTTAATGATGCGCGGCGACTGGATAAAGATGTGTTCGCCCGTATGGTAGAGCGCTTTGTCGCATTGGCCTATCCTGCATTACCCGAGCCGCCGGCTGATTGTCCTAATCCGCGCTTGCAGGTGAATGAGGAAAGTCAAGCCGAAGTCCTGGATCAATTCCACCTGGATGGCGAAGGGTCAGTACTTGGTATTTGCCCGGGGGCGGAATTCGGACCAGCCAAACAGTGGCCTGCGGAACACTATGCAGAACTCGCAAACAGCCTTCTTAGCAAAGGTTGGCGAGTATGGTTTTTTGGCTCAATTAGTGACCAGTTGGTCACCGAGTCAATTATGGCTGATATAGAACCCGCCCATTTCGATCGCTGTGTAAACCTGGTCGGCAAAACCACTCTCGGACAGGCCATCGATCTATTGGCCTGCGCTAGGGTTGTAGCCAGCAATGATTCGGGTCTGATGCATGTTGCGGCAGCACTAGGCAAGCCCATTGTAGCCATGTATGGTTCCACGTCGCCTGACTTTACACCGCCCTTGGCTGACAAGGTAAAATTACTGTCTACCGACATTGAGTGTCGGCCTTGTTTCAAGCGGGAATGTCCTTACGGGCATCTACGCTGCCTCAATGAGCTGAGCCCAGCACTGGCCATTGACGCCGTAGCTGAATTAATTGAAACAACACCCCAAAACTAATTCACAGGACAAATGCCGCAGTGCGCGTGTTAATTGTAAAAGTCTCCTCACTTGGAGATATCATTCACACCCTGCCAGCTGTGACCGATGCTCATCGCGCCCATCGTAATCTGACCTTCGACTGGGTGGTTGAGGAAAACTTTGTCGACGTGCCCTCATGGCACCCGGCTGTGGATAAGGTTATCCCGGTTGCTATCCGGCGCTGGCGCCGCAGTCTTATGCGGACCATGCTCAACCACGAGTATCGCGCCTTCAAAAATACTCTGCAGAGTGAGCACTATGATCTGGTAATCGATGCCCAGGGCCTGATCAAGAGTGGAATAATTAGTCGTCTGTCTCGCGGGCTTACCATTGGCATGAGTAACCGCACGATTCGCGAGCCGATGGCGACACTCTTCTACAACAAAATGTACTCTGTGCCATGGGATGAACACGCGGTGGATCGCGTGAGACAGCTTTTCTCCCGTGCACTGCAGCACTGTTACGACAAAAATGAAATAGATTATGGGTTGGATACATCACGTATTGATGGCAGCGATGAACCTGTCAAACACAAACAGGTTGTATTTCTTCATGGTACTACCTGGGCAACGAAGCACTGGCCTGAATACTATTGGAGACATCTGGCACATATTGCAACTGAAAACGGCTTCAAGGTCTTGCTTCCTTGGGGCGATCAGTCAGAAAAGCAACGCGCTGACTTCATTGCCAAGGATAACCAACAGGTAGAAGTTTTAGATCGTTTGCCTCTTAGTGGTATTGCCAAAGAGATAAATCGGTCAGCAGGAGTCATTGCAGTGGATACTGGCCTGGGCCACCTGGCGGCAGCGCTCTCGAGGCCGACGGTGTCGCTGTATGGCCCGACTAACCCTGGCTTATCCGGTACCTTCGGCCATCAACAGCTGCATTTGAAGTCAAACTTGAACTGCGCGCCCTGTGTAAAAAAAGTATGCGGCTACAATGGTCCAGGCGTGACTGATGAATTTAAGGATCAACCTTTCGCAGTCGTACCGCCCTGCTTTTCATCACACAAGCCAGAAACAGTCTGGCAGCAGTTTGAAAGACTGCTAATGCAAGACGGTGAATCATGAAGCTCTGTTTTCTGATCTATCACTATTTTCCTTATGGTGGACAACAGCGAGACTTCTTCAGGATTGCAACGGCGTGCCTAAGTCGGGGGCACGAGATTGAGGTTTACGCCTTGCGCTGGCAAGGTGAACAGCCGCAGGGGTTCAACGTGACTTTGGCACCTTTCAAAGCTTTGAGCCGGCTAGAGCTCTATCGTCGTTATTCAGCTTGGGTAGAAGAACGGATCGCTAAAAGTACTCCCGATCTGGTCATTGGTTTTAATAAGATGCCACACCTGGATCTGTACTTCGCGGCTGATTCTTGTTTTTTGCATACGGCTGCGACCCAGCGCGGTAGTTATTACAAATACACTCCTCGCTTTAAACACTTCAGTGTGTATGAAGAGGCGGTATTTGGCGCTGATAGTAAGGCTCATTCCCTGGTCCTATCCCCGTTGCAAACCAGCCAATACATTGAGTACTACCCGAAGTGCGGGGAACGATTGCATCAGGTCCCGCCGGGTATCGAGGGAGACAGGAAAGCAGACAGCCGTGAACCTGAGTTGCGCACATCAATGCGTGCTGAGCTTGGCATTACTGAAAACGAAGTCCTACTTCTGCAGGTAGGCTCGGGTTTCAAGATTAAAGGTGTGGATCGGGCGCTCCACGCTATTGCTGCCTTACCGGAATATTGGCGGCAGCGTACGCGTTACGTTCTGGTAGGTCAGGGAAGACCCAACAGATATTTGCGACAGGCTCGTAAGCTGGGCATCAGCGATCTTGTGACGGTGTTGCCGGGACGTGATGATATTCCCCGATTCATGCAAGGCGCAGACTTATTATTACACCCGGCGTATATGGAAAGTGCAGGTTATGTTTTACTTGAAGCGACAATTGCGGGATTGCCGGTGCTCACCACTGCAAGCTGTGGTTATGCTTTTCATATAGAGCAGGCGCAATCCGGAGAAGTGTGTGCTGAGCCTTTTCAGCAAGATGAACTCAATTCGCGCCTGCTTGGCATGTTAGAAACCCTTCCCACCTCAGGCTGGTCCAAAAATGGTTTAGAGTATGGTAAACGGGCTGAACTTTACACACTTCCGCAAGTCGCTTTAGAGATCATAGAGCGTCTTGCTGCAGTGGCTGGCAAAAGCAGGGGATAGAAAGAGCGAAGTCTATGAGTAACGTCACTTTAGGTTTGGCTGGCGCAACTGGCCACGACCCTGCTGCTGCGCTGTTTGTAGATGGTGAACTGGTCGCCGCAGTAGAAGAGGAAAGACTGGTACGCCGTAAGCACGCCAAGGAAGCGTTGCCTTACCTGGCAGCAAGACAGTGTTTGCAGATTGCCGGGCTGCGTTCTTCTGACGTCACTCATGTGGCCGTACCTTATGCTCCCGTATCTCTGTTCAGTAAAGCGCGATGGCACTATGCCTATCGACACTGGTATGCACCGGATCGCAGCGTCGACAGTCTGTTTAATGGCAATCGCCGTTATCGGCGGCACCTTAAAGATCTCCGCGGATTGCTTGAAAAGCTGCATATTCGCTACGAGAACGTAAAGGTTGTGCCAATAGAGCATCAACTCGCTCACGCCAGCAGTGTTTATCACCTGACCGGTAGTACAGAAAAAACCGCAATCCTCTGCAACGACTCCAAGGGAGAGTACTCCAACATCTTTCTTGGCTATGGCCACAATGGCAAAATCGTTCGTATCAAAGAGTTCTATAACCCGGACTCACTTTGCGGCATGTACGCTGCACTAACAGATTACCTCGGTTTTGAAATTCTGGATGGTGAGTTCAAAGTGATGGGGCTTGCAGCCTTTGGTGATCCGGAAAAGTATGACCTGTCACAGCTAGCGCGTTTCGAAGGTGGTAAGTTCAAGGTTGATACCCGGCTGATTACTACCATTGGCTTGCGTCGTTATAAGGCGAAATCCCGAGGGCATTACTTTAGTGCCAGGCTGGTGGAGATGCTGGGTCCCCGCCGTGCAGGACATCTGCTGGAAGATCCTTATGTGCATTACGCAGCTGCAATTCAAAAGCTATACGAGGAAATGACGATTAAGCTGGTTGATTACTACCTTGGCGATGTGTTGGAGGAAACCGGCAGACTTGCTGTTGCCGGAACGGGTGCGCTAAACATCCGCTTGAATAGTAGGCTTAACTCCCATCCCAAAGTGAAACAACTTCTAGTAAATCCAGCCAGTGGCGATCCTGGCACCGCGATTGGCGCAGCGGCCTATGCGGTGAAGCAGCATGGTATCGAGGTGAAACCTCATCATGGTATGGCCTTAGGGCCGGAATTTACCACTGATGACTGCGTGAACGCGTGTTCAATTTACCGCGAAAAACCCGAGTGGGAAATACTTGAAGATCCCCATGCCAAGGCAGCAGAGCTGTTAGCGAACGGCCAGATCGTTGCCTGGTTTCGCGGCAGAATGGAGTTTGGCCCTAGAGCTCTAGGTAATCGCAGTATCCTCGCCAGTCCCACCCAAATGGGTATCCTTGATGCGATAAATCACCAGGTTAAATTTCGTGAGCACTGGCGACCATTTTCACCAAGTATTCTGGATACAGTAGCTAAAGAAATGCTGCCTGACAATTTCCAGGATGAGTTCATGTGCCTGTCTTCACCCGTGAGCAAGAAGTGGCAGGAAAAGTATCCTGTCATTGTGTATCGCGATGGCACAACTCGCGCACAGGTGGTAAAAAAGCAGACCAGTCCAGATTTCCATCGACTGCTTTCAGCTTTTTACGAGCGCACCGGCCACGGATTACTGATTAACGCGACTCTCAGTCGCCCCGGAGAAGCATTGGTTTGCACACCAGAAGATGCCGTCAATATGTTCTTTGGGACAGATCTGAATTATTTGATTATGGATAATGTTCTGGTAACGAAGCGTGCGGAGAGAGATCGCTGGTAGATTGACCGGAACTTATTAGGCGGCTAGTTCACGCGTCTATAGATTGCAATCTGTGGCTGATCGGCACTGGGAAACTGCTGCAGTAGTTGTAGGGATGCCTTTACTGGCGCTTGCTCTACCATCAGACTCATTTCGTAATACATTTCTAGCGCAACAATAGTACCAGGTGCCACATCTAAAACATCCTGGGCTTTAAGCTCCCGCACAATTACATCATAGTTTTCTACCCGGCCCGAGAAGTAGGCAATAGTGTGATTGTTTGTCAGCACTTGCGTGTCAGGTTCCGCTTGCAGTTCCACATAGCTTGAAGCATCAAGCAACCAGTCCTTTGACCTGCCAAAACTTACATAGGAATCTATCAGGCAGTAGAAGAAAAACAGTATCAGGAAATAAGTGCTAAGTTGCTCCCACTTACCGCCTCGGTTTCGCTCTATAATGCTGGAGACTAGAAATGGAACCAGAGTAGCGGCCATAAGACCAAATACAAGGGCATAGCGCCCGGTAAGAAATTTGGTGATGTACAGAAACACTACCAGTATTAAGAGGTTTGCCAGCAATACGGCAAGAATGGGTACCACCTTCGCGCTATGCCAGCGAATGTGCTTTCGCATCAGGCCAAAAGCCAGTAGCCAGAAGAAAGGGCCACCGATGGTATAGAACAAAGTCATCACCAGCACTACGCTTAAGCCTATAGCGATAACCGCAGAGACATATTCTTGGGAAAAAATACCGGCATACTCGCCAAAGATTGCATTTGCCCTAGCCGCTGTAACTGCCTCATCCGGATTAAAAAGGCTGATGAGAAAAGGTTGATAGATGCGTAGCAGTTCCAATATCAATAAGAATAAATTGATTCCAGCAGCCAAAAGCACCAGGAATACAAGTATTCCCACGCCGCAAATAAATCCAGCTAATTTCAAAAAGTCCCGGCGATTTTCCTGCGTATTACGGTCGCTCTGTAAAAACAACGCAAAGGGAATTGCCACAAGATAGATAACCGCCTCTGCCCTGAACAGCATGGCCCCGATCATTGCCAGCACAAAAAATACAGAATGAGAAAATTGACGTGTATCTACAAAAACCATGAAGCGCCACAGGGCCAACAGCAGCATGGCCCAGAAGCCAATATCACGAAGCACCATGTCCCGATACTCATTCAGCTCTGGATAGGCAAGCACGGTTAGCGCTGCCAGCCAAGCGACCCTGTTGGAGTCATCGAGGTGACGCACGATGCTAATAAAAGCGTATGCCAGTATTGCGAAGAATATGGCGTTCAAAACATAGGCAGAGGTGAACAATGACAAGCCCAAGAGGCTCACCAGGCCGATCAGAATCGGATAACCGGCCCAGGTGTAGTGAGATATGGCTGCGCCCACACCATGCTCGAGAAAGATCTCTGCGGTTCTGATATAGGTATAGGCATCGTCATTTGGGAGAGAGGCAAACGCCACGGCAAATCCAGACAGCGCCAGACTTGCCAATACTGTCAGTAGTCGTATATCCCATTGTTGCCAGTTTGTTGAGCTCATGAGCTGTAGGGGTTTTCTTTTTTCCCGGGGAGTGGCGTCTTGAAACGTTTATGCAGCCAGAGGTATTGGTCGGGCTGCTTGCGTATTGCCGCTTCTATCCAGCGGTTGATGATTCTGCCATCTTCTTCATCGTCGCCGCTGGGGTAGTCTTCCAGGACAGGGCTAAAGTGTATTTCGTAGCCAGAGTTGTCGGGCTTTCTGTAGTGGCTGAAAAACACCACCGGAGAGCCATTGAACTTTGCAAAGCGACTACCGGCAGTGATCGTAGCCGCGAGATTACCAAAGAAGGGTACGAAAACCGAGTGTTGGGCACCGTAGTCCTGATCGGGAGCATACCAAAGCAACCCGCCTTTTTTCAGGCAGCGCATAGCACCTCTGATATCCTTGCGTTCAAACAAGCCCGGATAAACGCGATGGCGCCCGTTGTACATAAACGCATCAAACAGAGGATTCTTGTCGTTGGCTCGATAAGTGCCATTAAGCTCCCCAATCGAGGAGTAGAGAAATCCAGCCATCTCGAAAGTCGTGAGATGGGGCCCAATCAGCAAAACCCCTTTATTTTCTGCCTTTGCTTTCCCCAGGTTCTCAAGGCCATGGAAAGTGGCCATGCCTCTGTATTTGTCCAACTTGCCGCACCAGGCTATAGCAATCTCAATGAAGCCAATCCCATTGGATTGAAATGTCTTTCGTACCAGGTTCCTATGCTCCTCAGGAGATAGGTTGGGGAAACATAGCCTCAGGTTTATCTCGCATACCCGGCGTCGTCCCCAGGCGAAATGGTAGGACAGAAAGCCAATGAACTTCCCTAGCTGTAATTGCAGGGAGTAGGGCAGATTGGCTGCCACCCACATACAGCCAATCCCTAGCCAGGTTGGCCAGTAGCGCGGATGTTTAAATTGGCCCAGTGGCACAAATTGGCGAGTAGGGTCGGTCACAGTCAGGGATTACAGGGTCTTTTAAGGTAGTGAGTTGCCGACGGTATTGTAGCAAAGCTGGCCGTGCAACCCACGCCAGACGGTAAAAGTTCGATATCGGATTCGATACCCTATGTTATTATCTGCCGCATCTCTACGAAACATGAGACCGGTACTTGGGACCGGGACACGAGAAAAAGGGCTTAAGGAATGAAATTGGAAATGCCGTCCTTTCAGGACGCTAGACTGCTTGTCATCGGCGATGTGATGCTCGATCGCTACTGGCATGGCAGTGCCAACAGGATTTCACCAGAAGCGCCGGTACCCGTTGTTAAGGTGGCTAATCAGGAAGACAGACCTGGCGGCGCGGGCAACGTGGCACTTAATATTTCTGCTCTTGGCAGTGCGACCCGGATAATTGGTGTAGTAGGTGAGGATGAGAGCGGTACTGAGCTTGAATCTCGGCTCACGGCAGCAGGAGTGCTTTGCGATTTTATCCATTGCCCCGACAAGCCCACTATCACCAAACTTCGTGTCATCAGTCAGCATCAACAGCTGATCAGAGCTGATTTTGAACAAGCATTCGAAAAACAAGATGTAATCAGTTTGTTGACTAAAGCAAAAGCACAGATCAGCAACACCCAGGCGATGGTTCTGTCGGATTATGCCAAGGGTGCTCTGCAGGAAATTGCACCTCTAATAAAACTAGGCAGAGATCATGGCATTCCGGTTATTGTCGACCCCAAAGGTTCAGATTTCGATAAGTACCGGGGCGCTACTCTGATTACTCCCAATTTGAACGAATTCGAAGCGGTGGTCGGCCACTGCGCAAATGAAACAGATCTTGTGGCCAAGGGTATGCAGTTGGTCAGTGACCTTGAACTAGAGGCCATACTTATCACTCGCGGTGAAAACGGTATGACACTCATCCGCCCGGACTCGCCGGAGCTGCATCTGCCTGCCAAAGCGCAGGAAGTTTTCGATGTTACTGGCGCGGGTGATACCGTGATATCAGTTTTGGCAGCTGCATTAGCAGCGGGTGAGACTATGGCAGATGCCACAGCACTGGCCAACATCGCTGCAGGCCAGGTGGTTGGCAAGCTTGGTACTGCAGCTATAAGCGGGCCAGAGCTGCGTCGTGCGATTCTGGGGGAGCAAGATTCAGGCCAGGGCGTAATGACATCAGACCAGCTTGCCATTGCGGTAGAGGATGCGCGAGCCCATGGAGAGAGTATTGTCTTCACAAATGGCTGCTTCGACATTATTCATGCCGGACATGTCGGTTATCTTAACGAAGCTAGAAAGCTCGGTGAACGGCTTGTGGTTGCTATAAATGATGACGACTCTGTGCGGCGGTTAAAAGGGCCAGGCCGACCTATTAATCCCCTGGAACGGCGGATGGCTGTATTGGCGGGACTTGAGGCGGTAGACTGGGTTGTCAGTTTTAGTGAAGATACGCCAGAGACACTGCTGCAGTCCCTCAAACCAGAAATTCTGGTTAAGGGCGGCGACTATGCTATCGATCAGGTTGTGGGTGGTGAATTTGTACTTGCATACGGCGGCAAGGTACAAGCGCTTGAGTTTCTCGATAATTGCTCGACTTCAGATATCGTTGAAAAGATGCGCAGGGTTGGTGATTGAGCTGCAGCCGTATCAGCCGCAGTGCTTAGGTCTTTAATTTAAGATTACCTCAGCAGCGATCTCAGCATTACTCCGCAAATGTTCAGGGTTTATTGTTCCGACAATCACGCTGCTAACTCCCGGTTTAGTTAGTACAAACCCAAGCGCCTGCTCAGGGCCGCCCGGCTGGTCAGTCGCGTGGCCGCTATCGAAAGCTTTTTTAACTAATATTGCCTTGCCCTGCGCTCTGGCCAAGTCGATGACTGGTTCTTCAGCCGTTGTAGTCGCGTTGAATGTAAGCATCAAGGCATCACAAAGTGGAAGAGCGCGCTTGCCACCGATAGCAGTCTTGGTGGACATACCCACGGCGCGAATCAAGCCCTCATCTTTTAGGTTCAGTAGCGTCTCAAGGCAGTCGGTCTGCTCAAGTATTCCAAGGTCTTCACCGTTTGAGTGAATTAACACCAGGTCCAGATAGTCCGTGCGCAATCGGCGCAAACTCCGCTCGACACTGTGACGGGTATGTTGCGCTGAGAAATCGAAATGTGAGGCGCCATCTTCAAACTCTTCTCCAACCTTGGAACAAATTATCCAGTCCTGCCGGTTTTGCATTAGCTTGCCCAAGCGCTCTTCGCTGCTGCCATAGGCAGGGGCAGTGTCTATAAAGTTGATTCCCAGTCCGCGTGCCTGGTCTAGCAGAGCAATGACCTGTTCATCATTGGGCAAATCAAAGTGCCGGGGATATTTAACGCCCTGGTTGCGCCCCAGCTTCACCGTACCAAGACCAAGGCAGGAAACGTCTATCCCGGTGGACCCCAGCTGTCGCTTGGGCACGCTCTTCATGCTGTCGTCCCCAGGTGCCATTCCGGCGCACCTATTACGGCGGGTTTGAGAATCGCCTCAAGGGTGATTTCTGGTGCAGCGCTTGAGGGGATAATCTTGTCCTTGCGGAGGTCAGCAAGAACCTGGTCAGACAGTGCCGGTGCTAGCGTAAGCTTGGTTGGCCAGGTCACCAGGATATTCTCTTCTTTGGTGAAGTAGGCGTCGTCGGGTCTGCTATCGTTTTCCACCTTGGGTTCGGCCCGGTTGATGGTAAAGCAGCGCCACTCGGCTGCTGTCACATCAATCCAGGGAAACAGCTCGTCTAACAACTGACGCGCCCTATCTACTTGCTCAGCATCGGTCTTACCCACGCCAGTCTCGGCGATGTCACCCCCGAGATACCAGACAGTCTCACCACTCTCATCTCGATGTGAAGTCACTGTGAGTCTGGGAGTCAGACTAAAACTGTCGCCGATGCAGTGAACAAACAGCTGCGGTAGTCCAGGCATTTTGAGGTAGACCATATTTAGGGGGCGGACCTGAGTTTGAGGCTTGCCTAGTCCTGCGGCATTGATTAAACCCTTGTTGCCTTCCCCTGCTGCAAAGATAAAGCGCTGCACGCTCATTTCTATGTCATGCTCGCGGTGGGTCAATTTCAGTGTCCTGGCATCAGAAAATCCATCACTGCCGAATTCGACGACCTGGTCGGGCAGGCTAAAAAGATGGGCCTGTTGCCTGCCGGCCAGGACGTCTATCAGGCTCTCGCTATCCACCACGAAATCGGGCAGCTGGTAAAGTGTGCCTTTGATGGATGCCTGTTGGAAAAACTCAGGGTATTCAGCCTGGGGTACCGTATCCACCCGGCCCCTCAGACTCTTGCTGCCGAGAAAAGACTTCAGTTTGCTGCGCATGCTGGCGCCGGACCACATGTAGTAGTGTTCGCAAAGTACTCGGGTGCCACGTAAATCCATGTCACCTTCGCCGGCCAGACACTGTCGCCAGCGCTCCGGCATCGCGGCTATGGCCTGGGCCGCTCCGGTCAGGGATCCCTGTAGCGCATACTTCAAGCCACCGTGAATAATGCCTTGAGATGCCAATGTTTGGCCGCCACCGATGGTGTGGCGTTCGAATAGGATGGCCTGGTAACCTGCTTCGCGCAGACTATTCAACAGCCATAATCCAGCAATCCCGCCACCGAAGATGACGATGTCTGTTGAATAGCGCAGTGTCATTAGTTACCTTTTAGCCTCGCGAACGCCTTTTGAGTATATCGACATCAAGCTGAATTTCCCATCGGCGAACTGTGTACTTTTTGGCACAGGTTACCAGGTCTGAATCCAAGTTATGTGGCGTCTCTTCTATAGCCTGCTCTTATTATTGGCGTTACCGTTTATCGTTGCGCGCCTTTATGGAAAGTCCCTTGCCGCACCTGATTATCGCCGGCGCATCGGTGAACGCTTCGCGCTTTTCAAGAGCGCAGATGCCACAGAATCGACGGCGCCCGCTAAAACCTCAGCTGGTATATGGATCCATGCGGTCTCGGTAGGAGAGACGGTGGCCGCCGCGCCACTGGTCAAAGCCTTACGCAGCGCCAATCCCAATGTCAGAATTATAATAACCACCACCACACCCACCGGCTCCGAACGCGTTCGCAGCCTGTTCGGAGATGCTGTGACCCATGTCTATGCACCTTACGATTTGGAATTTCTGGTAAGGCGCTTCCTTCGAAAAATCAGGCCGGGGCTCGTGATCATTATGGAAACTGAGTTGTGGCCCAACACTATAGCTGCCTGTAAACATGAAAACGTTAAAATTCTACTGGCCAATGCGCGTCTGTCGGAAAGGTCTGCTGCGGGTTACCGTCGCATCTCAAGTCTGGCGCGACAAATGCTAATAGCTATAGATTTAATCGCGGCGCAGTCCCAAGCCGATGCCGATCGTCTTATGGCGCTAGGTGCTGAAGCCAGCAAGGTTGAAGTCACGGGCAGCCTGAAATTCTATGTTGATGTTGACACCACACTGTCGCATAACGCTGAGCCATTTTCATCAATCAAAGCATCAGGTCGCACAGTAATTGTTATTGCCAGTACGCGAGAAGGCGAAGAAAGCAAAGTGCTGGATGCGATTTTGCCACTACTGGATGCGGTGGAATCACCGCTCTGCATACTGATTCCCCGTCACCCGGAGAGATTTCAGGGGGTGGCAGAGCTGTGTCAAAAAAGAGGTCTGCGACTGCAACGCCGCAGCAGTGGTCAGGCACTGGCCGCGGATACCCAGGTTCTGCTGGGCGATTCCATGGGTGAAATGATGGCTTACTACAGTCTGGGTGATATCGCCTTTGTGGGAGGTAGTCTGGTTGATACGGGGTGCCAAAATGTACTCGAGCCTGCGGCGTGGGCGCTGCCGGTTTTGGTGGGCCCTTCCCAGTTTAACTTTGCGAAAATCTGCTCCCAGATGGAATCAGCGAATGCCCTTCGTACCGTGCAGGATGCCACCGAACTGTCGACGCAACTGCTACAGCTTCTTGACGAGCCGGCCAAGCGGGAAGCCATGGGTCAGTCAGGCGCAGCGCTAGTGAAGGCCAATCGCTCTGCCTTACCTAAACTTCTCGCACAAATAGACCGTTTGCTGGCTTGATACAGGGCTCGCTTAACTTGTACCCGGGGTGAGATTTTCAACGCCGCTCTGCGTCACCCTCACGTTATCTTCGACCCTGATGCCGCCTAACGGATAAAGCTGATCGATAAGATCCCAATTGAACCTGTGGTGATTTTCTCCGCTGCGCTGTGGTTCCAACAGCAAGGGAATGAAGTAACAGCCGGGTTCAATAGTGAACACCATGTCGGCTGCCAAGTCGCGGGTGTTGCGCAACATGGGAGAGTGAGCGGGAGGAGCAAGGGTTTCGCCATCATGATTCAGCTGGTGGCCGCCGACATCATGAACCTGGATTCCTAGCAGATGACCCACACCATGGGGCATAAACAACTGTGTTATCTCACGCTCCAGTAGGTCGGGCGCTTCGCCATGACAGATCTCCAGTCTCAGCAGCAGCTCGGTGATCTGCGAAAGCGCCTGCCGGTGAATGTCTATGTAGGAAATCCCGGGCCTGACCTGGGCCACCAGTCTGTCCTTGATCGCCTCCATGCCCACCAGCAGTTCTGCAAAGCTCGCATGCACGCCATCGCGAACCCAAGTACGAGTAATGTCAGAGCCATAGCTGCGCACGCGATAGCCGGCATCGATCAGCAGGACCTGGCTGGTCTGCGCGAGCTGGCGACGCTTATTCTGGTAGTGCAGAATCGCCGACTTATCGTCTAGCGCTACGATATTGGTATAGGGCGTTTCATCCTCTAACACACCGCAGGTGCCTAGATAGGCGAGGTGGATATCGTATTCGCTGCCGCCCGCCAGGAAGCAGTCGCGCGCTGCCTGGTGCCCGTTGAGAGCCAACTGGTTCGCCGTACGCAATTGATCCAACTCGTATTCTGTTTTGTAGGCTCGGTAGTAATCAAGATAGCTGCACAAGGGTTTGGGATTACAGTTTGCCTCAGCAATATTCATGGCGCCGGCAAGCGAGCTACTTTCACCTAAATAGGCAAACTGCCCGGAAGGAAGCGCTTTCGCCACTTCACTCAAACTGTTTACACGCACCACCTTAAAACACTCTCCCCACACCGGCTCAGAGGCGATGGCCTGCTCATACCAAAAGTCATCGGGGATCACCTGAAAATAAATGGGCGTCTCACCCGGCCGGATGAGGAGCAGTTGATCTGGCCTGTTGACGTCTATCCAGTGCAGGAAGTGGCCAAATGCCTGAAACGCAATTCCCCGATCATCGTCGAAATAGTAGTGTTCGCTACCGCTGTGAATGAGAAGGCCGTCCAGTTGATGAGATGCCGCGACATGCGTAATCGCTTTTTCATAACTGATTTGGAGAGTGGCAATATGGTTTTGGTAGGTTTCAGCAATCACTCGATTATCCTTACAGCGGGTTAGTCTACTTTTCATTATTGTCTGTTTTGTCTGTTTTGTCTGGCGAGGGCGAATTATACTGCTCTGAGTCCTACATGCCACGCGGGAAGCGTTGCTTGCCAGGCCAAATAAACAGTTACCTGGGAATAGTCATCTCCGGACTGCTACCCGAGAAAAGGAATGACAAATGCTTTATCCGTTATTTTTTTGATCCTGCTTACATTCGTGATCTTGCTATTCACGCTCCGCGAGCGAGTGGCATCAGTGCGCAAGGGTGACGTTTCGCTGAGCTATTATTCCATGTTTCAGGGCGAAGAAATTCCTGACATGGTTCAGAAAACTAACCGACATTTTGCCAACCTGTTCGAGGTGCCGGTGCTATTCTATGGCGCGGGTATTCTGTACATCGCAATGGAAATGACCGACCCCGCACCGGTGATACTGGCCTGGGGATTTGTCGCAGCACGCGTCATTCACACCTGTATCCATCTTGGCTATAACAATGTGATGCATAGGCTGGTGATGTTTGGCATTGGTAATGTTTCAGTTCTGGGTGTGTGGATACTCATCGTATCGTCAGCGACCTGAAGCAGTTATCCCTTGATTAGGAATTTTTATTACTCGATCTTTCTCAATTACAGCCAGGAGAAAAGCATATGATTCGTTCAACTACGCACACACTGCAGGGCCGAGAAATCGAAGAATATCTCGGCGTCGTTGTCGGCGAGGCAATTCTAGGCGCAAACATTTTCAAGGATCTTTTTGGTGCCGTTAGAGATATTGTCGGCGGTCGAGCAGGTGCCTACGAAGACGAGCTAGGTAAAGCCCGGGATATTGCTTTTCAGGAAGTTGAATACCATGCCAGAGCCATGGGCGCTAACGCGGTCGTGGGTATAGATATTGACTATGAAGTGGTGGGCCAGAAAGGCGGTATGATGATGGTGAGTGTGAGCGGCACTGTGGTCAAAGTTAAGCCAAAGTAATAAACTGGCGAAATGCCAGTTTTTGACCTAGACTGATTTTTGTCCCTCTACGGACCTATTTTTACATTGCTGCCATGATAAGGATAACGCTCAGCGATGATATCTCTGCACCACTCAAGGATGAGTGTAGGTGCGCCCGTGATTTTCCAGCGCGGCTCCATCCAGACTCAATCGACTCATACTGATCGCGCCGAGCGTGAGCGTGCCTTTGCACTATTGCTTGCTACCCTATCGCAGTGTCTGCACGAACCTCAAAGTCGTTGCCTGAAAATTCTTAAGGCGAATGCAGCCTACTTGTCCAGAGTTGAGCGATATCGAAATCAGCCGCAAGGCAGTGCGCAGTTACAAAAGCATGTTGCGCGCTTCGAATTTGCCCAGCAAACAGAACTGTCTCGGTTAGATGCCGAGGACCAGCGGCCGCGGCTGGTGGCCAGTATTCACGCCGGTGATTTTATCTATGGCACAAATGTTTTTGCTAACTATGAGTCGCCAGACACGAGGCAATATGTGCTACTGCAAAAAGCGCCCGGTGAGATATTTCAGCGGAATCTCTCGCAGGCCTTCGGCGAGAAGCGTTATAGCAGCCGAACCCAACTGCTGCTTGAATCATTCGACTTTGCCCAGTTTCGTCGTCGCCTGAATAGCAGCAAATCATCCTTGCTCACATTCACTGACTTGCCGCCAGGTTTTGCCACGCTGAATATTTCCGTCGGGCACCTGCTAGGAGTACCGACTGATTTACGCGGCTCGGTGCCCGCTCTCGCTATGATCTACGTTGGCTTCTTTTTGTCGGGATTCTTTGCCGGCATGGGCTTGCTATCAATTATTTCAGTGATTGCACTGCATCTGCGCTTCGCCCCCCATATTCAATATTCTCTTAATCCAGACAACCCAGACGGATCAGGCGGCATAGGATCCCTGGGAGACACGCTTTGGTTCTTTGCTTCACTGATTGGTGCTGTAGGGGTTCTGGTATCTGTCTTTCTGGTCAATGTGGAATGGAGCTATTTGTATAAAGGTTACGGCCAGGTGCTGTTCATGCTCTGGTTGGGCCTACCTTATACACTCGCCGTCTCTATTGTATTGGTTCCCGGTTTGGCCGTCAGACGACAGGTCAGGGGCTACAAGTCTTTCAGGGAAAAACAGCTAAAAGAAGAAGCGAGACTTTTTAATTCTTTCAAGGAATTCAAAGAGGCCCCGGACGAAGAGATAATTGCTACGAAACGGGCAATCAACGAGCGGCTGGAAAATATTCAGACTCAAATGGAAAAGTTGCGCAAGATGCGCAACTCGCACATAGACAATAAGAGCTAAGCTTCTTCGTAGCTTTCTAATGCCGGGCAGGCGCAGAATAGGTTCCTGTCACCATAGACGTTATCGATTCGATTGACGCTTGGCCAATACTTCGAGTCAATGTTCCCACCCATCGGATAAGCACCTTGAGCCTTGGTGTAAGGCCGCTCCCAAGTATCATCTAGTAAATCCTCGATAGTATGGGGAGCGTGTTTCAGCGGATTGTTCTCTGCATCCAGCTGACCCGACTCCACCTGCGCAATTTCTTCGCGAATCTTGATCATCGCCGCGATGAACTTATCCAGCTCTTCTTTAGACTCACTTTCCGTCGGCTCGATCATCAAGGTCCCAGCAACGGGGAATGACATGGTTGGTGCATGGAAACCATAGTCCATGAGGCGCTTCGCGATATCTTCTTCGGTGATGCCAGAGGCCTGTTTCAGTGGACGCGTATCAATAATACATTCATGGGCAACCATGCCGCCGCGACCGGTATAGAGCACGGGATAATGAGGGGCCAGCTTGGCCGCTATATAGTTCGCGTTTAGAATTGCGACTTGCGTAGCTTCCAGCAAACCTTCGGCACCCATCATGGTTATGTACATCCATGAAATAGGTAAAATGCCACTGCTACCCCAAGGCGCAGCCGAAACAGCGCTGTTACCCGGTTTAGGACCTTCCAACTCAATCAAGGCGTGATTCGCTAGGTAGGGCGCAAGATGTGCTTTCACACCTATTGGACCCATGCCTGGGCCACCGCCACCGTGAGGAATACAGAATGTCTTGTGCAGGTTGACGTGAGAGACGTCGGCGCCAATCTCTGCTGGCTTGGCTACACCCACCTGAGCGTTTAAATTTGCACCATCCATGTAAACCTGGCCACCGAGATCATGAATCACCTGACAGATGTCTTTCACCGCTTCTTCGAAGACGCCGTGGGTGGAGGGGTATGTGATCATCAGTGCCGCCAGCGCTTCACTGTGCTCTTCGGCCTTGGACCTGAGGTCTGCAATATCAATGTTGCCGTCGTCATCGCAGGCAACCAGCACGACTTTCATGCCAATCATCTGGGCACTTGCAGGGTTAGTACCGTGCGCCGAAGTGGGAATCAGGCAAATATTGCGCTGCGTCTCGCCGCTACCGTCGAGGTATTTTCGAATCGCCAGCAGGCCAGCGTATTCACCCTGGGCGCCGGAGTTGGGCTGCATACTGACGGCATCAAAACCGGTAATCTCTTCCAGCATATGCTCCAGCTCCTGGATCATTTTCTGGTAGCCCTGCATCTGGTCAACTGGCGTAAAGGGATGCGGTTTGGAAAAATCTGGCCACGTCACTGGAATCATTTCGGCAGCTGCATTCAGTTTCATGGTGCATGAACCCAGCGCAATCATGGAATGGGTAAGTGAAATATCCTTATTTTCGAGCCGCTTGAGGTAACGCATCATGTCCGTTTCGCTATGAAAGCGGTTGAATACAGGGTGGGTCATATAGGCAGTTTTGCGCTCAAGCTTAGTTGGGACAACTGACCCCACGGCACCGGTTTCTATCTGTTTGTCTATGTAGGCTACCGAAAGTGAGGCACTTTCTTTGCCGATAATAACCTGCCACAGCGCTGCGATTTCTGCTTCGCTTGTACATTCGTCCAGGCTGACACCTATGGTCTGATGACTGGCGATTCGATCCAGCCGTAGATTGATATTGGCTGCTCCTGCACGTTCTACGATTTGCATGGCTTCGTCTTCAGAAACTGCAAGCGTCAGCGTGTCGAAATAGGTTTCGTTATCAAGTTTGATGCCTTTACTCTGCAGGCCAATAGCAAGAATTTGAGTAAGCCGGTGAATGCGGCTGGCGATACGGCGCAATCCGGTTGGGCCGTGGTACATGGCGTAAAATGCAGCAATATTGGCAAGTAGCACCTGAGCGGTACAGATATTGCTGTTAGCCTTCTCGCGCCGGATATGTTGTTCACGGGTCTGCAGTGCCATGCGGTAGGCTTGTTTATCGCGGGCGTCTTTTGAAACGCCAATGATGCGACCAGGAACTGCACGCTTGTAATCATCACGGGTTGCGAAATAGGCCGCGTGCGGCCCACCATAACCCATGGGTACGCCGAACCGTTGCGTGCTGCCGAGCACGACGTCGGCGCCCATTTCGCCTGGCGGCTTGAGCAGGGTGAGACTCATCAAGTCAGCCGCTACGATTGCGATTGCCTTATGGCTATGCAGTTGCTCGACAGCCTCGCTGAGATCCGTAACGTCGCCCAGCATTGAAGGGTATTGGAATATGGCGCCGAACAGTTCAGATTTGTCGACCTGATCAAAACCACCGATTACCAGTTCAAAGCCGAAGTTCTCGGCCCGGGTCTTAATCACATCGATAGTCTGTGGGAAGCAGCCGGCATCCACAAAAAACTTGTTGGCGTTTCGATTCTTGCTCACACGCTTGGCGAGCGCCATGCCTTCCGCTGCTGCGGTAGCTTCGTCAAGTAGAGAGGCATTGGCGAGCTCCATGGCAGTAAGATCCAGCACCATCTGCTGGTAGTTCAACAGGCTTTCCAGGCGGCCCTGAGAAATCTCTGGCTGGTATGGCGTGTAGGCGGTATACCAGCCCGGGTTTTCTAACACGTTACGAAGAATGACATTGGGGGTGTAGGTGTCGTAGTAACCAAGCCCGATAAATGAGCGTGACGACTGATTACTACCGGCCATTGCTTTTAACTTTGCCAGCGCAGTCTCTTCATTCATCGCTGCCGGCAGATCGAGGGCCCGATTTAGCGCGATGGCAGCAGGCACAGTCTTTTCAATTAGCCGGTCCAGTGATTCCAGCCCAAGTTCATCAAGCATGCTCTGGATACCAGCTTGATCCGGGCCTATGTGGCGCTCGATAAATTCACCCCGGTGTTGCAGGGATTCGAGGCTTCGCACGGCTTTGGAATTTGATAGAAGAGAGTCTTGTTTGGTAGACATTTATTCGCTTCACTCTAGCAATAGGTAAGGTGGATCAGACTGCGCCTGATCCACACAAAAGTTCTACATTAGGACGGTTTTGCGGCGCTTGCTCGCTAATCGTCGTCGCAATGATCCGAATAGGCTTCGGCATCCATCAGCTCATCGAGATCGGCTTCTTCGCTGATGGCGATTTTGAAGAACCAGCCGTTGTCGTAGGGGCTGGCGTTAACGGTTTCTGGCGCGTCCAGTAATGCTTCGTTGATTTCGGTGATTTCGCCTGATACTGGACTGTATACGTCCGAAGCAGCCTTCACAGATTCAACCACTGATACCTCGTCTTTGGCGTTCACTGTGGTGCCGGGCTCCGGTAATTCTACAAATACGATGTCCCCGAGTGCTTCCTGGGCGTGATCGCTGATGCCGACGGTGGCAATGCCGTTGTCATCAACACTGACCCACTCATGGGATGCAGCGTACTTTAGATCATCGATGATTTTGCTCAATGGGGAGTCCTCTGAAATGGGGCGCCTGCTGTGACAGTGTGCCGGATTATTCGAATACTTTCTTGCCGAAGCGCACGAAATTGGGCTGCACGATTCTCACGGGAGTAGGCTTGCCTCGCAGCTCAACCTCGCAGGAAGTGCTATTTATCGGGATTCTAGCTAATGCGATTGAATGCTTCAATGTGGGCGAAAAGCTGCCGCTGGTGATGACGCCTTCGCCCTGGTCAGTGATCACTTTCTGGCCGGCACGCAGCACGCCACGTTCCTCCAGAACCAGACCGGTTAATGCTGGCAGCGCGCCCTGTCCCTGCTGATTTAGCTGTTCGGTAACGGCCTCTCGGCCAATGAAATCGCGGTCGTCTGGTTCCCAGGCAATGGTCTGGGCCATGTTTGACACAATTGGTGAGGTGGTTTCATCCATATCCTGACCATAGAGATTCATGCCGGCCTCGAGCCGCAGGGTATCCCTGGCGCCGAGTCCAACTGGCTTGACGTCTACTGCCAGGAGTTGATTCCAGAGGGCAGGCGCGTCGGCAGCCGGCAAAATGAATTCCAGGCCTTTTTCGCCGGTGTAGCCGGTGCGCGCAATGAACCAGTCTCCCAGCTCCGCGCCGCGGAAATTTTTCAGCGTGCCCACGGTTTCAGCTTTGTTCGCATCCAGCAGACCAATGACCTTTTCAAGCGAGAGGGGGCCATGGACGGCAAGTATCGCCAGCTCCGGCCGCTCATTCACTGTCACCTCAAAACCCGTGGTCTGTTCCTGCATCCAGGCCAGGTCTTTATCCCGGGTCGCACAGTTCACGACTACGCGATAGCCGAAACTCGTGCGATAGACGATCAGGTCATCAATAACGCCGCCGTCAGGTTTGAGCATCGCGCTGTAGAGCGCTCGGCCCGCTTCGTCGAGCTTGGCAACATCATTGGCCAGCAAATGCCGTAAATAGTCACAGGCGTCATTACCCGCTACGTCGACCACGGTCATGTGCGAGACATCGAAGACACCGGCCGCGGTGCGGACCTGATTATGTTCTTCGATCTGAGATCCATAATTGATGGGCATATCCCAGCCCGCGAAATCGACGATTTTTGCGCCTGCGTCCAAATGTTTCTGATAGAGGGGGGTACGTTGTCCCAAAGCTGCCTACTTCTGGTCGGTCAAAAAGAACGGGCATTTTACCCGCCCCTCGACGCCAATGACAGCTTTGGGCTTGACTGTTGGGCTAGTCAGAACACGAGGTCTTGCGGGACTTCCATGGCTTCACTGCGTGTCTGCCTGGTTCAGGCGGTCGTCCAGGATTTCAAGCATGGCGTCCTGGGCGCCAGGGAATTCTTCCAGCCGTCTCAGGACGCGAACCACGCTTCGACGTACCAGTTCATTGTCGTTATCGCGGTAGGCGGTATAAACCGGATCTACTGCCGAGCCCAGATCAGTGTCACCCAGCGCCCGGACGGCGCCGCATGGCAAGCTGACTCGGCTCAGTGTCCACGTTAGACAGATTATTCAGCGATTGGATGATGGTGTTTGCCTCAAGGTCCGCAATAACTTCTTATTAACTCGGACGGTGGGCAGACGAAGAGGTTTGCACAAAGTTCAGTAAAAACTGCAAATTGCTTTCACGAAATGAGTGGGCTGGCTTAGGGCTGCCAGGCGTAGCTGAACTTGGCGAAAAAGCTGCGGTTGGTCCGGTAGATTGAGTCCTGGCTGTCGTCCTGAAAGCCCGCATCTGAGTAGCCCACGAAGAAGCGCGTGGCCGCATTGACCCGATAGCTGTAAAGGAGTTGGGTGGTCAGCTCTTTATTAACACTATCCACTGGGAATGTGTAGAGGTCCTGATTCCGTTCGCGGTCATCCAACTGCACGATGACGCGCAGGAAACTGCGGTTATTAAACTGATACGTCGTTCGGAAGTTGGTCAGGTTCGCCGTAAACAGGCGGCCTCCATCCACGTCAAAGTTCTGGATTGTGTGCTCCAGGTCCAGCTGCAGGTGGCGCCCGAACTGATAGCGGATTTCGGGGCGAAAGCGTCGGGAGTGCCCGAGCCGGGTATTGGCAAAATCCACCACGTCCTCGACCCGCATATTGATGCCTATTTGCAGGTTTGGCAGGGGCACGAAACTGAGGTTTAGATTGTTGAACTGCTCATCAAAATATTGGCCATTCCAGTAAGTCTTGCTGCCGCCAAACAAGCCAAACAGCGAGGACTGAAGCGGTCCATTCATGTTGAGGAAAAACTCGGTTTCTTCTTCCAGCAACAAACCTGATTGATCCTCAGTGCGATCATAGTCTGCGGCGAAACGAATGCGATTGAAGAAGCTGTCGCCACCCCACCACCAGGTATGTCCGACCGTGGCAACCTGGTAGATGTAGTCCACGCGATTGATAAAACCGAGGTCGGCCCTGAAGTCTTCGCCCCAGTCGTAGTGACCGAAGCGCCAGTCCCAATTTCTATCGTTATGCTGGTATTCGATGACCGTGCTGGAATCGCTGAGATCTGCTGCCTGGTTGAAACGTTCCTGGATTTGCAGGGGATACTCCGATTCGGAGTGCATGGCCTGGATGTAGATTGTGTCCTGCTCAGTGGGGCGCAGGGTTGCATCAAGGCTGCTTACCCGGTTGCTATAACCATCACCTTCCCGGTTTGTTACCAGGGCGCCTACAGTCGAATTCTGGAAAATGTCATAGCGGTAGCGCGCGATAGCCACGTCGCTCTTCTGCTCACCCAGGCTGGCAATGCGTGAGCTCAGGCTGCGCGGGATGATAAAGCTGGTGGTCTCATCATTTGCGGCCAATATGCCGAATGTGTGGGGTCCATTCTTGCCGGTAATCTTGGCGCCGTAGTCCGGGTTAGCGATATTGCGGGTGTAAACCAGATTACGGAAAGTGTCGAAGTAATCAGCACCGTCGAGAAAGAATGTGCGTCGCTCAGGGAAGAACAGGCTAAAAGTCTGGTTAATATCCAGTTGAGCCACGTCCGCTTCTACCTGGGAAAAATCTGGATTAATGGTAGCGTTTAGATAAGTGTCTTGCGTAATTCCCCAGCGCACATCGAAACTGGCCTGGGGATCGACGTCTCCACCAATCCATTCTCCGTTAGCCGGATCGCGGGTCTCGTTGGCAGCGGCGACTAGAGTGGGAATGAGAATCAGGTTCATGCTGGGTTCCAGCTCAGCAAAGCCGCTGGCTTTTGCTACCTGACACAGGTAGCACGAGACGTTTCGATCTATCGGGATGTCTGAAAGCTGTGTCTCGCGATCGCGTGGGTAATAGCGCCGCAGGTTGATGCCCCAGGTTTGCGAGCCTTGCTGGGGCGTGAAGCGCAATTGCTTGAGTGGTATAGCCATCTCTACCGTGTACCCAAAATCGGTAATTTGGCCTGCGCTATCCCAGATTGCATTCCAGGCTTCGTCTGCGCGCTGATTCACGTCGTCCCAAATATCATCTGCCTGGACACCAACTGGGTTGGTATAAAACTCGAAGGCTCGGCGCTCGTCATTAAAGGTGTCCAGTATCACAGCAACCCAGTCATCGTCCCAGAGCAGGTCGCGGTCGCGATAAAATGCGCGAATCTGGTCTGGGTCAGGGTCCTGGGCGATAAACGCAACATATAGCGTTTCACCGTCCTCCATGACTAGCCCTTCGGTTGCCACCGGGGCGGCTGTGTTCTCACCCGGTTCAGTCTCAATATTGATCTGTATAGATAGGGCTTGCTGCCATTCACTGCTCTGCACCTCACCATCGATAGTAGGGGCTGCCGTTATTCGAGGAATCTCAAACCGCGACTGGGCGAGTGCCGGTGTGATGGAAAGGCACCCAAACAAACCCATAGCCAGTGCGCAGGCCGCAAGGCGTCGATTTCGCCTGAGCGAATTAAAGAGTAATAAAGTAGGAAGCACTAGATGCAGGTACCGAGGCAGGGACTAAATGTTTAATTAGTTATTGTAGTGCTATTAGACGACAATTTGGCAAATAGTTAAATGCAAGCAGAGCCGCTGCATGCAGAGGAGCAGTTAACGGGGCATGTCTCTCTATTGGCTTTAGCCTTATCTGTCGTCGTATTGGGAAAAAAGCAGGCAGCCTTCACTACCCGCTTTTTAAACTGCCGTTTGGGGCTTAGATTCCTGCTGCTGCTTCCAACACATTGGAAAAATCGGGTCGAGTGCGGTAGCCCTCTTCGGCAAATTTCGCCTGAATGGTGCCATCAGGATCAGCTAGAAATATACCAGGATGCGGCACACCATAAAATCTATGGTCAGGCTCAAAATCTATGTCATTAAGGATGCCCAGGCGATTAACGTGGGTAATGTCCTCGTCGTGAAGCAGCGTAAATTCAATACCCTGATCTTCTTCAACACTCTTCAGCATTTCAACCGAATCGAATGTCATGGCAACCACGGAAATGCCCATGGCTTCAAACTGGTCTGCAATATCTGTCAGCTGCACGAGCTGAGCTTTGCAGAATGGTCACCAGTCAAAAGAACGACTGAGCATGAAAAGCATGCCGTTCTCACCTTTTAGATCATCGAAGCGACGCAGTTCGCCATTCTGATCTTCAGCCGCTATCTCAGGCAGTGCGGAGCCAACAGGAAAGTCCGGAGCCCAGACATAATCTTGTGCCAAAGACACCTGAAAAACAGCCAACAGAACCAGGGCCAGCAGTGATCTGCCGGGCAGGCCTGTGCCAGTAATCCTATTTTTTGTCATTAGTTTTCCTTGCGGGGATACCGCTTGGTTTATCCGTATAACGAATTGCGCAACGCGCAATTAATAATACCCGACAAGTGGGGGATTTCTTACAGCAGAAGAGGGAAATAATTGAAGTAAGTTACTCAAGCTCCGCCAGGAAGCGTTCGCCACGAGGCAGGTAGTTATTGTGGCTGTCTAGGGAGAACACCACCGAACTGGAGCGACCAATTATCTCGCCGCGGGGCACGAAGCTGTAAATTCTGCTGTCAGCGCTGTTGTCCCGGTTATCCCCGAGCACGAAATACTGGTCTGCCGGCACCACAGTTGGGCCATAGCTGCGGCTAGAGCGATTGACATAGCGGCTGGAGAGCCTTGCCTGATGGGCGCCGCCGGGCAACTCTTCCTGGATGATGATGGATTCAGCGTCACGGGACAGGACTTCATAATTGGCCGGCACGCTATTTATGACCAGGGTGTTGTTCTGCATGTAGATAGTATCGCCTGGCACGCCAACAATACGCTTCACCAGACGCTTGCCTGCACGTTTCGAGTCGATGATGACGATATCGCCGCGGTCTGGATCTGAAACTTCGGCCAGAGAGATTTCCGTGAATGGGATTTTTACGTCGTAGGCGAGCTTGTTGACCCACACTTTATCGCCATCCAACAAGGTTGGGAGCATGGACGCGCCGGAGATCGAGCTCAAGTCTGCAATTGCACTCTTGAAAAAAACGATACAAGTGAGGAGCAGGAAAAACTGGCGATTCTCAATCCAGAAAGAACGAAAACGGGCGCGAACACGCGTGGGCAGATTGGCTTGCTTTAACTCTTCCATAGACTTCTTACGACAAATACCTTGCTATAAACTTAGTCAGCACGCCGCTGCTTGTCAATTCGAGCTAGCGCAGCGCGGGATCGTCATCCCAAAAAATCTCGATTTATTTGGGGTATGCAGTGACACAACAAATCGGAGAAATTGGCCGCTCTTGTTGCGCATCGCTTGAAAACCTTTGCCCCCTTCAATACCCTGTACGTTTGTACAGTACATAGCGGATAGATTTCTTGACCCAGGATCAGGCACAGATAGAGGCTCTCAGCCAGTTCCATCCGGCCTGCCGGAACTGGTTCAGGGCCAGGTTTGGTGAGCCCACGCCGGCCCAGGCCCAGGCCTGGCCCGCTATTAAAGCCGGGCGCCACACCCTGATTTCGGCCCCTACCGGCAGCGGTAAGACGCTTGCCGCATTCTATGGCGCCATTGATGAGCTGCTGCAGAAAGGGCTGCGCAACCAGCTGGAGGACGGTGTCCATGTTCTCTATGTCTCACCCCTCAAAGCGTTGAGTAACGACATTCACAAGAATCTGGATATGCCGCTGGATGGCATTGCTGAGCAACTGCACTTGCTGGGGCTGCCACCGGTGGATATCAGAATTGGGGTGCGAACAGGCGACACACCCGCTAATGAGCGGCAGAAGATGGCGAAAAACCCACCCCATATTCTGGTAACGACGCCGGAGTCTCTGTATCTGCTGCTCACCAGTGCCAGTGGTCGCAAGATGCTGGCCACGGTGTCGTCGGTCATCGTGGATGAGATCCATGCCATGCTGGGAGACAAGCGCGGGTCACACCTGGCCCTATCGATTGAGCGCCTGCAGCAACTTTGTTTTAGCAGCAGCGGCCAGCATCTGCAGCGCGTCGGACTGTCTGCAACCCAGAAGCCTATCGACATGGTGGCACGCTACCTGGTGGGCAATTCTAACTGTAGCGATGATTCGGTGGACTGTGAAATCGTCGACTCTGGATTCCGGCGCAAGCTGGATTTACGTATCGAAGTGCCGGGTTCACCACTGAGCGCCCTGATGAGTAATGAAGTCTGGGAGGAGCTTTATGAGCGGCTCGTGACGCTGATTAATAGTCACCAGACGACGCTGATTTTTGTGAACACTCGAAGACTTTCAGAGCGCCTGGCTCTGGCCTTGAGTGATCGATTGGGTGAAGGCTGCGTGTGCTCGCACCATGGCAGTATGAGTAAAGATCATCGCCACAACGCCGAACAGCGCTTAAAGGCCGGCGATCTAAAGGTGCTGGTGGCGACCGCTTCCATGGAACTCGGCATCGACATCGGTTCGGTAGATCTGGTGGTGCAGTTTTCTTCTCCCAAAAGCATTGCAACATTTCTGCAGCGCGTCGGCCGCAGCGGTCACTCCGTGCACGGTACCCCCAAGGGAATTTTGTTCCCCCTCACGCGCGATGATTTGGTTGAAGCCAGCGCGCTGCTGCAAGGCATCAGGGAGGGCGAGCTGGATCGCATTATCATGCCAGAGAAACCTGCAGATATTCTCGCGCAGCAAATTGTTGCCGAGGTGTCATCTCCAGTGATAGCGGGCGACGGCGACCAGGATTTCCTTGGTTGGGATATGGATCAGCTCTTCCAGCTTTTTGCCAACGCCTATCCCTATCGCGACCTGGCCCGCGAAGAGTTTGACACACTGGTAAAAATGCTCGCCGAAGGATATACGACCCGAAGAGGGAGACGTGGCACTCATCTGCATCTTGATTTGATAAATAACAAGGTGCGGGCGCGCCGTGGCTCAAACCTCACTTCGCTAACCAACGGTGGTGCGATTCCTGATATGTTTGATTATCAGGTGGTGCTGGACCCGGAAGATATTGTTGTCGGCACCTTGAATGAGGATTTTGCGCTTGAGGCCTTGCCTGGAGATGTCTTTACTCTTGGCACTCACGCCTGGCAACTGCTGCGCGTGGATGGGCTAAAGGTACGGGTTCGTGATGCCGAAGGCATGCAGCCTACAATTCCATTCTGGTTTGGAGAAGGGCCAGGGCGCACACAAGAGTTATCCCAGTCGGTTTCAAAATTACGTAATCAGATTGCCGAGCTGCTTATCAACGAGTCGGCGAATGCTGCAGTGCAATGGTTAGAAGATACAATTGCCTTGCCTCGTAGCGCCAGCGTGCAGATGGTCGAATATTTGCAGAGTGGCATGAATGCTCTGGGCGTGATGCCGACCCGAGACACTGTGGTCATGGAGCGTTTCTTTGACGAAGTTGGCGACATGCATGTAGTTATTCATTCTCCTTACGGCAGCCGTCTTAATCGGGGCTGGGGATTGGCCCTGCGTAAACGCTTTTGCAAGTCGTTCAACTTTGAGCTGCAAGCTGCAGCTAATGAGGACAGCATTGTTATCTCGCTAGGCTCGGTGCACAGCTTCCCATTGGATGAAGTGTATCGATATCTGCAGACTGCAACGGTGCGTGATACTTTGATACAGGCCATGCTGGATGCACCTATGTTTGAGGTGAGATGGCGCTGGAATGCAACCCGTTCCCTGGCTATGCAGCGCAACCGCAATGGCAAACGCGTACCACCGCAGTTTCAACGCATGGATGCGGAAGATCTGGTGGCGCACGTGTTTCCCGATCAAATCGCCTGTCAGGAAAACATCACCGGCAGGCGGGACGTGCCGGATCATCCACTGGTGAACCAGACTATCCATGACTGCTTAACTGAAGCCATGGATATTGATGAATTGGAACAGCTCATTGATGCGATCGAGAACGACAGACTAACGCTTATCGCTAAAGATCTGCGGGAGCCATCGCCATTCGCGCAGGAAATCATCAATGCACGGCCCTATGCATTCCTTGATGATGCGCCGTTTGAAGAACGTCGGACCAACGCGATACGTAACCGCAGTTGGGCAGACCCGGCTGAGGCCAAGGATTTTAGTCTGCTGGATGCAGAAGCAATTCAGCGGGTGCGGGACGAAGCCTGGCCCTTTGTCAGCAACGCAGAAGAACTTCATGATGCCCTGATGACTGCAGCCTATCTCACAGCGGCTGAATTTAAGAAAGGGGATTACGTGCTTTGGCAGCAGGATTTGGTCGACAGTGGCCGAATCGTGTTACTGCGCCAACTGAAAAACCCAGTCTGGATTGCAACTGAGTACCTACCGCGCTTCATAGCGCTTTGGGGAGATCAGCTGGCCGCAATACCTTTACCAGAATTTCTGCAGGCGGAGAGTTGGGAAAAAGAAGAGGCGCTGCGTGAAATCGTGCGTGGGCGACTGGACTGCCTTGGGCCGGTGACGGCTGAGCAGCTGGCCGATGAGCTACAGCTTGATAAATCTGACATTAACTTTGCCCTAACTGCGCTTGAGGTGGAAGGTTTTGCCTTTCAGGGGCAGTTCACTCCAATCAGCGCTGCGGCTATGGTTTCTGCAGAAAGCGCAGCAATTGAATGGTGCGAGCGCAGACTGCTGCAGCGAATTCATCGCTACACCATCGACCAACACCGCAAGGCAATTAAACCGGTTTCCCTGGAGACTTTTACAGAGTATCTGTTTGATCATCAGCAGTTAATTCCGATTCAACCAGCAGAAGGGAGCACTGAACCGGGTTTGGATGGCCAGACGCGCTTGCAGAACACGCTTAATCTGCTCGATGGCATTTCAGCGCCTGCGGTCAGCTGGGAGTCAGATATCTATCCGGCGCGCATCCCCAACTACGACCCGAACTGGTTGGATGTCTTTTGTATCAGTGGCAAGGTGATGTGGGGTCGCTATGTGCTGCCACTGATAAATCACCGTCGACAAAACCAGCCGCTGCAGAGAAAGCGCAATGCTGGGCCGGTCAAGAGCACACCCATTAGTCTGGTTGCCCGATCCAATCTGGATATCTGGCAAGCCCTCGCGAAGGCCCAGCTGGGCGAAGGTGAAGTCGCAGCACCCAGTGCAAGCGCTGCCTGTATCGCAGCGGATCTGGAACAACATGGAGCCAGCTTTTTTGACCAGATTCAGAGTCGTACCGGGCTTTTAAAAACCCAGCTGGAAGAGGGACTGGCCGAGTTGGTGAGCCTTGGCCGGGTTTGCAGCGATTCGTTCACCGGTCTGCGTGCGCTGCTCACCCCTAATCACAAGAAACCGACAAGCCATAAGCGTCGGGGTCGTAAAGCGATGTTTGGGGTTGAGGATGCGGGTCGCTGGAGTCTGCTGGATACTTTTGAGCAGGAGGCCGGACAGCAAAAGCCTTCGCGCTGGAATGCGCTGGACGAAGAACAGCTCGAGCGCCTGGCATTGCTCTATCTGCAGCGTTGGGGTGTGGTTTTTCGCGCGCTCATTGATAAGGAAACCCTGGCCCCGCCATGGCGTATCCTGCTGGTGACGCTAAGAAAAATGGAGCTCCGTGGCACTGTCCGTGGGGGGCGATTTGTTGCTGGTGTCGGAGGCGAACAATTCGCTTTTCCGGAAACCGTCGACAGCTTGCGAAAATTCAAGCGCAGTCGGGAAACGGCCGCTACGGCACCGTTCTATTGCCTGGCGGCTACAGATCCTGCAAACCTCATTAATCTCACCATGCCCACTCGAAAGTTACCGCGCCTCGCCAGCAATCGCGTGCTGTATCGAGGCGGTGTTCCTATTGCGGTAATGGAGTCTGGGGAAACACATTTTCTCAGGGAAGTCAGTGCCGACCAGCAGTGGCAGTTTCAGCAGATGCTTACCAAGCGCGTGTTTCCTCCCAGGCTGAGGAGCTACCTGGGAACTCGTTAGTAGTTAAACGCTTTGGTGCTGGCAGAGTATCTCGCACCGCAGGATTGTTTACCCACGTTTTCACTCGTCCAGTAGTCTCACCTTGTTTGTGCTCCTTCGTCTTGTCCGATAGATTGCAACTAGTTCGCAAGCTGGTTGCAGGCAATACAAAAAAGGAAAAAAACAGGGCATAAAAAATCCCGCTGCCATGTAACGAGTGTGCACACAAGTTATACGACAGCAGGACCGTCTACGTATGGGAGCGAAGGATAACAACACTGTTGATTATCCCCTCCAGTCACCCAATCTAATTAAAACTACGAATCAGATTAAATAACCGGAGGCTCCCTTAATAGATTGACTATTGATGGGATCACCTCCTTTCGATTCCAGGGTAGCAAAGGATGCTAGAAGGTCCTCCCTGTTAGAACCACTAGCAAAAGCCTGCTCATTTTATATAACACTGACTGATATGAGTAAAGCGGATAATTCAATTTGGATATTGAGCAAGAGATCACATAAAAAGCGGCACTGCACTTGTATTCTCTATACCTTTAATGACTGGCCGTTCAGGCCATAAACCCTACAGATTGTGTTGCAATTCAACAATTGCTGTGAAGTATTTCAACTACAATTGTGAATGTCAGAAAGACAGGCAATCGGAAATGACTGAGCGTAGACAGCACAGGCGAGTCGAAGTCGACTTTTGGGCCAGTTTGAAGCATCCGCTTCTGGGCACGGTTACCGGCGATATTCAGGACATGTCGGCGAGCGGACATTCCCTTACTTTTGACGAAGAGATGAATTTTTTCGTGATGATGGAGCTGGATGTACGCATTCATGGCGAAGCTTGGGATGACTCAATGCCTGCACTACCTGTGCAAGTTGTAAGAGTTCAAAATCGTGAAATTGCTATCAGGTTTCTTGATGCCTGTGATGATTTCTGGATGCCCATGTCAGATGCGAGCTATGATTCTGACGAAACCGAGATGGTCGGTAGCTCTCACGCTCTTTCATAGTGAAACTTCACTCCCATTTTTGGGAATACAATCTAAATCACTCTCTTAGCGCAAGCTGAAACATCTGACTGAGATCCTTGTCTTTAGTATCCGAGCTTAGGCGTATACTAAAGCCCGATTTCCGCATTCCTGGCTTACTATAGCTAGACTCCGAGCCTATGACCTGTGCCGAAACTTTAAAACGAGAGGAAAAAACGAAGCGAGAGGTATAGGACGATAGCTATCAGTGTAAAGTAGCTGATGAAACGGATAGGGGATTCCTTGAATGCCTGCCAAGTGGTTTTGGCCTGACCGCGTTGTTTGCTAGCCTGGTATTCAGATTGCACGCGCTGGCGCCGGTCATCCTGATAAGCATCAAGTAAGTCCCGTGCTTCTGCATATTGATCCTTATCCTTAAGCCATAGTGCCGGCATGGAGATACCCCAGTTACCCGGGAAGGTCTCAAAAAAGTCTATATTGTTCTGTTCTAACAGCGCCCGCACTTCTTGCGCTTCGTCATCAGGCACGTGACGCATTCGAAACAGTAATTTGGCCATGATGACGAAACCTTGGAAGCGATGTGGGGTTACTTTTACCAGAACGGAGGGCATGCTACCTTTAAGTTCAAACCCTGTAAATTTACTGAGGTCGTGGAATGAGATTCCCTGCTGCACGACGATTGATTCGTCTCTACTCTGTACTGTTTTCACTTAGCGCAACGTTTCTACTCAGTGGAGTTTCCGTGGCAGAGACCTCGGTGTGGCGAGTAAGTGACGGCAACAACACGGTTTATCTCGGAGGTACCGTTCACCTGTTACGCCCCAGCGATTACCCCCTGCCAGAAGAGTATGAGCAGGCCTATCAGGCTTCGTCTGAACTTTACTTTGAAACCGATATTTCTTCGATGAGCGATCTTAGTGTGCAGGCGCAGATGTTGCAGCAGCTCACCTACAGCGATGGTCGTACCTTAAAGACCGTGCTGAGTGAAGATGCATTTACGGCACTTGAGGATTACACCGCTACAATTGGCATGCCTTTGGTGATGCTTGAGCAGTTTAAGCCGGGCATGATTATTTCCACGCTGCAGGTTCTCGAATTTCAACGCATCGGATTCACCCCTCAGGGTGTGGATGCATTCTTCAATACCCGGGCTCTAGGAGATGCCAAGGATATTGGTGCGCTTGAGACTATTGAGGAACAGATTGGCTTTCTGGCCGCTATGGGCGAGGGCAATGAAAGCGAATTCATCCTGCTGTCATTAGAGGATCTGGAAAATACTAATGCATTGATGGAAGAGATGATCACAGCTTGGCGCAATGGCGATGAGAGGGCGCTGCAAAAATTGTTCGTTGACGACATGCAGCAACGCGCGCCAGCGCTCTTCGATTCACTGTTACGTCAGCGTAATCTGCGATGGATGCCCCAGATTGAAGCAATGTTTGAAGACCCTGACACCGAATTCGTTCTGGTTGGTGCGGCACACCTGATCGGTGGAGAAGGGCTGGTGCAGCTGCTGCAGGGTAAGGGGTACGAAGTCTCGCAGCTTTGAGTCTGAGGTAGCTCGAAAAAATCCCAAGAGCCTGCCTGGTTTCATGTCAGCTGGTTCCTCACTTGGCGCGGATGGATAGCGCTGACGCAAAAAAAAGCAGAGGGAAGATTGCCCTCTGCTTTCGATGCGCTCTAACTTGTCCAGTCTTTATTGAATCGCTCCAATTAAATGGAACGCTTTCGAATAGTCTATTAAGAGCTGGTTTTGTGGCTTAGTACGATCTGTCTGGGCCCACTGGTGGAGGTTTGTCCACTCACTCCGGAAGGAATCTGCTGGACCTTGCCCCCAGATTTCAAAAATGCAGCGATATGCTCTTCCAGATCAACTCGAGTGCTTACGGCCGCCTCTTTTTTTGATTTATTACTCATAAATACACTGTCTCGTTCATTGCGCGAAAATGACCACTAAGTATACACAAAACAGACACATTCGGCTATTTGACACCAGATTGAGGCTCCAGGGACCGCCGCTTAAGCTATTCCGGTCTCTCTTAGCCGCGCGCGCAGACGGTCGAGATCAGCGGTTGCTGGAGCCAACGCGTTTACGCGGACGCTGGTAGTAGTCTGAGTGGTAGTCTTCCGGCAGGTCGCTGACCAGTTCATCCAGAGAAGTCTTATAGATCACTTTCATCTTGGCCAGAAGTTCCAGATCCAGGTGACAGCCATAGTTTCTGATTGTCTCAATGTCTTCCAATTGCTTGCGCGATACACCAAGCAAGCGGGCACCCTCATTCATTGAGTAGCCGGTATTCAATCGCAGTTGTCTGATGTTTTTCTTCACAGCCACCGTAATCGGTGAAAATTTTGAATACTGAGGTTGGTTCATGATGCTTCCTTTTTCAGCAAAGTCTTGCAATGTGGCTCTCTGCTGATTTTCAGCCTCCCGATAAATGTGTTCACCAAGAGTCACTAAGAAATGTTACTCCCGATGTTGTCTCCCGGGAGTAGGCAATCAAGCTAACACAGCGGCGTTCATTGACAATCTTTTCTTGAAATTAGCGGGAAATAGGCAAAAATTTGCAGGATCTAGTCAATAGCAAATGAAAATTTCAAAAACGAAATTGCCGGAAAACCAGAAGTTTAGGCAGGAATGGGCCAAATCGGCTATGAACTAACCCGCTTGATAGAGCTTTTCCTTCAGCTTGCTCACTGCACGGCTAAACCATTTTTGGGTCATGGTTTCCTGATTCAAATCGAAGTGTGTTTTCGCCTGCAGCATGAAAGGTGCCATGTGAGCACGCATATATTCCCGGGTACCGGTTTTGGCAATGCCTTGGAGTGTCTGTTTGTAGTCGGAGAGAATTACATCGTCCAGAATCGCATAGCCAGTTTTCCAGACTGCGCCAGTCGAGCCAAGACCGAGTTCTGGGATGCTGGCGGCATGCACCGATAGCATCCCAAGAATGACTGGCACGCTAACATTCTCTTTCTTGGCAACAACGCTGATTTGATTCCACAGCGCCTCGAAGTGCGGCAATAGTTTGCTGTAGTTGTCGGCGAGGTTCCCGGTTGACCGTCTAAGTTCGTCGGCGAGGGTGTTGATTTCATCCAAGGACAAAGGTGGCGTATCGATCGCTGTGGCTCCCTGCCTGCTCATTTCGTGAACAGATTGCAGTATCTGTTCCAGGGTCTCCGGGTGGCTATCCTGCGCTATGACCTGATTATCCCTGAGATGAAGTACTAGCCTCTGGAGAAAAACCTGGCCGCCCTTGGCTGCATCTGAGGCGATGGCAAACACCCAAACCGGCGATAGCTGCATAGTGAGTAGCCCGGCCGCTTCCAGGCAAGAGCCCAGCAGTTTTCGCTGGACGAAACTGTCTTTGAGCTCCGTATCTGCGCTAATCTCGACCATGCCTGCCAGATTTCTCACCAGGAATGACTCGAACATACCAAGCGTGAACATATAGCTGGTGGAGTTTTTAATGGCTCCGGGAACCAGTGTGCGTGTCAGCAGCAGGGTGCCACCGCCAACTACGGCGCTAAGCGCCCTCGCCGTTCGTTCCGGCAAAGATAGGGTGAGAGAAAAATAGCGGCTTAGCTTTTTTAGGCTCAAGGAGTCTGCAAGCTTTGCGGGGTGATCGGTATCCTTTTCAGGCAAATCGTTAGTCACATGAGTTAGTCGGCGAGCGCTTTCTGTTTCTTGGACACTGCCTCTATAACCCAGGGGCAGGGCTTTCCTGTTACCAACGACTTCATAATAGCTCTATTCACTGTCAGGGTCGTCCAAGATTTCTGAATCCTGCCAGTTACCGATCTTGCCTTCGCGTGTCACTAGGTCTCTCTTGCGGCCATTGACATTAGGGTACTGACCGACATGAAACAGATATTCTAAAGCTAAAATCGAATCGAATCCGGTTGCCTCTTCCACAGGGCAGAGGATCGAGATGGGAAACAGAAATGAGATCCGGCGACCATGCACACCAGCTCTCAATGTCAGCGAGTGCCAGCCACACAGCTTCTGCACTTCCGTAGGGGGCCGCTGTCTGAACGTCACGTGTGAGCACAGGACTGAGGGTCGCAAATGGCTGCTGTTGTCGTGTGGTTTCCATGGCTTTGATGCTAACAAAAAGAGGTGGTATCAGGGCCATGAACAAGCCACAATTGGCTAATGAGTGTAGTTTGAATTAGTGTAGGTGGAAGTTAATATGGAGCCAGTCCTGATTGTAGGCATCATATTCGGATTCGTCAGCTTTAGCGCCTATTTGCGGTTCCGTACCAAGCAGCTTGAGCATGGCGCTGACACCATGGGCTCACAGCTGCACAAAGAGAATGAACAGTTGCGGCAAAAAGCCGAAAGCCTTGAACAACGCGTCAGAGTGCTTGAGTCCATAGTGACCACGAAAGAATATGCCTTAGGTCAAGAGATTGATGCGCTGGCAGAATCCGATCAGACATAAAGCTCGCTTATAAGATAATGAAAAAGAGAGAAACCTATAATGAACCCTGAAGACACTAGCAGAAGAAAAGTACTCAAAGGCGGCATGATGGCGGCGGGTGCCGCGGCTGCTCCATCGTTTATCCTTCCCGCCTTGGCCCAGGGGGAAAGGCTGGTTCCATTCACTGATGTACCTGAAAGCTTCCAGATTCCACCGCAACAGCCTAATTCTACCTACTGGCAGGATACGCGCGAGATATCTGAATTTGTCACTGACAATGAGGACTTTTATCTCGTACAGCATTATGGACAGCCGGAAGTTGATAATGATGCCTGGCGACTTCGCGTAACCGGTATGGTCGACAACGAGTTAGAGTTCAGCCTTAGTGATTTGATGAACGGGAATACGGTTGAACAGCAAGTAGGTTTCGAATGCGGCGGCAACAGCCAGCGCTTGTTCCATGGTTTAATTGGTAATGCGAATTGGCGCGGTGTCTCGCTGCGGGACATTCTGCAGCGCGCAGGTATACAAGACGGCGCAAAAGAAGTTGTGTTTTTTGGCGCTGATGTAGCCACTGAAGAGATCAGGGGCAGGGAAGTGGATAAGGCTTTCGCGCGCGGTCTCTCAATTCCGGATGCCATGCGTGAGGAGAATATGCTGGCCTTCGAGATGAATGGTGAGCCTTTACCGCATTACCATGGTAAGCCACTCCGGCTGATCGTGCCGGGTTGGTATGGTGTTGCCAATGTAAAATGGCTGACACAGATACATGTTCAGAACACACGCTATATGGGCCGCTTCATGGGCCGGGACTATGTCACACTGAAGAAAGAGAACGTGGGTGGAGTTGAGCGCTGGGTCGAAAACTCGGTGACGACAATGAACCTCAAATCTTCCATTGTTCGAGTCACTGAGATGGGTGGACGTTACAGCATTCAGGGCTTTGTGCTAAATGACGGTACCCCACTTCGCAGCGTTGAAATCAAGATAGATGACGGCCCCTGGCAGTCCGCCGAAATGAACCCAAACAACACGCAGTATTCCTGGAAGTTGTTCTCTCTGAATTGGACTAATCCAACACCAGGAGATCATACCCTGGTGTCACGTGTGACCGACATAAATGGCAACGTGCAGGCAACACCAGCAGAACTACCGGAGAAAGTCAGCTACTGGGAAGACTTTGGCCAGTTCACTCGCACTATTACGATCTAGGATAGCGCCGAACCAAGTTGAAGGTAGTCCATTGAAGTCTGTCTTGCGCTGCATAAAGTGCGCTCGTGACGGATCATGATTCTGAAACTGTCGCTGTCGACGCTTTTTTGCTTACCCGACAGTGGCAGGAGTCCCCCTCTGGCAATAGATTAATCTTCTGGTTCACGTCGACGCGTGGGCCATTGCGGCTCGTGCTTGAGCAACAAGAATCTGTAGCCTTCTTTCCCACGGCACAGGAATCCAGACTGCGCAATTTACTGGCTGACTTGTCGAATTGGCGAGTCGGTACGACCAGTCTCGCCGACTTTGCTGGAAACCCCGTGTCGGCGATCTACTTCAAAAGCCAACGCCAGCTATTCGCGGCACGGGACCGCCTTTCCAACAAGCAGTTTCATTTGCTTGAAGCAGACGTTAAACCGACTGATCGCTTTCTTATGGAGCGGTTTCTGAATAGTGCTGCAAGGCTGCAAGGCAGAGCCAAAGGCGCTGCAGGCTACCTCGATATTGAGCAGGCCAGACTGACGCCTGTTCAGGTGCGGCCCAATCTCAAGGCTGTGTCCCTGGATATAGAAACGGACATGACCGCCAGCCAGCTTTACTCAATTGCCCTTTATAGCGATCAGCACAGTATCGTGTTGATGCGAGACGAGGGTGAGGATGAGCTGGTCGCTGAGTCAGACACCGACAGTCTAAGCCTGCAGTTTTTCGAGTCAGAGAAGCGTTTGCTAGAAGCCCTGGTGAAGACACTGGAGTCAATCGACCCAGATGTCGTGATGGGCTGGAATGTAGTGAACTTTGATCTGCGCTGCCTGCAGGAATTTGCAGATGCCCATAAAGTGGCGCTGAATCTCGGGCGTAATAATGAACCCGTCAACTGGCGTCAGTCTCGTGATGGTAATGACAGATATTATGCGCTGGTACCTGGGCGTGTCGTGTTGGATGGCATTGATCTCATGCGCTCGGCGACTTACCAGTTTGAAAACTTCTCATTGGAATATGTTTCCGGGCAGCTACTCGATCGCGGCAAATTAATTGACGATGTGGATCAACGCGGTGCTGAAATCAGCGAGTTATTCCATACCGATAAGGCCGCACTGGCGCGCTACAATCTGGAAGACTGTCGTCTGGTCTGGGATATTTTTACGCTTGAGAAACTACTGGATTTTGCGGTTGAGCGTAGCCTTCTAACTGGCCTGGAGCTGGACCGGTCTGGCGGCTCGGTCGCGGCAATTGATTTTCTTTATTTGCCACATTTGCACAGACAGGGATTTGTCGCACCCGCGCTGGAGCAGCTGGAGTCTAGCAACATTAGTCCTGGCGGTTATGTGCTTGAGTCTGAACCAGGCATCCATCGCAATGTGATCGTGCTGGATTTCAAGAGCTTGTATCCCAGCATTATCAGAACCTTTCATGTTGACCCGCTGGCACTGGTCGAAGGTCTCAAGGAAAACGACGCCATACCGGGTTTTGAGGGAGGGCAATTCTCACGCACGCGCACTATTTTGCCGGGGCTGATCAAGAAACTGTGGGCTGCCCGGGATAAGGCCAAAGCGGATGGCAACAGGGTTTTATCCCAGGCAATTAAAATCATTATGAACTCATTCTATGGTGTATTGGGAACCCTTGGCTGCCGATTCTTCGATACGCGACTGGTTAGCTCAATTACGCGACGCGGTCATGACATCATCCTGCAAAGCAAGCAGTTCATCAAAGCCGCTGGCTTCCAGGTCATCTATGGCGATACCGATTCTGTATTTGTGCTTATGGGTGATGTTGGCACTAAAGATGAGATCAACAAAGTTAATGAACTGGGTACTCGGCTCGCACAGGATCTCAATACCTGGTGGCGCGAGAAACTGCAGCGCGAGTATCAAATTGAAAGCTTTCTCGAGATGGAGTTTGAAACCCATTTCTTGCGCTTTTTTATGCCCACGGTCCGCGGCTCGGATGCGGGAAGCAAAAAGCGCTATGCGGGACTGCTCGCTAATGGTGAGATCATGTTCAAGGGTCTGGAAACGGTGCGTAGTGATTGGTCGCCTCTTGCCAGGGAGTTCCAGCAGGTGCTATATCGAAAAGTATTTTTGAATGAGCCCTTTGTCGAATACATCAAACAAATCGTGGCCGACATTCAGAGCGGGGTTTTCGGGCCCGAACTGGTGCTACGTAAACGACTGCGGCGAAAACTGTCGGACTATGTGAAGAACGTCCCGCCACACGTACAGGCGGCACGTAAGGCTGAAGAAATACGCAAAAAACTGCAGCTGCCAGCACTCTATGAGCATGGTGGTTGGGTAGAATATGTGATGACTACAGCCGGGCCAGAGCCAAGGCAGTATCGGCAATCGCCAGTGGACTACGATTTTTATATTGATAAACAATTGGCACCAATAGCCGACTCGATACTTGTCTTTCAGCAAAGCTCTATGGATAAAATACTGGACCGCCAGATCGGACTATTTTGAGACTGGAACCGAGAGAAATAACCGAGAAGAGCAACCGAGAGAAATGCTATGAAATCATACCTGGTACTCACAGTGATCGCGGATGATAAGCCGGGTCTTGTAGAATCCTTGTCGGAAGTGATTGCCGAGCACAAGGGCAACTGGCTGGAAAGCAGTATGTCGCAACTTGCTGGTAAATTCGCCGGGATTCTACGCGTGAGTGTCTCTCGGCAGAATGTCGATGCCCTGGTGGCGGCACTTAACCGGCTGTCGTCAGAGCTAAAGCTGGTGATTGAACAGGTAGAAATTAAGGAATCCGGGGAGCAACCCAGGACTGTTGAGCTGAGCCTGGTCGGTAACGACAGGCCGGGGATTGTCCGTGAAATTTCCCATGCGCTGGCGGTACTCTCAGTCAATGTTGAGCAGCTTTCCACCCGCTGTGAGCCTGCACCCATGTCCAGTGACATATTGTTCCGCACCAGCGCGAGCTTGAAAGTGCCGCAAGATGTATCACTCGAAGACCTGCAGCGGTGTCTTGAGCGCTTAGCCGATGATCTTATGGTTGAGATCAAGTAAGCCTTACTAAACTGGACCGATCAGTCTAGATTGCACCTGCTCAACGTAATCGATCATATTGGTGAGCTGATTAATACACTCTACCACAGTAAATTCAGCCTCCGCGGCAGATGTCGGAATAGGTGAGGCATCCTGTGTACTGAATAGCAATACCAGACATTCTTTGCTGGCATCAAAATTCTGGAAAAAGTATTCAGCATAGTCCCCAGATAAATTCGAAAGAATTTCATCAAGAGTCATCGATTCGGTGCTAGTTTCAAGCAATAATTGTTCTAGCCCAAACAATTGGGCAGAGGCCACGTTCTGTGAAGAATGACTGAAGATCGACGGAAAACTATCGGTAAAATCACCGTTGAGCATTGGATAAAGGGAGCGCGCTAATACGTCTTCGATGAGCACAGAAGTCAAGGCAGTCAGCAAATCCCCCAATAAGTAGGGACTGGCTGCGTTTTCTAACCGAACGCGAAAGTCATTAGACTGAGCGGCCCACAGCGCCATAAAACTTTCAAAATCCTGATTCAGGATCTCCGTGCTCAATACCAGCATAACGCGCCTTCTGTTATTGGAAAGCTCATCAAGAGCCAGTCCTCTTGCCTCTGCATCAGCAGGGAGAACAGTAATTGCTTGAAAATCACTGAACGGTCTGGGGCTGAGACGATCGCGGTTTTCTCCCCAGATCAGGAATTCCAGAGCATGAAATCCAACCGCGGCTTCATTAATATCAAAAAGCCCGTGCTGTGCTCTAATGTCATCTGCTGTCAGAGGCACCGTCATATCATTAACAATCCCGCTTTCAGGATAGGAACTCAGGTAGTCTATATAGCCAGGTAAGATGGGCCAGTGGTTAATCTGGTATTGCAGGCTAAGCAAATTGAGTCTGGTGGCTTCATTAACAACTGTCTGGGCAAAGTGACGATGTACTGTTGTTAATTCATAAGCGCTATGCGCTCGCAGCCACGCCGCCCTAACTGCGTTAATTGCGGTGGCGTTTGGGTTCTCAAGAAAGCGCTCAATTTCAGATTGCATGGATTCAAGTTCGCTTTGCACCGCGCTAAAATCAGAGTCAATGCGCGTCAAGTATTGCGCGATAAGGGTGGTGACAGCTGCACTTGTGGCTGAATCCAATGCCATCCGTGGATAAACCAGGTCACTCGAGGTGGTTTCAGTGATTGCAGTGGACGAAGAATTAGGCTGTTCACTGCAAGCGTGCATGATGGCAGCGCACACAAACAGCGCCACAAATTTGCGGATGCAGGGCGCCACTAGCGCAAACTTATAATTTGCCATTTTTTTGACATGGCTACTTGCTCCAGCGAGCTGTCTGGATCAACAGCAACGGGTTCCGCAACCACTTCCATTAGCGCAAGATCGTTTATGGAATCAGAGTAAAAGATTGCTGACTCCATGCGAAGATTCTCAAGATCTGCTCTGTTCTCGTCCAACCAGTCACCAAGTTTTTTCACCTTGCCGTCCTGGTAGCAGGGTACACCGCTGATTTTTCCGGTGATGCGATCATTCACGATTTCAAGTTCAGTGGCTAACAAGGTCTCTATGCCAAGGGATCTGGCAATTGGTGCGGTGATAAAACTATTAGTGGCTGTGATAATTACGCATACATCACCGCGCGACTGATGTTGTTCGATCAATGCGCGACCCTTCTCCAAAATCATCGGTTCAATGATTTCTCGCATAAAGTCGGCGTGCAGGGCAGCGCGCTGTTCGCCGCTATACCCTGAGATTGGGCTGACCGTGAAACGCACGTAAGCTTCAATATCAAGTTCACCATCCAGGTACTGTTGATAGAAGCGATCATTAATGGCGCGATGACTAGTCTCGTCCACCAGGCCCTGGCTGATAAGAAATTCCCCCCAAGCGTGGTCGCTGTCACCACCCAACAGGGTGTTATCAAGATCAAATAGTGCAAGCCGGACAGTCATGAGGTCAATTTAAGAAAAAAGTAGGCGGAAAAGCCTATTATACCCCCTGGGATTCGGCTTCAGCAGGGGATAATGGTGTCGGGAGAGCGCCAATTTAGATTGCTATATGGCACATAAGCCATTGATTATTCGTAATTTTATTGTCATTTAGCGCAATTCCGCCATTGATCAAATTTGCCGGGTTATGAAACAATAACCTCTAAAGTCTGTCTAAGGAACGATAGGGATGATTGATTCAGAGGGCTTTCGCCCGAATGTGGGAATAGTGATTTGCAATCGCCTTGGCCAATTGTTGTGGGCCAAGCGCATTGGTCAAAGCTCGTGGCAGTTCCCTCAGGGCGGCATAAATGCTGACGAATCACTGGAACAGGCACTCTATCGTGAGCTGGATGAAGAAGTCGGCCTGGCCGCCGGCGATGTCAAAATCCTACATCAAACCAATGATTGGTTGCGGTACAAACTGCCGAAAAACTTTGTTCGCCGTCACACGGATCCAATGTGTATAGGACAGAAGCAGAAGTGGTTTCTGCTTGGGCTTGAGGCCGATGACGCTCGCGTTGAACTGAATAATTCGAGTGAGCCAGAGTTCGACGACTGGCGATGGGTGAGTTACTGGTATCCGGTCAATCAGGTCATAGAGTTTAAACGTGGTGTCTACCGCCGGGCATTAAAAGAATTGCTGAACCCGCTTAACGACTACGTAGAAAAAAAATAGCAACAGAAGCAGCAAGACAAATACCGGTCTCAGGCCGGACCATTCAACCCTGAAATTTAAGTCTGTGTATTTACGCGCAACCATTAGCGCTGAAATCAAATTCAGGATTATTACTGGTTGAACGGATCATGGAATCTATCAGGGTATGCTCGAGCAACTACGCGGAATAGTGCAGGAAGTGAATGCTGCGCAAGACTTACAGTCTGCGTTGGATATCATTGTGCGTCGCGTAAGGGAATCACTCGCTACCGAAGTATGCTCAATTTTCCTTTATGACACCGATCTCAATGCCCATGTCCTGATGGCGTCTGAGGGACTGAATAAGGAAGCTGTTGGGCACGTTAGTCTCGCTGTTGGAGAGGGGCTGGTTGGTCTGGTCGCCAAGCATGCTGAACCGATTAACTTACGGGATGCCTCAACACACCCGAGCTTTCATTATATTCAGGAAACTGGCGAGGAAAGCTTTCACTCTTTTCTCGGTGTTCCGATCATCCACCATCGCAACGTGCTTGGTGTGGTTGTTGTGCAGCATGCACAGCTGCGTGGCTTCGATGAAGGCGAAGAGGCATTTTTGATCACCCTGTCAGCACAATTGGCCGGTGTAATCGCCTCGGCAGAGGCGACTGGCGCAATAGAAGGTGTCAGCCCCTCTGGGCACAAAATCTCAGATACAGTATTCGGTGGTGTATCCGGCGCCTCGGGCGTAGCCATTGGCAAGATCGTTGTAGTGTTCCCCAAGGCCAATCTGTACCAGGTCCCGGTGCGCCGCGCCCGCGATATAGATCAGGAGATTGGTTATTTTACTAGTTCTCTGAATAAGGTACGAGACGACATGCGCAATATGCATGAGCGTCTGGCTGGTCGGGTTGCAGAGGAAGAGAGACAGCTCTTTGATGTCTATCTTCACATGCTTGATGACGATGCCCTGGGTAATGAAGTGGTTGAAAGAATCAGGAGTGGTCATTGGGCACAGGGTGCGCTGGCTGAGGTTGCTCGAGAGCACGTGCGAACTTTCGAGATGATGTCTGATGAGTATTTGCGCGAGCGAGCGGTCGACATTAAGGACTTATGCAGCCGCGTCTTGTTCTACCTGCAGCAGGGAGAGCAGGTAGAAACCGAGTACTTCGAAGACACCATCCTAGTTGGTGAAGAAGTCACACCGGCAATGTTGGCCGAAGTATCCAAAAGCAAGCTTAAAGGTATTGTATCGGTAAAGGGGTCAGGAAACTCACATGTAGCAATCCTGGCTCGTACTATGGGTATTCCAACGGTTATGGGGGTTGTTGATTTACCCATCAATCAGTTAGATGGCAGAGAAGTCATCCTCGACGGCTACAAAGGCGAGATCATCGGCAACCCTTCGGATACGGTCCGTACTCGCTATGAGAATACAATCAAGGAACAGGCAGAGCTTATTGCCGACCTTGAAGAGCTGAAGGACTTGCCTTGCATAACTGCCGACGACCATCGCGTCCACCTCTGGGTTAATACTGGCTTGATCGCGGATGTCGCTCATTCCCTTGATCAGGGCGCTGAGGGTGTAGGCCTGTTTCGAACCGAAGTGCCGTTTCTTCTGAGTGAGCGCTTTCCCAGTGAGCAGGAACAGACCGACATCTATCGTGAGCAGCTAGCGGCGTTTTCTCCGATGCCGGTGACCATGCGCACGTTGGACATTGGTGGCGACAAGGCGCTTTCTTATTTTCCCATTGAAGAAGAGAACCCCTTCCTAGGATGGCGAGGGATCAGGGTCACACTCGATCATCCGGAAATTTTCACCGCCCAGATTCGCGCCATGATGCGTGCCAGCATCGGCCTGGAAAACCTGCAGATCATGTTGCCAATGATTAGCAACGTGAACGAAGTGAATTCCTCGATGCAGCTAATAAAAAAAGCTCATCGTGAACTTACTCAGGAAGGCCTGGAGGTCAAATTTCCGCCAGTAGGAGTGATGATCGAGGTGCCGGCTGCGGTGTATCAGACCAGGGCCCTGGCCTCGATGGTTGATTTCGTCTCGGTGGGAAGCAACGACCTGACCCAGTATCTACTCGCGGTGGACAGGAACAATCCGCGCGTTGCCAATCTTTACAGCGCGTTTCATCCAGCAGTCTTACATGCGCTTTATCACGTTGTCAGCGAGGCCCAAAAAGTAGGCAAGCAGGTCAGTATCTGTGGTGAGATGGCAGGTGATCCGGGCGCTGCAGTGCTACTTTTGGCCATGGGTTTCGACGTACTGTCGATGAACGCCGCTACGTTACTGAAAGTAAAGTCTGTTATTCGCAGCGTTAGCCTGGATGCCGCGCAGGATCTGCTCGATCAAGTTATGCAGATGGATGATGCCCAGATGATCCGGAGTGCAGTCGACCTGACTTTATACAACGCTGGTGTAGACCGACTGCTGCGCTCATCCCGCACCAACTAGCTGGTTTAGCCGTGCGCAATCGGCTTGCCGGTAAACAGGAAGTCTTTCAGTTCTTCATCCTTGCAGGCATCTACACGCTGGTTGTACCAGTCAACCGCTTCCAGCTCTTCCATCAAGGACGTGATGGTGCGGCATGTCGCGGGTTTCATCGGAAAGCTTTGCGGCGGGTTCATGGTAGCCTTCATTAGCCATTTTGTGCTCCGGGATTTATTCGTACTCTCCACTTCGATTCAGAATCAAGCTGATTCGATTTGATTGGTTCGGGTGCTGATTGATTCAGGACGGGTCAACGCTTAGCGGCGGATAGCTTGATAGCAATGCCCTGAATGATTGTCGAAATGCAGGACGGGCGCGATCCTCATGCATGTACTCCCCGGGCACGACCTGATGTATGCGGCTTATGGAGCCAGCCCATACAATATCGTTCGTTGCAGTTTCCCGAATTTCAATGTCGATGGCTGCGACATAGTTGAGCTCAACATTCATTGCCTCAACACGCATAAAGGGGTCTATAGACTCCTGTTCGCTGGAGAGGTTGATATGGTTGTAGCGTAGCAATATCTGCAGGTCGTTCATGCGATCATTGTGAGTGAGCCCTTTCTCCGCAAAAGCGGCGTCAAATTCTGCAGTCACATATTCTTGAAGAAAGACCGGCATATCCACAGTCCGCACACTGTACTCCTGATATTCTCCGTAATTACCTGGACAGCAGACCGTCAGATTAGAGTCGATCTGTGTGCTGTACTGCGCGCAGGAAGCGAGCAGTGCGCTGCAAACTATGGCAAGTGCGAAGCGGATTGTTTTCGTAATTACTCCTGAACATCATAAGATATCTGGCAATCCAAACCTCATAACATCAGTGTGGGACAAGGAATTGATTTATGACAAAAGTGGGATACCCCGACGAAACAGCAAGCGTAGGTACCTGATACTAGGTGTTATAGAAAGGCCTGGCCTGCGCAAACTCATAGAAATGCGCCGACGCAGGCTGCCCCTCTTCGTCATAGTTCTGCTCACTGAACTGGATAAGGCCTCCGGCTTGCATCAGCAACGCCGTGGAGCAGCGCGTGCCGTACTCCCGGCTCTCGTTAGAAATAAAGGTTGCGGAAAGCTCGCGCTCCAGTTGCATCGGTATGCCGGTGGCGGGCAGATTTGAGTCCTGAGCCCGCTGGCGGTCTCTCATCATGTCGATAAGCGAGTCTGTGGGTAAAGGCGAATCGGCCTGGATGAGTTGCTGCAGACATTCTCTGCCTCGCTCGACCTTGGGCCACGGGCTGTTCAGAAGGCCGTTGGAAAGACCGTAGACTCCTGGTCTCAGCTCTTCAATCAGGTTTTCGAAATTATTGAGGTAGCAAAGGGTCTCCCCATCACTCACCAGCAGGTTGAATCCTGCGAACTCATCAAAGTGTTCGCGCAGTCCTTCGCAGTACTGTTGAGCTGATTCTTTGCTGCTGAGGAAATTCAGGGTTAGCTCGCCACGGGAGCGGTCTTTTCGCTCTGGCTGGGAAGGGTCGCGAATGTTCGTCACAGCGGCAAAACGGCCAGCGCGGTTAATGCCCAACCAAGTACCGCCAGCCACCAGGTCTCTGCCAGCGAGAATTTGCGGATGGTCTGGCTGCCAAAACTGCGCATGGGCAGTCGCGCGCCCAAAAAATTCATCCCTATTGGCCGCCAAGACAAGCGGATAGGCTGGATCAGCCCTGTGGGCAAATATAATTAGACACATGTGTTGGGAGCCATCCTTGAATCAGGAAATGTTATCCTCAAAAGCCCGTTGATTGAAACAATCTTGGTATACTTGCGTTATCGCTTGTCTATTCTCAGGTTGCCTGTACTTCAGATGCTTACCTATCCCCAATTCGATCCTGTCGCCATTTCCCTGGGTCCTCTCAGTATTCACTGGTATGGCATCATGTATATCGTCGCTTTTGGCGGGGCGTGGTTCCTTGCCAGTTACCGTGCGCGTCACTCAGCAGACCAGTGGACGGCGGAACAAATTTCAGACCTGGTTTTTTATGGGGCCCTGGGTGCCGTGATCGGGGGCCGTGTGGGTTCGGTCCTGTTTTACAACTTCGGGCGCTTCATTGAAGACCCGCTCTGGTTGTTCCGGGTTTGGGAAGGAGGCATGTCATTCCACGGGGGGTTCCTGGGCGTGCTCTTCGCCCTGTTCCTCTACACCCGTCACATCAAAAAGGATTACTGGACCACCATCGATTTTATCGCCCCGTTCGTGCCATTTGGCTTGGGAGCGGGCCGCATCGGGAATTTCATCGGTGGCGAGTTATGGGGAAAGCCCACTGATGTTGCCTGGGGCATGGTATTTCCTCATGTCGATCAGCTGGCCAGACACCCTTCACAGCTTTATGAGTTTTCCCTGGAAGGCGCCGCGCTGTTTGTGATTGTCTGGTTCTTTTCCGCCAAACCCCGGCCTAGGTTCGCCGTAGCCGGTGTGTTTGCGCTGGGCTATGGCTGCTTCAGATTCTTTATTGAGTTCTTTCGTGAGCCTGATTCCCATCTCGGCTATCTCGCTTTCGACTGGCTTACAATGGGGCAGATATTATCCTTGCCGCTTGTCGGCGGGGGACTGCTGTTTCTGTTTCTGGCCTACGGCCGCCCCCAAAAGCTGGCAACGAACTAATCATAAGGAGCTCCTGACCATGCACCAGTATCTGGAACTTTGCCTACGAATAGTCGATGAAGGCATGTGGATTGAAAATCAGCGCACGGGTAAGAAGTGCCTGACGGTGATCAATGCGGACTTGGGTTACGACGTTGCTGCTAACAAGTTTCCCATCATCACCACTCGAAAGAGTTACTGGAAAGCGGCAATCGCGGAGTTGCTTGGGTATATTCGCGGCTATGACAATGCGGCTGATTTTCGAAAACTGGGCACGAAATCCTGGGATGCCAATGCCAACCTGAACGAAGCCTGGCTCAACAACCCAGTCCGCAAGAGTGAGGATGACATGGGTCGGGTTTATGGCGTGCAGGGCAGGAACTGGCGCAAGCCTAATGGCGATACAGTAGATCAGCTACGCAAGATTGTCGATAACCTGAACAAGGGGTTGGATGACAGGGGTGAAATACTTACTTTCTATAACCCCGGTGAGTTTGATGTGGGCTGTTTAAGACCTTGCATGCACACTCACAATTTTTCGCTGTTGGCAGACACACTCTACCTGACCAGCTACCAGCGCTCCTGCGATGTACCGCTGGGGCTTAATTTCAACCAGATTCAGGTGTTTACTTTGTTGGCCCTAATGGCCCAGATTACCGGCAAGACTCCCGGCATGGCTTACCACAAGATTGTTAATGCCCACATTTACGAGGACCAGCTGGAGTTGATGCGCTCGGTTCAGTTGAAACGCGATCCTTTTGATCCGCCAGAACTCAAAATCAATCCCGACATTAAGACTCTCGAGGATATTGAAACCTGGGTGACGCTGGATGACTTTGAAGTAGTCGGCTATCAACACCATGACCCAATTGCCTATCCGTTTTCGGTTTAGCACTCGGGATTTCCGTTTAACATTCAGAATTAATTTTTCAGCATGAAACTTTCCCTGATCTGTGCAATGGCCAGTAACGGCACTATTGGGCGCAATAACGGTTTGCCCTGGCACTTGCCGGCAGACCTGAGATACTTCAAGGCCACAACTATGGGCCATTCCATAATCATGGGCAGGAAAACCTGGGAGTCTATTGGTCGACCTTTACCTGGTCGCACCAGCATAGTCGTTACCAGGGATGCTGATTACGTGGCTGAAGGGGCAAAGGTCGTGCATTCCATTCAAGACGCCTTGCGGCTGGCGGAATCTATTGCGGTAATTGATGGAACTGAAGAAGCATTCGTTATCGGGGGTGCTGCGCTTTACGCCACGGCCATGCCGATCGCTGAGCGCTTTCATCTAACGCGCGTCCATGCAGAGGTCGAAGGCGATACGGTGCTTTCAGGTTTCGACGAGTCTGAATGGAGAGAAGTATCGCGAGATGATTTCCAGCGTAACGAAGCCAATCCTTTCGATTACAGTATCTGTATTCTGGAAAAGCACAACTAGCTGTCGAGGGTTTTCGTAAACACTTTGGATTTACGCTGGTAATTGTAAAGTTTCTGTCGCCCCTGCGGCAATTCATCGACAGAAATTTCGGTGAAACCCCGCTCCATGAAAAAGTGGGAAGCTACGGTAGTCAGCGCATAAACCGTTGTTGCTTTCATTTGACGCGCTTGTTTTTCCAGCGCGAGTAGCAGGCGCTCGCCTAGGGTACTCTTTTGATAGTCAGGATGAATGGCGATACAGGCGATTTCGGCAGCGTTGCCGCTCAACGGATACAAGGCTGCACAACCGATGATGGTTTCTTCCAGTTCAATTACGATGAAGTTTTCAATTTCTGTTTCCAATAGCTCTCGCGAACGTGTCACCAGGGCGCCCGCTAGTTCCAATGGTTGTATCAGGTTGAGGATGCCGCCGACATCCTCAATCGTCGCCGCCCTTAATTCGTCGAGGCTGTCTCTGCTCAGGAGACTGCCGTGGCCGGCACGGGTGAACAATTCTTGCAGCAGGGCTCCGTTCTCTTTATAGCTGATAAGGTGACAGCGATGAATGCCTTGCTCATAGGCTCGCAACGCGGACTGCAGTGAGCTGGCCTGAGCGACAGACTCTGCGTCTAATGACTGTGAAAGACTGGCAAGATGTTTACGCGCACTGCTGGCGCTGAGCGCTGTGATCAATTGTTGTGTGTCGTCAACAATGCCTGGCGTTGGCATAAATTGAATGAGCTTCTCGGCGTTGAGCGCAATCGCCAATTCCGTTGCGACTTCCTCCGCGGCAAGATTGAAGATCTCCCCTGTGACTGAGTATCCAAGGTTCGATACCAGCACGAGTTGATTACCTGCTAGCAAATGCGTGATTGCCTCAGTATCAACTCTTCTGACCTTGCCGCTGTATTGAAAATCGACCCCGTCGATAACCCCGATCGGTTGGGCAGTCACGAAATTGCCCTGACTGACATTTATATTGGCGCCATGCATGGGTGAGTTGCTCAGCCCCATTGAAAAATGGGCCTGTAGATCAAGGCCAAGGCATCCCACCGCGCGTTTTATAGTCTGCATGTGGCTGGCTTCGGTCACCCGCAGCGGACCCTGATAACTGCTTTCAATGCCCTCGGCCGCGAGTGCTGCGCTAATCTGGGGCCGCGCGCCATAAACCAGGACCAGTTTTACGTCCAGGCTATGCAACAAGGCGAGGTCGTGCACGATATTGGCAAAATTAGGGCAGTCCAGGGCATCGCCGCTCAAGTAAACGACAAAGACTTTGCCCCGGTGGGCATTGATATAGGCAGTAGACGCCCTAAACCATTGCATGAGTTCTTGATCTTCTAACATGGGGTTCAGCTCGGTTCGCAGTATTTCACGATGAGTTTTTGCATGACATCGATGGCCGGCTCCAGCATGTCCATAGATACATACTCATCGGGTTGGTGTGCCTGGTCAATATTTCCGGGACCCATAATAATGGTGTCCATGCCGAGTTGCTGAAGAAACGGTCCTTCGGTGCCGAAGCCGACGCTAATGCCCGTATGTCCAGTGAGGCTCTCTGTGGTCTCCAGCAGTTCGCTGTTTTCCTCAGCGAAGAAAGCCGGCACGCCATTAAACAGCACGGCATGTTCGAATTCGATACCAAGTGGATCGACAACCGTGTGTACCCGCTTGCGAATATCAGCGCGAACTTCTTCCAGATGCATACCCGGCATGAGACGCATATCAAACTGCAGATTGCAGTGTCCGCAAATTCGGTTGGGATTATCACCACCATGAATGCTGCCCAGGTTCAGGGTCGGATAGGGAATGTCAAACAAGCTGCTCTGATAGCAAGACTTGAGTTCCTCCCGGTAGCGCATGAGATCAGAAATCACGGCGTGCATGGCCTCCATGGCATTATTGCCCAGGCTCGGGTCGGATGAGTGGCCGCTCTGACCCAGCAGCCGAATTTCATCCATCATCATGCCTTTGTGTGCCATGACAGGTTTCAGCCCAGTGGGTTCACCAATCACCGCGGCCCTGGCTCGTGGCCGCCCCAACTCGGCAATCGTGCGGGCACCTTCCATGGAAGTTTCTTCATCTGCGGTCGCCAGGATAATCAATGGCTGTTTGAATGCCTTGACATCCAGCGCTTCAATGGCACTCATCACAACGGGAAAGAAGCCCTTCATGTCGGTAACGCCAAGACCGTAAAGGCGATTATCTTTCTCGGTCAGGGAGAAAGGATCTACTGACCAAAGTTCTTTATCGAAAGGTACAGTATCAGTATGCCCGGCCATAACGAGACCGCCTGGGCCGGTACCTCTGCTTGCAATGAGATTTACCTTGCCAGCCTGCTTGCACGGTACTATTTCACAGCTGAATCCCAGATTTGCGAACTGCTCTGCCAGGTAGTCGATAATTCCCTGGTTACTCACGTCCAGCTCAGGCGCTGTTGAGCTGACGCTGGGTACTCGAACTACATCATCGAGTCGTTGCAGCAGCCGGGAACTGAGGTTTGACATGGGTAATTTCGCTCGACTGAAATCAGGATGGTGCGGACAGCTTTGCTATCATGTCAGTTTTGGCCGCCATGATGAAATCGTTTACGTGAAGTCCGTTGATTCGATGCGTCCACCAGTAGACGGTTACCTTGCCCCATTCTGTCATGATGCTCGGGTGGTGGTCTTCGCGTTCGGATAGGCTGGCTATCTTATAAGTAAAATTGAAGGCATCGGTGAATTCTACAAAGAAAAACTCCCTGACCAGTTTTTCTACGCCATCGTGGAATTCTTTTTTCCATCCCGGCACGCTGATTAACAAGTCGTTGGCTTCTTCCTCGGTGACCACGGGCGCACCCAAACCGCAGGGTTCGCAGCGTCTTTTATAGAGTTTTTCCATAGCCTTTTCCCGGTGTTACTAATTCTGTCAATGCTGGAAATACTGCCGCTAATCGGGCGAAGAAATAATGCGATGATTACTCGATAAACTCCTCAAGCAAACTATTGAGAACGCGGTACCCGTGTTCAGTCGCGCGCACTCTGCCGTTATTCACATTTAACAGCTCTAGCGAGGCTAGATATTCTACCCGCTTTCCTATCTGGCTAAAAGTGACGCCAGTGCGGGTCTCGAATTCCTGTATGCTGAATCCGTTCACCAAACGCAAGCCATTAAGCAGGAATTCCAGTGCCCGATCCTCTGGCGCTACTGCCGTCGCTTCTGCGGTTCTCGATAGTTCGCTAGCGAGATAGTGATCAGGTTGTTTCTTCTTGCGCGTGCGCAGGATGAGATTGTTATCAGGCTGGGTGAGCTTGCCATGGGCGCCGGCGCCAATTCCCAGGTAATCCCCAAATAGCCAGTAGTTAAGATTGTGTCGCGACTCTCTTCCCGGCTGGCAGAAGGCAGAGACTTCATAGCGTCCGTATCCCCGGGATTCGAGCAGCTGCTGTCCTCGCTGATGGATAGTATCGAGCAGACCCTCTGCTGGCAGAGCCGGTGGTTTGGAGAAGAACTCCGTGTTTGGTTCTATGGTGAGCTGGTACCAGCTAAGATGAGGCGGCTCGAAGTTCAGGGCCGTTTCAATATCGTCAAGGGCCTCGTCTTCAGTCTGGCCTGGCAAGCCATGCATGAGGTCAAGATTAAAATTGTCAAACCCTGCCGCAGTGCAATACTCGATGGCGCGTCGGGCATCATTGCCGGAGTGTATGCGCCCAAGGGTTTTCAGATGCGCCTCGTTAAAGCTCTGCACACCAATGGACAGGCGGTTGATACCGGCCGCGCGATACTCAAGAAATCTCTTGGCCTCCGCGGTGCCGGGGTTAGCCTCAAGAGTTATCTCAGCCGCGGATTCAAGGCCAAACACGGCATCAATATGTGAGAGCAAGCGCTCATAGGCAGCTGCACTTAGCAAACTCGGTGTGCCACCACCGATGAATATCGAGCTAATACCTGAAGAGGATTGTCCGAGGCGTGCAGCCTCCAACTCAAAATCCTGGCAGAGCGCGTCAACGTATGTCTGTTCAGGAATATCGGATTTGACGGCATGGGAATTGAAGTCGCAGTAGGGGCATTTGCGAATACACCAGGGCACATGCATATATAGGCTTAAGGGGGGTTGTTCCAGCATGCCAACAGTCTTTGTAGTGCCTGGCCGCGATGGCTGATGGCGTTTTTCACCTCGGCCGCTAACTCGGCCGACGCGCATTGATGGGTGGGAACATAGAACAATGGGTCATAGCCGAAACCGTTTTCTCCCTGCTCTTCAAACAGGATGCGACCTTCCCAGGTTCCCTGACAAATCAGCGGCATGGGGTCCTGCGCATGTCGCAAGTAAACAATCACACACTGAAAGCGTGCAGTTCGCTTGGGTTCAGGGATTTCAGAGAGCTCTTCAAGCAGTTTTACATTGTTGGCAGGGTCAGCTTCTGCTCCGCTTTTGCCGGAGAATCTCGCAGAATAAATGCCAGGCCTCCCATTTAGTGCGTCTACCTCGATACCAGAGTCATCGGCGATGCTTGGCAGCCCAGTTACCTCACAGGCATGGCGTGCTTTGATAATTGCATTCTCCACAAAGCTCAAACCAGTCTCATCGGCATCACTCACCTTAAAATCTGACTGGGGAATCAAGTTGACATCTTTCGCAGCGAGGATATTCTGCAGTTCTTTGAGCTTGCCTTTGTTGCTGCTCGCCAACACGACTTTTCTCGCTGTCATCCGCTCATTTCTCAAGCTCTCAATCTCGGGTGATGTGGTAGATGGCGATTTCGCCCAAGAAGTTTGGCCAGGCCCTCATGGCCCAGTTACCCTGGTGCTGAGAATCCACTACCGTGCGGGTAAGAATTTTAATGTTGTTCTCCCGGCACAGGGCATCGAAGTCTGTTACCGTGCAGAAATGAATATTAGGCGTGTCATACCATTCATTTGGCATGAATTTGCTCACCGGCATGCGGCCTCGAAGCGCCAGGTAGAGGCGGCTTTTCCAGTTGCCGAAGTTAGGAAATGTCACGATGCCATATTTGCCGACCCTGAGCATCTCGTTAATCAGTATATGGGGATTGCTCAGTGCCTGCAGCGTTTGCGCCAATAGCACAGTGTCAAAGCTGTCAGGCTGGAAATTGCCCAATCCCTCATCCATATTTTGTTCGATCACGTTGACGCCGTTGGCGATGCACCGCTCGATATTGCCCTCGTCAATTTCCAGGCCAATGGAGGTGACATTCTTCGACGTATTGAGATAGTGCAGCAGGCTGCCGTCACCACAACCCAGGTCGAGCACACGGCTACCTGGCTGGATCCACTGCTGGATAATTTCCAGATCAGGACGCATCGGCGGAACCCTCTGCGTGAACCCGTTTGAGGTAAGCGGATAGCGCATTGATATAACGAGGAATAGGTAACAGGAAGGCGTCGTGCCCCTGATCTGCTTCGATCTCCAGGTAAGTGACTTCCTTGCCGGCCTTCAGCAGATCATTGACTATCTCGCGGGATCGTTCCGGTGGAAAACGCCAGTCCGTGGTGAATGATATCAGCAAGAATTTGCAGTTCGCCTTCTTGAAGGCCGCACTGAAGTCACCCTCGTAATCCACGGAAGGGTCAAAATAATCCAATGCCTTGGTCATTAGCAGGTAGGTGTTGGCATCAAAGTTTTCAGAAAAGCGTTCCCCTTGATAATGCAGATAACTCTCAACCTGAAAATCCACATTGAAACCAAAACTGAGCTTGCCGGTGCGCAGGTCTCGACCGAAGTTAGCACCGGTACTATCTAGGTCGGTAATAGTACGCCCGAATTTCTCGCGCATGGCACTGTCCGACAGGTAGGTAATGTGACCGACCATCCGCGCTAGCATTAGTCCCTGCTTGGGGTAGGTGCCTGCTTCCAGGTATCGACCCTCATGAAAGTTAGGGTCATTAACGATCGAGTGCCGGGCTACTTCATTAAAGGCGATATTCTGGGCGGAGAGTTTGGGCGCCGCTGCGATGCAGACGGCGTGGCGCAAACGCTCAGGGAAGCTTATTGCCCAGCGCAATACCTGCATACCGCCCAGACTTCCTCCAACCACTGCGGCCCATTGGCTAATCCCCAGATGGTCCATCAGCATAACCTGGCTTCTTACCCAATCGCGCACCGTCACTACAGGAAAGTCGGGCCCGTAATACTTGCCGGTCTCGGGATTGATGCTGGCAGGGCCGGTGCTGCCGGCGCACCCTCCAAGGTTATTCAGTGAGACTACAAAGAACAGATTGGTATCAATCGGTTTACCAGGACCAATGCAACTGTCCCACCATCCGGGCTTGGCATCCTCTTCATCGTGGTATCCCGCAGCATGGTGGTCGCCACTCAAGGCATGACAAATCAGGATAGCGTTGGATTTATCGGTATTCAATTCACCATAAGTCTCAATCATCAGGTCAAACCCTGACAGCACATTACCGCTGCGCAGGGACAGCTCTTCATCGAAGTGAATGCATTGCGGCGTGACGATGCCGACTGAGTCTGAGGGTATGGTATTAGACATGGGGCTATTTATTTCCAGTGCATTCCCGCACTTCTTTTGTAACTGGCCAGACGCATACGCATAGAGTCAGATGATTCAGCACAGTGCCGCAGTGATTCTATTCGGCTGCAGCATCCTGTAGCGTGTAAAGGCTTTCGAAACCTGGCTTGGTTACTCACCTAAATGCCGATTACGACGGCGGCGATCTGTTCGCTAATTCCAAAAGTTTCTATCAATAAGTTCTGGATCAGACCAATGATGATGAAAATGAAAATAGGTGAAAAATCGAGCCCACCCATGGGAGGCACAACTTTTCTCACGGGTCCCATTACCGGTTCGGTGAGCTGCCAGATTAATCGCAGAATCGGATGAGGGTTCATGTTGCCGGAGAAAAGCATCACGAAGGACATGATGATTGAGCCAATGATGGCGTAATAATAAATATTTACGATGAAATAAATCACACCGACAAACGCCCAGGTAACAATAAATCCTGCAGAAGGAATGCTACCGCCATAGAGAATAATCAGAACACAGATCGCTATCGCCTCAATGACGATGGCCAGAATCAGGGTTGAAAAATCGATGCCGTGATAACCTGGGATAACCTTGCGTAAAATTCTGACCAAGGGGTCAGTCGCTCTAACCACTGCTTGAGAAACCGGATTGTAGAAGTCCGCCTTTGCAATCTGCAGCAGAAACCGCAGCAACACCGCCAACAAATAAAGGCCACCCAGGGTATTGATGATGAGAGCCGCGGAACTTCCAAATACACCCATGATATTTCTCTTACCTGTTTTGTCTTTACTTAGACGCCTGATGCACAAGCGCGCTTAAACTAATTATTTTACCGACCTGACGGCTACTCTTTCGCAAGCTCTTCTGACCGGTCCCGGGCAGCTAGCAGTGACTCTTTCACCAGTTGTCTGAGACCGCCTGATTCAAATGTCAGGATTGCTTGTTCAGTGGTGCCCCCAGGGGAAGTCACCTTACGGCGCAACTCGGCCACGTCATCAGCGCTGCTATTTGCCAGCTCACAGGCACCGATTGCGGTTTGCTGGCATAGTGTTCGGGCAACCTCAGGCGCCAAACCTAGTTCCAGTGCCGCCTCCTGCATCGCCTCCATGAAGAGGAAATAATAGGCTGGTCCACTACCCGATACCGCGGTGACTGCATCGATTTCAGACTCGCTATCAACCCAAACGCTCAAGCCTACGGCGTTCATGAGTTCAGTAGCGATCTCTCGATGCTGCTCGCTGGCATGGGCGTTAGCATAGAGCCCCGTCGCACCCTTGCCGATGAGGGCTGGCGTATTCGGCATGCTGCGCACAATGGCAACGTCGTTTCCCAGCCATGCCGCCAAATTATCCAACGTGACCCCGGCAGCAACCGACACCACCAGCGGCCGATTCGTGCCCAGCGAAAAGCCTTCACACACTGCCTTCAAGATCTGTGGCTTGACAGCAAGCACCAATACGTCGGCGCTGTCGGTTAGCTCCTGATTGGAAGCAATCCGAATTCCACTGTCCCGCTGGAGCTGTTGCAGCTTCTCTGTATCTATATCGGAAGCGGCTATGGAGTCTCTACCAAATCCTTTGGCCAGCAGACCTTTAATGAGGCTGCTCGCCATGTTGCCAGCGCCGATGAATCCAATGCTTGGGTTGTTCAAACTGTCTCCCTGACTATGCAGACGGGGCTCGCGAAGAGGAGATATGTTAGCGCATTAGGCGTGGCAGGGATAATTTCGCTTTCCCTATCAGACCTGGCGTATTCTAGACTGGCGGGGACCAAAAAGCGCGGTGCCCAGTCGTATCATCGTTGAGCCCTCGGCAATGGCAGCGGCATAGTCATTCGACATGCCCATGGAAAGCGTATCCATGTCAGGATGGCTTGTCTGCAGCGACTGGAAGAGGTCGGCCAGGACGCTAAAGGCCCGATGCTGTGCAGCCTCATCATCGGTCGCTGCGGGAATTGCCATGAGTCCCCGCAGGGTTAAATTTGGGAGTTCAGCGATCTGCTGGCATAGCTCGGACGCCTCACTGGACGTGGTTCCGGACTTGCTCTCCTCTGCCGACTGGTTGACCTGCACGCAGATATTCAGAGGACCCTGATCGACTGGGCGCTGGTCGTTCAAGCGTTTCGCAATCTTGGCGCGATCCACACTGTGAACCCAATCAAAAGTTTCGGCTATGCCGCGGGTTTTGTTCGACTGAATCGGTCCAATGAAATGCCAGACCAATTGCGGGATATCAGCCAGCTCCTGTTTTTTACCAAGCGCTTCCTGCAGATAATTCTCTCCAATATTTACCACGCCAGCGGCAGCGGCCTCACGAATCTTGGCTATGGATTGCCGTTTACTCACGGCGAGTAGGCTGACGGTACCTTCGGGTCGGCCGTATTCTTGCTCAAGTGCTCGTATTCTCTGGCTTGCGGCACGAATGTTTTCTGTTACATCGATCACGTTTTCACCGGCTTATCCCAATTGCCGGGTCTGGGATATTGACTGAAGGACCGTACTATAGGCGACAGTGTTCATATTGGCCAGCCGCAGGAAACTGTTGCTGCTCGCGAACTGCAGCTCGCGGCCAGGGAGTTGTCACCTAGGCTTCACTATCATGATGCCAGACACTGCGCATAAATTCTTATAGCTATGATTATGGGAATAGCTAGGGGAACAACGAAGCAAAAACCCGCGTTATAGGAAAGGCTATGGATATTACAGAACTACTTGGTTTTAGTGTGAAGCAGGGTGCGTCTGATTTACACATCACCGCCGGCATGCAGCCATTGATTCGTGTAGATGGAGATATTCGCAGGATCAACGTTCCGGAAATGAACCACAAAGAAGTGCACGCGCTCATTTATGAAATCATGAATGACAAGCAGCGCAAGGACTATGAAGAGTTTCTCGAAACTGACTTTTCTTTTGAAGTACCCAACCTTGCCCGTTTTCGTGTTAACGCATTCGTTCAGGGTCGCGGCGCAGAAGCTGTATTCCGTACTATTCCCTCCAAAGTTCTATCCATGGAACAGCTTGGCATGGGCGAGGTGTTTCGTCAGATCTCTGATGTGCCGCGTGGCCTGGTTGTGGTTACCGGTCCCACTGGATCCGGCAAGAGTACAACGCTTGCTGCCATGGTTGATTACATCAACGACAACAAGTACGAGCATATTCTGACGATTGAGGATCCAATCGAATTTGTGCACCTGAGCAAGAAATGCTTGGTTAACCAGCGTGAGGTGCACCGGGATACCCATGGCTTTAATGAAGCCCTGCGCTCGGCACTGCGTGAAGACCCCGACATTATTCTAGTTGGTGAGTTGCGTGACTTGGAAACCATCCGACTGGCACTGACCGCAGCAGAGACTGGGCACTTGGTTTTTGGAACACTGCATACAACATCAGCGGCCAAGACGATTGACCGTGTGATTGACGTGTTTCCAGCGGCAGAAAAAGACATGGTTCGTTCCATGTTGTCGGAATCCTTGCAGGCAGTAATCTCCCAAACTCTGCTGAAGAAACCTGGCGGCGGCCGGATCGCAGCTCATGAAATCATGATCGGCACACCGGCGATTCGAAACCTTATTCGTGAGGATAAGGTTGCGCAGATGTATTCCGCTATTCAGACTGGCGCCGGTTCAGGCATGCAGACCCTCGGCCAGTGTCTTAAAGACCTGTTGGCAAAAGGTATGGTGACGCGGGAAGAGGCGAAACTGAAAGCCAAGATGTCTGAAAACTTCTAAAGCTGTATTTTTCGTAACCGGCGCTGCTTGATTCGGGCAGTGCTGGTTACCTGATATTTTCGACCTGCCGCTTGAATTCTGAAAACCAGTTCTCCAGGATAATCTGCGCGGCTATGTCATCAATATCAGATTTCTTGGTCATACTTCCCGACTCTTCCATGACTTGTTCGATGGCAGCCCTTGAGGACAAGCGTTCATCCATCCCGTAACAGGGCTTATGGAACCGTCCATTCAGTCTGTTGCCGAATTTGATTGCTCGCTTTAGCAATTCGCTTTCGGTGCCGTCCAGATTATAGGGCAAGCCAATCACCAACACGTCTGGACTCCATTCAGCAATTACGCTGCCTACCTGTTCCCAGTCAGGAATTCCATCGTTAGCCTTGAGTACGCACACTGGCCGCGCTGTGCCTGAAATGCTTTGACCGAATGCGACGCCAATGCTTTGAGTCCCGAAGTCGAAAGACAGGGCAGCCAGTGGTTTTGTTGTGCGACTAGGGAAAGATTCGAGCGCCATAAGAGGTTACGAATGACCGGCTTCCGGAGAAATTTGCTGAAGGTCTATGCCTAACGCAGCGGCGGCTTCATGCGCTTTGCCCGCATAGTCGTTGGAGAAGATCAGTTCACTGCTGGCGGGCGCGGTAAGCCAGGCATTTTCGCCGATCTCTCGTTCCAGTTGGCCAGCCTCCCACCCTGCGCAGCCCAGTGCCACCACGTAATTATTTGGGCCGGCGCCTTTAGCAATATCTTGTAGTATTGTTTTCGAAGTACATACTGAAATCTCTGGTGTAACGGTGACGGAAGACTCCCAGTTCTCACCCGCATCATGAATGATGAAGCCTTTATCGCGTTCAACCGGACCGCCTGCGAGCACGTGCTGCTCTCGAAACGGACCCTCAGCGACCGCGCATTCAATATCCAATTCATCAAATATGTCCGAGATACAGGCCAGCAGTGGTTTGTTGATGACTATGCCGAGAGCGCCCTGCTCATTGTGTTTCCAGAGATAAGTCACTGTGTTGGCAAAGTAGGAGTCCAGCATCTGCGGCATCGCGATCAGAAACTGGTTTTCGAGGTAATGCGATTGAGTGTTGTCACTCATAAGCGGGCTGGATCGGGGCTATGGCTAGATTTTAATAACTGGTGAGGGAATTGCCCTCGTGGAAACGAAAAGTTCGAATGATTTCCAGTATATCAGCTTCCGTGCGTAATTCATCGGGGAAAGGCTCAAAAGGCGCAGCGAGATTGACGATATTGAGAGCGGCCTGATCTAACACAGTATGGCCGGAGGATTGCAAGATTCTTACTTCGTTTATGCGCCCGGTTGGTTGTAGGGCGACCAGCATTCTGACATTGCCATACATCTGCATTCGGCGCGCCTCGTCTGGATAATTTATGTTGCCTACTGCTTCGATGCGGCGGCGCCAGTTGTCCAAGTAAAGTGCGTCATGGCTCTTTTTTGTCGAGGCCGAAGAAATCGTGTATTTCCGAGGTCGCCTTGCATAGGTCTGTCTCTTTAAGTCCAGCTGCGCTTGCAGGCTTGCGATTGCAAGGCTGAGTTCGTCAGGTGCGACCTCATCCGCTACCGGTTGTTCATCTTCCGGCTCTAGCAATTCCCGTTGTTGCGCGATACCGTCATCGTCCTGCAGCGCAGTAATGACCGCTGTATCTTGTTGCCGCAGTTCATTGACGATACTAGGCGCCTTGGGTACTGGCAATACCTCGTTGATATTGTCCGCGTTGAAGTCGGATTCGAAGGGCGTGCTGGGTGCTGCGGCCTGATCCAATACACCGCTGCCTATCTGGTTCTCCTGAGCAAGGAAATCCGCATCTTCAGGCGCAATTTCGCTGCGGTATTGTGCCATGGTGATTTCAAGCGCGGGCTCACTGTTGAGTTCTTCAAAATAGGTGAAACCGACACCAAGGATTATGATGGCGTGAACGCAGGCCGAGAGAAACACAGTAAAGCCGAATCTCTCTCGGGAAAGCTCTTCATCTGCTGCAGTCAATCGCGTTCCCCGGTTATGAAACGGCGAGTTTTTCTTCGATCTTGAGCATCAGGTCACCAGCGATGTCGAGATCAAAGGCCGCATCGATCTCCCTGATGCAGGTAGGGCTGGTCACATTGATCTCGGTCAGATAGTCGCCAATCACATCAATTCCCACAAACAATAGACCCTTTTCTTTGAGGAAGGGGGCGATCTGGTCACAAATCCAGCGATCTCTTTTGCTCAAAGGCTGGGCAACACCGCTCCCGCCTGCGGCCAGATTGCCACGGTTTTCACCAATCGCAGGTATCCGAGCCAGGGCATAATCAACAGGTTCTCCATCAATCATGAGTATTCTTTTATCACCATCGACTATTTCGGGTATGAAGCGCTGCGCCATGATCTGACGCTCACCTTGCAGGGTTAGCGTTTCGATGATCACACTAAGATTGGCGTCGCCCCGCTTAACACGAAAGATTGACGTTCCTCCCATACCATCGAGAGGTTTATATATAACGTCTTCGTGCTCCCTATAGAAAGCCTTTAGCATTTCTGCGTCTGCTGAGACAAGAACCGGCGGGCAACATTGCGGGAACTGGGTCGCAAAAATCTTTTCATTGCAGTCCCGCAGACTCTGGGGATTATTAACGATTAGCGTCCCCTCATGGTGCGCTTGCTCGAGTAAATAAGTGGAGTAAATGTAATCGAGGTCAAAAGGCGGATCCTTGCGCATAAGAATTACATCGAGCTCAGAAAGCGGCTTATCGCCGGATTCGCCGAGTGTAAACCAGCTCTGCGGGTCATCTCTTACCTCCAGGGAGGTCATGTTAGAGCGGCTGGTTCCCTGTGCTGAATAGAGATCCTTCTGCTGCATATAGTGAATAGTCCAGCCTTTTCGTTGCGCAGCCAACAACATGGCGAGTGTGGTGTCTTTTTTTACGGTGATGGATTCGATGGGGTCCATCACAACGCCAAGGTTTAAGGTCATAACTTATCTCTTGCTGCTTTGGGCACGGGATGTTGTGCTGAATAGTTGGTTTTGCGCTCGTGCGGGGCAATACAGCGACGGTAGCTGTTTTTCACCGCCAGATAATATCCCAGTTTGCCAAGGATGGCGACGGTGAGCCGCTCAGGTATTTTCCGAGATGCAGGTGAATCGGTTTATAATGGGCGTTTCACTCACGGGCAGGAATTTCCATTGAAATCACTGGGCTTTATCTGGGGCATTGTCGGCGTGCTTTTGCTGCTTTGTTTTGCATTGTATCGACTGGCACCATTGGCATTCGAGTTGGCAGATATTGAGCTTAGTGCCCTGCATTGGGCGGCACTGGGTTTCAGTGTTGTCTATATGGCCTACGCGGAAGGCTATAAGGGCTTCCATAAAGGGTTTGCACCCAGAGTTGTCGTGCGTGCATCTTTCTTGATGAACAACCCAAGGCCGTCGCATATCCTGTTGGCGCCGCTGTTTTGCATGGGCTATATACACGCAACTCGAAAGCGCCAGCTGCTGTCTATTGGCCTGACCCTGATGATTATTTGCTTCATCTTTCTCGCACGGACCTTGGCACAACCCTGGCGTGGCATATTGGACGCAGGCGTCGTCGTAGGGCTCGGCATTGGCGTACTGTCGATCTGCTACTTTCTCGCTCTGGCTAGATTCAGGCCTGAGTCTCTCACTATGTCCCCTGAAGTACCCGGACAAATAGTGGAGCCGGAACAGTCTCAGCAATCTCCGGAGGCCGTGGAGCCAGTGGAGATTTCCACGCCATGACCGAAGCGGTAGAGGCAGTTGATAACAATTGCCTGGCGGTTGTAGTGACCTACAACCCGGACATTACCGCTTTGCTCAAGCTGCTGGGCCAGCTCAACAAGGAAACCAAATTCATCGTAATCGACAATGGCACGCCGAGAATTGACGAACTGGCGGAATCCATTGAGGTGTATGAAAGATGTCTTGAGCTGCGCAAACTGGGCGAAAACCAGGGCCTGGCCAGGGCACTGAATATCGGCATTCAGGCGGCCCGGGAGTCGGATTGCGATTATGTCTGCCTATTCGATCAGGACAGCAGCCTCTGTGACCTGTTTGTGGAGCGTATGATCGATGGCTACAGATCAGCGGAGGCACAAAGTGAGAAAGGCGTCGCTGCAGTTGGGCCCAGGATTATTAATCCGCAAACCATGCGCCAGACTCCCTTCAAACTCTTTAATCGATTGATGCTGCGCTCTGATCGTGCCTTCAAGGGTTCTCCTACCCATTTCATGGCAGATTTTCTGATTACTTCGGGCACTCTGCTGGCGCTCAAACATGTCGCAGTTATCGGGGATATGAAAGAAAGCTATTTCATCGACAATGTGGATCTGGAATGGTGTTTTCGTGCCAAGTCTTTCGGCTTTGATCTCATCGGCACCGACTCGGCAGTGCTCTACCACGCCATTGGCGAACGCAGCCAGGATCCGTTGGTACGGGCTGGGATTATGGCGCAACACAACCCGGCGAGGACTTACTATTCCAGTAGAAATCGCACCCACCTTTATGGCATGAAGTATTCTCCGGTGGGTTGGAAGATACGTGATCTCGCCCGTTTCCTGATCAAGGCCGCGTGGCTGTTGATTTCTTCGCATAATCGTCGGCAGTACTGGCAGAACATTCGTTCTGGAATACGCGATGCCAAGTCGCTGAGTTAACTCCTATGGCATCTCTTCCTCGTCTCGCAATCTTGCTATCCACCTACAATGGTGAAGAATTTCTCGATGAGCAATTGGATTCCATCCTGGATCAAAGCGTGAAAGATATTGTGATTGTCGTCCGCGACGATGGCTCAAGTGATGAGACCACTGCTGTTTTAGCGCGATACGAAAAGAAGTATTTCGAAAAGTTTTGTCTATTGCCCTCGGATAACCAGAACCTTGGAGCGAAAGGCAGTTTTGCGTGCTTGATGCGATATGTTCTGGAAAACAAGCAGGCGCTGGGACTGGACAGAGCCTATATGATGTTTGCCGATCAGGATGATATCTGGGTTCCACAAAAAGCTGAGTATGAATTTCAACGCTTGCTGCAGATCGAGCGGCGCGAGAGTTCGCTAATACCAGCCCTGGTCCACAGCGACCTTGAAGTAATAGACCGGCACGGCAAATGCATAGCGGAATCGTTTATTGCTTACCAGGGCTTGAAGATAGACCGAGGCGACCTTGTTAATCTCGCGCTCAGTAACCTGGTAACGGGATGCACCGCTGTTATCAACGAAGAGCTGGCCAATAAAGCCTTGCCCATCCCTAACGATGCCATCATGCATGACTGGTGGCTTGCGGTAACCGCCGCGGCCTTCGGTGCCCGTGAATATATCGACCAGCCTCTGGTGCGCTACCGTCAGCATGATGCAAACGCTATCGGTGCGCAGCAATTTAAGCCGGCACTAACAGTGGCCGGAGGTCTATGGGCCAAGATCAAAGCCTATGAGGTTAATCCACATCTGTCGGATGTCGCAGTGCAGGCCAGAGCGATTAGGGCAACCTATGGAGGCGCCTTAAATACGCGTCAACGTACGGGTCTACTCCTTGCCGGTTTTCTGGGTCTGCGATTAGGATTGTTGCAAAACCTGTTGTTTCGCCTCGTTCGCAGCTTTTAGATTAGACAGCAAGCGAAGTCTGTAGATTCAAGTTGATATCTGAGTGTGCCGATCGTAACCCCTGGGCGAGGCAAGTCGCTCGCTAAAAGTGCGGCATAGGACGGCCAATAGAAAATTGAAGAATAGATAAGAATTGCAGGTCTAAGCCTGTTAGTTTCGGGTTAGCCCTTAGCTCGACTGTTTATCGAGCAGGTCATACAGCGAATCGCGAAAGCCCTGCTCTGAACAATCCCTCGCTACTGCTGCCGAACCACCATCCTGAACCGCCTGCCAAAGTCTTTCATCCTGGTACAAGCGCAAACACTGTTTGGCAAATTCATCACCGCTTTTCGCTACCAGCAATTCGGTCTCATCGCGCCAATTTAATTGACCGGCGAGCAAGGGTGTGACAACCGAAGGAATGCCGTTAGCTGCGGCTTCGTGCACCTTGTGGGGAATCCCTGCGGCAAAGCGAGTGGGTGCGATAAACACTCTGCAGCTATCGTAGAAGTCTTTAATACTCGCCTGTCTACCCATGAATACAACGCTGTCCTGATTAATGGATGTAAGCGCAGCTGCGGTGTTGTCGCCAACTATGATGAGCCTGACATCAGGCTCGGCCGCAATGATCGCGGGCAAAGAATTTTCTATAAACCATAGCAGAGAATCCACGTTGGGCGACTCATCTTCGCGCAACGCACCAACGAAAAGCATGTCACGGCGAGCCTCAAAACCTTTGTCGCCGCGTCGGGCAGTAATAGCGTGACCCGCGACTACGGTCTTTTTGTCGCCGATGCGTCGAAAGGATTCCGCCTCAGCTTCAGATACTGCAATTACCGCATCAGCGAGTCGCGCCTTTTGTATCTCGTCTTTGACGGCCAAGTTCAATTCGGTTTCTGACACATCTTCCCCCCGCAATCGCCGCTGACTAATTTCTCTCGGCGCGATCAGGGCCTCGGCGTCATAGATGACTTGTGCTTTTTCCGCAATGGCGGGCTCAAGGATGGCGGCCGTGTTAAAAAATTCCATGTTGTGGTCACGACTGATCAGAATATAGTCGAAGAATCCAGCGCGCTCTTCCAGAAATTGCTGCAGTCGCTCACGCCCATGATCCAACATGACCTCTACATCTACGCCAATCTCGGTGTAAATATCCAGCCAATCGTCATGGGGAAATTGTAGGGGATAAAAGGTGACACGCATGGGTCTTGCCACTAACTCCTGGATAATATGGCAACTTCGCGGATAGCCTGATCCCATGCTGGGATAGGGCACTCGATCATCAATCATCAGCACAGTTTCCACACCAGCGGGAGATCTTGCCCGAAGTGGGCTTTGCTGCTGATTGTCAAAAAATTGAGTAAGGAACTCCTCGTGCTTTTCGCAGAACAGCTTGCGATGTTCCTGCTGCAATTCACTGGCCTTATTCATGCCGCCTGTGCTGGCAAACTCGAAATGCGTGATTACTGCACGCGGTTCATAGACTATGCGTTTTCCTGCCTTTCTCAGCCGCACGCAAAAATCGGATTCTTCATAATAGGCCGGTGCGAAGTCTTCATCGAAGCCACCCAACGAGTCAAAGTCTTGTTTGCTGAATAACAGGAAGGCGCCGGAGCAGTAGTCCACGTCACGGCGGAACATATATTCCGGTTTATTCGGGTCATCTCCACGACCGTAACCAAGGCAGGAGCCATCGCGCCAGATCAGGCTGCCAGCTTCTTGCAGACTCCCGTCGAGTAACAGGATCTTGCCGCCAACTGCGCCGATATCTGCTGCACTTTCCAAAGTGGCGCTGGCGATGGTGATTGCGCCTTTTTCCAGGCTGGCGTCGTTGTTGAGCAGCAGAATCTGTTCGCCATTGGCAACATTTATAGCCTGATTGACCGCCCTCACGAAGCCGCGGTTATCTTCGTTGCGAATAATGACGGCGCCTTCGATCAGGTCCAGCAGTTGATTGGTTTCATCCGTGGAATTGTTGTCGACGATGACGACTTCAACATTATCTGCATGCTCGATGATTGACTGTAGACAGAGTAAGCTGAGGTGGGCCTGGTTGTAGAACACCAGCACGATACTGACTTTTGGTGCTTCGCCGTGGGGGAGTTTTAGCGAGGCTCCCTTTCTCAAAAATTTGTCTAAGTGTTGTTTGGCCTGTCGGGAGTAGGCAGCCTTAAAATCTTCACGTGCGGCGGCATTCGTCTCAGTCTGCTTCTCACTAGTATCATTGTTCGCAGGTGCAGGTGCAGGTGCAGGTGCAGGTGCAGGTGCCGGCGTCGCTGCTGGCCTGAGTAAATCCCTGAGCTTGCGCAGCGGGTAAGTAGCACGCCAGAACAGACTGCTCTCTATGAGGGTGTGTGCATGTTCCACCTGCTTGATGTGGTCATGGAGCTCCTGTAAGCGCCGGCGCAAGTGGCGTAACTCGCTTTCTCGCTGCCCCGCGACATTACGGACTGCCGCAAGTGCAGTCTGTGTGCTCTCTAACTCAGTCTGTGTGCTCTCTAACTCAACCTGTGTGCTCTCTAGCTCGTTTTTTTTAGTTTGATAAGCTGACTCAACTAGTTTGTAGTCCGTTTGGATAAATTTGTAGTCAGAAGCAGTTTTTTCCAGTCGCGCCGCGACCCGATCCAGCTCTTCGTTCTTCGCAGCAATGTCTGCATGGAGTGAGCGGATAGCATCATCAGCGAGGCTACTTTCGATCAAGGCGCTAATTTGTTCACCGCTCCATGAGTTTTTCCACTTCTCATACACTCGGGCCCGCGAAATTCCGAGGATATTGCCCATATTGAAACGGTCATCAATGTCATGGGCATCGGTTTCAGAATCACCGCCTTCTCTGTAGAAGGCAGTAAGCGATTTCACGTGAATGAAACTAGTATGTTGGGAAAGCTGGATCCAGAAATCCCAGTCTTCATACACTTCCAGATCCGTATCGAAGCGGCAATGGTGGGCAAGCAAAGATTTTCTAAACAGGACGGAATGGATAGGGATGAAGTTATCCCGCATTAGTAGGATTGGGTCGAAGTCCCGGTCGAATTCAATACCTGCAGGCTCGCCGATGGCACTTACCTTGCGTGTAGAGCTGTAAGCTGCTCCATCCTGCGGGTTTGCTTCCAGGGTGCTTAACAAACTGATGATATGTTCCGGCGCGATCCAATCGTCGTCATCAAGGAATAACAGGAAGTTGCCGTCACTGGCATCTAGACCGGCGTTGGCAGCTTCGGCGCGGGCCAATTTAGCGCCGCCGCTAATCAGTTTGATCGGAAATGGATAGTTCGGGGGCACGAAAGATTCGAGCGCAACGCAGGCCGCGTTAACTAAGACGACTTCAATATCGCGATGACTCTGCTCTGCTATGGATGCTAAGGCTTCGGTGAGAGTTGCTCTTCCAACCGTTCGGCAAATGACAGAGACTAGTTTACCGGTGCCCGCAGTAGGGTCTTGACCACCTGACATGCTACTGCCTCAAGGGGCTTTCTCTAGCAAAAGCTGCTTGTCCAGCACGGCGCCAACCACGTGGCCGATAAAGTCGAGGAAAAGAGTGTCCAAGTTGATGTTGAAGTAGTTCTCAGTCTTGTTGCCAAGTGCCAGCATAGCGAGTACTTCACTGTTGTTGATTACCGGGCACAAGGCGGTGGAGCGAATTGATTTACCAGAAGATTTAAACAACTGCGCAATCTGCTCTTCATCAAGCGCTCCACAGTGTGTACGCTTGAACCGGAATACATCTTCAAAATCCTGTTTAAGGCTGTCCAGGCTTTGGACTCGAATCGAAGGCGCAACCTCCAGATCGGCTCGATCCACCAGTATCACTTCACAGGCATCAATATTGACGTGAGTGGCCAGTTGATCCTGCGCGACTTCAGCAATTTCGGTTATGTTTTGCGCGCGTAGAAGAGCGAGTACAAGGTTACGGGTAGTATCGAACAACTGATCGTTGTTACGAGCATTCTCCAGCAGGTTGCTCAATTTCTGCCTGGCTTCAATACCGCGCTCCCTGAGGATAGTGACTTGACGTTCCAGTAATGAGATCGCTTTGCCGCTTTCGTGTGGAAGCGTGAGATCTGCCAGAACGTCGTCTTGAGCAAGAAAGAACTCTGGATGATTACGCAGATACTCCGCGACTTGTTCTTCACTCAGTATTTCAGCTTCGCTGGTATCCAGTTGTTCAGCGGCAGAAGCTTCGTTGCTCATGGCTCAGATATCCTTCACTAAGTTGACCCTCTTGCAAAAAAATTCTATTCAAGAAGTCCTTACTTGATCGTTACGTAATTGGTAATTCTCTACTCGATAGTCCCTTCATAGACAGTCGTAGCAGGCCCCGTCATAAGAACAGATGAT